>CASGDQ010000050.1 GCA_949300325.1 uncultured Spirochaetales bacterium
AAAAAATACACTGAGCCCGTAAGTCAGGAAAGTATGAATTACAAAGATGCAGTATCGGTGGTAATCTTGACTTGACGGAGTCAGGAGCCGGTGACTATGCGAGCGGGTTTGTGAAGGACACATCATTCGATGGGGTTACTTCTGGAAAAAAATTTACACAAGTCGCTGGTCATCGAAGTATCTTGTGAGGCTGCCCGTGCATGCCTGCATGCCGGGCCGACCTCTATAATAAAAATGAGAACACATACTGCCAAATCTCTGTAATGACGCCTCCTGGACATCGTCAAACCACTTGCGGAGGTGTATATGGCATACACTCATCAGACGTGGCCCTCAATAATAGGGCTGGATCTCGGCAAGCAGACCTATTGCGGCTGCAGGCTTTACGGGGAAGGTTATGTCCGCCGGCATAACTTCACAGGAAAAATGACGAAGGATGATGACGGCTATGTCCGTCTTCTGGAGGAGATGGGAGACGGGGATCTTGTCATCATGGAGGCGGGGAGCTCCTCGTTCAACCTCGCCCGCTTCCTCATCAATCACACGGCTGCGGAGGTGGTCGTACTCAATCCCGCACAGCTCCGGCTGATCTGGGACAGCCAGAGGAAGACGGACAAGGCGGATGCGATGAAGATTGCATGCATAGGAAGGGACATGAGGAGGGAGGCATGGCCTACGGTATCAGTTCCCAGCGAAGAGGAGCAGGCCGAAAGGTCGGCAGTCTCTTTCCATGTGTTCCTGAAGGAGGACGAGACGTCCAAGTTCAACAAGTTCTTCGCACTCTTCAACGGCGTAGGCCATCCCGAGATAGCCAAGAAACGATGCAAGGAAGAGGCGGAATACAGGCACGGGATCGTGGAAGAGCTCCTGTCCGGACAGGCCGCAAATATTGCAAGGATACTGAACGACGGGATGGATCTCGTCCAGCTTCAGCTCAAGGCTGTGGAACAGGAGCTTGTCAACATCTGCCTCCGCCATCCACAGGAGGCCCTGGCCTGGCTCTCCATGCCTGGGATCGGACTTGTCAATGCCGCAACCCTCATCGCCTATGTGGGTGACGGCTCGAGGTTCTCCAAGCCGGAGCAGCTCATGAATTATGCAGGCCTTGTGCCGAAGCTCAACCAGAGCGGGATTACCAACATCCATGGAAAGGTGACGAAGATGGGGTGCCGGTGTGTTAGAAGAAACATCGTACAAGGTGCATCTTCCATACTCACCCACAAGTACAACCCCTCCTGCCCTCTTTCAAGATTCGCTTATAAGAAAAAGAAGGAACTCCTATACCATGGCAAGGCGGCTGTGGCAGTAGCAAACCATATGCTCAGGATAGGTCTTTCCCTCCTTCATCACCATGACATCTACTCTGTAGCAAAGGAGGACGGATTCGAAAAGCTGAAAGTCAAGCTCGCCGGATATAAATTAAGCGCTCTTTCTTCTTACCTACCACAGTAAACAAGAGCGCTTAAATAATAAGTTTCTTTCTTAAACCTTGTACTCCAAGGTTCACTTATTCATGGCCTTTTGTCAATCGATTTCTTTCAAATTCTTATTTTTCATCTTCCTCTTGACTTACGGGCTCAAATAAAAACCCGCATAGCGGGCTTGGGTCATTTGATGACTTCCTCGATTATGTCGCTGATCTTGTTTTTCAGCAGAAATCTCATCAGCTCCTGGCTGTCGTTGTTGTCACTCTGCGATTTTATATCGCTGTATTCGCTGAAAAGCGTCCATGCAGGCGTTTCAAGAACGGATGCGATTTTTTCTATCGTCTGGAACGACGGAGCCTTTCTGGCTGTTTCGATTTCAGTAATAAACGATGTCGAGACTCCTACGAGGTCTGCAAGCTTGGCCTGCGTGAGACCTTTTTTCTTTCTCTTGTGCTTGAGGTTGTTTGCAAAAATTTCTTGCAAATTGCTAACTTTTTCCATGTTGACATTCTCCTAGATGCTACGTTAACAAATAAGATCCTGAATCAGGATTTCTGTGCATAATGCGAAAATTCCATCGAGAACGATCCCCGTCCCTGGGTCGCTGACCTGAGAACGGTGGTGTAACCGAACATTTTCGCAAGAGGGACTTGAGCATTGACAACATCCCCCCCGACTTTGGACTCCATCGACTCAACT
The DNA here is from genome assembly GCA_949300325.1 of uncultured Spirochaetales bacterium. Taxonomy (GTDB): domain Bacteria; phylum Spirochaetota; class Spirochaetia; order Sphaerochaetales; family Sphaerochaetaceae; genus Ornithospirochaeta. The sequence continues at coordinate 2,127 of CASGDQ010000050.1, forward strand.
ATGCCCATCCTCTGGGTTATTGAACCGATCACTTCACCGATGTATTCGGACGGGCTTGAGACCTGCACCTTCATCACAGGCTCCATCAAAACCGGTCCGGCTTGCGTGCATGCCTTGTCAAAAGCGGCGGCGGCACAGGAGGTGAAGGCAAATGGAGTTGAGGTCAGCTCGTCGTAGTTAAAGGACGTGATGTCCGCTTCAATTCCGGTACATTCGTAACCGAACTTGATCCCGCTTGAGAGCGATCCTTCGATGCCTGCCCGCATAGCAGCAATGATCTCTTCAGGCACGTCCCTTGTCTTTGCGCTGATTTTGCAGACATTGTCAGAGCCTTGGCCTAAAGGCCTGACCTTGACTGTAACGGAAGCTGTGTTCTCTTTGTTTGCAATCACGCGATCGAACTTTTCTTCAGCAGACGCCTCTGAAAGGATCGATTCGCGGTAGGTGACCTGCGGGTTGCCAACCCTTGCATCGATTTTCATTTCCTTTGTTATTCTGGTTACAAGAACATCAAGATGCAGCTCGCCCATTCCCGAAATGACAAGCTGGCCTGTTTCCTGGTCATCCTTGTAAGTGAACGTCGGATCCTCCATGGCAAGCATCTCCAATGCTTTTTTCAGCTTGTCCTGCGCATCCGTCGTCTTCGGCTCAATGGCAATAGTTATGACCGGCTTGGGAAATACCATCTTCTCCAGAAGATACGGAGCGCTTTCTGTTGCTATTGTATCCCCGGTCTGTGCCTGCTTGAAACCAACTATCACCCCGATATCCCCCGCCTTTATTTCAGAAAGCTCCTCGCTCCTGTCGGCATGCATCCTAAGCAGGCGGTTGATCCTCTCTTTCTTTTCTTTTGTCGCATTATAGACGGCAACACCTTTTTTCAGCACTCCGGAGTATACTCGGACAAAACACATCGGGCCTGCCTGCGGGTCTACCTGGATTTTGAAAATAAGGGCTTCAAGATTTGCATTCGGGCTGTGCGTCACCTCGACGCTCTTGCCGTTTTTGTTGTTGATCGCTTCGATTGCCGGCATTTCAACAGGGGAGGGCAGGAAGTCCACGATTCCGTCCAAAAGCGTCTGCACCCCGATGTTTTTAAGGGAAGACCCGACAAAGACAGGCATGAGCGTGCGCTCCAAAGTTGCCTTCCTGATCGTCTTTTTTATCAATTCTTCCGGTATTTGAGCCCCTTCAAAATAGAGCTCTGTAATCTCATCGGAGAAAGAGGAGACCTGGTCGATGAGTTTTTCTCTCCATTCTGCAGCCTTTTCTCCCATCTCTTCAGGAATATCGGAATACATGATCTGCTCGCCCTGTTCCCCTGAAAATGTGACATAACGCATCTTCAAGAGATCTATTACTCCGGAAAAACCGTTTTCACTGCCTACAGGGATGAAAAGCGGGCAAGGATTTGCCCCGAGTTTCTTAACCATCTGGCCGAGAACGGAATAGAAATCCGCACCAAGACGATCCATCTTGTTGACGAATGCGATTCTTGGGACGGAATAGGTATCAGCCTGACGCCAGACAGTTTCTGTCTGCGGCTCTACGCCGCCTACGGCGCAAAACACCGCCACTGCTCCGTCGAGAACCCTAAGCGATCTTTCTACCTCCGCAGTGAAGTCCACATGGCCCGGGGTGTCAATGATGTTTATCTGATGGTTTTTCCAAAAACATGTGGTTGCCGCGCTCGTGATCGTTATTCCACGGTCCTGCTCCTGCTGCATCCAGTCCATGGTCGCTTCCCCGTTGTCAACTTCACCTATGCGGTGGTTTTCCCCTGTGTAAAAAAGTATTCTTTCAGTGGTTGTCGTTTTCCCGGCATCGATATGTGCCATGATGCCGATGTTTCTTATCAGGTTCTCGTCCATGAAAAAAAGTTTAGCAATATTCCTTATTTTTGTGAACCACCGTAAAAGGAATGGCGATATAAGGATTGCTCATACTTGTTTTTTCAATCTCATTGCCCTCATGGCATTGAGCACCGCAATGAAGCAGACGCCTGTATCCGCAAAAACTGCAAGCCACATGCTAGCAAGTCCTATGATGGAAAATAGCATTACCACAATTTTGATCCCAAGAGAGAGAATGATGTTTTCCATGACTATCATCTGCGTTCTTTTTGCTATTGCAATAGCATCTGCAAGCTTATTCAGATCGTCATTCATTATTACCACATCTGCAGCTTCTATTGCGGCATCGCTTCCCACTCCGCCCATTGCAACGCCGATATCGGCCCTCATGAGCGCCGGCGCATCGTTCATTCCATCTCCGACATAGCATACTGGACTCTTTTCTTTTATGAGCTTATCGAGCTTCTCAAGCTTCTGCTTTGGCATCAGGGATGAGTGAACCTCATCGATGTGCAGCTTTCTTCCTATCTGGCAAGCAGATGCAGCATTATCCCCGCTGAGCATTACAGTCTTTTCAACCCCAAGCTTCTTAAGCCTCTTGATTGCACTCTCGCTTTCTTCCTTTATTTCGTCTCGGATTACGATATATCCCATGCATATTCCATCTTTTTCAACATGGCATACAGTGCCGAAATCATCTTTTTTCAGCCTTTCTGGGCACCCAGTTTTTCCAATACGGTATTTGATGCCGTCTATGGTCCCCTCAAGGCCTATGCCAGGTATTTCCCTCACATTCTCTGCTTTAAGAAATGTTTTACCTTTATATGCATCAAGAATTGAGTGGGCAACCGGATGGCTGCTTTCCTTTTCCAAACTTGCAGCAATCGATAAAAGCTCTTCGCTATTCTTGTTGTGCGCATTAATATTGATGACCTTGAAGTTGCCTTTTGTGAGCGTGCCTGTCTTGTCGAAGGCAACGGTTTTTACTTTCGAAAGCCTTTCAATCCCTTCTGCGTTTTTCACAAGAATCTGATTTTTTGCAAAGCTTCCTATCGCAGCAAAATAGGAAAGGGGAATTGAAAGCACCAAAGCGCATGGGCATGAGATCACTAAGAGGCTCAATGCTCTGTATATTCCAGTTTTTGCATCCGCACCGGTAGCTAAGGGGATCAAAACAGCAACGGCCAAAGCAATTAGGCAAACAGCGGGCGTATAATACCTGCTGAATCTTGTTATGAAGCGCTCGCTCTTTGCTTTTTTCGTACTGCTTGAATCCATCAGATCCCTTATTTTGCTTGCAGTGCTGTCCTGGTATGTCTTTTGGACTCTTGCTGTCAGTATTCCCTGTCCATTTATGCTTCCGCTCATGATATAATCGCCAGGAGAGGCTTTGACAGGTATGCTTTCTCCTGTAAGCGCTCTTTGATCCAGAAAGGAAGTCCCTTCAAGTATGGTGCAGTCTAAAGCAACCTTCTCTCCGCTTTTGATTTTTATGACTTCATCGATTTTGACTTCTTCAGGCTTTACAATCTTCTCATTTCCATCATCAAGCACTGTGACATACTCTTCTGTCATGTCCATCAGATCACCGATCCTTTTTCTGCTTCTTGTAACCGCTTTTTGCTGGAAATACTCACCGATCTGGTAGAAAATCATGACTCCGGCGGCTTCCTCGTAGCTGGAGATGAAGAGTGCGCCGACCGTTGCAATGCTCATTAAGAAATTCTCATCGAACACTTTTCCTTTCAGGATGTTTCTTATAGCTTTCAAAAGAACATCATAACCAGAAACGGCATAGGCTAAGATGGCAAGGTAGGGGATTTTAAGCATTTTAGAGACGAGAAAGATTGCTAAAGATAACAGTATTCTGGCCAAATTGTAATCGATGCCGTTTCTTTCAATTTTTCCATCGTCGATAAACTCGATGTCTTCTTCAGTTTGCTTGCATATCCGTTTTATATCCTCTATCGATAGTGTGCCAGAAACTGTCAATCTTCCTCTTTGATAGTTGAAATCTGCACTTTCGATTCCCTCTGTCCTCCTAAGAGCCTTTTCAACCTTCTGTGCGCAAGCTGCGCAATCGATTTTCACCTTTAGCTCGTATTTTTTTCCTTTTTCCAAAAAGCTTATGTCCTCGTCAGCGCTTTTGCAGATTTCCTTTACAGCATTTTCATCAAGATCGGTTGAGAGGCTGATCGTTTTTCTTTCAAAATCGAATATAGCATTATTTATTCCTTCATGCCCGTTAAGCGCTCTTTCAACCTTTGCCGCGCATGAAGGGCAATCGGTTTCTGCATATATCGTCATCCTCTTTTCTTTTGAAGAAAAAGAGATGTCATCATCTATTTTTAATGTCTCCTGCTTTATCTCATCTTCATTCATGTATCCTGAGACAGTAAGCCTGTTTCTTTCAAAATCGAAGCTTGCCTCTTCTACTAAAGGATGGTTTTTCAGCGCGCATTCAACCTTGTTCGCACAGCCGATGCAGTCGGCCTTGGCATCCAATATTATTGTTTTGGGGCTTGTAATTATTTTTGAATCAAGCAGTTCCTTTGTTATTTTGCTTCTTTTTTTGTTGCTTTCAACAATCAGAAAATCCCCCTCTCTCTTATATTCGAAATCGGGCTTGAAGCTGTTTTCATCGATATCCGTTTTTAATCTGTATGTATATTGTTTCATTGGATTCTCCATTGAACATATGAATATCTGTTCATACGTTAATATAAATACAGCATTCCGTCAATCTCTTTTCTTTAAATTACGCGCTGCTGAGAATATATTCCGCTTTTTCCGCTTGAAAGGAAGGATACGACAGTCATGACAAAAAGCAGCCTTGGCTCGTCATATCCAAAGAGCTCCATGCCAAGGAAAAATGTCACTAGAGGAAGCTTCATCCCTCCTGATAAGAATCCGACGGCGCCAAGTACAGCCAAGGGGGCAACAGGAAGCATGAAGGCTTCTGCAACAGAAGCTGAAAGGGTGGCGCCGAGGACCAGCAATGGAACGACCTCTCCTCCCTGAAATCCTGCGGACAAAGACAAAAGGACAAGAACGGTCTTGACAAGGAAGTCATATATGTTGCTTTCTCCGAGAACCGCTTTACTGATTAAATCGGAAGAAAGGCCGTTGTAGCTGAAGCTTCCGGATACGAAGAATACTGCAATGGAAAAAAGCGTCAGTAAAAGGGCGGGGATTATAACCTTCAGATATTTATTGAAGGAATAAAGGCTGTTCATCCTTTCTTTGAAGAACTCCAGCATCTGGCATGTAAGGTTGCTTGCAAAGCCTACAAGGATGGCTATGAGCAGAACAGATATGAAGTTTGTGCTGTTTAGTTCCAGCGGTGTGAAAGCAGGAATTCCGATGACATGGATATGCAAAGCCTGGGAGACCATGTTTGAGGTGAAGGAGCTGATAAGGCACGGCAGGTATGCATCCATCCTGCTGAGCTTGGGGCTGGCCAGGTGTGCACCAAAAAGCGTGCCTGCGACAGGAGCAGAAAAAAGGGAGGAGAAGGCTGCAGCAGATCCGCTCATAAGATAATAATCCAAGCGGCTGGAGCCCCGTATCTTTCTCTCAAGACGGCTCATCGAGCTTGCGCATGTAAATCCGATCTGCACTCCCGCGCCTTCTTTTCCGACAGAGGCGCCAAGAAGATGGCTGAGCCCGGCAGTGAAAAAGGAGATGATCCCCATGCCTGGGGTTATAAGCTTATCTGCCTCGCTGATATCCTCGTTATCCTCAGCCTGATGGATTTCCTTGATCGCAGTGCTGGTTATCTTTTTGCTTGAGGCCCCGAAACGCGAATAAGTGAAAAGGATTATTGCAGCTCCTGCCGGGAGAAAAAGGATAAGAAACCGATGCTCTGTGTTGAATACGGTCGTAAAGTGGACCATATTTGCAAACAATGTGATGAAAGGCGCCGTCACAAGACCTGTGATTAGACCTCTGACGGCGTTTTCCAAATGCGGATAAATATCGATATTATAGTTGTTTCCTGTTTTGATTTCAGGTGATTTCTCCGAGCCGTGCGACGATTTCATTGTATTTTTCCGTTTCTGACTCTAATGGATTTTCTTTGGCCTTGTAAAGAGCCTCGGCATATCTTAGAAGCATTACGGCTTCCTGCCTGTCGCTCATCTTGGAAAGAGGCACAGTGGAATAGAAGGGGACTTTCGAAGAACCTTCCGATCCCTCATAGTATTTCATCTTTTCGCTCGGGAGGCTTTCCTTGTCATAGGATTTCTTCATCTTATCGAATTCCTTAGCTCTCTTTTTAGCATCCCAGTTCCTATCATAAAGCTGATCGGAAAGCTCCTGATATAGCGTAAGGAACAGTCCTCTTCCGATGATCCTGGTATCCAAGCTTTTCCTCATGTAGCTGATGGCAGCATTCGTATCTCCGAAGCTTATCGGCCATCCTGGCAGCTGGTTGTAAAGAATTCCAAGCACATACCATGCATCGGTGTAATCATAGCCGAATGTATCGACAACCATCTTTACATCTTCCAGCATTGCAGGGGCTTTCGAGAGCGAGTTGAGCGGTCCTTTTGTCTGGCCCCAGCGCCCGACAGCAGAACTCTTCCAATGGTATGCATCGGCATTTGGCTCCAGCTCTATCGACTTTATGGCCAGCGCTTCAGCTTCCTCGTATTTTGCAAATCTTCCTTCCTTGTCGTTTTTATCGAGGCCGTCTCCCTGAGTCAGGATGTTTCTGCTCTGTCGCCAGAGGATGCTGCTCTTTTCGCTGTTGCTCTCAGCGCTTGAAAGTGCTTGAGCCAGATATTCTTCATCCGCCTCGTAATCTTCCAGCGTATAAAACAGATAATCGCTGTAGGCAGGGTTGAACGCTGCAAAAAGTGCGGACGACACTATAAAAAGTAAAATCAGTGCAAAACAGTTTTTTTTCATTTCTCCTCCATTTCTTTTATCTTAGCATCAATTTTATGATGCCAAGCTTGTTTTTGTACGGCGGACAGCGCAATGTGATATCTGGATGAAGATGATGGTTAAGAATGCTCTTTTCATGGGTGAAGGTTTCAAAACTCTTTCTTCCATGATAAGCGCCAAGCCCGGATTGCCTGAAGCCTCCGAAAGGAAGGTTGTGGCTGACGATATGCATTATGCAATCATTTATGCATCCGCCTCCGAAACGGATGCTTGAATGGATTTTCTCTATATTCCTTTTATTGTTGCTGAATACATATAGCGCAAGAGGGTGGGGCCTGTTTCTGATGAAAGAAATCACATCATCAAGATTCTCATATTCCATTACGGGGAGGATAGGTCCGAAAATCTCCTCCTGCATTATCGGCTCATCCTTTCCAGCAGGAAAGAGTATCGTCGGCTCTATCTTGTTCTTTTCTTCGTCAGATCCTCCTCCAAAATAAACCGGAGACCCTGCAATAAGGCCGTTCAACCTCTCAAAATGATGCTTGTTGATGATCTTGCCGAACTCCGGATTTGACATGGGATCCTTTCCGTAGCATTTTTCGATATGTATCTTCATCTGCTCCAAAAATTCCTTTGTTCTGGATTTATGGATGAATACATAATCGGGGGCTATGCAGGTCTGTCCAGCATTCATGAACTTTCCAAATGTGAGCCTTGAGGCAGCAATCTTGATATTGGCGCTCTCGTCTATGATTACAGGGCTCTTTCCTCCCAGCTCGAGAGTTGTCGGCGTGAGATCCTCTGCCGCTTTTTTTTGCACGATGCGCCCTACATTCGGGCTTCCTGTAAAGAATATGTAGTCCCATTCGAGCTTCAAAAGGGCTTCATTTTCCTCCCTTCCTCCCTCTACTAGTGCAACATGAGCTTCATCAAAGGTCGATTCTATGATTTTTTTCAGCATCTTACTGGTATTGGCGCTGTAGCGCGAGGGTTTTACTATTGCGGTGCACCCTGCGGCAAGCGCGCCGATAAGCGGGACAAGCGTGAGCTGCACTGGATAGTTCCAAGGACTCATGATAAGCACATTCCCATAAGGCTCCTTGATTATGTAAGAAGAGGAGGGGAAATGGAGAAGGGCCGTATGCACCCTCTTTTTCGAAGCCCATTTATGTACATGCGTAATCGCCATCTTCAATTCGGAAAGCACGATTCCGACTTCTGTGGCAAAACCTTCAGTAGCGCTCTTGCCAAGATCGAGGGTGAGCGCAGAAAGCAGCCCGGCCTCCTCGGCCTTCAATGCTTTATACAGCCTTTTTAATGCATCTTTTCTGAAACCGATGTCCAATGTGCTTCCTGTAGAAAAGAAAAGCTTTTGTTTTTCCAATAATTGTGAATAATCCGGCATGGCTGTATTTTTACAAAATTGTTAAAAAGTGTCAATAAAAAGATGCTTAATATAGAAGTCCATAAAAATAATAAATAAGTGTATGATTTTGCACATGTATATCAAAAATCTTTCACCAAATGTTTGTTTTTGTACTTGAAATCATATATTTTGAGATTGTGCAGGATGATTGCTGCAATAAAGGTTTTGTTATGAAGGGAAAAAAATTCTTATCCTTTTTGATGTTTCTTGTTCTTATCCTGATTCTTGCCGGTCTTTACTTCGGCATGAAATCTTATTTCGGCTCACGGCCTGCTGTGACTTATACAGCTCCGCCTCCTGCTGTTGTGGTTGAAAAGCCTGAGCGGATGGATATTTCCTCTTATATCGAGCTTTCCGGATATGTTGAATCTGACAGCCTGGTGCCCGTGGTACCTTTTGTGCAGGGGACTATTCTCGATTATTATATCGAAGCGGGCGATCATGTCGAGAAAGACCAGGTTATAGCCTTGGTCGATCCTCAGGCTTACGAACTTCAGCAGAGTCAGGCCGAAGCGCAGTATCTTGCGTTGGAAAGCGCTTTTTCCAGGATGGAGAAGCTCAAGGCATCAGGTGCTGTCACCACACAGGATTATGAGACTGTGAAAGCCCAAAGGGATGCAGCGAAGGCGCAATTGGATCTGGCTGAGCTGCAGCTTTCTTATTCAAGTGTGAAAGCACCTGTCTCAGGCACTGTGCTGCAGAGCTTCGGTACTACCGGCTCCTTGGCATCATCTTCGCAGCCTCTTGCTGTGATTGCCGATTTGGATAATCTGGTCGTAAATGTTAATGTTCCGGAAAAATATTATTCGATTATAAAAAACAATAAGGACCTGCTTGAATTCGAGGTTTCTAATCCGGATGACGGAAAGTCCACATCTGCTTCTCTGGTCTCGATCAGTCCGTATATCGATCCAGCGAGCAAGACATTTTCTTTGAAGATCAGGCTTGATGATTCCAGAGCTGATTTTGCTGTTGGAATGTATGTCAAAATACGCATTGTATATGAGAAATTGTCTGCCGTGCTGTCGTTGAGCGAAGGAATAAAGAAACTGGACGGAAGCCTCTACATTTATGATAGCAAAACGTCAACAGTCAAGAACATCACTCTTCCTGATCTGGGCGGAGATGGAAGTTATTTTGCTGTTGGTGAAGAATATGCGGAAACGCTGTTTGTCGTCGATGGACAGGATTCCGTATTCGACGGTCAGCTTGTTGCAGTGGTGGAGGCGGTCAAGTGAAAATAAGCCGATACAGTGTCCAGCACCCCGTGGTGCTGATGATGATACTGATAGCTCTTGCGGTTTTCGGCCTTGTAAGCCTATATGATGTGAACATAGAGTTCATGGCGGATATAAACACCCCTCAGGTATATGTTTTTGCTGTATATCCCGGTGCAAGCGGCGAGGATATCGAGGAAACGGTGATAAATGTCATGGAAAATGATTTTGTCACTCTTCAGAATTATAAAAGCATGTCCAGCCAGGCTACAAACAGCGTAGGCGTCATCACCATAAGCTTTGCAGACGGGGTTGATGCTTATGAGATGCTGACCGAGGTAAGAAACAGGATAACCGATCTTGTTCCAAGCCTGCCAGAGGGACTTTCCGGCACTCCTACGGCAATGGTCGGAGGAGCGGATATGCTTCCTATTGTAACCATAAGCGTTTCCGGCGGCTCTGATATGGCAAGGCTGAGCGAATACGTTAATGACGACCTTATCCCGCAGTTTACAAGGCTTGAAGGAGTCTCGAACGTCGATGTGTTCGGCTCCATTGAGCCGGAAGTCATGATCAAGCTCAATCTAGATAAGATGGACAGCCGTTCGATAAGCGTATTGGATGTATACCAGGTATTGAGCTACAGCAATCTTTCCATCCCTCTTGGCAATGCAGAATATTCGGGCAGCGAGATAAGCATGCGCTATGATGGTTCGTATGACAGCCTCGATGAAATAAGGAATCTGACAGTCGGTGCAACAGAGGATGGCATTATCACCCGTCTTGGAGATATTGCGGATGTATACATATCGTATGGGGATCTTGGGTACAGCGTATCGGCATATGGAAAGGATGTCATCGTAATCGAGGTATGCAAGCGCAGCGGCGGAAACTCGATAAGCATAATAAATAATATAAAAGAAATTCTCGAAAGGGAGGAGCAGATGAGTTCCGGAGCCCTTTCATTCAGCATAATAAGCGATGACAGCCAGGTCATAACGTCCTCCCTTTCCACAGTAATCGAATCGGGAATACTCGGCATAATCATCGCAGTTCTTGTCATATTCATATTCCTTAATGACGGAAAGGCCACGCTTGTGATTGGACTTTCAATACCTCTGAGCGTTTTTTTCACCTTCATCGGCATGAGAGTCGCTGGTTTGAGCGTGAACCTGATGAGCATTTCCGGCATCGTCGTATCCCTTGGGGCAATAGTGGATGCTTCAATTGTTGTTCTTGACCAGGTCTATAAATTCTATCAGAAGAAGGATGAGCACGGAAGGTTTGAGAACACGGTTGTCCAATCCATATACAAAGGCACCGATGTTGTGGACAAGTCCGTCATCGGATCCAATTTGACTACGATAGTCGTATTCATTCCGCTATCAATGCTCTCAGGCATTGTCGGAATGATCCTGTTCCCTGTTACGATAACATTCATGCTGGCCATTGCGAGCAGCCTTGCCGTTGCAATAATCTTTATTCCTTTCTTCTTGAAGCTTTTCCTCAAGGATGGGCAGGGCAGGAAGATTGCTAAGGAAAATATTTTCATAAAAGGGCTTCACAAGCTTGAGCATCTTTATCGCAGGGCGATAGGTTTTTCCCTTAATCATGGCTTTTTCATTGTTTTCGCTTCTGTCGGACTATTGCTTATTTCGCTTTATCTGTTTACTCAGGTCGGCTTTGCATTCATACCCTCTACTGATAACAATGATTTCTATATCAAAGTCAAATTCCCTTATGGCTACAGCCTTGATGACACGAAGAAAGGAATGGAAAGGGTTGAGTCGATACTCCTTGAGAATGTGCCTGAACTTGAAACTTATATCTGCTATGCCGGAAAGAGCGGAGAAATCCTAGAGCGTGGAGAGACGATGAATGCCGGAAATATCCATGCCGTTCTTGTTCCCGTCAAAGAGAGAGAAAGGGATATTCATGAAATTATCAGAGATATGCAATATAAAGTTTCTGCAGCCCTTCCTGGCGCGGATGTATCTGTAAAGAATGGCGGTTTTGACAACCTGGTCGGCTTTATCAGCGGAGGCGGCGGGTATGGCCTGACTCTGGTCGGTTCGGATATGACGGAGCTTTATGAGAGCGCCATAAGGATAGAGGAGTTTTTAAAGAGCGATCCTGAAGTCATCTCCACCAGCATTAACAGCAACTACGATTCAACAGTCGCAGTCCTTGATGCAAGTTATGATTATCTATCCTCCGTCGGCCTTACGAGCTATGAGGCAGGAATGACTACCGCCATTCTCTTCAATGGCATGGATATGGGCATCTACACGCCATCAGATGGAAAATCGAGATATGACATCCGCCTGGAAAGCGATATAGCGGACCAGCCGGTAACCGATCAGGTCTTGAACGGCATCACGCTTACCAGCCAGAATGGCAGCAAGCTCAATTTCTCATCGATTGCTGATTTTAGGACGGAAACCGAGCTGTCCCAGGTCAATCATATCGACAGGTCCAGGACCATAACAATCTCTGCACAGCTTGTATCCGAAAGCACATTCGGCGTTTCGAGAAGAGTGGATGAATACCTTAAAGAGAATCCGCTTCCATCCGGCATAAGCACCAGGACAGGAGGAATAGGGGAGCTTATCGGAGATTCGATCGTTCCTATGATGCAGGCCGGACTTATCGGCATATTCCTTGTTTACATGGTGATGGTGATCGTTTTCGAGCGGTTCAAGCATCCTATTCTGATAATGGTTACCATCCCGTTCTGCGTAATAGGTGTAATGCTTTCTCTTGCAGTGTTCTCTTCCACTCTGAACATAGTGTCGCTGATGGGAGTCATATCCCTGTCGGGTATGCTTGTAAACAACGGCATCATCCTTGTGGACTATATGAACCAGCTGCAGGAAAGCGGAAGGAAAAAACGGCTTGAAGAGCAGGGTATCGAATACGATCCTGATTACGATACATTTGGTTTGCTCAGCTATGGCGATGAGCTTGATATGCTCAGAGAAAACATAAAGGAGGGGACCACATCGCGTCTTCGCCCGATACTCATGAGCAATCTCACCACTATATTGGGAGTTATCCCGATGGCCATTGCAAAGGGAGAGGGTGCCGAGGTTTATGTTCCTCTTGGACAGGTCATAATGGGCGGTCTTACTACAGGCACATTCCTTACGCTCTTTGTGATGCCCGTATTCTACTATTGGTCGGAAAAGGGAAGGATGAGAAGAAAGTATCGCAAGAATAAAAAGAAGGCTGAGCAAGGAAAACAAACGGTGAAGGAGGTGCAGGAATGAAAAGAATATTTTTTCTCATAGCTTTTTTCCTTATCCTGCCTGCATTGATTTTTGCCGATGAAAGCATTGTAGGTCCTTATTCATATGAGCAGCTGATAGCTAATATGAACGTTTCGAACATAGAGCTGCTGAAACAGGATGAAGTCATAAAACAGGCAGTTTTGGACGTCAAGGATGCTAAGGCGAACTGGCAGCCCCAGATCGATCTCGATCTTATGGGGATATATATGGTCAATCCGCTTTCGTTTGATATCGATTACACCACCACTGCCACTACGCAGATGGGTCCGATTCCAGTATCGGTGAAGGATACGATCGAGCTTGCAAACACTTATTATATGGCAAATCTTTCTTTGACCCAGCCCTTGGTCACCTGGGGGAAGATCGGTAACTCGGTCAAGCTGTATAATAATGTTTTGGACATAAGGAACATTGAAAAGAGCAGCAAGATCGATCAGCTTTCTGTAGAACTGGAAGGATATTTGGGAGCTCTCTATTATGTCGGATTGATCATTGACGACCTTGAGCAGGCACATGCTGAAGCTGTATCCCTGGTCGAGATTTCCGAGGATGCATTCAATCAGGGGACAATGATTGAAACCGATTACCAGCAGGCAAAGCTTTCTTTGGCTGAGATCGAGGTGGAAATGACCCAGGTCAAGAATCAGCAAAGCGATCTGTTATCGAGCATTAGCACGATTTCAGGAATTGATGAGCTTGATGTTTCTTCCATAAGTTTTGTGCCGGATGAGAATGAATATCTGGAGATCGTATCAATGGATCCGAACGAGTTGGAGAAAATGGTTTTATCTCCTTCTAATAAGAATCTGCAGATGGCAAATGGCATGATCGAGGTTGCAGAGCTTACAGAAAAGATTGCAAAAGGAAGCATGTATGGACTGCCTGATCTTGCCTTGAAGGTAAGTCTGGGATATGGTGGATCCCATTTCCCGCTTTTCCAAGAGGGCTGGAAGGATAGTGATGATTGGGGGCTTAACGTAACCGTTGCGTTTTCCACAACGCTTTGGGATGGCGGAAAGGTTTTGAACAGCATAAACAGATCAAAAAGCCAGGCAGAAAGCGCACGTTTGGATCTTGAGAATGCTAAGGACCAGCTTGTTGTGCAATTGAATCAGAGTCTTCGTTCCTCGTCCTATGCTTTGGCCGATATAGGATATTTGGAAGCAAATGCGCGTCTTCTTGAGTCTCAGCTTTCACTGCTTCAAATGGAATTGGATGCCGGTTACGGCAGCAAGGCGGATGTCCTAATTAAGAAGATCGATATCCTTGAAAACGATGTAGAGCTGCAGCAGCGCAAGGCCGAGCTCATGCAGAATGCATTGACAATCCGATATCTATCTGGAATGTGAGAATTGCTCAAGCCATAAAGGGTCGTTGACCCTTTTTTTTATTTATTTTCTTTTTCTTAAAAGAGATAAGAGCAATGTAAAACAAAAATAATTCTTTTTTTTCTTATTTTCCTGTTAATGATATGTTACAAAACAACGTTTTGGGTAATAATGTCACATATGAAAACAGACACAAAATGCATCCAATGTGGATATGAAAGCAAGAACGGAGAACCAAGGATTCTCCCGATTTACCAGTCGACGACATATCAGTATGATTCATCAGATCAGCTTGCCCAGCTTTTTGATCTCTCAGCTCCAGGACACATCTATTCAAGAATAAGCAATCCGACTTTGGATTGGGTGGAAAAGAAGATAAACGCACTTTGCGGCGGTGTTGGAGCAATGCTTACTGCCAGCGGTCAGAGCGCTACTCTCATTTCCATATTGAATATCACCGGAGCGGGGGATAATTTCCTTTGTTTTGGAAACCTCTACGGCGGAACTACAAATCTTTTCTCGGTTACCTTCAAAAGGCTTGGAATTGAAGCAAGATTCATAGATTATTCCATGAGCGATGAAGAGATAGAAAAGAGGATCGATGCAAGGACAACGCTTATATTCGGAGAGACCATTGCAAACCCATCTTTGGAGGTTCTTGATATCGAGAGATATGCACGCCTTGCCCATAAGCATCATATGCCCTTGATTGTCGATAACACATTTGCAACTCCTGTGCTTTGCCGCCCCTTTGAATTCGGTGCGGATATTGTCGTCCATTCCACCAGCAAATACATGGACGGGCATGCAACCAGCATCGGAGGCTGTATCATCGACAGCGGAAAGACAGATTGGTCGAATTATCCGATGATGAATGAACCGGATGAATCCTATCATGGAGTGGTCTACACCCGGGATTTCGGCTCTGCTGCGTACATAACCAAGGCCAGGGTGCAATTGATGAGGGATCTTGGCACAACGGCTCAGCCGATGACTGCCTTCCTTCTTAATCTAGGATTGGAGACGCTTCATTTGAGAATAAGGAAGCACAGTCAGAATGCTCTTATGGTTGCCCAGCACCTTAAGGAGCATAGCAAGGTTGCATGGGTTAATTATCCAGGACTTGAAAGCGATCCTTGGCATGAGCTTGCAATGAAGTATTTGGACGGAGGGCTTTCCAGCGGCGTTGTTTCCTTCGGAACGATAAATGGCAAGAAGGGCGCAGTCAAATTCATGGATTCGCTCAAGATGGCAAAAATAGTCTGTCACGTTGCCGATCTGCGCACCTGTGTCCTTCATCCGGCAAGCACTACACACCGCCAGCTGACGGACGAGCAGCTTGAGAGGGCGGGGATCAAACCTGAATTCATCCGTTTCTCGGTAGGAATAGAGGATATAGAGGATATAATAGCCGATATCGATCAGGCATTGGAGAGTGTCTGATGCCTATAAAGATCCCTTCAGATCTTCCTGCCCGTAAGACATTAGAGGATGAGAACATCTTCGTCATCACTGCAGAAAGGGCGTATTCCCAGGATATAAGGCCTCTTGAGATCGGCATTCTTAATCTAATGCCGACAAAGGTTGTTACAGAAACACAGCTGACAAGGCTTTTGGGAAATACGCCTCTCCAGGTCGAGCTTACGCTTGTGCAGGTTGCCAGCCATAAGGCTAAGAATACCTCCCAGGAGCATATGCTCGCGTTTTATAAGACGTTCGACCAGATCAAGGAGAGATATTTCGACGGCTTCATCATTACAGGAGCTCCTGTAGAGCAGCTTGAATTCGAGCAGGTAGAATACTGGGATGAGCTTTGTGAAATAATGGAATGGACAAAAACCCATGTCCACTCGACATTTCATATCTGCTGGGGAGCCCAGGCTGCACTGTATTATCATTTCGGCATAAGAAAACATCCTCTTGAGAAAAAGCTGTTCGGGGTTTTCAAGCATAGGGTCAATTATACCCATCCGATTTTATTAAGAGGCTTCGATGATGAGTTTTGGGTTCCGCATTCACGCCATACGACTGTATTGATGGAGGATGTCCTTAAAGAAAAGAGACTGAAGCTTTTTGCTACTTCTGAAGAGGCCGGAGTCTATGCCATGGCAACCGATAAAGGCAAGCAGATATTCATCACGGGACATAGCGAATATGACAGAGAGACGCTGAAGCTTGAATATCTCAGGGATCTTAGCCAGGGAAAGGATATCGATGTTCCTGAAAACTATTTCCCTGATGATGATCCTGAAGCGATTCCGATGATGAAATGGAGAAGCCATGCAAATCTCCTTTATTCGAATTGGCTCAATTATTTCGTCTATCAGACCACGCCGTACGATATTTCCAGCATTAAGGACAATATGGCAACGCCTCTCGAAAGGGTTTGGGAGAAAACGATCAGCATGAATTGAATTTGGGATCCATATGCTGTTTGGAAAAACTCTCTCGTTTCTTTACGTTTGATAAAAAAAATAAAAAAAATATCGGAAAGCTATTTACAAACACTGCTGTTTTCAGGTATAAGTTTAGCCGACCAGTAGAAGACCCTCGTTGAAATAAGAAAACGGAGGTTTCGTACAGGAAACAACGTAAAATGGCATAAAGATGTTATTTGCGTAAATCCGGTCGGGCCGCTAGCTCAGTAGGTAGAGCAACGCCCTTTTAAGGCGTGGGTCATTGGTTCGAATCCAATGCGGCTCACGTACATACTGTCTCCTTCGTCTAGTGGTTAGGACAACGGGTTTTCATCCCGTCAACGCGAGTTCGATCCTCGCAGGAGATGTAAGAGGCCATCTTAGGATGGCTTTTTTTGTTATCCGAGAAAGTAAATTATCCTTTTTCCTAGCTTAAAAGAATTATTATCGCATCCGGTTTTTTCTTATAAGAGTATTAAAAAAGCAAAGGCACTGCCGCCTTTCAGTTTTTCTTAAATCGGCCAAGGCTTTTCAATCCGCAGAAGATTTCAGCAAACCCTGCGCTATGAAGCATCAGCCTATATGGCTTATCGCTTTTTTCATCCAAAGCTTTTACGCAGATTGACCTGTTGCCATTTCTTACAATGGAGCTTATAGAGATTATCAAAGGCACTTCAATTGTCATCCATAAGATATTTCCGTTCTTGCTCTTGTAGTCAAATCCTATGAAGTGGACGAACCCGTCTCCGTTTTTAGGGTATTCTCCAGCATTTATTATCACTTTATCCGTATCGTTGCCTTCGCATTCGTCCGCTGTCCAAAGAACACGGATCCCATCGATTTCCACCTCTCTGTTAAGCAGATCCTCAATAGAAAGCATCTGCATCTCTTTCTTATTTATTTCCATTTTTTTCATTTGATTTTAAGCTGCTTTTTAATGGTTTTTATTAATATATTATAACATACAGGGCAAATTACCCCTGCTGCCACCCATGCCAAAGGACTTGCGAGAACAACACCTAGGTAGCCCAACATATCTGGCAGGGTGAATGCCGTGATGCATCTGATAACCAATTCGCTGATGCTGCTTATCATAGGCACTGTTCCAGATCCGAGGCCTTGGCAGCCTGTTCTGAATACAAATATCGATCCAAGGAATAGGAAGAAATAAGAAATTGTCCTGACATAAAAAACGCAGTCTTCAATTATCTTAGGGTCTGTGGTTTGCTTATCAACGAAAAGATAAGCAAGCGGTTCTGCCAAGAAATTTGCAAGCAAGGTTGTTATTACAGTTGCAATGATCATAAGGATCACAGAAGCCTTGAATCCCGATTTGATCCTGTTATAGTTTCCTGCCCCAAGATTCTGTCCCGCATAGGTTGATATCGCCATTCCGAGCACCGGATAGATGACGGTAATCACATTCTCTATTTTCACTCCAACGCTGTATGAAGCAACCGTATCGGATCCAAAATTGTTGATTGCAGCCTGAACAATTACAACTCCGATTGCGCATACGCTGAATTGGAGTGCGCCAGGAAGGCCGATTTTCAAAAGCCTCTTGCATAGAAAGGGATCGATTTTGAAATCTTTTCGGCATAGTTTGAACATCGGATACTTTATTGTTGTGTAAATATAACAGGATACTGCACTGATTAGCTGGGATACGACTGTTGCGATCGCCACTCCTGCACATCCAAGCGGCACTGCTATTACTAATACTAGATCCAAGACTATGTTCAGCACGCTTGCTATCAAAAGGAATATAAGCGGGCTCTTTGAATCTCCGACAGCGCGCAGCACAGAGGAAAAGAGATTATAATATATTACAGCTGTAAGCCCTATGTAGATTATCGATATATATGTGTTTGCATCATCTATTATGTCATAAGGGGTTTTAACAAGCTCCAGAAGCGGTTTTGAAAACAGTGTGAAGAAGAATGATATGACTAAGGAACAAAGCAATGCACAGTAAATGCCCATTGCATAGGCTTTTTTCATATTAGCATAGTCTTTTGCGCCATACCTTTGGCTTATTATTACGGAAAAGCCCATTGTAAGCCCTTGGGCAAAGCCGATTACCATGAAATTGAATCCGCTTGTCGCCCCGACTGCTGCAAGTGCCTGAACTCCTACGAATCTCCCTACAACAATCGTATCTACCATGCTGTAGAACTGCTGGAAGATGTTTCCAAAAATTAAAGGGATCGAAAAAGCTATCATCAGCTTGTATGGGGATCCCTTTGTCATGTTTGTATCCATAGCCACATGATTTTATTTCAATTTCATACAATGTCAATCACTGGATTGAAGTAATTTTTTTCATTCTCAAACGGTATTTATCAAATTGAAATAAAATGGTATTTCTTATTTGGGAATGAGGTTCTCCCTCGGCATGCCGGAACCGCCTTTGGGCTGATGACTTCTGCTTTATTGCAGGGCCATCTTCTTTTGACCCTGAGGAGGATTTATGCTTTTTTCTCTTGCACTGGTTTTCATTTTTGGGCTTGTCTTCGGATTTTGTTTTCAAAAGCTCCGTTTGCCGTCTTTGATAGGTATGATTCTCACAGGAATCATTCTTGGTCCACATGTTCTTAATCTGCTTGATGATACTATTCTTCTCGTATCTCCAGATCTCAGGAAGCTTGCTCTGATAATAATACTTACAAGAGCAGGATTAAGCCTAAATGTGAAGGATCTGAAAAAAATTGGCCGTCCAGCTTTCCTTATGAGCTTTCTTCCTGCTTCTTTCGAGATGATTGCAATCATTCTTTTTGCCCCTTCCTTCATAGGCCTGAGCCATCTGGATTCTGCAATTCTAGCATCCGCTCTTGCCGCAGTTTCTCCCGCTGTTGTCGTACCGCGGATGATCAAGCTGATGGAGAAAGGGTGGGGGACCGATAAGAACATTCCTCAGCTTGTCATGGCGGGTGCCAGCGTTGACGATGTATATGTGATTGTGCTTTTTACTGCTTTTCTGGGCTTGTCATCAACAGGCAGTTTTTCCTTTTCTTCCCTTTTAAGAATTCCCTCCTCAATCATATTGGGCATTATAGGAGGGGTATTCTGCGGATATTTTCTTTCCAAGTTTTTTTTATTTTTCCATATGCGGGATAGCATCAAGGTGATAATTATCCTGAGCATATCTTTTTTTCTCGTATCATTGGAGGATGCAGTTGCCGGATCTATAGGTTTTTCAGGCCTTATCGCAATCATGGTGATGGGCATTACGCTTTCAAGATTTCTTCCCATTGCTGCAAAACGGCTCAATATTAAGTATTCGAAGCTGTGGATCGCATCCGAGCTTCTTTTGTTTGTGCTGGTCGGCTCTTGTGTGGATCCTGAATACATATTCTTTCTAGGACCGTCTGCGCTTGTTCTTATCATCATATCCCTTTTGTTCCGGATTGCAGGAGTATGGGTCTCACTCTCTAAAACCGGACTGAAGCCAAAAGAGAAGCTCTTTTGCGCATTGAGCTACATTCCTAAAGCAACGGTGCAGGCAGCCATAGGATCAGTTCCTTTGTCAATGGGACTTTCCTGCGGGTCTGTAGTGCTGACTATGTCGGTTTTGGCAATCCTCTTGACAGCACCTCTTGGAGCCATCCTTACTGATTTGACATACAGCCGCCTGTTATGCAAAAACTGATAGATACGTATTTTGTGCAACTATTTTATTCTTATGCTAGACTTTAGTTGAGCTTTATAAACTTCATGAGGTAGTAATGGGGAAAATAATTGCGCTTAGGCTAATATCATTTAGCCTCCCATGTCGGCAAGTGGAACGAGCGTGATGACAACAGTTTATTACTTAAACTTCAATGAAAGTATTAACATCAAGAGGGGCCTTCCCGTTGGAGCTGCTTATAGGTTCTGACTTATTTGACTAAACAGATTGCTTCATCAGTGCAGTAGTTTTTTATCAAAAGAACCGGCAAAAAGACTCCATCCTCTTCGGAGTGGAGATGAATTGCCGGATGTATTGGTCAAAGTAACTCAAAATGATACAATGAATTGTGAACGATTTGGAATGTAAAGAGAAGAACATGGCAATCAAAGAGCGGGGTAAAGAAACCCGTCTCCGCCGTGCTTCGATGCGTCCATTCGTCATAGAACTCAAACTTGACCTGAAATGTCTCAACAAGGCCGAGCAAAATAAGATCTTCCTGTATTTCACCGAATGCAGATGGCTGTGCAACCACTTCCTCGCACTTGAATCGGGCGCGTTCAAATCGTTCGATACGAAGACCAGGGCCATCACATCGCTCGACAATGAAGGCAACCCTTTGCAGGAGAGCATGAATCATTCTGCACCCATGCGGAACACATGGGTACTCCGGCAAAGCGGAAGTCAGACTTCGATTCCTCCTATGAGGGATGGAAGCGTTCTGCGTTGAAACCGGAAGCCCCATCTTCAAGCGTAAGCTAAGATAGAGTAGTTCACCATCAAACCTCCGCTTAAAAGGTTTCCTCGAACATTTTGTTTTCTCTCCCTTTTTTGGGGTGCGATTACAGGCTTACATGCCATGCTCTTTTGGTGCATAAATAATTATTTTGTAACCATGTTTTTTTACATGTGTTAAATTTTTTTATTGAGGTTTTATTATTAGGAGGTTTGTATGAAGAAAGTATTGGTTTTTCTTCTCATAGCGTTTGTTGCCGTGGCCGGAGTGCTCGCTGTCGATGTTTCTCTTGGATTAGAAACCGGCTTTGAACAGGAAATATTATTTAGTGTGAAGGGTGAAATTGGAACTTAT
>CASGDQ010000051.1 GCA_949300325.1 uncultured Spirochaetales bacterium
ATAACAGAAATAACATACTACTCAAACTGCTCGTATCTCGTGTTGACGAGGTGGAGGGTTCAGTAGATAACAGAAATAACATACTACTCAAACTATTTGCTTTTTAACTCCGTTCGTTCTCATGTTCAGTAGATAACAGAAATAACATACTACTCAAACTGGTGAAAAAGTTGTTTCTGGACGTGGCAAGTTCAGTAGATAACAGAAATAACATACTACTCAAACTTGGTTTTATTGGTGGCATGCTCTTGTGCTGTTCAGTAGATAACAGAAATAACATACTACTCAAACCTCAAGATTATGTTTAATTTGAGTTTTGCTAGCCTGTATATTATTTCTTGCCATAAGAATTTTATTTTAATGTCATCTAAGTATCAACTATATCACGCATAAATCTTCATCAATAATTTGTTTTCTATTGGGGATTGTTTCAATTTTATTATCACAGGAAGTAAGCAGGATGATATGTATTTTTTTATATAAGCAAGTAACAACCAGGCTTTCTAGTTCTTCATCGTAAAAAAAAGGATTTGTATTTATTAATATGAAGATGTCTTTTTTTTCAAATTCATTTTTGGCCATGATGTAATTAAGTAGGATATCTATTTTGTTTTCTGACTCCGGTTCCAATGTGAATTTTGTAAGTTTTATTATCTCATATGGATCCAAGTCTTCATATTTGATAGATAAATTGGAATCAAAAATCATTTCTTTATAAATGTTTGAGATTTTTCTTTGTATTTCGGAAAGAGTTTTACTGTATTTATCTTCATGCAGTATTTCTTTCATGTTTGCAAGTATTCCAGATTCTATTTTCTTTTCGTTGAAAGCCAGATCAAAGAAGTTTGAAACTATTTCAATATGTTTTGACGGACTGATTATTTCTCCTCCATGAGAGAGCATAAATGCGTCATCAGCTCCTTTGAGTGTTGATGCTAAATCCTTTAAAAAATTGAAAAATACGTTTCTATTTTCTATAACTAAAGTATTCACATGTGTTTCATCAATCTCAATTTTGATATCAAGTGTTTTGTAATATAAAGTCATATGATAACCACATTTTCTTCCGTATCGACAACATCTGAAACATGTTCTCCTACGATGTATTCCATTCTGGCATATTGTGCTTCTGTGATTTTTAGCACACATACCAGGCCTTTTTGAGGTCTGTTTTTCTTTAGCGCGTCTATCACAAATCGTGCAGAAGATTCATTAAGCACAAGCTTGGAATAGACCGAATTCTGTAGCATGAGAAATCCTTCTTGTATAAGGTATTTACGGAAGTTACGATATGCTTTTTGTTCGGCATATGTTAATATTGGCAAATCAAACATTACAATTATTCTCATAAACCTTCTTTGCATTAAAAAAAACCATCCTATATGGGTCGTCTGTTTCAAGTGCCTCAAAAACACTTCTGATGTATATCCGTACCGCATTCAGAAAAGTACAATGTTTGGAATCCATGTTTAAGCCGAGTTTGAACAGTGTCAGCATTTTCTTTTTTAAATCCGTATCAAATTTGGAACTATTATATTTGCATTGTTTTACTGCGATGTAGTCTATCAAGGGCCTAAAAGGCTCCATAAGGTCGCATGACAGGTTAAAGTGATTAAAGTTGTTTGAATGGAACAATCCTAATTGTGTAAGATAACCCGTTGCTACAATTTCACGGTTGAATGTCGATAAGAGTATTGTATATCCATAATTTAATATGGAATTTACAACATTATCGAAATCCCTTGAGAAATTTGGACCGAATAGGGCATTGAAATATACTTTAGCGGCATGTCCTTCCCTGTTGGTCTCATCATTGTACCTTAAATCCTCTATGTATGAATATAGTAAGGCACTTGCTGAATCATATCCTAGATATTCCAGTAATTGGGATTGTGCTAGAATCTTATATCTTATTATTTCCGTCCAGATTGCCTTTTTTGTTTCCTCCTGCCAAGATAGCTGCATTTCAATCCTTTCACTTGTGTTATGGCTTCCGTAAAGTGGAACGGTTTCAGCTAAAGGGCTACGCTTGCTATCACAAAAAATTATCTTGATCTTTCTTTTCACCATCTCTGCAAGTAGATATGATGTTAGCGAAGTAGCGGTATTTTCAATAATCAATACCGCTATTTCACCAAGATGAATCTTAGTACTCTTTTCCGGTTGCCTTATTACAAGATAGTTGAGCTTGTAATCAAGTTTTGCCCGCTCTGAAATTACTACAATCCGCCAACTCATATCATATTTGTGAACAGCCCTGTAATGGAGCAGTTGTAAAGTTTAAATGGAGAATTCAGTGTCTTTGAAAGTGTCAATACTCCGGCATTAGCTTTTCCATTAATTAAGGTAAGGTTACTTGTTGTGTTGGCAGAGCATCCGAATTGAAACAAAATCTGTTCTATTATAGTGCATTTATCCTTTAGGCTGAGCGGAATGAAATTATCCCGTGCTTCTCTTAAAAATGCGGCTTGATTATTTGGCCTGTATTTATAAGGTACTGTCTCTGCTTTGCTGATTAGCCAGTCATATGCCATAAGCACATTTTCATCTGACAGCAGTATTTTTTCAGTATTTCCTTTGAATGATTTCGGTACCAGTCTTGTTGCAATATCTTCTTCAAGTCTTTGTATTTTTTCTTGATCCTCCGGTTTATGATTCTTTTTCAACTGGTTCAATTGGATTTGGTACGGCGCTGCATCTCTATTATATTTAATAATGTGATGAAATAGGTTGGTTAATTCAATGTTTGCAGATAATTGTACTGCACATCTGATTACCAACCGATCTCCGGTTTTTCCTGTTATGAATATTTTAAATCCATCTTTTTCCATTAGGCTTCCATACTTGACATGTTTCTTTATAATTCTTGGATTGATAAGTTCTAATTCATTAACACAGTAGGTAAGCAGATCTGTTTCATTCTTTATTTCAGCTTTCTTATATAATGGTACGGTTTCAACCGTGATGATTCTTTTCTTTTTGTATGAATGTTGCACTATGAAAAAATAAGCTGCGGCAGATTTATTGTATCCACCATACTTATCCGTAGCCTTGAATGCCTCAATACCCTTCAGGGGGATTAAGCCATCATTCGTTCCTTTTTTCACAGGCATTTGATCAAAAAGCCCTCCTTTCTGGTCGTTTACACAACGCGTGAACAAGATATCGTTTCTATTCATATATTTGCGTACAGTCTGGATTGTTCCATTTTCTCCTGTCAGCCAAGCTGTGTAGTCTGCCCTGATAATATCCTTATCGTACATCCTTTTTAGATTGTAGGATCTGAATTTGTCCTTGTCTTCTTTGTTTTCCATCGTCTTATATCTGTTCTGCTTGATAAATATTAGTGGATCACGAGAAAACTTTGTAAGATACACATTACCGCATACGATATTCAGATAAGCATCCTTTGCATGGTGCAGGTCATTAAGCTCCCTGCATTTATAAATTTCCATTTCATCTCTGAAGGATGAGACTATATCTGCTTTCACATATACTATTTCTGTTTTTACTCCAAAGTAGTTCTTCAGTATTTCTGCTACTGCTTTTGAGTTCTGCCTTGTTTCTACAAGTTGGCGGTTGATAAATCCTGCAAGTTCCTCATCAGAGAATTCTATATTTCTGGTAAGCCTGTTGTACTTTTCATCAGAAATAAGTCCGAGCGTCTTCAGGGTATTCCAAAATCCATGTCTTGCAGACCTTATTGAAGATGAGATAGGGTAGTTGTCCGATTTTAATGCATTCTGCGTTTTTTCAACTAAGACTTTGTTATTCAGAATACTGTCGTCTTTTACCAATGATTGCGGGTAGATATGATCGATGTCATACTCCGATGTGAACAATTTTTCCAAAGGAATGACATGTTCTGTGTATGCGCATCTGCCAAGCTGTGTGTAATATAAATAAAGCTTTTCCCTTCTGAGTCGCTCATTTGTTTCTTCCGTCAGTTTTCCCTTTAATTTATCCACTTCATAGTCTTTGATGATTTCATCATCCTTTATTGCAGAATAAAGTGAAAGCAGAGAAGAAAGTCTTGAATCCTTTCGTTGTTTAATTTTTTCCTTTTCTCTGGCAACTTCGAGAAAAACCTTTTCTGGTGGGTATCCGATTATCTTTTCGATTTCTGCAACAATCTGCAATGTTTGCCAGATCTGGTGCTTGACTGCAGGAGATACATTCAATTCTTCAACAATAGAATAATTCAGCTGTTCTATTTTGACGTCTTCGTTTAATTCTGCAATTTTATCATTATAATCATAATTACTGCTCAAAAGCATATTGATATTGGGATTATCTGGATTGTCCATCATGTTTTCAATGATGCTTGCCATTTCTCCTGTACGTTTATCCGTTCCTATTAGAGTCAAGAATTCCTTTGAGAAGCGTCCCCAACCTTTATAATTTCTGCTAAGGATATATTTGAAATCATTATCCGATAACGTTGCGTGAGGAATGAATTTTAAAATCCGTTCCCGTATTATTTCCTTGCTTTCTCCGAAAAGGACTATCCATAATATGATTTTTTCAACATCATCTTCAGAAAGAATGCCTTTAACCAGGTATTCTTTAAAATCAAGATAACTTGAAAGTGAAGATTTAAAATCACCATCAATACCTTTTATTGTATCGACAGTTTCGTATCCACATTCACTGATTAAGAATGTTTTTAAACGTTTCTGCGTTACTTTCTTTGTTGTCATGAATAGTTTTTCAAAAATCATTCTCTTTGTCTCGACAGAGATTTTTTCTCCGTTTATGACAAGGTTGTTCAGTTCGTTCAATACTCTGTATTTGCTGTATAATAATGAATTTTTTGGTATTACATCCTTACCTTTCAGATAGGTGCATTTATTTGTCATCCGTATGATGAATTTCTCGGCGCTTGCATCAACATCTATCACTTTATTGAAATTCCAAGGGGTGATTTTCTCATTTGTTTTTCGGACAGCCCATGAGGTAGATTCTCCTTTTGCGTTCAGTACTCCGTTGAGAGGGCCTATAAAATATGGAATTTTATAATTGAAAAGCTTAATTATTTTTTCCTTCGTGCTTAATCCTGTTTCATCTATTTCATTTAAAATTTGATAATAGTGTGAGGCTTTTTCTAGTATGATTTTCAGTTCATATTCATTGAGCTGCTTTGGAATAAGCGAGTTGTCAATTGTGGTTTGTTTAGGTAACAAAGTTTCATTTTCAAGTTCAGTAATAAGATAACTTACATCTGCATCATCAGGATTATCTTTTTGTATTGTTTCTATCAATGGTTTTATATAACGGCAAAAATCCTTGGTTGAAGTAATTTTCTTAATACTTAGGACCTGTTTTTTCCCTTTACTATCGATTGAGTGTCCAACATAGGCCGGGTAATTACTTGCTAAGTTGGTTGCTAGAAATACTTCTTTATATTTTTCGGGACAATATTTTTTAATAACACGTTTGAGAATCATTTTATCATAACGATGTTTTTCATATGATTTTACTTTTGCACTTGATATATTGTCCTCGTTTCCAATAAGTGTTGCCAGTATACCCCAATCGTAGACAGCTTTGATGGAGTCAAGGACGATGAAGTTTTCTCCGAGCAATGTTTCAAGTTCTCCTGCAATTTCATCAAAAGAGACCTCGCTTAGTTTCAATCCATTTTTACTACTTTCTTTAAGGGCGTCATCCATGAAAATATCACTTAGTTTTGCATTTGCTCCAGAAAAAAGATCAATGATTGCTTTTTCCTGCTTCATCTGTTTAGAAATTTCAAGGATTTCCCTAA
This sequence comes from uncultured Spirochaetales bacterium, assembly GCA_949300325.1. Taxonomy (GTDB): domain Bacteria; phylum Spirochaetota; class Spirochaetia; order Sphaerochaetales; family Sphaerochaetaceae; genus Ornithospirochaeta. The sequence goes on from CASGDQ010000051.1 coordinate 5,768, forward strand.
TTTTCTCTGATTTCCTGGAACCTGAAATGTTGCGGCTCTTAAGGATAACCTCAATCTCTTTTAATTTCTCATCGGTACAAGGTATTGTAAAGTCGAGCATATCGGAAAGATTCGTATTGAGGGTATCAAAAGCAGTTTTTAGCGAAGGTGCTTTGTTGAAATCCGATTCGAAAAGAAAATGTCCGCGTTTTTTCAGAATATGGTGTACAGCAAGATAAATCAGCCTTATATCGAAGCATACATCATTTTCCATCAAGGCTTTGCGCAGATGATATATTGTAGGATATAGTTTATGGTATTCCTTATCTGTAAATGAGGAATCGTTGAATAAAGTGTTATGCTGGTTTATTGATTTGTCTTCTGGATATAATGCACTGTCATTTAATCTTTGGAAAAAACTAAAGTCGATCTTTGCAATTTCGTTGGAAAAAAGATTCTGAAGCATTTCCAGTCTTTGCTTTTCTCTTTCTCTCCTTCTCCGGGCACTGCGGAAACTTCTTCGTTCTGCTGCGGTTTTTGCTTCATCGAAAAGCCGTACTCCCCACATTGCTTTCCCATTGAATTCAAGCATTTCATAGTTCCTATCTGTCACAGCCCATCCTGTACTGTTTGTTCCGCAATCCAATCCGATAAAGTATTCTCCTGTAATCTTTTTCATGTTTTTGTTGACTATTCTCCTTTTTTCAGTTAGCATCCAAATAACAGAAATACATACTAAAGTTCAAATAAAGAATTTTTCAAATCGCCTTTTGGGCATGCCTCGGTGGAGGTGATAGGCTTGGGTTACACCAAGCTTTTTTATTTGAAATTGGTCTGTATCCCCAGAATGCTTTTATTATAGCATGCAAAATTGGATTCATTTCCGACAAATCTTTTTTTTGTCTAATCTTTTTTGTGAAAATAAGACTTTGAATCAAGCGGATAGAATTGTTTTTTAGTTTAATTAATAATTCCAACTTATCTATTATCAGTATAACGGCAATGATTTTTACCATCCACTTTCACTCACAAAATTTGTAATAGATAAGGAATAATAAATTCATCCTCTTATGGAATAATGTCTTTACTCGAAGATTGCGGATAGTTAACTATATATATGATGGATTTACTTCCTTTCTATCCTTTCAAGTTTTTCGATGATCGTCTTTAGACTATTGTTCTGCTCTTCCAGAAGTTCGATTCTTCTGTTTATCTTCCAGTACCAGCAGTTTAGTTCCCGGCAGATCAGGAATATGAGAAACAAAACAATCAGAAAGATAATGAGGCTTATGAAATCCATAAAATATATTCCTCCGCTTTATTGTTGGCAGTATTCTTTTGCTTTCATATTGGTTCCTGCATATCATTAAGTCAAATGAAATTTTCTTAATTAGACACAAGTCTTTATGTTCTTATTATTCATCTCCATGTTTCTTTACGGCGAAAAATTTTGCGTTATCTTATTCTAATCACTAATATTATATTATTAAGATTTGTTTATTTTGCTTAATAATGATAAAATATTATTACTATGGTGGATTTGAGCATATATAAGACTCCTCAGGAGATTTTGAAGAGCATAGGACAGAATGTAAAAAAAAGGCGGAAGGAGCTTGGGTATACTCAGCAGGATATGGCAAAAAAGGCCGGAGTTAAGCTCCCTACATACAGGCGATTTGAGCAGACAGGAAACATCTCATTGAAGAGCTTAGTGTGGATTGCCATCTCTCTAGGCTTTTCAAAGGATATGGAGAATCTTTTTTCTGAAAAGCGTTATAAAAGAGTCGAGGATATTTTGAATGATTCGGAACGTTAAGAAGATCGATGTCTTTTATTCCGGCATGAAGGTGGGAACGCTGGTTGAGTACGAAAAAAGCCGTACGGCATTTCAATATGATCCCAAGTGGGTTAAGGAAGGCTTTTCAATAAGCCCGTTCAGTCTTCCTTTGTCCGATGAAATATTTTACAGCCCTCAAGAACCTTTCAATGGGCTATTTGGTGTTTTTTCCGATCATTTGCCGGATGGGTGGGGCCGTTTGCTGCAAAACAGATATCTGCTTAAGCATGGAACGGAGCCTTCTTTTATAACCGAATTGACTCGTTTGACACTTCTTGCTTCAGATTCTTTCGGCGGTCTTGAATTCATACCATCCCAGTTTTCCGGGGAGCCTGTTTCTGATATGGATTTTGAAAGCCTTTATGAAGCTTCCCAGCTTGTTCTCATGGATTATGGCAGTGAGGAAATTGATCTGGACGATCTGTTTTTGCGTGGCGGCTCCAGCGGAGGGGCGAGGCCTAAGATAAATGTGCTTATCGACGGGGATTTGTATCTTGTCAAATTCCCGATGTCCATGGATGGCAAGAATATGGGACGTATGGAATACGATTATCTTTGCGCTGCGAAAAAATGTGGTATAGATATTGCTGAATGCAGATTGCTGGAATCCAGAAGCACCTCCGGCTTTTTGGCAACAAAGAGATTCGATCGTCCTTGCAACCATATCAGACCGCATATGATTTCCCTTTCCGGCCTCCTTGAATCAAGCCATAGGATTCCCGCTTTGGATTACGGCCATCTCTTTAAAACTGCCAGTATTCTCTCGAATTCCAAGGAGTGCCTCATGCAGGTTTTCCGTCTCATGTGCTTCAATGTATTTTCTGGAAACCTGGATGATCATGGAAAGAATTTCACGTTTATTAGAACGCTTGATGAAGGTTGGCATCTTTCTCCTGCATACGATCTAACAAAATGTACTCTTCCCTATGGTGAAAGATCCACAACCGTGAACAGGAAAGGAAAAAACATCACGGATGATGATTTGCTGTCGTATGCATCCGCATTCTGCCTGCCTCTTAATGAACTGAGAATGGAGCTGGCCCGGATAAAGGAGACGGTGCATATGGAGCTATACAGCTATTTGGATTGAAGCAGATTTCAAATGGCTTTTATTTCTTTCCATTTGCCGCTTTTGTATCTTAGCCATTCTATGGCTAGATTGAAGAACCATCCGATTGGGATCGCATACCATATGGCGTTTATCCCGAAGATCGGTGTTGCCAGATATGCGATAAAGACGCGGATGCTCAGATTAAGAAGGTTTGCAACAGTAAGGAGTTTCATATCCCCAGCACCTCTTAAGAGCCCGTCCGTGCAGATCTTGGCTCCGAGTATCATGTAAAAGAAGCCGCAGAAGAAGATGTATCCCTTTCCGACAGCAAGTGCAGCTTCAGAGTAATCGGAGCCTAGGAAAAGAAGTATTATCTTTTCTGAAAAACTGCAAAGCGCGATCATTATGAGGATTGCGATAAAGGCCATCATTTTCAGTGCAGCATCAAAGCCTTCCTTTGCCCTTTTCGGATTGCCGGAGCCCATGTTTTGCGAGACGAAAGCGGATACTGCCGTTCCGAGAGAGGTGAACGGGGATGTCACGAAGCTGTCGACACGTATTGCTGCCGAGTATCCTGCAAGCGCCATCGAGCCGAAGCTGTTGACCACCGACTGAACCAGCATCATCCCTATCGAGATTATGCTCTGGCTGATGATCGACGGCAGTGCAACTTTAAGTATCTTTTTCAATATCGCCTTCTCGAATAGCTTAGGCCTTTTAATGTTCTCATATTCTGTGAGCTTTCTTTTCAGTACCAAAAATGAAAGTACTGCAGAAATTCCTTGGCTGATCACAGTTGCAACCGCAGCTCCCCGGACTCCCATATCAAATGGCCCCACGAAGATTATATCAAGACCTATGTTCAACAGGGATGAGAAGAGCAGAAAATAAAGCGGGATGCGCGATCTGCCCATTGAATTGAATATCGAGGATAGTGCATTGTACAGAAAAAGGAATGGAAGACCTAGAAAGTATACTCCAAGATATTCCGTAGCCATATTTATGATATCTTCCGGCGTGTTCAATGCCGCGAGTATGTTCTTGGAGAAGATAAGCCCGATAAGCCCTAATGCCATGCTGAACAGAGCGAATGATGTAAGGGTGGTGTAGATGCTTGTCTTCATCCTCTCGTAGTTTTTTGCTCCGAGATGCTGTCCTGTTATGACGCTTGCTCCGATCGCGCCTCCGAATGCAATGGATATGAAGACGTTAGTAAGGGCATATGAAGCGCCCACTGAAGCCAATGCGCTTTCTCCCAACAAGCGTCCGACAATGATTGTATCGGCCATATTGTAAAACTGCTGGAAAAGATTTCCCAAGAATATCGGGAATGTAAAAGAGATGAGAGGCAATACAATTGGACCTTGTGTCAGATCTGATTTCTTTGAAGTCGAATAGGCGTTCATATCCAGAGATGTTATACTCCGCTTGCATTATAAATGGAAGTACAGTTGTGTTATCGCATTTACTTAGTTGTGCATTTATTTTTTCTTGTAACAACATCATCAAGCCGTTTAAAAGCCTTCTATATGTGTTTTAATTATTATTCTCCTTTAAGTGATGTGGAAACCGACGAGGTATGAAAAATCGGATGTGTTTATGTCATAGTCTCGATGATACATTTCGTTATTCATATCGATGGAAGGATTTTATGGAAACAGGATGCTATGTTTTATCGCAATCTCCCTATATACTGATTATATCCTGGCCTTGAAATGCCAGGTTGAAGAGTAAGGGAGGAGTGATGCTGTATCCTAGGATCAATGAAAGAAGAAGCGTTCTAAGCTTGGATGGGGTTTGGAGATTCTGCCTTGATGATGGGACTCACGGGGACAGGATAGATGAGGCCTACATTTCAGCCAATGCGGAGAATATAAGCGTTCCTGCATCTTATAACGATCAGAAGGACGATCTGAAATACCGCGAACATTATGGCTGGGTTTACTATGAAAGGAAGTTTACAGTTCCTAAGGTTTTCAAAAACGAACGTCTTGTGCTTCGTTTTGACGCAGTTACCCATTATGCCAAGGTTTATATCGATGGCAAGCCTGTTATGGAGCACAAGGGGGGATTTCTTCCATTTGAGATAGAATTGGATGGCTTGGTGGAAGCAGGAAAAGAGTTCCTGCTGCAGGTCGCCGTGGACAACAAGGTCAATCATTCCACGCTTCCGGTTGGAAACGAGGAGGGGACCGCATTCTTTGGGTCCGATAATGCAGGAGTCCCTTCCGTGGAGGCTGCAAAGGTCTGGAGGAAGAAACGCAATCTTCCCAATTTCGATTTCTTCAATTATTCCGGCATCAATAGGAGCGTAAGGATCTACACGACACCTAAATCGTATATAAAGGATATTGTTCTTGTTCCTTCGGTTGATGGCAAAGACGGAATTGTCGACTATCGTGTAGAGACTTGTGGTAAGGAAAAGGTCTCGATTGAAGTCTTTTCCCGCGAAGGCGTATCGGTTGCAAAAGCAGAAGGCGCTTCCGGCCGGATCAGAATCAAGGATGCAAAGCTTTGGAACCCGTATCCGGAGGATCCCTATCTTTATAGTGCACGTGTGACTTTCGGAGAGGATGAATATACGGAGCGTTTTGGAATCAGGACTGTCAAGGTGGATGGGCATAGATTCCTTATAAATGGCAAGCCGTTCTTCTTCAAAGGGTTCGGCAAGCATGAGGATTCAGCTGTTCATGGGCGTGGCTTCGATTTGGCATATGATGTGAAGGATATGAGCCTGATAAAGTGGATGGGTGCCAATTCCTTCAGAACCAGCCATTATCCATATGCTGAGGAGATGTACTATCTGGCTGATGAGGAAGGGGTTGTGATCATAGATGAGACACCTGCTGTCGGCATCGGGGCAGGCACTGTCCAGGATCCGTATACCACCTTCGATATCAGAAGCCATCATGAGGATGTCATACGGGATCTGATAGCAAGGGATAAGAACCATCCTAGCGTGGTCATGTGGAGCATGGCCAACGAGCCGGATACGGAGCATTATCCTGAGTCCGCAAAAGAATATTGGTGCAGCCTTTATGATTTTACACATTCGCTTGATCCGCAAGATAGGCCGGTGACCTTCGTCTGCTGCCAGAACAATTACGAGACGGATCTTTCTACGAGGGAAATGGACGTCGTCTGCATCAACCGGTATTACGGCTGGTATAATCTCTCCGGGGATATGGATGCCGCTTGCCATGCCTGGAACATCGAGCTTGATTTCTGGGAGAAAATCGATAAGCCGCTTATCGTTACAGAGTATGGGGCGGATACTCTTCCAGGCTTCCATCTCACAGCTGCCGAGATGTTCAGCGAGGAGTTCCAGGTCATGTATTACGACAGGACGAACAGCGAATTAGATAAGCGCGCTTTTGTCGTCGGCGAGCATCCCTGGAATTTCGCCGATTTCAATACGATACAAGGCGTGTTCAGGGCCGATGGCAACCGCAAGGGGCTTCTTACAAGGGACAGACGGCCTAAGATGGGAGCTCATTACTTCAGAAACCGCTGGACAAAGATACCGAATTTCGGATTCAAAAAGTAAGGATTCTTATAGGGCGGGGCATCCCCGCCTGTTTACTTTTTAATGGTTTATTTTTGATTTATAGCTTGGATCTTCTTCCCATCCATACGACATGACGGCATAATAACATGTATGTTGCTCTTTATCTCAATACTTGTTTTCCTTTTGCTTGTCAGCCTTTTATTCATGTATTGGATTTATTTTCTTGCTTTCCGCCCGCCTAAAAAGAGAATTGACGATTATTTAGATCTTCCAAAAGGGGAGCAATATCGGAAATACGATGAGGAGACAATAAGGCTATGCAGGGCCTTTGCTGCAATTCCATATGAAAGCGTATGCATAACCTCTGTTGATGGTTATAAGCTGTATGCAAGATATTATGAGATAAGAAAAGGAGCGGACCTTCAGATAGAGTGCCATGGCTACCATGGCAGCCCCATAAGGGATTTCTGCGGAGGAAACAGGATTGCACGGGAAAGCGGGTATAACACATTGGTTATCGAACAGAGAGGAATGCTTCGCAGCGGTGGAAAGGCTATAACATTCGGCATAATGGAGCGTTGGGATATAAGGTCTTGGTGTCATTATGCCTATGAACGTTTCGGAAAAGACATCAGAATCGTGCTCTCAGGGATATCGATGGGGGCTTCTGCTGTTCTTATGGCCTCGCCCTTGGGCCTTCCAGATAATGTATCCGCCATCATCGCCGACTGCCCTTATTCCTCTCCGCTTAAAATAATTAGGAAGGTAGGCTCTGACATGAGGCTTCCCGTGCGCATCCTCACTCCTTTTGTTATTCTTTCCGCACGCATGTTCGGCGGATTCGACATCAGGGAATCGACACCGCTTGCTTCGGTTGCAAAAACAGATATTCCAATTCTTCTCATCCATGGCGAAGCCGATCTTTTCGTTCCCTATGAAATGAGCAAGGAGCTTAAGAAATCAAATCCGAGGATAAGGCTGGAAGGTTTTCCCGGGGCGGGGCACGGGCTTTCCTATATGTTGGATACCCCGCGCTATGAAAGGATTGTGCAGGAATTCCTTTCTGATGCTTTTGGTGGAATATGATTACACCTTTCTGACGGATATTGCTTTGCCGCTTTCTTTATCAGCCGATGATTCTTTTTGAGTCTAGGCGCACTTAAAAAAATGTCCCCGCCTTTTACAGCGGGAACGGATTATAATCAGGAGGGAACGCCTTTATCACTCGTATTCGACGAGGACTTCTATTTCACAAGCGATCCCGCCGGGGAGTGCATTTGTTCCGATTGCGGTTCTTGCCGGCAAGCCTTTCTCTTCTCCAAAGAGATCCAGAAGCAGCTGCGAGCCCCCGTTTACAACCTGAGGCTGCTTGTCAAACGTATCGGCCGAGTTGACAAAAGCCAGAACCTTTACAAATCTCTTGATCCTGTTCAGATCCCCAAGCTTGTTGTTCAGATTGGCAATCAGGTTGAGCATGCAGTTGTATGCGGCCTTCTGCCCCTCTTCCAAAGTCAGGTCCTTGCCGACCTTTCCGATCACAGTATTGCCGTTGCCCAGATCAGGTCCGCATCCTGAGCAGTAAAGCAGCTTTGTTCCGAATTCCTGCACCGGCGTATATATTCCTCCCTTGGGAGGCGGCGGCGGGAGCTGTATGCCTTTTTCTTTGATTTTTCCGTAAACGTCCATTTTGGTCATCTCCTTATGATTAATATGTGATTTTCCTGTTGCGGGCAGTTATTTTATATTCTGCAACTTTGCATCCGTCCTCGACAACCACCGAGAATGGATATAACGCGCTTGTCGGGCATATGTGGGTGGGTACGACAAAAAGCTCATCGCCGACTTTCGGGCATTCGCCTTCATGTCCATCCTTCATCTTCCAAGCCCAGTGCTCCTCGGACTGGAAAAGCTCTTCTGCATTGTCCAGATCCAATATCACTCCGCGTTCCTTTTCCGGGTCGGAGGCGATTCCCTTGTATCCAAGATCAAGCGTGAAATGCCCTGGACATGGATTGCTGATGACTCTGGTGAGTATTGCCGCAGCCGGTTGGAATACGATGTCCTGATAGTTTTTGGTATACCCGGCATCGTTCAAGAATACTGTTCCAGGTGAAAGAAATACATTGTCATGGACCGCATAGCATGGGAATGAAGGCGTTCCTCCCATTATGATGTTCTTGACCAGATAACCCTGTTTTCTGAGCCTCTCGACGATTTCCATTACCTGCCTGTAAGTTTTTTCCGTCTCGATTTTTCTTTCTTCGACATTGCTTTCATGCCTGTGCCCATCATAGCAATGCAATCCCTCAATGACAATGCTTTCAAGAGAAGAGCATTTTTCAAAGAAATCTGGAACATCGTCTGCCGCCACTCCTGTCCTGTTCATTCCAACGTTCACATCAACCATTATCTTTGCTTTCGTCTTGCGCTGCCTGCATTCCTTATCCATGTCCGAGAGCTGATTGAAGTCGTCAAAAAGGCAGAAGAATTCCACATTGGGGAAGGCCTGGCACAAATCAAGGAATCTTTTGATGTTCGGACCCACCGCAGGATAGGCAAGAAGTATTTCTTTCCCGCCGAAGGCTGCAGACATTTCAGCCTCGGCAATGGTTGCGCATTTGAACTTTGTGATGCCTTTTTCCGCCATCATCGAGATTATCGCTCCTGTTTTATGGGTCTTTACATGAGGCCATAGGCGGCAGGCCGATCCTGCAATCTCAATTGCATGATCTATATTCTGTTCCAATTGCTTTCTGTTTATTATAAGCTGCGGTGTTATTGTCTGGCTTTGCTCTTTGAAGCTAAAAATATTTTTCATACTTTTTCCTTTAGCCTGAAGTATATTATGCATTTCTTAATAAATCAACAAAAAATTATAATACGCAATTTATTTTTTTCAACTTTTAGTATAATACATATTATTTTATTTTCTTATAAAAAGCTGTTTTATGGTCTATTTTTGTTATAAATAAATATTTATGAGAGCTTAAAATACCCAACCTTCAACAAATATGAAATTAAAACTTGACAATTTGTTGAATATACCCTTACGATTAATTCAACAATATGTTTTAGTTTTTCAGGATACAAGGAGGGTTGAATGACAAGTTTTGCAACTTTTTTCCTGATTGGTTTTGTGATTTACATAGGTCTCATGATTCTCATAGGGTATCTGAGCAGCAAGGGCAAGACCTCCGGTAAGAATTACCTCACCGGCGGCGCCGCGCTTCCTTTCTACCTTATTTTTGCAACCATGGGCGCAACGCTGATCGGAACAGGATCGTCCATCGGTGCTACCGCAAACGGCTTCAAGTATGGTTTCGGCGGGTCTGCATATGGATTGGGTGCCGCACTTGGCATGGTGATACTTATTTTGGTGGCCAGAAAGGGACGCCTCAGAGAAAAGAATTTTGTTACGATGGCTGAAGAGGCCCAGTTCCATTACAACGGCAACAGGTATATCAAGGTTGTAATGAGCTTCATGATGTATATCATCGAGGTCGTATGGCTAGGCAACCACATCAACGGCGGCGCTACATATCTCGGGTTTGTCACCGGCCTCGATCCGGTTATCTGCAAGCTCATTACGGTTCTTGCTTTCGGAATCTATGTAATCATCGGAGGCTATCTCGCGGTTGTCTGGACAGACCTTATCCAGCTTATAATCCTTGTCTTGGGATTCATCGCCATAACTTTCGTATCAATTCCGATGGCAGGAGGGATGGACAGCATTTCCCAGACCTTGATAGAGACAGGAAAAGCTGGAAACCTGAGCTTCTATGGATACAAGACGATGGGCGTGATGTGGGTTGTATCGATGATATGGAGCATCGCAATCCCGTGCCTCGGAACCCCGACCTACAGGATGAGGATCTATACTGCAAAGGACGATAAGACTGCATTGCAGGGTCTTTCCCTTTCTGCTGTGCTCCTTTTCGTGTTCTCGCTGCTTCCTGCAATCATCGGCATGGCCGCTTACACGATTGCAGTCAAGAACGGCGCATCGGATGTCCTGGCCAATCCTGATTATGCTTTCACGTTCATCGCCACGACGGTTCTCGGCCCGGTTCTCGGCCTTCTGTTCATGATTTCCGGCCTTTCTGCTACGATGTCTTCTGGGGATTCCGATGCGATTGCGGGCACAACAATCCTTATTCAGGACATCTATCCGATCATCGCCAAGAGGGAGCTTCCTGCCGATAAGGTAGGTTCTTGGTCCAGAATCACGACGGTCATAACGCTTCTGCTTGCTTTCTTTGCGACATTGTTCGCCAAGGATGTCATCTCCTACATCTCGAACGTAATCGGATCGATCATTCCGGGCGTTTCAATCGCAATGTTCCTTGGTGCAGTATGGAAGAGAGCCACATGGCAGGGCGGACTTGCTTCCGTCGGATCCGGAACGCTTTTCGGAATCTGCTATCTGGCGATCAAGCCGTTCAACGCCTATATCGTCGGCCTGTTCACCGGTCCGGCTATTCCTGCAACACTCATCGCCCTCGTGTTCGGAGTTGTTGTCAGCCTCTGCACGCACAATGAGAGGCTTTCCGAGGAGGAGAGGCTCAAGCTGGTTATCGACTCAAGGATGCACTGATTTTCGCACTCCGGGGGATTGCTTTATGCCCCCCGGATGCAACATCATATATCATATGAGTTTCATACAAGATAATATTGAGTTGTTTTCAGAAATCTGTGAATGCATAGCGAAGGAATTCGGGTCTAACTGCGAGGTTGTTCTGCATGATTTGACCAGGCCGTATGACAATACTATTGTTGCAATCTATAACGGCCATGTCACCAACCGCAAGGTCGGCGATGGGGGTACGAATACAGGGCTTGAGCTGCTTAAGGGCATGAAGGAGCCAGCAGACCAATATAATTATCTGAACAGAACCGCAGACGGACGCATGCTCAAATCATCGAGCAAATACATATGCAAGGATGGCAAGCTTGTCGGGAGCCTGTGCATAAACTGGGATATAACCGACTTGCTTTCCTTCCACAAAACATTGGACAGCATCGTGCTGAGCGATAACGATGTTTCCATTGGCAATGAGATTTTTTCAGGTAATATCGATACCACGCTGAATCTGATGATGAAAAGCGAGCTCGCAAAAACCGGCAAGGAAGTCTGCGAGTTGACAAAGGATGAGAAATCTATGATTGTGAACAACCTGGAAAAGAAGGGTGCGTTCCTCATCAAGAAATCCGTAGAGCGTGTTGCAGAGTTTTTGGATATCTCCCGGTTCACCATCTACAATTACCTGAATTCCAATAAAGAGGAGAAAAAGGATGTCGAAGATACTGATTGAGAATGCCGTTGTATATGATGGTTCCGGATGCGAACCATACAAGGCCTCAATCCTGATAGAGAATGACCGCATCATGGAAGTCGACCGTGCATGTTCTATCCATGATGCAGACCAAAGAATAGATGCCCGCGGGATGGCAGTATCTCCCGGTTTCATAGATATACACCGCCATTGCGATGTAAAGCCGTTCAATAACGGTTCTTTTGGGGATGTCATGCTTGCGCAGGGAATAACGACAACAGTTGTCGGCAATTGCGGAATCTCCATGACTCCGGTCAGCATGGACGAGGATCTTGCCCGGGAAACCTATAATTTCGACGAGCCCGTGCTCGGGCCTGCCTATCCGTCGATAAGAACATATCATGATTACATGGCTAGCCTTGAGAAAATGGATCTTCCGCTGAACATGGCGGCCATGATAGGGACAGGAAATGTGAAAATCGCCGTAAAGGGATTTTCCGACAAGCCGTTTTCCGACGAGGAGATGGAGGAGGCGAAAGCCCTGATTGCAGATGCTCTGGCTCTGGGAGCACCTGGAATCTCTGCCGGAATAATGTATTTGCCTGAATGCTATAGCTCGATGGACGAGTTTGCAAGATTGCTCGAGCCTCTTGGAAAAGCGGGCGGGGTGCTTACAACCCATATACGAGGAGAAGGCGACAGCATGGTCGAAAGCGTCAAGGAGGTTATCGGGATAGCCTCGAAGGTCGGATGCGCGCTTGAGATCAGCCATTTCAAGTCCTGCGGGATGAAGAACTGGCGCAAAGACATCCATGCTGCAATCGCGCTTATCGAGGAAGCGAGGAAGAAAGGGCAGGATGTCACTTGCGATTTCTATCCTTATGAAGGCGGTTCGACAGCGCTTACCACCATGCTCCCCCCTGTTTTCGTGAACGGTAATCTGGGCGATGCCTTGAAAAGGCTTGGAACGCAGGAAGGAGTCGACGATTTCAGGGAAAAAGCCTCCGTCGAATATCCGGATTGGGATAATTTCTGTATAACCCTCGGCTGGGACCGCATATTGATTTCCGGCGTCGTGAAGGAAGAGAACAGGAAATTCCTCGGCATGGACATGGTGTCGGCAGCAAAGAAATATGGCTATGAGGATGCGTTTGCGCTTGCCGCATATCTGATGCATGGAGAGGATGGCAAGACCGCAATCATCAATATGAGCATGTGCCAGGACGATATCGATGCAGTTGCCAAGCTCCCTTATTCGATAATAATATCCGATTCTATCTATGCAGAGACCGACACGCCCCATCCGAGGCTTTACGGAGCTTTCCCGAAAGTTATAAGGGAATACGTGATGGAGAGGGGCCTTTATACGATGCAGGAGGCCGTGCGCAAGATGACTGCGCTTCCGGCTTGGCGCATGGGCATAAAGGACAGGGGCATGATCCGTCCAGGATATTATGCCGATATCAATATCTTCAATCCTGCCGTATTCAGGGATAATGCGACTTTCCAGGATCCTGCAAAGGTTGCCACCGGCCTGTCCTTCTGCCTGATCAATGGAGAAGTTGTCTTTAAAGATGGGAAGGTGCTCTCCAGATCCGCAGGAAGGGTTGTCCGCAGAGAGAATTGAAGTTTTTCAAATCTCCCCTGATTTGTTTGTTTTATATTTGGGTGCTGCATTTCCGCAGCACCCTTTTTCGTTTTTCGGATACAGGATTCTTCTTATTTCAGTCCTGGCAAGTTTTTATTGACAGGGTGGGTGGGTGATGGTATGATTATATTGTATTTACGAATATATTTCGTATATACAAAAAACAAGGAGATTGCAACTATGGATTTATTGGCATTGATAAAAGAATGCAAGCTGGTTTCCATTGCCAGGAAAGTTCCTGTTTCCGATATTCTGGATGCAGCAAAAGCAGTCTGCGAGGGAGGCATACGCTTTCTTGAGATCACATTCGACCAAGCTGATCCTCTCTGCATAGATAAAACAACAGAGTCGATTGCTCTTGTCAAAGAAGAATTGAAGGATCGCATGTACGTCGGAGCAGGCACTGTATTGACTGTGGAGCAGGCAAGGGCCGCCCGCGAAGCAGGGGCGGATTTCGCATTGGCCCCGGATACGAATGTCCAGGTCATCAAAGAAATGAAGAATCTCGGCATGGTCGCCGTGCCTGGAGCATTGACACCGACAGAGATAATGACTGCATGGAATGCAGGGGCTGATATAGTTAAGCTTTTTCCGGCTGGAAATTTCGGCCTTTCCTATCTGAAAGCCATACGCGGGCCGATCAGCCACGTACCGCTCATGGCTGTCGGCGGTGTGGATGAGAATAATGTTAGCTCCTTCCTTAAGGGAGGATTTTGCAGCTGCGGGATAGGTTCGAACATAATGAGGAACGATCTGATAGCAAAAGGCGATTTCGATCAGATAAGACAGATAGCCGCAAGATTCGTTGCGAATAGCAGATGCTAGGAGGTGCTGATATGGGAAAAATAGTCTGTTTCGGAGAACTGATGCTCCGATTGAATCCGGAGGGATATCTCAGAATACCCCAGGCCGATTGTTTTTTGGCCTCCTATGCTGGAGGAGAGGCGAACGTTGCAGTCTCTCTTGCCAATTATGGGGAACATGCCATGTTTGTTACCATGGTTCCTGATAATCCGCTTGGTCAGAGTGCGATCAATTCCATAAGACATTGGGGCGTCGATGTCAGCTGGATGAAGAAAGGCGGCGAGCGTCTTGGGATATATTTTGTCGAAAAAGGCGCATCCCAAAGAGCCTCCCGTGTCGTTTACGACAGGAAATACTCGTCCGTAGCCACCTCCACCGTTGCGGATTATGACTGGGACGAGATATTCGACGGCGCCGACTGGTTCCATTTCACAGGAATAACTCCGGCTTTAAGCGACAGCCTTGTCGAAGTTTGCATAAAAGCCTGCAAAGCCGCCAAGGAAAAAGGGATTACCATCAGCTGCGACCTCAATTACAGGAAAAACCTCTGGTCGAAGGAAAAGGCAGGAAAGGTCATGTCTGAGCTTGTCCCTTATGTGGATGTGCTGATTGCAAACGAGGAGGATGCCCAGGATGTTTTCGGCATAAAGGCTGAAAACACCGATCTCATAGGAGGCAAAATAAGCGACGAAGGGTATGTGGAAGTTGCGAAGAAGCTTATTGAAAGGTTTGGCTGCAAGAAGGTGGCTATAACGCTTCGCGGATCCATTTCTGCGAGCGTGAACAATTGGGCAGGTCTTCTTTATGAGGATGGCAAGGCCTACAAGTCGAAGAATTATACGATCGACATCGTCGACAGGGTCGGAGGCGGAGATAGCTTCGGCGGCGGCCTCATCTATGCGATCCACAACGGATTTGCTGCTCAGGATACAATAGAATTTGCTGTTGCTGCTTCCTGTTTAAAGCATACCATAGAGTTTGATTTCAACATGGTTTCCGTAGATGAGGTGAAAAAGCTCATGTCCGGAGACGGATCTGGAAGGGTTCAGAGATAAGCATATGGCAAAAGGGTGCGCAAATGCACCCTTTTTGCCTTCCATATCTGCTGTACGCTTTTCAAAGCATCAAGAAAAAACTATCATTTCCTCTAGGGAGGACGGCGTGCATAATCCTACATACCGGGTGATAAAGATACTTGATCTGGTTTCCGAAGAAAACGGCAATCTTACAATGGTGGAGATATCCAGAAGGACCGGTATTCCATTAGGAACGATCTTCCCGATACTTCAGACTCTGGTTCAGGAGGGATACCTGCGCTGCAGCGAGGGGTCTAATACCTACAGCATCGGATTGCGCCTGTTTTTGCTGGGCTCTCCATTTCTTACCCGCGACTCCATATATGAGAATATGCGCACAGTAATGGAAGACCTTACAAAGGAGACCGGAGAGACCAGCCATCTTGCAAAGCTTGATGGAGCTAGTGTCCTTTATATCATGAAGATCGAATCTCCGCAGCCCATAAGGATGTTCTCCGAAATCGGCAAGAAGCTTCCCGCTTACGGTACTGGGCTGGGAAAAGCTTTGATCAGCAAGATGGATAAAGAGGCCTTGAAGCGGCTTTATCCTGAGGGCCTGAAGCCGCTTACAAAAAACACCATTACAGATTTTGATGTCTTATATGATCAACTTTCGCATTCTAATGGTTTCTTTTATGAGTGTGAGGAATCCAATGAGGGGATCAGATGCATTGCCCGTCCGATATTAAGAAATGGTGATGTTGTTGCTGCAATAAGTGTTGGAATACCGGTTTTCAGATACACCAAAGAGAAAGGGCGCCTGATTGAAAATGCTCTTGAGAAAGCATCTTCGTCCCTGACAAAGATGCTGGCCTTTTCCGGCAGCATCTTTTGAGACGCGGAGTTTCAGTTTACTTTGTACAGCAGGACGTTCCAAGAAGCTTTTTTGAGTATCACAGTTCCTTCTTCTAGCTTCTTATGAACAGGTTTGACATTTTCAGGCATTTCTGCGCTGTTGGTGTCTTTCAGTCCATGATCTTCAAGTGCGATATGTTCTTTTGCTGTTATTCTCAAGTTCCTGACATCTACTTCTAGAGCGATATCCTCTTCAAGGTTCCTGTTCAGTATGAAGATTGCAAGGCTGTCCTTATTTTCTGAAAGGACCGCTACAGAAGCAAGATAAGGGACGTTGCTGTGTTTCTTGGAATCGTATTTATCACATTGCTGCTCCACTTCGATTGCATAACCTCTTGCGAATGTTGAGGCATGCAGATAAGGATAATAGATTGTCTGCGCCCAAGCCTTCTCGTCATTGGTCATGATGGGTGCAATCACATTCACAAGCTGGGCAAGGCAGGCCATCTTGACTCGGTCGGAGTTTTTGATGAGGGTTATCAGCAAACCGCCTACAAGCAAGGCATCCTCAAATGTGTAGACATCCTCAAGCCTGTGAGGTGCTTTCTCCCATCTCTGTATTTTCTTATCCTGATCCAACGAATGATACCACACGTTATACTCGTCGAAGGACAGGTATATGGTCTTGTCAGTTTTTTTCTCCGCTTTTACCTCATCGCATATCAAAGAGACCTTTTTGATGAATTTATCCATGGTTTCGGTTTCTGAAAGGAATGTTGGGCTATCATCTTCAGCATTGCTGTAGTATTCGTGCAGCGATATGAAATCCACATACTCATACACATGCGAAAGCACTGTCTTTTCCCATTGTCCGAATGTGGGCATATGGGAATTGGAACTTCCGCATGCAACCAGCTCGATGTCCTGGTCTGTCCACTTCATCAGCTTAGCCGCTTCCGCTGCAGCTCTTCCATATTCTTCTGCAGTTTTTGCACCCATCTGCCACGGCCCATCCATTTCATTTCCCAAGCACCAGGTCTTTATCTTGTATGGGGCTTTTCTTCCATGCTCGATTCTCAGATCGCTCCAATAGGTCCCTCCGGGATGGTTTGCATATTCTACGAGGGCTCTTGCACTGTCAGGGCCTCTTGTTCCAAGATTTACGTCCATCATCATTTTGGCTCCTGCCTTATCCAGCCACTTCTGGAATTCCTCCATCCCGAATTCGTTAGTCTCGGTTGTAAACCATGCCAAATCCAATCTCACCGGACGCTTTTCTTTTGGCCCAACTCCGTCCTCCCAGTTGTATCCGGATACAAAATTTCCTCCAGGATAACGAATTATTGGTATGTTAAGAGGCCTAACTAAAGCTAGAACATCCCGTCTGAATCCATCTTCATCGGAATTTGGGTTTCCTGGCTGATATATTCCTCCATAAACGGCACGTCCCAGATGTTCTATGAAGGATCCATAGATTCGCTCATCTATTTTTGAGATTGTTTTATCTGTATCTATCAGGATTTTTGCTTTCTGCATTCCCTTCTCCTTTTTTTGATGGAAAAAGCCGCCTTTAAAGACGGCTTTGTATCGATATCCTTTAATTTGTCTTTTTATTTGGCATATCCATCCGGATTCATGCTCTGCCATCTCCAGGAATCGGCGCACATCTCATCGATACCGTACTCAGCTTTCCAGCCAAGCTCCTTGAAAGCCTTTGTCGGATCGCAATAGCATGCGGCGATATCGCCGGGACGTCTGGGCTTGATCTGATATTTCAGCTCATGGCCGCAGGCCTTGCTGAATGCCTTGATCACCTGCAATACGCTGTATCCGTTGCCGGTTCCAAGGTTGTATATCGAAACCCCTTGCTTATCTTCGAGCTTCTTTATCGCCTTCACATGCCCTTTTGCAAGATCCACGACGTGGATGTAATCCCTTACTCCGGTTCCGTCCGGGGTATTGTAGTCATTGCCGAATACGCCTATGCACTCAAGTTTGCCGATCGCCACCTGCGCAACATATGGAAGAAGATTGTTTGGAATGCCTTTCGGGTCTTCTCCGATCAACCCGCTCTTGTGAGCTCCTATCGGATTGAAGTATCTGAGAAGAATGACGTTCCACTCCTTATCTGCGGTATTGAGATCGATCAAAATCTGCTCAAGCATCCATTTTGTCCATCCGTACGGGTTTGTGCACATTCCTTTCGGACAGTCTTCTGTTATAGGCACGAATGCAGGATCTCCATAAACGGTTGCCGAGGAGCTGAAGATAATATTCTTGCAGCCATGGGCTTTCATCACCTTTGTAAGAGTGAGAGTTCCAGTGATGTTGTTGTCATAGTATTCCTGCGGCTTTGACACCGATTCACCCACAGCCTTGAGTCCGGCAAAATGGATTACCGCATCCACTTTGTAAGATCCGAATATCTTATCAAGAGCTTTCTCATCCCTGATATCCGCTTCATGGAATTTAAGGCTTTTTCCTGTAATCTTCTCGACTCTGTTAAGTGATTCGCAGCTTGAATTGCTGAGGTTGTCTACGACCACTACGTCATAGCCGGCTTCCAAAAGCTCTACACATGTATGGGATCCGATATATCCGGCCCCTCCGGTTACCAAAATTGTCGACATCTTGCACTCCTCCTCGATTTCCGTTTTTGAACTGCTATCTATTATTCTAGCCTTGTAAAGGATAAATCACAAGCATACTGTTTATTCTGCCATGTGGAAATTTATCTTTTAGGTATTTTATAAATCCTTATTGCTATTGGTTTCCTAGCTTTGATCCTTTGTTTTGAGCTGTTTAAGTCTTACTCTTTGCAAGTTTATTGGATGTAATGCAGTATTTTTTATTTAATTCTTTATACTATCAGCAATAATACTTGATAGCTTTTTTTTTTCTGATTTTTCTTTTTATATTTTTTTCTGCACTTTTTTCAGCAACCGGGAAAAGAATGTGGAAAAGTGAGGAAAATTGAAGACTGTATGGAAAAAGCCGCAAATTTCCACAAAATAAGCAAAAAAAATTAAGTTTTTTTCGAAAAATAACCGATCGCATAAATGCTCTTTATCCTCGATAAAAATTTTTTTTACCTAAAAAAGCGCGTTTTTCGTACTTTTTTCTTCATCAAAGAAAAAAAAACGCCGAATAAAGGGCTGAAACGGCATTTTTCACAGCGAGGAAGTATATGAAAAAAATACTTACTTTGTTACTGGTTGCCATAATGGCATCGGCTGCAGTCTTTGCAGGTGTTTCATTCAGTGGGTCGTTCACAGCTGGATATCAGGCCAACTATAACAACGATGAATGGACGTTCCATGCTTATGGCGACGATGGTGATGATACTGAGGATGGAACATTGACCCTTGGAATTGTTGATGACAACGGGATTTGGTCTGCAAACATAAAGGCCATCGACCTTTTCGATGACTCCGGAGATGTGGATGCTTCTCTCAGCGTCAACTTTGCAAAGGCTATTGCAGCTGCTCTTAATACGGAAAGTCCGGTAGATGTTTCCTTCAGCATCGGTACTCACAGATATACGACGCTCAGGGCATATTCCAACCAGGCTGGAAACAACTGGGATAGGGTCAGGTCTGTTGGACAAGGTTATATCACAGCTTTGCAGGTCGGCTACGGCGATCTTATCAAGGTTGCTGCATCAATCGATCCTGGTACACTTTCTGCGAGCACGGACGGTACTGGTGTAACCGGGCATAAGAAAAGTCCTGATTTCACCATTTCTGCGTTGACAAAGCCTGTCGATGGAATCGCAGTGTCTGTAGATTATGCTTATAATGGCGAGGATAAGAGCGATGATGCTGAAAAGAATGCAATTGGCGAGAAGGCTACAAACGGTGTATTCGGTGCCGCTGCCGATTTCAATATCGGAACCCTTGCAGACCTTGGATTCAATCTCGGCGTTTCCGTTGCTGAGCGCTATCAGATTGAGGATAAATACAATGTATTTGCCGCCACAGTATATGGTGGAGTCGATATGGTGACAGCATATGCTGAATACGCACTCAGGACCAATGCTGGTGAAAACAGTGATGAAACCTATCATTATATTCATGTCGGAGCGGATTTCGCACTTGTTGAAAACATGAACCTTGATGTTTACTTCGGTGCTGATGACATATTCTCCTTTGCTGATACCTATCATGTGGGTGGAAATGTCGGCTATCGGCTTGCCGGCGTAAAATACAATCTTGGAATCGAATATGCCAAGGGTGGTGCTTACAACTATGACAATGGTGGACTTTCCATTGTTCCGAGCATTTCCGTCTCTTTCTGAGATGATGCTGTTTCATGTTTTTCCCCTCGAGAAATCGAGGGGTTTTTCACCTTTTGTTTGGAGAGCTGATGAAGAGTATTTTTCTATTAAATCAAGAAGAATGCATTCTTGAAGAAATTAAAGGCGTGCTGGAACTCTCCGGATTTTCCGTAAAGACGTTCAAGAGCCTGAAGCAGCTGGAAAAGGTGGTGGAATTCAACCATCCAGATATGATCATCTCCGAAGTATCGGTTTCTGATGGCAATTGCCTGATATATTTGAAAAAACTGCGTGGCCGGTGTGGTTATCCGTTTGTATGCTTGAGCCGTAAGACGGATGAAAGCTGCAGGATTCTTGCATTCGAAATCGGTGCCGATGATTATATTTTTCTCCCTTGTTCGACAAAAGAGCTTGTTTTAAGGGTGAAAGCAATTTTCAGGCGAATCGACTATCATAAGGATGACAGATGCAAAAATGACGTTTGGAAGCTTGGGCAGCTTTATCTTTATATGGACAGAGAGGCTCATAACTATTATCTGGATGGAAAGGAGATTGATTTTACCGCATCTGAGTGGCGTATTTTATCGACCATGACCGAAGAGCCTGGAATGCTTTTCAGCCGCAGCCGTTTGCTGCAGAATTGTTTTGATACTACAATAGGATATGACCGCACAATCGATAATCATATAAAAAATATCAGAAGCAAAATAGGATCTGGCTGGATAGAAACCGTACGGTCCTATGGTTATCGCTTTGTATGTGACTGTTATGATTCCACAGGACGAAAGTCATCATTTAAGTAAAAAGAAAGGTTATATGAAACATATAACCTAACTATTATTCCAAAATTGGATTTATAATTCATTATCAATTGTCTTGAGTCTTCTCATGTCGTATTCGTTGGGCTGGTTCACAAGACTCTCCGGATCGTCAAAGTGCTTTTCCTTCCTGCTGTTGAGGATCGTATAGAGCACCGGCGAGAGCAGGAGCGTAAGGAATGCGCCTGTGATAAGCCCTCCTACGAACGTGAGCGCTATAGGATTGCAACAATGTCATTTGCAGCCTGCATCGCAAGATCCGAATTCTCACTATGGATGGCCACATCTATCGAAGAGCCTCCAAAACCACGTCCGGAACCGATCGTCCATGTCGCTTCAGGCTCCAGATAGAGGAACTGCCTCAAGATATTCTCTATCTCTGATGCCGATACCTCCTGCTCGGTTATATCTGGAAGGTTGATTGTTATGCTTCCTGTGTTGGAGGAACCGACTTCGACCATTATCGACTCATAGCTTCCCTCTGGGAGAGCTTCAAGGATTCTGTCTTCCATCCTGAACAGGTACTCGCGGGTAACAGTGTTTGTCGTGCCCGGGTCGAGAGTAAGGCTCAATGAAACCTCGTTCATCGTGCTGTAGATCATCTCTGTCGAGTCGCTCTGGATTTCAAGATAGACTCCTTCTGGAAGGATTGCCACTATTTCCGGAAGCGCCCATCCTGCTGCCCTGATGTTTTAAATGGAAACAGAAAAGAATGTAGAAATACGCAAGATTATTTGTAGTATTGATATTGTTAATTGTGTGATTTATGCAAATGTTATTGTTTCCTTTCCAATCATGCGGGATAAATAAATGTTATTCTTTTACCCTTGGCCTTTATTCCGCTAGCCTAAAGTTTTGAAATTGTGTATAAAGACGTGGTTACGGTATTAAAATTCTTGATCTGTAATAATTTCCATTGTTTCTTTAAAGAGGGGAGTGCAATGATAGAGATTAAGCACTTAAGGAAAGAATTTGATGCTG
>CASGDQ010000052.1 GCA_949300325.1 uncultured Spirochaetales bacterium
AGCGACATGAGCGTGCTTTTGTCCGCGCTGAACGACTTCAGGAAGCGGAACCTGTTGCAATTTGATTATAAGGTTTTTTTCATAGGTAAATGCATACTAGTGCATTTCCATAGGTAACTGCATTGAGTAATGCTTTACTGAACTGCATTAACTTTTGGAAGTAAGATAGAAAACAAATTTCAATTATATTTAAAAATTAATTTGCATTTTAGAAAAAACCATGCGAAAATCATAATGTTCAAAAGCTGTACTGATTGTTCTTGCATGCAGAATAGAGCACCCCGTTGATTCGGGACAAGGAGGTTGCCGCTGGTTTCCAGCGGTTTTTTTTGTCACCTTGTGTTGAGTTTGTGTATTTTTATTTTAGCTAGGTTGATTTATGAGAATAATCATGTTAAAGGTTTTGTGAGCGGTTTATATGAAGAAGCATTTCATTCTTTTCATACTCGTTATTTTTCTTTTTGCATCCTGTTCCACAACGGAAGAGATTGTAGAGGATATGCCTGAAATCGTTGAAATCGAACAGCCGGAGGTGGTTGCAGCAGAGATTGTTGAAACCGTATCCGATGATGTTGTCGAGGATGAAACGGAGGAGATCTTGGATCAGGAAGTTCTTTCTGCGCAGGAAGCTGTTGTCCAGGAGAGCGAGGAAACTGTTGTCCATCAGACTTTGACGGCGCGTGATCTTGTGGACCAGATAAGCGGCACCATCCTCCTTCCTGATTCTCCACAGGACCTGGTTAAGGATATTCCAGTAATAGAAGTGGCTCCGGAGGCCTTTGAGGAGACGGAAAGGATTGAAGAAGAGGCCGTGGCTGTTGAAGAGAATGTCGAGGCTCTGCCTGCTGATGAGCAAAGCGTTACGCATATTGCTGCACAGGATGTATTGGAAGAGAAGCTCGATTTCAACTATGTTAGGGTAATAACGGTCGTAATCTCCATCATTCTTCTTTTTACGATCGCATCCATAATCAGAAACAGGTTCTTCCAGCCGCTGGCAAAATCGATAAGCGTGGTACTTGCGGTTCTTTTTGCCGCCATACCCATGTTGATCGGCACAATCATCACGGGCTGGAGCTCGATCTATTTTCTATTCTTGCTGCTTCTTTCCTGCTATTTCGTTTTCAGATCCAAAGCCAGCAGCATCAATTACCGGTAGCTTTCCAGTTTTGCAAGCGCATCCAACAGACCCTTGGAATAGAAGAACTCGTCTAACGCCATATGGCAGGCCCCTTCGATTGCGCCGTTGCCTGATGAAAGCGATTTGAATATGACCAGGTCTTTCCTGCTTTCCGGCAGTATTGACAGCACATTTGAATTGAGTTGCGCATAAAACTCATCGGGAAGAGCTGCATATTCCCCTATAAGCATTACGCTTCCGGCCCCTATGGCCTGTACCGCCATGCCAAGGGCCAATGCGAGCATTTTCAGATTCTCCCTTATGTATTCCAGCGCTTTCGGATCCTGCAGCATGGATTTTGTATCCAAGGCCCTTCCTGTCTTTTCTTCGAACCCTTCTTTCAGATATCTGCCGGAAAAGAATGTTTCCAGGCATCCGTTTTTCCCGCAGCTGCAGGTTTTTCCGTTTGCGATCCTTAAATGTGCGAAATCCTTTATCTGCCGGATCTTTCCATCAAAGAAGGCTGCGCTGATCGTTTCCGAGAGATTGACAAACAATATGTTGTCCAAAGCATCGGCGCCATGCTTCAGCTCCGATACCACCTGGGCCTCAAGGGAGGGGACGAATCTGCAGTCGAAAGGAACCGATTCCCTGAGGAATTCCACATCCTCATCGCTTGCGACAACACATCCGTAAACCTTTATGCCGTCGTTCTTGAGTATTCTCTCAAGGCTCATGCGCAGGTTCTCTTCCAGCTCCTCTTTTCCCGATCCTCTTGGAAACCTTTCAAGGCGCAGGATCTTGCCTTCCAGATTGCTTGATGCGATAAGGCATCCAGTTGCCCTGATATATAGACCTATGACCCGTCCTCTTTCTGCATTGATCTTCAGAGTGGTTGCAGGGCGCCCGGAATCGGGGAATACCTTCTCTCCCTCCTTCACGAGGTCCTGTTTGATAAGATTATCGACGATTTCCGAAATGGAAACCTTGTTGATCAGCAGCAGTCTGGAAAGTTCCGCTCTGGTCATAACTTCATGCTCCCTGATTGCAGAAAGCACTTTGAGCCTGTTTATGGCCCTTGCATTGTCAGGTCTAGAAAAATCCATAAGAAAAAGCATAGCAGACTCTCATTTCTTTTTCCACAAAGAGTTGCCGAATTTGTATTTTGTGAATATTTTTCCTTATTGAGAGGTATTATAATGGCAAGCAAGAAATTCAAGACGGAAGTAACCGATCTGTTACAGCTTATTATTCATTCCCTCTATTCGAACAGGGAGATCTTCTTAAGGGAGCTTATCTCAAACGCTTCTGATGCGCTGGACAAGCTCAAATATCTGTCAATGGTAGATGGCGAACTGAAGGATTATTCCTTCGATCCGAGGATAGATGTGACCTTCTCTGAAAACGGGGAGAAGACGCTCACGATCAAGGATAATGGAATCGGCATGGACGAGGAGGATCTGAACAACAACCTCGGCACCATCGCCTCCAGCGGAACAAGAAAGTTCCTCGAGAGCCTGAAGGAGGAGGATAAGAAAGACAGCAACCTCATCGGACAGTTCGGTGTCGGTTTCTATTCCGCTTTCATGGTGAGCTCGAAAATAGAGGTGATTTCCAAGAAAGCCGGACAGGATCAGGCTTACAAGTGGGAAAGCGATGGAAAGAGCTCTTATACGATAGAGCCTGCGGAACGTGAGAGCCAGGGCACCACGATCATCCTCCATCTCAACGAGGACGGTGCGATGTATGCGAACCGCTATGAGATCGAGACTCTCATCAAGAAATATTCGGATCATATCGCATATCCGATCTACCTTGAGTATGACCAGACCAATTACGATTATGAGAACAAGGATGAGAAGGGCGATCCGAAGAAGACGGTTGAGCATAAGATAGAGAAGATCAATTCTTCTTCCGCTCTTTGGAGAAGGAACAAGAGCGATCTGAAGGATGAGGATTACAAGCAGTTCTATAAGAACAATTATTATGACAACGAGGATCCTCTTTTCTATCTGCATACGAAAGTGGAAGGCGCTACAGAGTACACAACGCTCTTTTATATTCCGGCAAAAGCTCCTTTTGATATGAATTATGCCGACTACACTCCTGGTGTGAAGCTCTATGTGAAGAGGGTATATATCACGGATGATGACAAAACGCTTCTGCCCACATACTTGAGGTTTGTGCGCGGCATAATCGACAGCGAGGATCTGCCGCTGAATGTTTCTAGGGAGATACTGCAGGAAAACCGTGTGATGGCCGCAATCAGGAACGGTTCGGTCAAGAAGCTGTTGTCCGAATTCAAGAAGATAGCAGATAACAATCCTGAGCTTTATGATAAGTTCATCAGCCAGTACAACCGTCCGCTCAAAGAAGGGCTGTATGGCGATTATGCCAACAGGGATGCCTTGCTGGAGCTTGTACGGTATCACAGCTCTGAAAAGGATGGGTATGTTTCGCTCAAGCAATATAAGGAAGGAATGAAGGAAGGGCAGAAGGCTATCTATTATCTTGCCGGAGGCAAGGAATCGGTACTCAAATCTTCACCTCTCATCGATGCATACAGGAAGAAAGGGTATGAGGTCCTTCTTCTGGACGACGATATAGATGAGATTGTCATCTCGAGCGTCTATGAATACGACAAGATCCCTCTTAAGGCGATAAACAAGGCCGGATCCCTTGACGATCTGAAGGAGGAAGGAGAAAAAGAGGGGCAAAAGGATAAGCAGCCTGTTGCCGACAAGATCAAGAAGGCTCTTGGCGACAAGGTCAAGGATGTTGTCATCTCTTCCCGTCTTACCGAAACCCCTGCCTGTGTCGTCATAAGCGATGATGCTCCGAGCGTGCAGATGCAGAGGATGCTCCGCCAGATGGGCAACGACAGCCTTCCCGAGGAAAAGCCTATGTTGGAAATCAACCCCGACTCTCCGATCATAAGCAAAATCGGGGAAAGCGAGGATGAGGAATATATAGCTCTTGCAAGTTCTGTGATTCTTGACCAGGCGCTGCTTCAGGAAGGGCTCATGCCCTCCGATCCTGTGGCTTTTGCCAAGAATCTCACTAGACTGCTTGAGAGATAAAAGGTTATTCTTATCTTACCCTGGGAGATCTTCGGGTCTCCCTTTTTTTTGGAGGAATGATGTTTATTCTAGCCACAGTGGACCCGGAAGAGGAAATCATCCAAGTCAAGACGCTGCTTGAAAGGATCGCGGAGTATTTTGATCCGCGCACCATGCTGATGCGGATTGTGATCTCTTTGATAATCTTGATTGTCTGCCTTGTTTTCACAAAGCTCGTCACAAGGTTTTTCCGCCGCCTCGCAGCGCGCAGCACGAAGTTCACACCGATGGTGTGCTCGCTTATCAGGAAATGCACGAATGTGCTGATATGGATCATCGGCGCAATAGCGGTCCTTCAGACATTCGGAATCAATCTCACCCCTGTGATCGCAGGCCTCGGGGTATCCGGTATCGTTTTAGGCTTTGCGCTTCAGGAGAGCATAAGCAATTTCTTCAGCGGATTCCTTATCGCAATCAATAATCCTTTCAATATCGGCGACTATGTCGAGATCGACAGCATAGGTGGAACGGTCACATCCATGGACCTCATGTGCGTCAACCTGACTGCTCCCGATAATAGAAAAATAGTGATGAGCAATAAGAATGTCTGGGGGTCTGTGATTGTGAACTATTCCTCCATCGAAAGAAGGCGTGAGGATTTCCTTGTATCTGTAAGCTATGGAACTGATCTGGATAAGGCGAAGAGGGCGATTACGGAAGTCATCGCCTCTTATCCCGAGGTGCTTCCGGACCCGGCACCTGTCATCGAAGTGCACAAGCTTTCTGCATCCTCGATCGATTTTGTCGCAAGACCGTGGGTGCGCCCGTCGGATTTCTGGAGCGTATATTGGAGATTCCAGAAGGATATTGTGGAGAAATTCCGTAGCGAAGGGATCGATATCCCGTTCAATCAGCTTGATGTCAATATAAAGAAGGGCTGATCATTTCTTCTCCAGCCCGATCAGAAAGATTTCAAAGCTGTCATCTCTGCTGGCCTTCGGTTTGAAGGCCTTTGCTTTTTTAAATAGGGTACGCATCTTTTTCAGTATTTCTTCCTGTCCTCCGCCTTGGAAGATTTTTATCACAAGATTTCCCCCAGCCTTAAGCTGCTCTTCTGCAAGCAGCACTACGTTTTCCGCAAGAGCTTCGCTTCTTGACGTGTCGACGGTCCTGTTGCCCGTGGTCATGGGTGCGGCATCGCTTATTATCGCATCGTACGGCCCTAAATCCGTCAGCCTCTTTCTTATCTCCTTTGAAAAGGCATCTCCGACGAAGGCCGTTACTGTCGGCGGCACTGGATCGAGGTTTAAGGGATTAAGGTCTACTGCGACGATGCGCCCCTTTCCCTTTATCAGCTCGCGGTGGGTGTAAAGTGTCCAGCTTCCAGGAGCCGCTCCTACATCCAATACGCTGTCGCCAGGTTTTATTATCCTATGCGAGGCATTGATTTCTTCCAGCTTATAGACGCTGCGTGCAGGATATCCTTCCTTATGCGCCCTTTGCGTATATGAATCCGCCTTGTCCCTTCTTGAATTAGCCATGGAAAAATAATAGCAGAAAACCGGCAAAAAGAAAGCATCGCCGGCATAATGGGGTGGGAGAGAGGGCCGACGATGCTTCTGGATACTTTTTTCACTCGATCAAAGGAGGTGAAAAAACTGTTGCTCTGTTACATTCTGATATGCAAAAGCCGTACCAAGTATGCTGAAAAGTGTTAAAAGCATGCTTATTGACATCATTCATAATAAATTCATGTGTGAAAAAATTGCACATATGGAAAATTTTGCACTATAGGAAACATGGTATTGATTATTGTTCCTGATCTTTTAAAATGAACAGGATTTTGAAGGAAATTGCGATTAAATAGTGCTGTCCAAGGCCTGAAAACCAAGCAGGATTTGGTATTTTGGGATAAGATGTTTCTTTTTTGCTCTTAAAACGGCCTGATTCAGCTTGAACGCAATCACTTTGATGTATTTTTACGATAAGCAAAGCTTACTACATATAAAATGACGTAATTTCAGTTTTCAAAAAAACGGGCACCCTGCTGAGGTGCCACACATGCTAAAAAAAGGAGGTTGAAAAAAACTGTTTGCTCTGTACTTAAAAGTATGCAAATAGCGTGCCAACTTCAAAAAAGCCTGTTTTTGCGGTTTTTCCGCTCCTTTTTTTCCTCTTCATGTGTGAAATTTCTTCACGCTGTGATTTTTTTTCGAACTTGACCCTCTCTCTTTTTACGTATTACCTTCTTTTTTATGAGGGACTCCATAATAAACAGGAAATTCAGCTATTCGTTTCATAATGTCACATTGCTGTTGATAGCCATCAACATTTTCGTTTTCTTCATATCTTATTATGTTTATCCAAGTCTTGGATTCCGCTTGGCGATGAGTCCGTTCATGATACTTGCAAGCCACAGCTACTACCAGTTTGTGACATACATGTTCGTCCATGGCAGCCTGATGCATCTTTTTTCAAACATGCTGGGACTTTTCATATTCGGAACCATGGTTGAAAAGTATATCGGAAGCAAAGAGTTCCTGCTTTATTATTTTGTCACAGGTACGCTGTCTGCTGTACTGACATTCTTCTACTATTATTTTACAGGCAAGTATTTTTATTTCCTCATGGGCGCATCGGGAGCCGTATATGCGGTAATGCTCCTTTTTGCAGTGTTTTTTCCCAATGCGGTTGTATATGTGATGGGCCTTCTTCCTGTGAAGGCCTACGTGCTTGTCGCCGTATATTTCATAATCGAGTTCCTTCTGCAGTTCTCCTATGACGGCATATCCCACATAACCCATCTTTTCGGACTTGTAGTGGGCCTTTTATATGTCGTAGTGAGGATGAACATAAATCCGTTCAGAAGGATACGCTAGCGGGCAAGCAGGATCGCCTCCGGTCCGCGTGTGTTGATATATCCCTCGACTTTCAGCGGCGCATCCCTTCTGTCAGAGATTTCTCCGTCCATAAGGACATCCCATTTCCCGTCAAGCTGCAGGCGCTGCATTTCCTTTTCCTGGGTGTATATCAGCAGTATCTCCTTGTATTTTTCATCCCCTTTGTTGTCTAAGCGGATCTTGACTGTGTGCTTTCCGATTATCTTGAATTCAAGAAGCCGGTTCTTCGCTCCTGAGCTTTTATCTGTAAGCGCGGGAATGCTTTTTCTCAGCCGTATGAGCCCCTTGTAATATTCGACAAGCGAACTGGCCTCCTTTGTTCTGACCCAATCGAAGCGGTTTATGAAAAGAGGGGAGCAGTAGGAGTTCTTGACCCCGGCCTTCGTCCTTGCCATTTCCTCTCCTGAGAGCATGAATGGCCGGCCCTGCATGGTGAAGTACATGGCTGCGGCGAGGCGGTTTGCTTCCAATACTGCGGGGCTCAGCTTGACGAATTCCTCATCCTCGTCCATCGTTAGCACAAGCTTGTCCCAAAGCGTCCAATCATCATGGCTTGAAAGATATGTGATGGTCTGGCTGGGGGCTTTTGTGCTGAAATGCCAGTCGCCTGGGTTCCAGCCGAGCACCGCGTGCTTTATAAGGTTCATATCGACAGCCCCGCCGTTTGCAAATCCAAGCGAAGAGGCATCGAAATTGCTGCCTTTCACCAGATCGCGTGTGGAGTCGCAGAACGCTCCTATGTTTTTATCCAGCAGCGCTAACGCATTCTTATCTGCAAGCTGATAGCCCGCCTTTACTGCAGTGCCTCCAGCGGCCCAGGGCTCTCCGTATATCAGCTTTTCTCCCTTCCCATATTTTTGATCGAGCTTTTCGCGTATGTCGTTCATAAGCCCTGTATCGATCAAGCCCATCAGATCGAATCTGAATCCGTCTATATGGTATTCCTCCGCCCAATAGATTATCGAATCCAGGATGTAGCGGTGCACCATCGGACGCTCTGAGGCGATGTCGTTCCCGCATCCTGAGCCGTTGCTTGAGCTTCCGTCTGCGTTCTGCCTGTAAAAATACCAGGGCTCTGTTCTGAACAGGCAGGAATCGAGATGGTATGTATGGTTGTATACGACATCCATTACAACGCGCAGTCCTGCCTCATGCATGGCTTTAACCATCATCTTGAGCTCTCTGATGCGCACTTCCCCGTGCTCCGGATCCGTGGAGTAGGAGCCCTCCGGCACATTGTAGTTCTGCGGATCGTAGCCCCAGTTGAATTTCTGGTCTGAGCCCATTTCGTCTATGGAGCCGAAGTCGAATATCGGCATCAGCTGCACATGAGTGATGCCCAATTCTGCGAGATAATCAAGCCCGGTCTTGTATTGCCTGTCGAAAAGCAGGCGGGTGCCGCGCTCTGCAAGGCCAAGATATTTTCCCCTGTGCTCGGCAGAAATCCCGCTGAAACGCTGGAACGTGAAGTCTTTCACATTAACTTCATAGATTATATCTTCCTTCTGCCTTTTTGGAGCCTTGTCCTTTTCCCAGCCCTCCGGATCCGTGCTTTTGAGATCGAGCACCATGCTTCTCATTCCGTTTGCTCCGCAGCTTCTTGCATACGGATCGGCGCTTTCATAGCTTCTGCCGTTGGTCGTTATGAGATAGTCGTAATACTTCCCGTCCAGATTCTCTTCAAATACGGTCTCGAAATGCCCGTCCTGGTGTTTTTCAAGGTATCTATCCGTATATGAGGGCAGAAACAGCCCGTCTTCGTAAAGCCTTATGAGCACGCTTGAGGCGCTTGGCGCCCATAAGCGGAATATTGTTTTTCCTTCAGCAAGCTCGTATCCGAGTTTTCCTTCATAGTAAGGAAAATTATCGAACCTGCCGCTATCGTCCTGGGACATTCTTTTCTCCCCCGTCCTGATGTTACAGGAGCAATTTTACAGTAATCGCTCCTGGCAAACAAGGATTAAACACAGTTTAACAGCAATGCGGCGCTCTCTCAATCAAGGCCATACTCCCTTCTCAAGTCCGCATATCCTTTCTTTATGACGTCGTAGATGAGCTTTATTTTCCGATCATGGTGGATGAATGCGCTCTTCATGGCGTTTATTGTTATTTTCTCTATATCTTTGAAATCCAATCCGTATTCACGCACTGCGATCTCAAATTCCTTTGTAAGGGTGGTGTCGCTCATCAGCCTGTTGTCAGAACATAGGAACACACGGAAGCTGTTTTTGAAAAACAGAGGAAATGGATGGTCTTCAAGGGATTCCACAGCTCCTGTTCCCACGTTGGAGCTTAGGCAGAATTCCATCGGGATCCTTCTGTCTTGGATGAAATGGGATAGGCTGCCCATCTTCTTTATCGCCATTCCTTCGCACACCATGTCTTCCACAAGCCTGACTCCATGTCCTATCCTGTGGGCTCCGCAGATCTGTATGGCCTGCCATATCGATTCGACGCCGAAGGCCTCTCCCGCGTGGATTGTTATGTTGAAGTTCTTGCTTCTGATGTATTGGAAGGCTTGTATATGCTTTTTAGGAGGATGCCCGTATTCGTCTCCTGCGATATCGAATCCTACGACCCCTTTTTCCCTGAAAGCGACAGCAAGCTCGGCAATCTCCAATGTGCTTTCCGGCTTCTCATGCCTCATCGCGCATAATATCAGACCGAATTGCACCCCGTTTTCGCGGCCTCCTATATCAAGCCCCTTCAAAACGGCTGTCACAACCTCTTCCAAATTAAGACCTTTCTGCAGGTGGAGGGCAGGGGCAAAACGTATTTCAGCATATACGACATTCTCTGCGGCAAGATCCTCCATGGCCTCTTTCGCAACCCTTGTCAGAGCTTCCTTGGTCTGCATGACCGCGGTTGTGATGCTGAATGTCTCAAGGTATAGGGAAAGGGATTTCTGCCTGCATCCCCGAGAAAACCATTTTCTAAGTTCTTCAGGATTCTTTTCAGGCAGGCTGATGCCGTATTTTTCTGCAAGCTCGATAATCGTTTGTGGACGCAAGCCTCCATCCAGATGGTCGTGCAATTCCACCTTGGGGCATCGCCTGATCATATCATGTGTAAGCATGTATACATTATAGCTGGAAAAATCACTCGGAAAAAGTGTAAGTTTTACTAAAGCCCGCAAGCTGCTGCTTTTTATGTTGGTTTTATCCCTTCCATAAAAACCCTGAAGTTTCAAAAAATTTAAGAACCTATATCTTAAATTCTATGAAAATAAAGAGTTATTAAGTAGAAAAATCGCACTTTTTGTCACTTTTAATATTTACATAAAAACGATAAAGTATTATTGGTATGAGTGTAAGGAGACAAAAATTATGGCTAAGACCACTGAATCACTGAACAAGAAGCTGCTTGCAGCAGCAATCAGCGCCACAAAGGCACGCGATATCAAAGACCTCATCGATGCCGGAGCTGATGTAAACGCCCATAACGAATGGGGCCTCACACCTGTGATGCTCGCAGCACAGTACAACCACTCCGTTGCTGTGCTCAATGCGCTCATCCAGGCTGGTGCGGATATCCATGAAGCAGAGCCGAAGTACCGCTCCAATTCCCTCCATCTTGCAGCCAACAGCTCCAAGAACCCGAAGGTTATCGAGGCTCTTCTTGCTGCAGGCGCCAATATCGATGCAAGGAACTACCTTGGCGAGACTGCTCTTATCATGGCTGTCAACAGCAACCCGGAGACAAAGATGACCACTCAGCTCATCAAGAGCGGTGCAGATGTCAATGCTTGCGACTACCAGGGCCATTCGGTTCTTGATTATGCCCGCAACGCAAAGAGGACATATGTCATCAACCTGCTCAAGGAGCATGGTGCTAACTGAGCAAGATAAGCATTTGATGAAGGTGCCAAGGACGGATTGCCGTCAGATGGCGCCTTTTTTTTATTGTCTTTTTTCCTTCAGACAGCTATTGCTTTTTTGGACTCTGATGTGAAATGCTGCCAAAGAACCGGAAGGATGACCAATATCAGTCCTGCTATGTCTGTGACTGTTCCCGGGAATATGAGCGCAAGACCTCCGATTGCGAGCAGAATGCGCAAAAAAGGATGTATCGGCTTCATCAGATATCCGTTCAATGCCGCAGCCACCCCGAATATGCCGACCAGCGATGTGATGCAGATCTGGATTACGCTCAGCGGGCTGGTAACGTTTATGAAGAGCATCTGAGGGCTTAGGGCAAAGACATACGGAACGACGAAAGCGGCGATTGCCAGCTTGGTTGCGGCAAAACCTGTTTTCATCGGGTTAGATTTCGCAATTGCCGCCCCTGCGTATGCAGCCAGCGCCACAGGCGGAGTTATGTCTGCTACAATTCCATAATAGAACACAAAGAAGTGTGCGGCCATCTTGGTCACCCCAAGGGATGGATCCATGAGTATTGGAGCGCAGGTTGCGGCCATTATGCAGTAGTTTGCGGTAGTCGGAACTCCCATCCCGAGGACTATGCAGCAGAGCATCGTCAAAACAAGCGCTACGATCACATATCCTCCGGATAGTGCGACTATTGCTCCAAGAAGTTTAGAGGCCAAGCCTGTGACGGTGATGCAACCTGAGATGACACCGGCGATCCCACACGCCACGACGACTGTGATCGATCCTTTTGCGCCGCTTTCAAGGGCATCCATGAAACGGGAGAAGGTGAGCCTCTGCTTTTTGTTTATTATTCCGACCACGATTGCCACGATTATCGATATGGTTGCGCTGTAGGCCATCGTGAACGTATTGGAGGACACAAGATAGACCAATGTGATTATCGGTAAAAGAAGGTAAAGGTCCTTCAAAAGCTCCTTCATTTTCGGCAGCTCTTCCTTTGGTATCCCTTTCATCCCCATTTTCTTGGCTTCAAGGTGTACTGCGATATAGATTCCTGTGAAGTATAAAACTGCAGGAAGGATGGCCCTCATTGCAATCTTCGCATATGGCTCGCCCGTGAATTCCGCCATTAAAAATGCCGCTGCTCCCATTATCGGGGGCATGATCTGTCCTCCTGTCGAGGCGGCAGCTTCGACTGCTGCTGCGAACTCCGGCTTGTAGCCCATCTTTTTCATCATTGGAATCGTAACCGAGCCAGAACCGACCGTGTTTGCAACCGATGAGCCGGAGGCCATGCCCTCCAATGCGCTGGCTACGACTGCGACTTTTGCCGGTCCGCCAGTAAAGCGTCCTACGGCGCGGTTTGCAAAGCGTATGAAGAAATCCGCAACTCCTGTTTTTTCCAAAAAGGCTCCGAAGATTATGAAGATGGCTATGAATTTGACGCATACCTGCACCGGAGCAGAGAAAATGCCGTTGGTGGTATAAAACAGTGTTCTGATCACCTGCTGGATATTAAGCCCCTGTGAGAACGTATATATCAGAAGGGCGCCTGCTACACAGAGTATGGGCAGACCCACGCAGCGCCGGCACAGCTCGATTAAAGCGATTATCGCGATCACTCCTACGATCATAAAAAGCGGCTGCTGCATTATGCGTGCAGAAAGCCTTATGACGGTCATTGCGTTTGCCGCATAGAAGAAGTATGCTCCAGGACCGACGATAAGGAGTATGTAGTCGTACCACGGCATGTGGTTTACCCTTACATGCCCTTTTTTTGCAGGGAAGGTGAGAAATCCTAAAAAGAGGATCATTCCCACGAATACCGAAAGCCTGATCTCCGGGAGCGTTGTCAAAAATATTGCATCGATTATGCAATAGAATGCGAATGCGGCCATCAATATCCTTATCAGGGTTCTTGGAACACCCTCCCATATCCTGGTGTTTGATTCCCTGTCATATTTGCGCATGACCGCTTCAACATCTTGTGCCGATCCGCAGTCGGCATCTGCGGCCACCGCTTCAGGATTGTGCTGATGCTTTAAAAGCTTATGTTCTTTGTTCAAAATCGGAATCTCTCCTATGCTGAATAAAAATTTGGTCTATGCCGGTAAGACGAAACTGCGGCAGGATTTTGCCGCAGCTTCATATCCGGCTCCTCTTAATTTATTTGACAGGAACCGTGATTCCTTTTTCCGCAAAATATTTTGCTGCACCCGGATGGTACGGAATATTTGTGATGGAAGAGGCGAAATTGAGATCCAGTTCATTACCCTTGTCATGGCTGGCTGCGATGGCATCCTTGTTTTCGAAGATGGTGGAAACGAAATTATAAACATCGTCTTCTGAAACATCATCGCGGGCGATCACTACTGCAAGGACTGCAACGGTTTGGCAATCTTCATCGGTTCCATATACGGATGCATCGATGGTGTAGGGGCTGTAATACGGTGAGGCTTCTATTAAGGCATCGATGTGTTCCTGATCGATGCTTACAAGATGGACATCCTGCGTGCTTGCAAGCGTGGAGACCGCTACAGTCGGAGCTCCTGCAACTACGAATGCCGCATCGATCTTTCCGTCCTGGAGGGAATCGACACTGTCTCCGAAGCTCTGATATGTCGGTTTGATATCATTTTCTGTGAGTCCGTAGGCTTTCAGGCAGTCGATTGCATTGTAATATACTCCGGATCCTGCAGAACCGATTGAGACTGTCTTTCCCTTGAGATCCCCTACAGTCTTGATATTGGGATCCAAGGTTACGATCTGCACCTGCTCCATGTAGAGCGCAGCTACGGTTGAGAAGTTGTTCACAGGAAAATCTTCAAAGAGATTGATTCCTTCGTAAGCATAGCTCATCACATCGGACTGTACAAATCCGAGCTGGTAGAAGTTCATATCGAGCTGCTCGATATTATCCTGGGAACCACCGCTTGTCACGGCTGTGACCTTTGTCGGTGTGGAACTGGTTACCCTCTGCGCCAGAACATTTCCAAAACCGTAATAGGTTCCCTGATCCCCACCTGTTCCAAACTTGAGCTCTACGCTTTTTGCCGGAGCGCTTCCTGTCTTTGCCGCGCTTGTCGAAGCTGTTGCGGCAGCTGCTGCAGTATTGCTGTCGTTGCTCTTGGCACATCCAAAGAGCAAGAGTGCGATGATGAGAATCGGCATCATGAGTTTCAAGGTCTTTTTCATTTTTACCCCTTTGATCTGGAGCCGGACCCTTGTGATTTAGATAATAGCATCTCCCATGCGGTCGTCTAAAGTCCGGCCTATGGTTTAGTATTTCTATAGATAAGGAATAAATGTCAATAGGTCTGAATAAATATGCATATTATTTTCAAGAAAATCGCATAATAAATCAGTAAAATGGTATGTTTATACCAGTATCCCATATTAAAGTTTCATTTTTATAGATTTTTCAGATCCGGCTGCGATCGCTTTCAAGCTTATCATGGCTTGCTGAGAAAAGAGGATGCCCTCACTTTCCTGATTGGGCATGGATATCTGATCTGTCCTTTCTCTTAAGTCCTCTTCTTCATTCTGTCGGGTTTCTGCTTTCTCGATGCTTTCCTCTCCTGCCTTTTTTGGTTTGCCATTATCCATATTTTCGATGGCATAAATGAAATCATCGGTGAAATTTCTTTCCAATTCTTCTTCCTTATTCTCATTGCCCATTTTTTCCTGTGCAAAGAAATCCTCTTCCGTTTTGTTGTTTTCCGTCTTTGCACATGAGGTTACTGTTGAGGATAAGCAGATGGCTAAAACGAGAAAAGCATAAGACTTTCCCATAAATGTTCCTTTGTCTAAAGGTACGGTTTTTCCCCCTGAAGTCAAGTTTTAGAAGCAATAATCTTTTTTTCTTTTGAATATGGAAGATAAAAAATCCTTCCCGCCATCCGGAAAGGATCATAATTAAAAAAACGTCCGATCAGAGATGCTTTTCGATTATGGCATCGTCCATCTTCTTCTGTTCCTTTGCTATCTCCTGTCTTATCTGCTTTCCCAGCCCTTCGATGGAGTAGTTTGTGGTTTCTCCGGTGCCTCTGAGCTTCACTTCCACGTTGCCGTCCTTGAGGCTTCTGTTGCCCAAAGTGATCCTGATAGGAATTCCGATGAGGTCGGCATCGGCAAATTTGACTCCAGCTGATTCCTTCCTATCCTCATAAAGGACCTCGATGCCTTCATTTTGAAGCTCTTCATAAATTCCGTCTGCAATGCTGTTATCCTTTAATAGCGATACCAGATGCACCTGGTAAGGAGCTACTGCGATTGGAAGCTTGAGGCCGTTCTCATCATTATATTCTTCTGCTAAACAGGCAAGAAGGCGTCCGATGCCTATTCCGTAGCATCCCATGATGACAGGCTTCTGCTTGCCATCCTCGTCCTGGAAATAGCAGTTCATCGCCTCGCTGTACTTCGTGCCGAGCTGGAAGATGTTTCCGATCTCGACGCCTTTAGAGGCTTCAAGAGGGGCTCCGCAATGAGGACATCTGTATCCGCTTTTAGCACTTGCTATGTCCGCAACCGTTCCCTGGAAATCCCTTCCGAAATTGGTGTTGAGGAAATGGTATCCCGTTTCGTTGGCACCCGCCACGAGGTTGTTGGATTTTGCGACGCTGTCGTCCACGATGCAGATGAAGTCTCCCTCTGCTCCGATCGGGGATGCAAAGCCGGGTACCATTTTGCAGGCAGTGATCTCTTCTTCGTGCGCGGGCCTCAGCTCGTTTGCCCTGGCTGCATGCTGAAGCTTGTTTTCCTCGACTTCCATATCTCCCCTGATGAGGGCGACGATGAGCTTTTCCTTTTCTTCTCCGGTCTTATCGTCGATGAAGCCGCCGACCATGAAAACAGCCTTGCATGTCTTTTCCGGTTTTATGTTCAGATATGAAGCAAGGCTTTCTATCGTCTTCGCCTCTGGGGTTTCCACCTTCTCGATCTCCTTCATATCCTCGGGGTAATAATCCTTCTTGAATGCCGCGACCTGCTTGTTTGCTGTATAACCGCATTTTTTACAGGTGATGATCGTATCCTCGCCGATCGGGGAGAGGTACATGTATTCGTGGGCGATCTTTCCACCCATCATACCTGAATCGGAAGCTACTGCGATGCAGGGAAGCCCGCAGCGGGAAAAGATTCTGAAGTAGGCGTTGTAATGCTCGTTGTAAATCTTCTCTAGTCCCGCCTGGTCGCGGTCGAAGGAGTAGGAATCCTTCATCGTGAATTCCCTTACCCTTATCAGTCCCGCTCTCGGACGCGGATCGTCACGGAATTTTGTCTGGATCTGATATACGGTCAGAGGGAGCCTCTTATAAGAGTCTATCTCGCCTCTCGCGATATCCGTAACCGCTTCCTCATGGGTCATTGCAAGGACCATGTCGCGTCCGACGCGGTCCTTGAACCTGGCCATCTCCTTATCTATGGAATAGTATCTTCCTGTTTCCTTCCATATGTCGGCGGGGTTCACAAGCGGCATGAGTATCTCCTGTCCGCCGATCCTGTTCATCTCCTGCCTGACTATCTCCTGTATCTTGGTGATGCTTCTGAAGCCCAAGGGCAGAAGGGAGAATATTCCTGCTCCCATCTGCTTTATATATCCTGCTCTCAGCAGATATTCGTACCCTTTGCAATCCGCGCCTGCCGGGGCCTCCCTGAGCGTGCGTGAAAACATACTGGACATTCTCATTTTTCTTTTCTCCAACTTATGAGAATTAAATCACAAATACCTTTTCTTCTCAACTGCAGCCAGGTGTGTTAGAATACCATAGATATGGAAAAGGAAGAATTGAAACGCCTTGTCGCCGCATTCATGAAACGTGTTTACGATTGCGGCCTTACCACCAGCACAGGAGGAAATATTTCCGCCAGATCTGATGATGTGATGCTGATAACCCCATCCGGGCTTGATAAGGCCTCCTTGACTGCATCGGATATCGCGGAAGTGGATATCAAAACAGGAAAGAACCTGACGCCAGATCTTAAATTAAGTATTGAAAGCCATATGCATCGGATGATATATCTCAAAAGAGAGGATATAGGGGCGGTGGTGCATTGCCATCCGGTTTTCTCTTGTCTTTTTTCGGCATCCGAGGAGAAGATCCGCACCGATCTGATAGCCGAGAGCTATTATCTTCTTAAAACCGTGGAAAAGATTCCCTATGCTCTAATGGGAACATCCGCCCTTGCCGAAGCCGTTTCCGAGCATATGCGCACCTTTGATGCGGCGTTGCTGGAAAATCACGGCGCAATTGCGGTTGGAAAGACGCTTCTAAATGCTTTTGACCGCATCGAATGTTTGGAACAGGCTGCGAAGATGACTGTATTTTCCAAAGGCCTGACAATAAAAGCAATGGATTATCCTAAGCTTTTGGAAATAGATGGAATGAAAAAATAGGAGGTTATTCCGTGGATGATAAGACACTGGGCATGTTGAAGGAACAGGCGCTTGATGCCAGGAGGGAGACGATAAGATGCATCGCCTCTTTTGGAAGCGGGCATATCGGAGGCTCCATGTCGATCATAGAGCTTCTTACATATCTTTATTACGGTGGGATGAATATCGATCCTTCCAATCCCTCATGGCCAAATAGGGACCGTTTGGTGATCAGCAAGGGCCATAGCGGGCCCGCTCTTTATGCGATGCTTGCAAAGAAAGGATTTTTCGATCCGGCAATGCTGGCGACACTCAACAAGGGAGGAACGAAGCTTCCAAGCCATGTGGATATGACAAAGACTCCCGGTGTCGATTTCACTGCAGGCTCTCTCGGCCAGGGAATCAGCGCGGCAGTGGGAATAGCATTAGGGCAGAAGATCAAAAAGATAGATGCATGGACCTATGCCGTCGTCGGAGACGGAGAGAGCCAGGAGGGCGAGGTCTGGGAAGCGGCTGAAAGCGCAGGGGCCTGGAAACTGGACAATCTGATCGCCTTTACGGATCTTAACGGCCAGCAGCTCGATGGATACACCGAGGACATAATACCCATGCATCATCTCAAACAAAGATATGAGACCTTCGGCTGGGATGCGTACGAGATCGACGGGCATGATTTCAGGCAGATCGAGAAGGCTGTATGCGAGGCGAAAACGGTCAAGGGCCGTCCTCATATGATAATCATGCATACGCAGAAAAGCCGCGGTTATATCCCGGGCGAAGGAATAAAGGCCAATCACAGCATGCCGATCGACAGTGCGAAAGCGTCTGAGGCTATCAAGGCTTTGGAAGAGAGGGAGGAGGCAAAATGAAGGATGCAAGATGTTTCAGCCATTATAAGGAAGCGCTCATAGGTTCGATCACGGATCTGGCAAGGGAGCATGAAGATATAGTATTCCTTGATGCCGACCTCTCATCCTGCATAGGCTCCACTGCGTTTGAGAAGGAGTTCCCGGACAGGTTTTTCAACTGCGGCATAGCCGAGGCCAACATGGCTGCCGTCGCAGGTGGGCTGTCCTCCGTCGGCCTTACTCCTTTCATCCATAGTTTCGGCTGCTTTTCTTCCCGCCGCGCATACGATCAGCTGTTTTTGTCGGTGGGATATGCCCATAGGACTGTGCATGTGATCGGAAGCGATCCGGGAATCACTGCGCAATACAACGGCGGAACGCATATGCCGTTTGAGGATATAGCGCTGTTCAGGCAGATTCCAGGCTTTGTCATAATCGAACCATCCGATGGGCAGTCCCTTTATTCTTTGGTGCAGCAGGTCTATGAGAATGGCAAGAGCTCATATACCAGGACCCCGAGGAAGGGAATAAATTTCCGCTATTCTCCCGATGATGATATAAAACTCGGGAAGGGCATTGTGCTTACAGAAGGCGGAGATGCCGCTATAATCGCAACGGGTGCGATCATGGTGGATAACGCTTTGAAGGCTGCAGAAGCCTTGAAGAAGGATGGCATACACGTGACTGTCGTGGATCTTCATACGATCCGTCCTCTTGACGAGGAGCTCATTCTTGATGTCGCAAAAAAGACAGGGCACGTCGTGGTCTGCGAGAATGGCAGATACGCTGGAGGCACAGGGGAGATGATTGCAGGGCTCTTGGCTCAAAAGTATCCGGTCCGCATGGACTTCATGAATGTCAAAGAGCGCTTTGGAGAAGTCGGTTCTTTGGATTATCTGAAGAATGCGTTCGGCTTTACCCCTGAGATCCTTGCAGATAAGGTCAAGGGCCTTCTGGCATGAAGATCCAGCTTGAAACGATTCCTGTATGGGACGGGGTAAAAAGCGGGGATGAATGCTTTCTCTGCTCTTTGATGAAAGAGGCGGAGGAGGATGGCCTCAGATACTATCTGTCCTCTGCGATCATGACTCCCGAGGTGAGAGTGACGACCAATGAAAACGGCTTCTGCTTCAAGCATTTCTCAATGCTTGCAGAAGCCAATAAGGCCCAGAGCCTAGGGTTGGTCATGGATACCTATTATCAGCAGAATTCCGGAATTTTCGATCCTCTTCTGGATAAGGTTTCCTCTTCCTCTTCCCCCAGGAAGGCACAGAAGCTTTTTTCTTCTTTTTTTGATAGCTACCATGAAAGGGAGAACGGCTGCCTGATCTGTTCGAGAATGAAGGACCGCTTGGATAGATATACCTTCACAGTGGCCTCCCTCTACGGAGAAGATCCTGAATTCAGGCAGGCTCTTGAAAAGAGCAAAGGGTTTTGCATACACCATAGCGAAGCCCTCTTCAAAATGGCTCCTGAAGCCCTCTCTTCAGAAATGCTTTTGAATTTTTATAAAACGCTTGCAACGCTTTTGAAGACAAACCTTGAGCGCGTGCGTCAGGATGACTGGTGGCTTACGCAGAAATATAAGAGCGAAAACAGGGATAAGCCTTGGAACGGGTGCGAGGATGCTGCAAAGCGGGCCGTGTACAAGTTCATAGGGCAGGCGAGGGTTATCGATCCTGTCAAGAAATAGTGATGATTGATGCAGATGGGATATTTATGCCCGCATCCATCTCTTGCCAGGCAGGGGATGGATATTTTTTATCTTCTTATGAGGTATATTTTCAAGAGGGGGATGATTTTTCCCTCCGTTTTCTTACCCGGAAGAGCAATGCATCATCCTGATCATCTTTTATCAGGCAGCGCTTGAGGACCTTTTCTTCGAAACCGGCATCGAAAAACAGATGCATATAATCGACGAACTCGGTTTCAAACCTGTATATGAGTATGTAGTCCTTCTCGCTGAGCAGGCTGAAAGCCAACGTGAGCGCGCTTTTCCTAGTTTCATGAAAATTCCTGGCCTTTTCTTTCCCGAGTGCCGATATATAATCTTTGGATAAGAAGAGCGCGAGCGCGATATTTTCATTCCTGTCCCATACGAGCAGATCCGCACCGTCGACTGCGACATCGACAAACCATTCCTTTCCGAAAAATGTCGTCAGATATATCGCCATCCGTGAGGCCAGGGTTTCCTTCTTTGTCTTCTTCAAAAAGAGTTTCCTGTCGTATTTGAAGAGGAGTTTCAAAGCTTTTTTGAAGCTGGAATAGGTGTCTATGTTCTCCTCGCGCTCAACTTTTCTCATAAGCTCAGTCCTTGTATCCGATTTTTACAGACATGCTGCTGACACATTTTATCGTCTGAAAAATCGAACAACATTCTGTTGCTTTGGTTATAGCTTCTTCGAAGGCTTTCTTATCGCTGACACCTTTTGCCTCTATTTCAATGATGGTTTCCTCCAGGGTGGTAGGAACAGTGCTGCGCTTTCTGCCTTTGACTGTCACATCTGCGCTTTCATATGTCACGCCTTCTGGAATGAAATCCTCCACGGTGGAAAAGAAGCATCCGGAAAGGGCGCCGAGGAGAAATTCATAAGGACCGCTTT
This sequence comes from uncultured Spirochaetales bacterium, assembly GCA_949300325.1. Taxonomy (GTDB): domain Bacteria; phylum Spirochaetota; class Spirochaetia; order Sphaerochaetales; family Sphaerochaetaceae; genus Ornithospirochaeta. The sequence continues at coordinate 20,734 of CASGDQ010000052.1, forward strand.
TTCCATCTATGAAATCGTATCTCAAATCATCCGTGGTCTTGAAGTACCAGTCATCGTTGTCAAAATGTGCTTTGATCTTTCTATATTCTTCCATATGGTGGAGTATAACACAGCAAATCAGTTTTTTCTTTGCTTTTCTTTCTTTTCCCTTATTGCTTTTGCCGCTAAAAATGCTGATGAAAACGCCCAAGTCAGCGAATAGCCGCCGCACATGGCATCCACATCCACCGCCTCTCCGGTTATGAAAAGGTCTTCAACGATTTTTGATTCCATCGTCGCATGATCGATCTGCCGGCGGTCGACTCCGCCGCGGTTGCTCATAGCCCCTTCCTTTATGGGCCAGGCCTTTGCAGCATAGTTTGAAAGCGTATCTGCAATCAGGCGCAGTTCTGCCTTGTTTAGGTCTGCAATCCTCTTTTCAGCAAGCTGCCCAAAAAGCGCCGATACCAGACGGTCGGGAAGAGATAGTGCGTTCTTAAGCATTTCCCTTTGCCTCAGCTTTTTAATTTCCAAGGCATCAATTTCGGTGAAGGAAAGGCTTATTTCCATGCCTGGAGTCAGAAAATGTGAAAAGTTTTCGGCAAGTGGTCCGCTTATGCCGTCCTTAGTTATGACGGCACTGTCCATCATCTCCTTCTTTCCGCCTCTGATCTTCATTGAGAGGCTGATCCCTTCCGCTTTTGAAAGAGGCTTATCCAGCCTTATCGGGCATAGCGTCGGATAAAGCGGGGTTATTGAATGTCCCATGGATGAAAGCAGGCTTAGCATCTTCCCGTCGCTTCCAGTGCCAGGTGCGCTCACTCCTCCTGTAGCAACGATCACATATCGCGCCTTAAACAGGTCTTTATCGGTTCTGATGAAAAAGATGCCATCCTTTTTCTCAAGAGATGTCACCTCCTGGCAATAGAATATCTTTCCGCATCTGCCGCTTAAGGCATTGCGGATGTCGCTTGCATTCATGCTTTTGGGAAATACCTTACCGTTTTCAAGAGTGACCGAAGGCACTCCGAGCCTAGCGAAATAGGAGATGATTTTCTTGGGCGGAAATGCATATATTGCGTTTTTTACAAAACGTGATGCCTCATAGTAGTGCTCAAGCAGATCTTTTTCATCCATGCTATGGGTGAAATTGCATTTTCCCTGTCCTGTGGAAAGGAGTTTTTTTCCTTCTATGCTGTTTTTTTCGATGCAAAAGGCCTCCAAGCCGAGAATGCTCCCGGCCATGAGGCCCGATGCACCCATGCCGATTATGGCAATGGAATCAGTCATTTTTCTTTTCAGGCGCAACGATTGCCAGATGAAGCTCGTCAAGCTGCTTCTGTTCCACCTCCGACGGACAGTCGTCCATCGGTGAGAGCGCTGCTGTATTTTTGGGGAATGCAATGACCTCCTTTATCGAAGACTGTCCTGCGATTATCATGCAGAGCCTGTCGATACCGGGGGCGATTCCTCCGTGCGGAGGCGGTCCGTATTTGAAGCAGTCCAGCAGGAAGCCGAAGCGCTCCTGGGCAACGTCATCAGGGAAGTTGCAGATCCTGAATACTCTCTTCTGAAGCTCTATATCGTGGATTCTTATCGAGCCCGAGGCAAGTTCGTAGCCGTTTAATACGAGATCATAGAGATCTCCCTTTACAGCTCCTGGATCCTGTTCAAGGGTGTCGATATATTCGGCCTGAGGCATGCTGAACATATGATGCGCAGCTTCCCAATGCCCTTCATCCTCGTTATATTCGAAAAGCGGGAAGTCGATGATCCAGCAGAATTCATAGCCGGGCTTGATCAGCTTCAGATCCGCACCAAGCCTGTTCCTCACTGCACCGAGGCTGTTGCAGCACTTCTTCCAATCCTGATGTGCGACGATTAAGATGACATCCCCGTCATTTGCTCCTGTTGCTGAGATGACCTCGTCTTCCATGCCCTGGAAGAACTTCGATACTCCTCCTGAAAGCTTTCCTGCTTCCACCTTCATCCAAGCCAAGCCGTGGGCTCCGTAGATCTTTGCTGCAGATTCAAGCTCGGCAAGATACTTTCTCGTATAGTCATGCCACTCTGTCTTCGGCGCTTTGATATACCTTACCACACCTCCGTTTGCAAGCGTTTCGGTAAAGGCGTTGAACGTGCTCTTTGCGGCCCATGATGAGGCATCGTTTATTTCAAGGCCGAATCTGAGATCCGGCTTGTCCGAGCCGTAGGTGTTCATGGCGTCATGGTATGTCAGCCTTCTGAAATGTGCAGGGATATCTATGCCGAGCACCTTTTTAAAGACGTCGTTGAACATTTCTTCGATGAGAAGAAGCACATCATCCCTTTTCACAAAGCTCATTTCTATATCAAGCTGCGTGAATTCAAGCTGCCTGTCGCCCCTCGGATCCTCATCCCTGTAGCATCTTGCAATTTGGAAATACTTGTCGAATCCAGAGACCATGAGGATCTGCTTATAAAGCTGAGGAGATTGGGGAAGTGCGAAAAACTTGCCAGGATAGATTCTTGAAGGAACAAGGAAGTCGCGCGCCCCCTCGGGTGTGCTCTTAACAAGGGTAGGGGTTTCTATTTCATAGAAATCGGTCTTGTAGAAGAACTCCCTGATCGCCTTGACGATCTGGTGGCGGAGCCTGATCCTGTCCTGCATGCCCTTAGTCCTTAAGTCAAGGAAGCGGTATTTAAGGCGCAGGTCCTCGCGTGCATTGTTTTCATCTTCTATCATGAACGGGAGTACGGCACATTGGCTGAGTATCTCGATCTTCTCGGCCTTGACCTCTATTTCCCCTGTTTCCATCTCGCTGTTTATCATATCATCCGGTCTTTTCCGGACGATGCCCTTTACGGCGATGCAGTATTCCATCTTGAGGGAGCCGGCAGTCTTCTCAAGCTCCTCGTCCGCATCATCGTCCACGACGACCTGTGTGATGCCGTAGCGGTCGCGCAGGTTGATGAAGTGCAGTGCCCCGTGATCCCTGTTACGGTGCACCCATCCGTTGAGAATCACGGTCTTCCCTTCATCTGATGCTCTGAGAGAGCCGCATGTGACCGTGCGCTGCATGAATGCTTCTTCCATGTTATTTTTCTCCAATATGATTTGGTATCCATATATTAACAAAGAAGAGGGAAAATGATAACACCGTTTTTGCCATGTTCAGGCTGCCGATATGATAAGGTCATCATATTTCTCTTTCCTTGCCCTTCCTTTCTGCTATACTTTGTAAAGCATATTGTTTGCCCGGAGGTTGTATGAGGGATTACAGGATCGAAGTATGCCTTGAGAATGTGGAATCGGTTGTGAATGCCGAAAAGGGCGGAGCCGACAGGGTCGAGCTTTGCAGCGATCTTTTTGAAGGAGGGCTGACTCCGTCGCTTGCTACGCTGCGTATGGCGAAAAAGCTTTCATCAATAAAGATAAGTGCAATGATCCGCCCCCGCGGAGGTGATTTCTGCTACAGCAGCACAGAGTTCGAGGTTATGAAGGAAGAGGTCAGGATCTTCCGCGATGAGGGCATATATTCAGTTGTATTCGGTATCCTCAACCCGGATGGAACTGTAAACGAGGAGAGGAATGCAGAGCTTTTGGAGCTTGCCCGTCCGATGAAGGCCACCTTCCACCGTGCATTTGATATGACGAGAAATGCTTCAGAAAGCCTTGAGACGCTCATAAGGCTAGGCTTTGACAGGGTGCTTACAAGCGGATTGGAGCCCAGTGTGCTGGAAGGCATGTTCACCCTTAAAGATCTTGTCAAACAGGCGGGGGACAGGATAATCGTCATGCCTGGCTGCGGCATAAACCATCGCAATTTCGAATACATCAAAAGCAATATAGGCGCAAAGGAATACCATGTGCATCCTTCTTGTATTATACCTTCCAGGATGGAGTACCGCCCAAGCCATATATACATGGGCGGATCGCTCAGGCAGAGCGAGTATGGAAATGTTCTGACTCCTGTGGATGGCGTTGAGAAATACTGCCGATAAAAAAGGCGGATTTTTCCGCCTTTCTGATCATCTTTTCGAGGGCAGCTCCCTTACCGTATGCCTGTCCTGCTGCAGGTATCTTATAGCCTCCAGCGCAGCTGAAGCGGCGCTTGTGGTGGTCGTATACGGCACATGCGCCCTTATGGCCTCAGTGCGTATGTCATCATCGCTTCTTCTTGCATGGAAGCCCATCGGAGTGTTGATTATGAGATCCACCTTCTTTGCCCTGATGTAGTCGACGATGTTCGGATGCCCCTCATGTACCTTGAGCACTACATCGGTAAGGATGCCGAGATTGAAGAGGTCCCTTGCGGTTCCTTTTGTGCACAGGATCTCGAAACCCATGTCCTGAAGCGCTTTTGCAATCGGAGCGATCGTGACCCTGTCGCGGTTGTTCACGCTGATTATCACCCGGCCTTTGGTTGGAAGGATGTTGTCCGCTCCAGCCTGGCTCTTGGCATAGGCTTCTCCAAACGTGCGGCCCATTCCGACCACTTCTCCAGTGCTCCTCATCTCCGGCCCCAGCGCCGGATCGACATTATTGAAACGGTTGAAGCTGAACACGGCCTCCTTGATCGCCCAGCCGGTGATGCAGTGGCCCTCAGCGATTTCTTTGCCCTCCGGCACAAGGCCCTGCGATATAAGATCCTTTCCTTCAAACACGTTTACTGCGGCCTCGATGAGGTTTACCCCGCTGGATTTGGAGATGAAGGGGACTGTGCGGCTGGCTCTGGGATTCACTTCTATTATGTAGAGCTTGCCGTCCTTCTCCGCAAACTGGATATTCATAAGCCCTCGTACATCGAGCTCCTTTGCCAGCTTGAGCGTCCATCTTCTCATCTCGTCGAGTATCTCAGGCTTTGACTTGTACGGAGGAAAGACCGCAGCACTGTCGCCGGAGTGGATTCCCGCAGCTTCTATATGCTGCAGTATCCCGCCTATGTATATCCTCTTCCCATCTGAAACGGCATCAAGGTCGTATTCAAAAGCATCTTCAAGGAACTGGTCAACAAGGATCGGATGGCTCTGGGAGACCTGAACTCCCATCTTATCGAAGAATTCCTCAAGGCTTTCCTCGCTGTAGGCTATGAACATGCTTCTTCCGCCCAGCACGAACGAAGGCCTCAGAAGAACCGGAAATCCGATCTCCTTTGCTTTCTCGAACACCTCGTTTCTGCTGTGTCCCATTCTGTTTTCCGGCTGCCTGAGCCCCAGCTGGCGCACAAGATTGGAAAAAAGCTCCCTGTCCTCGGTGCGGTTTATCGAATCAAGGCTGGTGCCGATTATGTGGGCGCCATGCTTTTCAAGCTCCTCAGCCATATTGAGAGGAGTCTGTCCTCCCAGCTGCACCACCACATCTCGAGTGCCTTCCTTCCTCATTATCTCCAAAACGCTCTCCGGAGTCAGAGGCTCCACATAGAGCCTGTCTGATGTGTTGTAATCTGTGGATACTGTTTCAGGGTTGCTGTTGACCATTATGGTCTTTTTCCCAAGCTTCCTGTATGCGAGGCTGGATAATGTGCAGCAGGTATCGAATTCAAGGCCCTGCCCGATGCGGTTCGGACCTGATGCAAGTATTATCACGGAATCCTTTCCAAGCCCTTCTCCTTCATCCTCTTCTGCGTAGGTGAGATAAGAGTAGGGGGTGAGCGCTTTCGTCTCTCCCGCGCAGGTGTCTACAAAATGGGATGCTGCATCTAGATGGAAAGGAAGTTCAGCAAGGCCTGCAAGCTCCTTGATCCTCTTGTCGGACATTCCGGCTTTCTTTGCTTCCAGATAGAGCTCGCTGGTAAGGCCTGACTCTATTTTCCTATCAAGAGCCGCCTGTTCCTTCAACATGCTTAAGAAGTAAATGTCGTATCCGGTCTCCCTGCTCATTTCCTCAAGGTTCTCTCTGCCTTCTTTTATAAGGGTGTAGAGGGCAAGCAGCCTCATCGGATGAGCGCATCTTGAAAGCGTATCTACATCGTATCTGTTTCTGTCGAGCTCCACGATTCCCTCGATTTTCTGCTCGCTGCTCCTGAAGGCTTTGTTCAGGGATTCATTAAGAGTGCGTCCGAGGGCAAGCGCCTCTCCGACGCTTCTCATCTGAGTCCCGAGCGCAGAGGCGGGCAAGGGGAACTTTTCAAGTTCGAATCTCGGAACCTTTACGGCGACATAATCGAGCGCGGGCTCGAAGCAGGAGACACTTTCTCCTGTTATCTCATTCATTATCTCGCTTAATGTGTAGCCTACTGCAAGCTTTGCGCTGATGCGTGCGATAGGATATCCTGTGGCCTTGCTTGCTAAAGCAGATGAACGCGAGACCCTCGGGTTCATCTCGATTACGATCATCCTCTTATGGTCCGGAGAGATTGCAAACTGGACGTTTGATCCGCCGCAGTCGACCCCGACAGCTCTGAGTATATCTATCGATGCAGTCCTCATCTTCTGATATTCGTCATCGGTAAGCGTCTGTATCGGGGCCACTGTGATGCTGTCTCCCGTGTGCACTCCCATCGGGTCGATGTTCTCTATTGAGCAGACGATGATGGCATTGTCCATGCGGTCCCTCATGACCTCCATCTCGAACTCCCTCCAGCCTATGAGGGACTCTTCAAGAAGAATTTCGGAGACAGGGGAGATAGCAAGCGCATTCTCAACAAGCGGGATGAATTCCTCCTCGGTTTTGGCAATAGCTCCTCCCATTCCCCCTAAAGTGAATGAGGGACGGATTATTATCGGCAGTCCTATTTCCTTTTTGACCTTTAGAGCCTCATCTACTGTATGCGCAATTCCTGATTTCGCACTCTCAAGCCCGAGAGAGGTCATGATGTCTTTGAACTTTCCCCTGTCCTCGGCTCTTTCGATCGCCTCAGCCGAGGCTCCTATGACCTTTACCCCGTATTTTTCAAGGATTCCCTGCTTTTCAAGCTGCATCGTCAGATTAAGCGCAGTCTGTCCGCCCATGGTCGAGAGGATCGCATCAGGCCCTGCCTGCTCAAAAACCTTTTCCACATATTCTACTGTCAGCGGTTCCATGAATATATGGTCTGCAAGACCTGGGGTGGTCATCACCGTAGCCGGGTTCGGGTTTATCAGGGAGACTTCGTAGCCTTCCTCCTTGAGAGCCCTTACCGCCTGGACTCCCGAGTAATCGAATTCGCAGGCCTGGCCGATCACGATCGGACCTGATCCGATAACGAGTATATGTCTGATATCATCTCTTTTCATTTCGCGTTTTCCTTGAATGCTTCGAATATCCAGAGCGCATCCTCCGGTCCCGGAGCGGCCTCCGGATGGAACTGCACGCTCATGACCTTTCTGCTATCGTCCCTGATTCCTTCCACAGTCTGGTCGTTGGCGTTCACCATCCAGATCTCCACGTTTTCAGGAAGGCTTTCCTTCTGGCTCATGAAGCCATGGTTCTGTGCCGTGACAAACGTCTTTGCTGTCCTCAAATCCTTGACAGGCTGGTTTGATCCATGGTGTCCGAACTTCATCTTAACCGTTCTTCCACCGAGGGCTAAGGTGATTATCTGATGCCCGAGACATATTCCAGATACAGGAATCTTTCCAATCAGGGCCTTTGTAAGAGCAACCGCATCCTTGAGCCTGTCGGGATCTCCTGGACCGTTGGATAAAAAGAGGCTGTCAGGGTTCTCTTTCAATACATCTTCCATTTTTGCAGCAGAGGGAAGAAGCGTCACTGCTATGTTGCATTTATAAAAATTCTCAATGATGCTCCTCTTGATCCCGTAATCGATCAATACAAAGTGCTTGTCAGGGTTTGAAGGAGGGGCAATGCGCCCTTTGCCAAGGTCTGGATTATAAAGCTTTTCCTTGACCGAGACCTTGTCTATAAGGTCTATTTCAGTGATGTCGGGGTAGGCTGATAGGCGTTTCTCCGCCTCCGTGCGGTCCTTTTCGTAAAAGATTATCCCGTTCTGGCTTCCGTTGTTTCTCAAGTGTATCGTGAGGGCCCTCGTATCCACATCCTCAATTGCAGGTATCCCTTCTTTCTTGAGATATCCGTCCAAGGTGAGGCGTCCTGCCATAACAGGTCCCCTGTACAGCTTCTTCACAACAAGAGCAGTGGGCTTTGCTCCACTGCTCTCGCTATCCGCTTCCTCTATTCCATAATTTCCGATCATCGGACTTGTAAGCAGTGTGATCTGCCCCTTGTAGGATGGATCTGTAAGAATTTCCTGATAACCGGGGATTCCGGTATTGAAAACGACTTCGCCCACTTCAAGATTGAGCGGGGCTCCAAATGCAATGCCGGAAAATTCTTTTCCGTCTTTGAGTTTAAGTATCGCTTTTTCCATAGGTTCCAAATTGTCTGAATTCTAAAAAAAAGCAATCTTTGTTGCAACCAAGTTTAATAAAAAACACCACTATGCAACAAAAATGTTGCATTCAATATGCACTTACTGTCAAATCCCCGCTCACACTTTCAAAGGTTATGAAAAGTTCAGGATCCTCCATGCTGCATGTTGAGATAAAATCGCCGAAGACCTCGGCTTTCCCGCTTGCAGTCTCAAGGCTGAAGGAGTAGGGCTTCTTTTCAACTTTCACAGCAGCATCTGCGCTTATCGAATCTATTGAGATGTTTCTTGCCTGCGGGACGGATAGATCGATCTCGCCGGATATCGTTTTTATTTTCACATCTCTTACTCCGCTATCTTCTATTGTGGCATATCCGCTTGTATTTTCTATGATTATGCTTGAGAAGCTGTTGCCGCTAAGGCTTATATCGCCTGAAAAGCTCGAGGCTTCAATCGTTTCTGCATCGCTTTCAGATACTTTTATGCAGCCGGTATTGGAATCGAGCCATATCTTTTTTGCAGAAGCCCCTCTGACGCTTATGTTCCCCGTGGCACTCTTTGCTGCAATTTCTTCAAGCATTGCGGAAGGCAATATCAGCTTCACATCCTCGCTCCCGCCCTTGATCTGCAGCTTGCCGGAGCTGAAAGCTGTTTCGATGTTTTTTGATTCCACGAATACATCATCTCTTTCTTCTGCTTCTATGGTGATGCTTCCTCTCTGCATCGATATCTCGATGCTGCATACGTCATTGAAACTTTCCACTCTGGCTTCTTTCTTGGAGGATAGGGGATTTGAGCATCGCACATACCCGAAAAGGAAAAATGCCATGAATATTGCCAGCAGCACTATTTTAAAGCGCCTGTCGTCCCTGATCATATTTCGAGCACCCCTTGTTCGCTTTTGAAGGTCACGCTTGCACCTCCTTTTTTGTCCGTCGATAGGCTCTGCAGCATCACATCCTCATTGCCATCGAAATTGATTGCTGCAAGATTTCCTATTGCGGATGCCTCTCTGACCCCGTTTTCTGGATAGAAATATACATTGGCATTCTTGCTCTCTGCTTCTAGTGCCGATATCTCTCCGCCAAGAATGGATGCATCCGTATCCAAGGCCTCTATTTTCAGAAAGGAGAATGAGCTTTCGGATGCAGTAAGGCTTCCTGAGGTTTTCAGAAATGCTTTTTCGGCGGTGCTGTTGGTCAGTATGAGGCTGCCATCCGATATTATGGATATTTCTTCTGCGCCAATCTTGTCTGCATCCACCGAAGCTGATGATTTTATGATGAGCTCTTCTGCATCTATGTCATAAAGCATCACGGCTGCATTTCCTGCATCTATTGTCACAGTTGGAATCTCCACGCAGGGCAGGGTGAGCGTCAGCACGCCGCTTGCCACGGCCAATGTGAGGCTCTCTTCCTGCTCCTGCAGGCTTATTTTCGAGGATTTGGTAAGCGCATAGGAAAGTTTTTCAGCATTCTCATCCCCGTTTATGTGGAGTTCTCCTTTTCCAATATTGACCTCCAGATCCTTTCCAGCAAAATCAAGGCTTCCTTCGGCGCTGCTCAGCCTGAGGTAAATATCGAGTGCAGCTGAAACAATCAGGACCAGAAGAAAGAAGACTGCACAGCCTATGGCAAGTTTTTTATTGGACAGCCTGAAACGGAAGAAACTCCCGTCTTCTGGATCGAAGATGTCATTTTTATCTTCATTGCCTGTTGAATCTTTCATCCCAGTCCTTTTCCTTGTCGAACATCTCGCTTTCCATCTCTTCGACTTTCTTTTTCAGATCCTCATATTCTTTCCTGAGATCCTCTGTGCTCTTTTCTTCCCATTTTGCATCCTCGTAGGAGGCTTCGCGGCGGCTGTTTCTTCTTTCGCTCCAGCTTCTTTCCTGATACGGGCTTATCACATCCTCCGGCCTCTGCATCGGCAAGACTAGGGCCAGCAGCACGTATATGATCAGGCCAGGGAAAACGGAGGTGAAAAGGATGAGAAAAAATGTGATCCATCTCGTCGGCTCTGCAGGCAGGTCCCTCCATTCGGCAAAACCGGTCGCAACGCCATATATCTTTCCCCTCGGGGATCTGGTCCATCTTCTTGTCATATCCTCTCTCCTTCGTCCTCTTTCTTCTTTCTGGCCTTGTCCTTCATGATGGTCTCTATATTATCTATCCTCTCTTGAAGGTTCTTTATGCCTTTTTCGAGCGCTTCGCGTTCTTCTTTCTCGCTAAAGGGCCTTTCTTCGAAAGCTTCGGGATTCCTTTTCCTGTTCCTTCTGTCCTTCTTCGTCTGACGCTCGAATTCCTTATATGCCGCCTTGCTTGAAAAGCTCCTCGAGTATGTTCCAGGTGCATATCCCTTTTCCATCTCCGCCTCCCTGAGCGCGGCCTCTATCTTCATCTTCTTGATTTTTTCCTCATGTATGTTGTCTGCGATGACTATCACAACAATGAAAGGGAAGATTATCGCCAGGATCGGAATTATCGAACTCATTTGTTTTCCATCCTGTTCTTAAGCTCCTTGAGCTCTCTTTCTATCTCTTCGTCCTTTTCAAGCTCAAAGAATTTCTCCTCGGTGATGCCGCCAGCATCCTTTTCCAGGTCGTTGAAGGCGTTCATCCTGTCGATTTTCTCCTCCATCTGCTCGAAGTGCCCGGCAACATCCTTGCTCATCGCTTCCTGCGCCATCCTTTCGTTTCTTGCCCTCTCTTCCTTCTGCTTCAGGATCTTGAGCTTGCCCTTGGCCTGTACGAGCTTTTCTTCCAGCGTGGAGATTTCTCTCTTGGCCTCTTCTATGGTGATATGGTTCTCTTCGATCTGGCTTTTTAGCGAATCGATTTCGGCCTGCACATTCCTTTTTTCGACAAGAGCTTCTCTCGCCAGATCCTCACGTCCCTTCCCGATGGCTAGCACCGCACGGTTTTCCCATCTTGTGAATGTCTTGAGGCTCTCTTCAAGTTTTCTCTCAAGCTTGATTCCGTAGGCAAGCTTTGCGGCGCAGTTGCTCTTAAGCTCGATAAGGGTGTCCTCCATCTCCTGTATCATGAGCCTGAGCATCTTCTCCGGGTCCTCGGCCTTGTCCAGGATAGCGTTTATGTTTGAATTGACTATGTCCTTGAATCTCGAAAAAATACCCATTATTTTTCTCCTTCACCGTTTGTCTCTAAAAAGCACGATGAAAAAACCGTGCCAAGTTTTATTTATATTACAATTTCTTTTAATTCAGTGAAATAGAATATCGGGCGGTGGACATCGCATGTTTTCCTGTTGGTAAATATCGCCGATAGTGGTATTATTTGCCTAAGTATGTCCGAAAGAATGATCGATCCACAAAATGCGGGAATAGGGGAAAGCGAGGTTTATCTGGATTTCCTTGGCAGGCTCAGCCTGGTCGCGCGCATAGACCGTCCCGTGCTGATAATAGGCGAGCGGGGAACGGGAAAGGAGATAAGCGCAAGGCGCATCCATTACCTTTCCCAGAGGTGGGACAAGCCGCTTGTGACCGTCAACTGCGCATCCCTTCCTTCGTCTTTAATTGAAAGCGAGCTCTTTGGATATGAAAAGGGCGCGTTCACAGGAGCCTATTCGAACCGCAAAGGGCGTTTCGAGGAGGCCGAGGGCGGTACGCTCTTTCTCGATGAGATAGGGCTCATTCCTCTCGAGGTCCAGGAAAAGATATTGCGCGTCGTGGAATATGGAACATATGAGAGGGTCGGATCGTCTGTGACGCATGAATCGGATGTCAGGATCGTCGGTGCTACGAACGCCGATCTCAAAAAGCTCTGTAGCCAAGGGCGCTTCAAGGAGGATCTCCTGGACCGCCTTTCCTTCGAGGTGCTTTTCCTTCCTCCGCTGCGCAAGCGTGGTGGGGACATACTGCTTCTTGCCAATTATTTTGCTTCTAAGATGGCCTATGAATGCGGGCTGGAGGCTATCCCTTCGTTCACCCCGGAGGTGGAGGAGCTCCTTCTTTCGTATCCGTGGCCGGGAAACGTCAGGGAGTTGAAGAACGTCGTCGAACGTGCCGTATACAGGAGCGATGGCAGCATTATCTCGCACATAGATTTCGACCCGTTCGCGAACCCGTTTGCAGAAGAAGAGGAGAGTACTCACTCATTATCCGAAGAAAGGATTCCGTTCTCCGAATACGGAATCAAGGATATGGAAAAGGCCCATGAGGACATTGACATATCATTCCTTTCCCGCGCCCTCGACATGGGCAGGGGCTCACAGAAGGCTGCCGCTGAAATACTCGGTATCACCTACGACCAGTTCCGCGGCATGTACAGGAAATACAAGGACCGGTTGAAATGATTTCTATGTAATCGGGAAAATACCTAGTCTGGTTTGCAATTGCCATTCTGTAATTCAGGACCATACTTCCTAAAATACATTGACATCCGGAATCAAGTAAAACCTGTCCCGTTTGAGGACAGGTCCTTGATTGTTCCAAACTCACCGGTCGAAATCAGTTGGATGACTTCTTTTCGATGACAAGTGGCATCGTTCCATTTGTTGTCGAATCATCGTTTTCTTCATAGCTATACTCGGATTCACTCAATACATTGTTCATGCCTTCTTTTGCATCTTTCCATTCAATACCGGAGCCTACCTTTATGGTAGGATCCGATTCAGGATTATTGCCTATGCCGGTTATGGATGATTCTTCAGGTACGCTCCAGTAACAAGCTCTGATTGTCCCATTGTTTTTTCCAGCGATACCGCCGACACCTTCATTTCCTGAAACACTTCCTGTATTATAACAAGCTGTGATTGTCCCATCACTGTATCCAGCGATACCGCCGACACACCCTTTCCCTGTTTCTGAAACATTACCTGTATTGTAACAAGCTGAGATTGTCCCACCGTTGTATCCAACGATACCACCGACATCGAATATTCCTGAAACGCTTCCAGATACGCTGCAGTTTTCGATTGTCCCATAATTGCTTCCTGCTATTCCGCCGACATGCCATTCCCCTGTTCCTGAAACCTTTCCCTTATTATTACAACCTGAGATTGTCCCCCCATTTTCGTTGAATCCAACTATACCACCGACA
>CASGDQ010000053.1 GCA_949300325.1 uncultured Spirochaetales bacterium
ACTATGGAAGGAATGAAATGCGTGCCGGTTACAAGATTCAAAGTCGCTGCTCCCATCCTTTCTAAATCCAGCATCAGACGGGACAATTCGTCGATGGAAACAGGATAGCCAACATTAAAATCCACGTTCCCGCTTATCTGTATGTTTTGGCAATATCTGCAGTGAAGGGGACAACCGGAAAAGAAGATCATACCCGAACCGTTCTTGCCTGTTATTGGAGGCTCTTCCCCCCTATGCAGACCGCTCCAGGCGATCATGACCTCATCGCCCATGCCGCATATGCCACTCCTGCCTTTTGTCCTATCTGCTGCACACCTGTTCGGACAGAGCGTGCATCGCTCATAGCCTTTAATCATCTTGACCTACTTTCATTATGATATTATCAATTTATTGGATATGGGTAAACTTACGGACTTATTAAAAAAGGATCCATTCGGCGATACGAGATACATCCTTGCCATAGACGGCGGCGGAATGCGCGGAATCATACCCGCCTACATACTGAAAAAGCTCGATGAGCTGATCAAAGCCGAAGGAGATGAAAGACCTCTTTACAGCCATTTCGACCTCGTTGCAGGAACAAGCACCGGCGGTCTTCTGGCAATAGGGCTTTCATGCCCTCAGGAAGGCTCTGGGCTTATCAAGGAAGAAGGGCGCAACATACCTGTCTATAGAAAAAGGAACCTGCTGAAAAAACCTGTTTTCGAAGGTATTGTGACAAAAGAAGCCGATCCAGCAGCATTGGAAAACATATATCTTGAAAACGGGTCTAAGATATTCCCATCATCCTCGAAAAACATCTTTTCCCATATCGGGCAGTTCTTCAGCGATAAATACGATGTCAGGCCCTTTGAGAATTTTCTCAAGGACATGCTTTCAGACATACCTTTGAAAAACCTTAAAGTCCCTACAGCCATAGTCAGCTTCAACACCACAAAGTCCTCGATTTATGTATTCCGCAGCTGGGACGACCATGGATTCCTGCTGCGGGAGGCGGCCAGGGCCACCACAGCCGCGCCGATGTATTTTTCTCCTGCCGTACTCCAAGACAGCGAAACAGGTGAACGCCTTGTCCTTTCCGATGGAGGACTGGGAGCAAACAATCCGGCTCTTGTGGCATACGTGGAGGCTCAAAGGCTATACCCAGAGGCTAAGAACTTCAAGATCCTTTCCCTTTCGACCTGCAAGAACCCCTACTCTTTTGATCCGACAAAAACCTCGGGAGGAGTCACAGGATGGGTTGCAAGCATAACCCGCCTCTATTCGGCGGCACAGGAAAATTCCGTCGGAGAGTACTTGAATCGTATCCAGAATGTCCAGTACACGAGAATCTATTCCAAAATACTCGATAAGCGTATCGCATTGGATGATACCAGCGCAGAAAGTTTGAAAATACTGAGAGAAAAAGCGGAAAAGGTTTACGAGAACCAGATGGATGAGATAAAGGCTTTTGCTCATGAGCTTGTACAAAAAAGCGTCGGAAGCAAAGTCAAGCTTTCAAATCCTCTTATGATAGGATGTGACAAAGTCACTGAATAACCAAAATAAAGTTTGTATATTCTAACTATCAGAAGGTTAAAAACCTTCCAAGGAGGACTATACAATGGACGAAAATTTCAGAATGCCGCTCATCGGCGACAAAGCACCGGAATTCAAAGCAGTAACGACTCAGGGAAACATCAGTTTTCCGGAAGACTATAAAGGAAAATGGGTCATCCTTTTTTCACACCCGGCCGATTTTACACCTGTGTGCACCACAGAATTCATGACATTTGCAAGCATGATCGAGGAGTTCAAGAGCCTGAACACAGAACTGATCGGCCTTTCTGTAGACTCATTATATGCCCATATCGCATGGCTTAGGAAAATCCAGGACCTGAAATGGAAAAACCTGGAAAACATCAATGTCACCTTCCCTTTGATCGAGGATATCAGGATGGATATCGCAAAAAAATATGGAATGATCCAGCCTAACGCATCCAGCACCCAGGCAGTAAGAGCGGTGTTCGTAATAGATCCGGAAGGAGTGATCAGGACAATCCTTTACTATCCGCTTTCCACAGGAAGAAATTTCGATGAAATCAAGAGGATCATCCTTGCATTGCAGAAAGCCGACAAGGATTCATGTGCGACCCCGGCAGATTGGAGACCAGGAGATGATGTGATCGTTCCGACTGCAGGCAGCTGCGGCGTGGCCAAACAGAGAATGGAGGATAAGAGCGGGGATATTTATTGTCTTGACTGGTTCATGTGCTTCAGAAAAGAAAAGAAATAAAAGAAAGTAAGGAGGGGCGAACACCCCTCCTTTCATCACTTAATGGAGCTGATATAATCCGAAACATTGCTAAGCAGCAGCTCCCGGCCTTCTCTTAAAAAACGTCTATAATCAGCCAATAGGACTTTCTGACCTATATTGTCGGTTATCAATTTGAACACTGCACATTTTTTTTTGAACCTCAATCCGGCATATGCAACAGAATATGCCTCCATATCCGCCGCATCGGCAAAATCGCAATCCGTCGAGCAGAAAGCAGAAGAGGATAAAAGCCGGTATTTTTCAGGTCCTGCAATATCGATTTCCGCAACAGTCCTGCAGTGTGCATCAATGGTTGCCCCCCTTTTCAAATGATAGGCGCTCAAATCCTGATCGCGGTTCATCACTGAAGCAAATGAGTGGACGCTGCCTATTTCAAACCGTCTTGAGAAGGTTCCTGCAGTACCGACATTTATAATAATATCCGGTTCAAGCTCTTTTATAGCAATGGCGGCATTGACCGCAGAAATGACAAGTCCGGTCCCCAGAGGCGCTGTCAGAAAACCAGCCTTCTTGAAAATAGAAAGCTCTTCAACCGAGGCGCCGGCAACAAGAACTTTCATAAAAGCCTCCGGGAGATCATCGATATCGCTTTATCCAGGCGCACTCCCAGCCTCCTTTGCCTGGATGAATTGATGCAATCCTTTATCTGCTCAAAACAGATATCGCCGCTTTCCTTGACTGCGGAGAAAAAAGAAAAACCATTGAGCAGGAATCCCGTAAGCAAAGTTGCAAACAAATCCCCAGATCCAGGAAAAGAGACCATCAGATCCTCATATGAAAAAATCCTTATTTGCCCATCTGCATATGCGACGTTTGCAAGCAGGCCTAACGAAAGAGGTACGCTTGTAATGACAAATTTGGCAGGGGCGATTTTGGATAGCTTATCACAAAGTCTTTCTATATCAGAATTTAAATAGCTTTCCAAACATTTAGAGGAAGAAAGGAAGGAGGCCTCCGTAAGGTTCGGAGTAATAATATCCGCACTCTTAAGAAGCTCTTTCATCAGATTCACGAATTCCTCATCCTTTCCCCCGTAAAGAGTGCCGGAATCTGCAAAGGCAGGATCCAGAATCTTGAGAGCATCCTTTTCTTTTGAGAAAATCTCTTCAAGCAAGGGAATCTGTTCCTTTGAAGCCAGATATCCTGAGAAAACGGCAGAAAATACGGCCCCATGGCTTTTGATCATCTCATAATGGGCTCTCACATCCATGCTCAAGTCACGTATATTGTTTTCATCAAAGCCATCGGTCTGAGTAGAAAGGACCGCAGTCGGAATGACCGCGGTCTCAACTCCCATCGCCTCCAATACCGGCAGAACAACGGTAAGGCTTGATTTCGAATAACAGGAAAGATCGTGGATCGCCAGTGCGTTCATACGATCGCTCCGGCTATGGCCGCACCATAAACCGGGCTATCCGAGATATTGACCATCTTCACATACCGTCCATGCTTCTTGGTAAGGAAATCATGGAGATATTTTCTTGTATAGAACTCAAGATTCTCCGTCTTGTAGAATGTCGTTCCATCGGCGTTGATTATCACCGGATATCTCGGGTTTGTCCCAAGCCCGCTCTTGATGACTGCTGCGGCAAGATTTACCGCCGTAAGCTTTGCAGCCCGCTCTATTATCGCATCCAGTATCCTGTAAAGAGCATAGGCATCATCCTCGTTGTCAATCAGGCTCACAAGCACATAATCCCTGTTGTGAGGCATTTCAAGGTAGTTGGACATGAATGTGGTGCTGAGCGTATCGATCTTGTTGAATCTCATGCCGAACTCCTCAGAAAGCACACCCTCCTTTATTGCTTTGCGGATCACCATGTGGCTGAACGGACCAAGATATGCTCCGCTTATGGCCTTTTCCATATGGTATAGATCCGGGTCTTTTGTCGAATCGAGGAATTCCCTGTCTATATCACCCAAAACGACATCCATGCATCCGGATTCAACATTGATTATCTGTCTCTCAGATCCCTGTCCGTTTATCTTTGTGATATTCTCGTTCTTTTCAGCATATGCGGTGTTGGTCCCTGTGCCGAGAATGAATCCGACATAGCCTGAACAGATATCGTTCGTCTTCGCTTTAGTGGCAAGAAGCGTTGCAACTGTATCGTTTACGACAGATATCTTCTTCTTGGAGACATCATAGCCACGTAAGGCAAGTTCACCAAGAAGCGTTTTTCCCAGCGGCATGCCGATTACTTCCGGAGCCTTTATCTCCTTTGAGAAAACAAGAGGAATACCATCATGGTCAGCAGTTATGTCCGCTGCATAAGAAAAGCAAAAGCCGATCTTGTCGGATTTGTCTATCAGACGCTCTATATTGTCCGCTAATGTGGAGAAGAATTCCTTTGCCGTAACCTTAGCCTTTACGCCAGGCATCCCGACCTTTTTGAAATCGCTGATTTCCGGACAGAGGTTCTCATCGAATGTCACAAGGCATGTCCTGAAATTTGTTCCACCGGCATCAAGGACAATAACGCTGTCTCCCGGCTTGATGTTGCTATCCAATCCGCAATATGTCGGAATCATCCTCAGGCTGCTCTCTTCTCCTTTGAGACCCTTATCCATTTCGGAAAGGAATTTGCTAAGAAAAGCCTCCTCATCGATTTTAGAGGCATCAAGATTATGCCTGAGAAGAAAATCGTCTACCCTGTTCATTTTCAGCTCCTTTTTTCTATCAATATGTTATCACAAACGGTTCAAATGTTATGCTTTCACCATTCATCTTCAGATTTTCGGAGTAAATGGTTATAACGCCATTCTCCCCTCCCCGTATCTCGAGCTCCCCTTCCATCAGCACAACCTCGCCCAAGCGCGTCCCGCTGATTATTAGGCTCACCCAAATCGGGATCTTAAGCGACGACCAGTTCGAGCCCTGGCGGATGCCGCGCACAGAAGCATCCTCATCCCTGCGGGCTACGATGCTGCCATCCAAAATCAATTCCCCCCTCTTATAAGCGGATGCTTCAAGGGAAATTATCGCCTTCTCCCTGAAAGGCGTAAGTGATGAGGCTTGCTTATTGAACAAAGTCTCATACCACGTCCTTTCAGAATGGCTGTAAAAACTAAGGGAAGATGAATAATTGCTCAAGTCGCTTCTTGTGAAAGTGACTTTCACAGGGTCATCTTCTCCTCCTATCTCCAAGCCCACTCCCTGGAGACGTACATTGGGGCCTGCCACGGCGGAAGCGACAACGGAAAGCACCCCGTCCAACGTTCCGGAAAGCGCAATGTTGACATCCTTGTAACTTACCGCAGCCTCAACAGAACAACAGAAGACAAAACCCAAAAGAAAAGGAAGAAATCTCTTCTTCATTCCTGTCCTCCATCAATTGAAGATATTAGCAAGGCTTTTGATGTGTTTCAACCGAAAAAAGGCCCCCTTTTGGAAAAAGGGGGATCAAAGCTCAGTTTAGAATGATGAATCAAATGAATTGACTTCTTTTCTTGCCTGCTCGTCGTCAACCCTCCTCAAAAGCACGAAGCCGAGGATGAAAAGGATTATCAGCGATACGATTCCATATCTCTGCTGTCCTGTAATCAGTGTTACGATACCTACAAGCAGAGGACCTATGATGGCGGCAAACTTTCCAAGCATGTTGAAAAAACCATAGAACTGACTTGATTGGTTCTGAGGGATCAGCCGTGAGTAATAGCTTCTCGATAATGCTTGGATCCCTCCTTGGAACAGCCCAATGATGACCGCTAGGATATAAAAATGTATCACTTTTGTCATGAAGAACCCTACTATGGCTATCATTGCATATGCGGCAATAGCAACCAGTATTGCCTGCTTTGTTCCAATCTTTTTGCCAAAAAGGTTATAGAGTATCGCCGCAGGAAATGCTACGAACTGCGTGATAAGAAGCGCAACAATCAAGCTTTCAGAGGGAAAGCCCAAGGCCGTTCCGTAGTCGGTAGCCATCCTGATTATCGTATCTACGCCGTCTATATAGCACCAATAGGCAACAAGAAACAAACCGGTATTCTTTAGCTTCTTCAGACTTTTGACAGTTGTTGTAATCTGCAGAAATCCCTCTTTGCAGGCTTGGCGTATCGACAACTTATCCTTTTTGCTATCCTTTACAAAGAAGAAGATCGGGAGCGAGAAGACAAGCCACCAGATGCAGACCATCAGAAAAGACAGCTTTACAGCCCTGACGCTGTCGCTTATCCCGAACTTTTCCGGCATGATGTACATAAGCACATTTATAAGGAACAGCAGCCCTCCGCCGATATATCCCAGGCTGTATCCCAAGCACGATACGAAGTCAACCTTCTTTTCCGATGCAACGGAGGGAAGAAGGGAATCGTAAAAAGTGTTTGCACCGCTGAACCCGATGGTTGCCAGTACATAAAACACTACGGCAAGAGGCCATTGCCCCATTTTTACAAGCCAAAGCGCACCGGTCATTATTGAGCCGAGAAAAGCAAAGAAGATGAGGAATTTCTTCCTGTATCCTCCCCTGTCGGCAATAGCGCCCAAAACAGGAGCCATGGCGGCAACAAATACGCTTGCAAGAGAATTGGACAGGCCAAGATAAAATGTAGTTACAGTGCTGTCGCTGCCGTATGCCCAATACTGTGAGAAAAAAATCGGGAAGAAAGCAGCCATGACCGTCGTTGCAAAAGCGCTGTTGGCCCAGTCATAAAGCGACCATGACAGGATTTCTAGCTTGGAATCTTTCATATATGTATTATCTCCCGAAAGACATCTTAGCATAAATTAACGATAAAATATGTTTACTCCGTGTTAATTAGGACAAAAAACAACCTATTTATGCTAGAATACCTCTTATGTACGATCAAAGAACCATCTTGTGGTATGACCTCGAAACCTTCGGGCTCAATCCCAGGGTCGACAGGATTGCCCAGGCCGCCGCAATAAGGACAGACCTGGCACTTAATATAGTCGATGACCCTATTTTGCTATATTGCAAGCTAAGCGATGATTATCTGCCTAATCCGGAGTCCTGCGTGCTTACCGGAATAACTCCAGATGAGGTGGAGGAAAAAGGCATCAGGGAATATGATTTCATAAAACGCCTTAATGACGAATTTCTTGTGCCGGGGACAATCGGCTGCGGCTACAACAACATGGGCTTTGATGACGAGTGCATCCGATCCACGCTCTACCGCAATCTCTTCGATCCATACGAAAGGGAAAATTTCCAAGGCCGTTCACGCTGGGACATAATCAACCTCGTCAGAGCAACAAGGGATCTGCGTCCGGAAGGAATCTGCTTTGATAAAAAGAATCCCGAAACGGGATGGACGTCATTCCGGCTTACAGACCTGACGGAAGAAAACGGGATAAACCAGGATGGTGCGCATGACGCGCTTGTAGATGTAAGGGCGACGATCGCAATTGCAAAACTGATAAAAAAGCGGCAGCCGCGCCTGTATGCTTACGCATTCCAGCACCGCAGCAAGAACGACATATGGAATCTGCTCGATGTTGAAAGGATGATTCCCATGCTCCATACGCATCCTATGTATGCCTCTGAATATGGCAATACCCATCCAATCATCCCCGTATGGAGGAATAAGAAACGAAGCAATGATATT
Source organism: uncultured Spirochaetales bacterium (assembly GCA_949300325.1). GTDB lineage: Bacteria > Spirochaetota > Spirochaetia > Sphaerochaetales > Sphaerochaetaceae > Ornithospirochaeta. The sequence continues at coordinate 7,889 of CASGDQ010000053.1, forward strand.
TGGTGCTTTGATTTAACTAAAGATTTTTCATCCGATATCGGAACTTTAGATATTAGAGATACTGGCATAATACGCATCTCTGCTAACAAGTGTCCTTTCATTGCGCCTTTGAGCGTCTTGGATTTGGCAAGTGAAAAGCGCCTTGGATTTACAAAAGCAGAAATTGAGGCAAAAGCTGCAATAATCAAAAAGAAGCAGCACGAAATAGCTATGCTTGCCGAAAAGTTTTCTGTCCAGGAATTTTCAGAAGGGGAAACAGATCCGGACTACACAATCTACGAAAGGTTTATCAGTGATGCGGACAAGGCTGCCATGAAAAGAATAGAGCTGCTCGATCCGAAAGAAAAGCTTGAAAGCGGAGAGCATAATTTCGAGGATGCGAAATACCATAAGCTGCTTTGGCGTCTTGTTGCACGCAACTGGCCTGAGGCTCTAAACGAAAACGGCAAAAGGCAATGGAAAAATTTCTGCGCATCAAGGCTGATCAATCCTCCAAGCAAATCATCTAGAACCATGGAGCTCTTTTTGAGAGAATGCCAGGATGGAATCGACAGCATCGACACAGATCCAGAAAAGAAGAAAATTTATCTCAGCCTGAAAAACTGGGCGCTGCGTCTTGAAGAAAGGGTGTTGTCCTGATTTATTGGAATAGTTTATGGAAAATGAAGATCCGGTCATAACCAAATATGCATTCATTGCAGGAAGTGAAAGCGGGCTTGCACAAGCCGCAATAAAAGTTTTTCCAGAATGCTATCATATTTTTTGTGCTGATATACGCTATGCGGAAATAAAAGAATGCGGCAACCGCACCTTGATTCCTCTTAATGTAACCGATCCATCATCGCTTATGGCGGCAAGGGATTATATTGCGCAGAAAACAGACAAGCTGGATATCGTCACCTGCTTTGCCGGAATAGTGACACTCGGTTCAATGGTGGAGCTTCCTGCCGATTCCATGGAAAAGATAATGCAAGTAAATTTCTTGTCCCAGTACAGGATCAACAATCTTTTCTTCCCTTTTTTGAAAAAAGCAGGAGGCAGAATAATAACCATATCCAGCGAATACGGCAGGCTTGATGCGCTTCCCATACACGGATACTATGCCGTGACAAAGCATGCGCTTGAAGTCTATAACGATTCATTGAGGCGCGAACTCCAAAAATCAGGAGTATCAGTTACGGCAATCCGTCCTGGAGCTTTCAAGACCAGCCTTCAAGGAGGAATCGAAAAACAGTTCGAAAGCCTGCTTGAAGCAACAGAGATGTATAAAAACATCCTTACCAAGATGAAATTCCTGATGACCGGAGAATTGAAGAAGGCAAAGGATCCATCTTTATTCGCTAAGGCCTTCAAAAAGGCTGCGTTTGCAAAGAGGCCGAGAAGATATTACAACGTAAAGAACAGCTTCAAGATGAGGCTTCTTTCCGCGCTTCCTGACAGCTTCCAGGATTTCATATTCCGTCTGTTTTTATAAAAGCGGTGCGACGAATTTCAGCAAAGACCCGCAAAGGCCTTCAAAAAATCCAGGCTTCCAGGTTGATAAGTCTATCTTTTTAGATACGGAGAATGTCTTCTCAAAATCCGATCTGATATCCTTGATGGAGTTCTTCTTGTAAATCATGACCCCGTTCTCAAAATGCAGGTAAAGGGATCTGTAATCGAGATTGACAGTGCCGACGGTTGCGACCCTGTCATCAGACAAAAAGAGTTTTGAATGTACAAAGCCCGGCAGGAATTCGTATATGGACACGCCAGCAGACAGCAGCTCGCGGTAATGGGTTTTTGCAAGAGCAAATGCATACTTCTTATCCGGCACATGAGGAAGGATGATGCGCACGTCAACACCTCGCTTTGCAGCCCTTGTCAGAGAGGAAAGCATCTCGCCATCCAATATCAGATAGGGAGTCATTATCCAGCAATAGGAACAGGAAGCCCCGAGAATATTCTGATAAACGCTTTCTCCGACCCGTTCATCATCCAATGGGGAATCGGCATAAGGTATCACGCACCCGTCCTCTTCCGACAAGGAATGCTTTTCAAGATAAGGAGAGTATCCATCCCCATGCCCGATGGAATTCCAAATGCTCAAGAACATAAGAGTCATGGAGGAGACTGCCTCGCCCTCCAGCCTTAGGCAGGTGTCCTTCCAAAGCCCGTAAACGTTCTTGCGGTTGATATACTCATCCGCAAGATTGATTCCGCCGGTATAGGAGATCTTATTGTCTATCACAAGAATCTTGCGGTGATCCCTGTTGTTGTAATGGGAAGATACGAAAGGCGTGAACGGGGAAAAAACCCGGCATCGTATTCCTATGTCCTCCAATTTCTTGTAATACGAGTAAGGTACACGGGCCAATGCGTTCAACCCATCATAAATCAGACGGACCTCGACGCCTGATGCGGCCTTATCTGCAAGAATCTTCAATATCCGGCCGAACATCAGCCCTTCTTCGATGATGAAATACTCAAGAAAGATGAATTTTTCCGCTTTTTCCAGATCGCAGAGCATATGGGAAAAAGCATCCTCCCCCGAAGGGAAATACGAGGTTGCGGTATTGGCGAAAACCGACGCATCCGAATATTTCTCAAGATATACGGCCTGGTCGAACAGGAACCTTTCCTTATCCTTTAAAAACAGCTTCAGTTCTTTGTCATCGACTCGATAAGCAAGGGCCCTTTTCTGCTCTTCCGCAATAAAATGCTTCTGCGCCTTATGTCCTATGTCCATGCGCAGATAGATATATAACGGGATTCCTGCGACGGGAAATACTGAAATGATGAAGAACCACGTCAGCTTCACGCTGTTGTTCACAGGCTTGTTTATGATTATTACCATGAAAATCAGCGAAAGGATTCCAGTCAGGCTGAAATAAACGCCTTCATAGCGTTTCCAGAAATCATAAAAAAGAAGAAATGCGAAAATTATCTGCAAAAGGATAAAGATGCACACGATGCCTGTACGGCCGAAGACTATGTTTATCCAGCTTTTCCTTTTCCTTTTGCCTAAAAGGTTGAGGACACGGCCCTGATTATTTTTATCCATGTGTAAAAGGTAGCACAGTCTGCTGTGCAATGGAACAGAAAACGCATCTAGAAATTACCTTGTTCTTAATGCTATAATCCTAACCTCAGGAGCAGGTCAGATGTTAGAAAAACTTCCAGATTTCCAAAGTCAGCTTCAGAGCCTGGACAAAAAGCTTGCCGAACCAGAAGTGATGTCCGATATGAAGGCATATAAAAGCCTGATGGTTGAGCGCAGCCATATCGCGCCGATAGTCGAAAAGCTCGAGGAGATGAAAAGCCTGGAGGAACAGAAATCCGATGCGGAGGAACTTCTGAAAGGGGAAACGGATGGAGGCATGATCGAACTGGCAAAAGCCGAAATCGCCGAGCTGGAAGAGAAGCTGCAGAAATGTGAAAGGGAGTGCAAGATGCTCCTTATCCCGCCAGATCCGCTTGACGGGAAAAACATCATAATGGAGATCAGAGCAGGCACGGGAGGCGAAGAAGCAGCGCTTTTTGCCTCGGACATGTTCCGCATGTACAGCCATTACGCCGATTCAAAACGGTGGAAAATGGAAATAATCAGCCAGAACGAGACCGGAATCGGAGGCCTGAAGGAAATCGTATTCTCGATCACGGGAAAAGATGTGTACGGCAGCCTTAGATATGAATCCGGGGTGCACCGCGTCCAGAGGGTACCTGAAACGGAATCGGGAGGAAGGATCCATACTTCCGCCGTAACGGTCGCAGTACTTCCGGAAGCGGAAGAAACGGATATCGAAATCCGGCAGGAAGACCTCAAAATAGACGTGATGAGAGCGGGCGGTCCCGGAGGACAGTGCGTCAACACCACAGACAGCGCAGTGAGGATCACACATATTCCGACAGGCATCGTCGTAATATGCCAGGATGAGAAAAGCCAGATAAAGAACAAGGCGAAAGCGCTGAGAGTGCTTAGAAGCCGCCTATATGATATGGAAGAGGCCAAAAAGCAGAAGGAGCGTGCCGATGCAAGAAAGAACCAGGTCGGCTCGGGAGACAGGTCTGAACGTATAAGGACATATAATTTCCCTCAGAACAGGGTGACCGACCACAGGATAAACCTCACGCTCTATAAGCTCGAATTGATAATGAACGGGGATCTCGAAGAGCTGATAGAGGCCCTCAAGATCCATGCAGGCGAACAGGCGCTGAAAGAGGCATGACTCTGAAAAGGCTCAAAGGGGAGCTTATTTCCGCTTTAAAGGACCTGGATCTTCCTGATCTGGAAGCAAGGCTCATAATCCGGCATGTGCTTTCACTAAGCGATGCAGAACAGATCATCAGGGCAAACGAGGATATTCCAGATGAATATGCCGCAAGCTGTCTTGATCTTGCAGGAAAACGTCTGAAAGGGACTCCGATGTCATACATCACGGGAAAAAAGGAATTCTATGGACTGGAATTTGCTGTCAATGAGAATGTCCTGATACCCCGGCCGGAGACTGAGATCCTTGTTTCTGAAGCCATCTCCTTCTTAAAAGGGATTGCAAACCCCGCTGTCTTGGATTTATGCACAGGCTCCGGATGCATAGCCGCTTCCATCCAGAAAAACATCCCTGAAGCAGAAGTATGCATTTCAGATATATCAAAGGAGGCTTTGAAAACAGCAATAAGCAATTTCAAGCATCTTACAGGAAAAAACCCAAAAGCCTTTTTGGGAGACCTTTTTTCTTCGATTGAAAGCGGTCTTCTCTTCGATGCAATCTGCACCAACCCGCCATACATCGCAGAAAAATGGTATGAAAAACTGGAAAAGGAAGTGAAAAGAGAACCGCAGAATGCCCTGATCGGAGGCGGCGAAGACGGGCTTGATATAATTAAAAAGATCATTTCTGAAGCTGAAATGCACATCAAAAGAGGCGGGTTGCTCATTATCGAAGCGGATTACAGGCAGATAAGTAAAATAAAGGATATGATGGAGCAAAAAGGCTTTAAAGATGTTTCCGCAGTCAAAGACCTTGCAGGAAAAGAAAGATGCGTAAAAGGTATCTATCAGCCGTCATGACAGCCTAGCCATCCATATCGCTTTCCTGCTTCGTAACTTCTATGCCCACCGTTTTTTCCATTGACCAGGAATGTTCATGAATCTTGATCCGGGTGTAGAAGTTATCGGATTGTGATAGGATACAACCTAGCTCAAGAATCATATATAGCTAAAGCTTTCCGGAACCTCCGTTACAGAAGTTTTCGTTGCACAAAAAACGGATGAGCCGCGCTAGGCCCGTCCATGATTTTTCTATAACTGCTTCCATCAAGCTCAAGCTGAAGGAGCCGGTTCTTCTCCAAGATATGTAAACAGGAGTTTGCTTCTTTTCCGTAATACAAAAAGCTATAAAATTGTTACATTCTGAAGTTCTGCAAAATAGTTCAAATGCTTTTGCATAATTTCAGAAATGATTTGCCAACAGTTCAAGAACGTCTCGCAAATAGTTCATGAGACTATGAAAATCATCGGAATAAATCACTGTGTGAACCAGTTCTTGTGAGATACAGAATAAGCTCATTACCATCTATCTCGTATATAAGCAGCCAATCAGGGGAAATATGGCATTCTCTGCATCCTGTAAAGTTTCCAAATAGCTGGTGATCTCTGTTCTTCTCTGGTAATTTCTTCCCTTCTGCAAGTAATTTCACCACACTAGTCAGTAGGGAGATATCATAGCCTTGTTTCTGTATCTTCTTGAGATCCTTCTTGAATTGACGGTTGGCCTGATTGTATATGTCATGAAAGAAGATCCTTCATCATTTCGTCAACATCGGAATACCTTTTTCCAAGATTCGGATTGGCTTTCATCCTCTTCACTTCATCCACAGCCTCAAGTGTCTCTTTATTTGGATTCTCAGCTCCAATCTCAAATGGTATCCTATACTCTCTGACAGCTTTCCTGGCAAATATGTTGAATGCAGTAGTCATTGTCATACCCATATCAGCACAGAAAGCCTCAAACTGATTCTTAAGATCAGAGTCCATACGGATATTGATATTTGTATTTGCCATATTCATTCTCCTTTCTAATTAACAATGTAAATATTTTTATATGCAACGTCAATAAAAATATTAATCTTTTGGATATACGGTCCTGAAAGAAGCGCTTCCTGCCATCCTTTCAATCTTGTCAATTTCTGCCGTGACGGCTGCGAAGCTCCTGTCCTCTATCTTCCTGATGATCTGCACCCTGGTCTTTCTTCATGGGACTTTTCTTTTGCCTTCTTTTTTATGGGAACATTTTATTCTAAAGAAAGAAAAATCTAGTGCTTTAAAAAATTTTTCCAGACAGCAAAAAACCTCATTCCTGCTCTTGGAATGAGGTTTCTCACATCTAATTCAAAAAATGCTTTTTAAACTCTTATTGAGCTGAACCTTTAAAGACGGGGAATCCATCTTCAAAAGCCCGCCAATGTATGCCTCTCAATATCTCAAACGGTTCAATCTGAAGCACCAGATCCTTCGCTGGAAACAAACTTGATTTCATACGTTTCCTTGATACGGGTAAGTTTAAGCGAGATAGCAGGTACTTCGTCGTTAACATCATCATATACATCACACTCAATCGTACCGTTATCGATAATCTTGTATTTTATCACAGTCCCATCATCGCATGATATAACTGTCAAATCCCCCTCTTTGTCCTTGGTATATGGATACAGGGTTTTTTCTTTAAAAGATTCCTCATCTGAATAGATTATAATCTCAAAATCGGAATCATTAATTTCAGAATCACCTGGCCTGTGAAATACGAAAAAGAAATTTTCGGGATATTTGTAGTTTATATCAAAAAAAACACTGTATTCTTCTGGAACAGTCCCATCTTCTTCTACAAAATATCCTTTCCACTGTCCGGTTGCATCAAAGGATTCTGGAGATGAATCAACAGATGATCCAGATGACGGATCACAGGATATCAGCACCCCCCCCCACAACGCCAAACAAGGCGGCAAGGGCCAAAAAAACAAACACTTTTCTCTTCATAGGCATCAAACCTCCTTTTTTTCAATTATAATACGCTTGTTTAAATAATAACAGAAAAAATATCCTGGATGAGTATTCTTCCCGCCTCGCTTGATGCGGTGAACATATGTACTGCCGTATTCTCTCGGCATCACCATTTAGTTTTCTAACT
>CASGDQ010000054.1 GCA_949300325.1 uncultured Spirochaetales bacterium
CCTCCTGGTGGCCATAGCGGAGTGGAAATACACGTTCCCATCCCGAACACGTAAGTAAAACGCTCCCGCGCCGATGGTACTGCAGCTCGTCTGTGGGAGAGTAGGTCGCTGCCAGGTTTTTTTTTGCTCTTTCCCTTTTTATTTATATTTATTTCGAGCCATTTTTGGCTCTTTTTTTATTTATTTTCAAGTTATGCTGCTTATTACAAAAACATAAAGCTAGCAAGCATTTTATGTTCTAGAAAAGACTTCTTTTTTGGTTAGGTTGTATAAGTATAAATATATTTGTTTTTGTATGATATTTATATTTTATAATAGCTATTTTAAATTATTTTACTATAAATATAGTATAAATATAATTAAATATAGCCTTTAAATTTGTACAATGGAAAAGCATCCATTCTTATGCTATTATCTAAAGCATGGCTTTGATCAGATATACAAAACCCACCTTGACGCGCAAGGATATGGATGCTGTATTGCAGACTATGGTGGATGAAAAGATCGGTCCCGGAGAGAAAAGAAGGGAGTTTTTGAAATTGTTTGCCGCCTATGTAGGAAAAAAAGACGGCATTGCACTCAGAAACTTTTATGATGTCATACGTTATTCTCTTATGTCCCTTCCTCTTTCACAAGGGGATGCTGTTGCTTTGTCTGTACTTTCTCCTAAGGTATACGAACTAGCTATAAAGGATATTGGATGCAAGTGCTATTTCACAGATACCGATGATTATTCATTGCCAAAGACGGAAGATGTAAAAAATTCCTTAAATGAGGGAGTCAAGGCTCTTTTGATTTATGAGCCGCTTGGATCTATTTCAAAGTCTGCAGAAGAATATAAGGAACTTGGTATTCCAATAATTGAGGATGTATCTGAAAGCCTTGGTTCTTCTTTTGGAGACTTCCGGGCCGGAGGAATTGGAGATATTGTCATTTCTTCTTTTGAAGAAGATGGAATAATCTCAACCGCAGGAGGGGCCATCGCTGTCTCTGATAAGCAGGAATTCATTGAAAATCTTAAAAACCAGGCGGAAAAGGTGAAAAGATACTCGGATCTTCCTGATATGAATGCATCGTTAGGAATTGTACAGCTGATGAAAATAGAGCAAACCCTTCAAAGAAGGAATGAGATATTCAAAGCTTATATGCAGTCTTTGATGAAAGGTGAGGGGAAAAGCTTTTTAAGCAACAACATCAATTTCATTGCAAATGGCTATACATTCCCCGTTATAATCGAAACAAGAGTTGACGATGCTTTGGAATTTGCGAAAAAATACGGGATAGAAGCCAAGAGGAATTTCACAACAGCTGTAGGAAGCCGTTATTTGGATAAGATCGACCGGTATCCGAATGCTATTCCTGCACTTTCAAGATGCATATCTTTTCCTCTTTATCCCTTTTTAAAAAGTACGGATGTTGATAACATAGAAAAAGTTCTCAGACATATCGGCTAAGGAGGTTTTCTTTGCAGCTCAAGAATGTAATGATCATTGCCAATGGCGCCAAAAAGGAAGCTTTTCCTTTGACTCAGGAGATAGAAAAATATCTTGATGAGAAGGGTATTGCCCACATGTCTGTAATGACAAAAAGCACGGATGATGAGATAAGCATCCCCCAAAGCGTGAATTTTGTAATTTCCCTTGGCGGTGATGGCACGGTTTTATATGTGGCAAGAAAAGTGCATGAGCTTGGACTTCCGATCCTTCCTGTCAATCTCGGCACCTTTGGCTATATTACAGAGGTTGCCAAAAACGAATGGCAGGAGGCTCTTGAGCATTTTGTTAAGACAGGGGAAAACCTTTCCCGGCGCCTGATGCTTAAAGTCCATATAAATAGAAAAGGAAAAAGGGTTTTTTCTTCTTATGCATTGAATGAGGCCACAATAAGCAGCAGTGGAATAAGCAAGGTTGTGAAGCTGGAGCTCCTTTTGGACAACACGCTGGCAGGCTTGTTCAAAGCTGACGGTTTGATTGTGGCGACCCCCACAGGCTCCACCGGTTACAGCCTTGCCGCAGGAGGTCCGATACTCAGTGCAGACATGAGCGCTTTCATCATCACACCGATCTGTCCGTTCACGCTTTCCAACCGCCCCCTTGTGACAGGAAGTGAAACCTGCTGCACCGTAAGGGTCGCCGAGGGGCAAAGGACCGATCTTGTATTGTCTGTGGATGGACAAAGCGCTTTCATGCTTTATGAGAAAGATGAGGTTGTTATCGAGAAATCCAGGAGCAAGGCGCTTCTAGTCACCAGCCGGAGGAGAAATTATACAGAGGTCATCAGGGATAAGCTCAACTGGTCGGGGGAATTCCATGCTTGAACACATACATATAAAGAATTTTGTACTTATTCCTAATCTTGAACTAGATTTCAATTCCGGGCTTACTGTCCTTACAGGCGAGACAGGAAGCGGAAAATCCATAATCCTTGGCGCCTTATCCCTTCTTTTAGGAGGAAAAGCCGATAAGGATAGCATCAGGTTGGGCTGTGACAGCGCAGAGATCAGCGGTATTTTTTCCACTCAGAACAATAAGATTCTGGATATTCTGGATGAAATGGGTATCAGCCATGAGGATGGCAGGATACTTATTCGCAGGGTGGTCAGGAGTTCTGGGCGAAACCATTATTCTGTAAACGGGATGAATATAACCCTGCAGGAGGGATCTGCACTTTCAGATCTTCTTGTGGATATTACGAGCCAGCATTCAAACCAGAGCCTTTTAAAACGCGATACACAGCTGCAGGCTCTTGACCGCAGTGCAGGCAATCTCCAGCTCTTAGAAGAGTATTCTGCCGGATGGGGTGTGCTTAAAGAGCTCGAAAAACGCCGTGCGGAATATGAGGAGCAGGTAGAGAAGGCAATATCGGACAGGGAGTATAACGAGTTCTGTTTCAATGAATTGGAAAAGGCAGGATTGGAGATAGGCGAGGATGAAAAGCTGAAGGAGGAATTGGAGATATCTTCTTCTTTTGAATTTCTTTCAGAACAGCTTTCAGTCATGAGAGGAGAACTTGAGAAAGCTGCAACAAGCCTTTCTGATTCCCTAGCTATTCTTCACCGGTGCATGAAGAAAGACCCACGGCTATCCGTTTATGAGTCGCGGTTGGAGTCGGATGGGATAGATGTTGATGATTTAAAGCAGGAGATGGCCTCATATCTTTCATCCTACAGCTTTGATCCATATGAACTGGAGGAAAAGAATTCCCGCTTAGCTCTGATCCAAAGGTTGAAGAAGAAGTATGGCGGCAGCATTGAGAGTGCTAAAAAGAGGATGGATGAGCTATCTGAGCTTCTTTCCTTGGCAAATGACAGCGAGTCTTGTCTTCTTGAAATTTCAAAGGATATTGAAAAGCAGAATGAGAAGCTTCTTTTCTTAGCAGATAAATTGCATGAGAAGAGAGCTTCAGAGGCTCAAAAGCTTTCTAAGCAGATAACCTCAATTCTTAATACGCTTGCGATGGATCAGGCGGTATTTGAAATAACATTATCTCCTGTTTCTCTAAATGCCCATGGAAGGGATGAAGTACACTTCATGATTGCTGCAAACAAGGGTGAGAAAAAAAGCGGAATTGAGAATACTGCAAGCGGAGGAGAACTTTCTCGCTTGATGCTGGCATTAAAGAGCGCCCTAGGTGGGGATGACGATGTCGCTACCATGGTTTTTGATGAGATCGATGCCGGCATCGGAGGCCTTACGGCTGCCAATGTCGCTTCCCAGCTTAAGAAGCTTTCATCAAAACATCAGGTGATAGTCATAACCCATCTTGCCCAGATTGCAAGCAAGGCTGACCATCACCTCCTTGTTTCCAAATCGGTTGTCGCAGAAAGGACGGAGACCGATGTATTTCCATTGGATGGAAAAAAGCGGATAGAGGAGATTGCAAGGCTATTAAGCGGCAATGTGAATGATATCTCGCTCCAGCATGCAAGATCGCTACTCGAAATTGAGGGCTGAAGAGATTTTTCTCAGTTCGTTTCTATCTAAATCTGCATCCATTATGCCAGTATAATAGGGGTATACGGAATTCTGAAGTTCTGTGGTTTCCGGTTCATAACCATGCCTGCGGGCAAGATCCAGCAGCGCTAGGATTGCGGATGCCTTTTCCTCATCAAGCCCTTCTTTTGCAACTCTTTTACCCATTTTCTGAAGGTATCTTGAGAAAATCCTTTGTATCATGTCGCTCTCATCCTTTCTTCCTGTCTTCTTTATGAATTCGATGAGAGTATCAAGCTTTATGCAGTCGCTTTCATCAAGAGGGGTTTTTATCGAGGAGACAAGCATCGATTTGATGATTTTAAGAGCAACACCAAGATTTTCCACAGTTTCCGTTTCTATTGGCATGTATTTATTGCTTTTTACAAGGAGCGAGTAATGGAAAACAGAAGCGCTCATACCTTCTATTTCGTTATAGGTGATTTGATTCATCGAATCGTCAATCCATCTGTAGCACATGTAAATAAGCAGCAATGGTATGTCGCTGTTTGTTATCCTGAGCCTATTTATCCTGTTTGAACCCTCTTTTTTCTTTGTAATATATAAATTTATTCCAGTCCCAATGGTACTTGAGGAAAAGATTGAGAAGACATACTCTTCTGTAGTTGCGGTATTTTTGACACTTATCTCAAAATTCTTGCTTCCGGCATTTTCCGCTTTCGTAAGGATGAAATGGCCATACCTGTCCGTAAATTCAAACGGAGGTGCGAAATTGCGGTTCAGGTAGAAGCATAATGCCGCTTCGCTTTCCCCAGAGATTCCTTGCATCTCTTCTTCCGCAATTTGCATTCCGTCTCCTTGCGCCTTGATATTGCTTTTTGCACCGCGCAGCGTCGAAAGGAACGGAAGAAGGAGATCCCCTTCATAAAAATTCTGGAATATTGAGATGGAGTAGAGCGCGGTCTTTATTATCTGCCTTGTCTCGGCTGAAGAGATATCGGCATAGTTATAACCTGACGAGGTATATGACAGATGCTTGTTCTTCATTGCAGAAAGCAGCATTGCGGCTTTTTTGAAATCATCTCTTTTTAGTCCGTAGTTTGCTTGGAGATAGGAGAGGAACTCATCGGTGGACATGCAATTGCAAAACAGTTTTCCTGCTTCCTTTAAAAGAATGGAAGAAGTTATCCGATCTGAAAACATCCTCTCTGTTTCCTTGGAAAATATTTCATCCGTCTTTATAAAAAGCTCGTCCATCGCTTTCCTTAATGGAGAACGCCATTTCTGATTCCAATCTGGAACTGAAATTGTGGAGCATCCGCAATCCGAATACCACTTGGCAAGACCGTGGCTGCATGACCAGGAGGTGCCTTTGCCATCGCTGCCACGTTTTAAAACCGCTATCCTCTTTGCCGGATTTTCATCAAGAAATGCAGAATAGTTTGTGAATGAAAAATCATTTCTTTCCTTAACTTTCTTTATAAGTGCAGAAAGGGCCATGTCGGCAAAGGGCTCATAATGCCCGTAGATTTCCCCGTCCGTGGCGGTATGTATGAGATCTGAGCCGGTCTTATTTCTGATTTCAATCAGTTTATCGTAAAGGGTATCTGCACTTCTAAGCATGTGGGAGAAGCTGATTCCTTCCGAAAGCTCCCTGTTGTAGAAGAAGCAGCTGATTTTTCCCCTGTTCTTCCCTTCAAGGATGAAGCTTTCATTGAAAGGAGCGCCGCATTCTGCCGTATCTATAGTTTTTCCGTCTTCATTTATTATTTTTTCGCATTGCCTGGGGGAAAGGATCACATACCTTATTCCGTTTTCGGCAAGAATATCCACAATCCTTTGGTTGATTGCACACTCGGCAAGCCATAGCCCTTCCGGAGCCCGATCAAAATAATGCATGAAGCTTTCTATGCCCCAGCAGATTTCGAGCTCTGCATCCTGGACTTTATTCAAAGGCAGCACCGAATGGCTGAAGGTTCCAGCCAAGGCATTCCCATATCCTCTTTGCTTCTTGCTTTCAGCATCGGTATTTTTAATTAGTTCTAGGAAATCTGGATGCTCGCGCTCGAAAAAGGATAAAAGCGAATGGCTGAAATCGAAGGATATGTCTTCGTAATTGTTAGTAATGGAGAGAATGCGCCCGAAAGGAGAAAGGTATCTCGACCAGGCATTGGCAAAATAGCAGTCGTGATATATTTTTTCATTCCAGTTCATCCAAGGCTGAGCCAGATCCTGTTTATCTATTACCCCTGTAAGCGGGTTTTCCCTGTCCATCTGATGAAAGTGGCCGTGGAATATAAGCTTTGTACGCTCACTTTTCGTGTTCATGAAGGTATTTTATCACATTTAAGGCAGGATAAAAATTCAAAATGCTTTATTTATCATTATTATTAGCATCTAAAAAAAGTACTTAGATTGACTAAAGGTTGCGATTTTTAGTAGTCTGTAAAATAGCAAAGGGACTAGCTGATGATTTTGATAAAAATAGACTCTCTCTCAACGCAGGAACTCAGGAACATAGCCCAGCAGGAAGGAGTTGAAGATTGGGACACGATGTCCCGTACGGATCTTATCGCAGTTTTGAAAGACATCTACGAGGAAGATGATGATGTACGTGAGTCGAACAACGTCAACAGGAAATTCTTGTTTGGGATCACGGATTACAGGGAGATAGACAAAGATGTCGTCGGACTGCCTGGAGTAACTGAGCTTCCGGAGTCATATCCAAACACAGAAATACATCTTTTGTATAAGAACCCATCATGGGCATATTGCTATTGGTCTGTAAGCCCTCAGGATATCCAGAAGCTTCAAGACCAGATGGTGGAAGGCCTTGAGCTCAAGATCAGTGTGGAAAAAGAAGGTGTTGTCGAATCTTTCTCCATACCTGTTTTGCTTGAGGATAGGGAGTGGAATGTCGGACTTCCTACTATCGGAGGAGGTGTCTGCTACTGCTCTTTGGTCGTAACTATAGGCGGGGAGGAGCTTGAGCTGGCTCATTCCAACACTCTCAATCTCATCGAAAGCTATTGGCTTGAGCATCCGGAGGAGATGCTTGATAACGACAACCTGTTCAAGATTTATCTGTCCCTTCTCACGACAAAGGATGGGGAGCTTGCCCAAAGTCCTCTTGTCAACGAAATCATCAAGAATATGGAAACCGAGGAGAAGAAGAGATGGAAAAAATGAAAAACATCAATCTCATGCTGCATGCGCATCTGCCGTATGTCAGACATCTTGAATATCCGAGGTTTTTGGAAGAGGACTGGCTTTTTGAAAGCCTTAACGAGTCTTATATCCCTATGATGAGGCTGCTTGATCGTCTGGATGCTGAAGGGGTTGCCTATAAGCTTACCCTTTGTTTTTCACCGACGCTTTTGACCATGCTTTCCGACAAGAGCCTTTCTGACAGATTCAAGAATTATATGGATCTGCATATCGAGCTTGGCAGGAAGGAGGTTTCCCGTCTTTCTGATACTCCAGAACTTCAGGCCCTTGCCAAAAAGTATCTTTCTGATTTGGAAAGCAATCTCGAATTTTATGTCGGAAATGGAGACAGCATAATCCCTGTAGTCAAGCGCCTAGCAGAGAAGGGCAGGATCGAGCTGATGACAACTGCGGCAACTCATGCCTATCTTCCTCTTTATCGGGAATATCCTACAGCGATAAAGGCACAGGTAAGCCTCGGAATAAGCACCTTCAAAGATGTATTCGGTTTTTCTCCCCGTGGATTTTGGCTTCCTGAATGCGGTTATTATCCTGGTCTTGACCAGGTTCTTTCGGATTATGGCATAAATTACTGCCAGCTTCCGAGCCATGCAGTGCTCTCTGCCCGGGATAAAAGCATAGGAGGAGGATATCTTCCTGTTGAACTGCCCAGCTCTCTTAAAGGCTTTGTCCGCGACTGGAGCATTACGAGCCTCATATGGTCGAATGTTTCAGGATATCCTTGCGATGTCGATTACAGGGAATTTTATAGGGATATCGGCTATGACCTTCCCATGGAATACATCAGGCCGTACATCCACGAGCCTGAAGTAAGGGTTTTTACCGGATTCAAGTATTTTGCAATAACCGGAAAAACCGATGAGAAAGTATATTACGATCCTAAGAAGGCAGAAAAGAAGATCCTGTTGCATGTGGATAATTTCCTATATCATATCGACCGCAAAGCTCTCATGCTTTCTGCAATGGGAATTGAGGAGCCGTTCTTCAACCTATGTTACGATGTGGAGCTGTTTGGACATAGATGGTATGAGGGAATAGCATTTTTGGAGGAGTTCTTAAGGCGGACATCAGCATGCAAGTCAAGCCGTCTTGTGCTTCCTACGGAGGTCCTTGAGAACAAGGGACAGAAATTCGATCCTCTCTTTGTCAATGATTGTTCCTGGGGTCGGGGAGGGTATTCCGATACTTGGCTGGATGGATCCAACGTATGGATTTACCGCCATATACACCAGGCTATAGAGAGGATGGAGGAGCTTACCACAAGATTCCCGGACCAAGGATCGCTTAAAGGCAGGTTCTTAAACCAGGCATCAAGGGAAGTGCTGCTTGCCATGAGCTCTGACTGGCCGTATATAATGCACGACCAGACAAGTGTCACCTATGCAGAAAAGAGATTGAGAAACCATTTGGGATCTTTCAATGTGGTCTATTCATCGATGTGCAAGAACACAGTAAACACCGAATGGCTTATAAAAGCGGAAAAGAGGAATCAGATATTCCCTAATATCGATTATAATCTTTTCAATCCAGAAATGCTGGATAAGTAAAACACGATTAAAATGCCTTGGCAAGGGGCCAAGGCATTTTGCTTTAAAAATTCTTTTTCTCTCTGAAGAATGTTTTTTTGCATAATCAGATTCAATTTATTGATTTTTTATTGTACATTCCATCCTGTTTTTATTTGGTTTTTTTCAATTAAAAACTACTGACGGCATGAAACTCTTTTCAATTTATATAAAAGTAGAAAAATAAATTTCTATAAAACTGAAGATTTCGATTCATTTTTTTAGAATATAGAATAAATTTATTATTAAATTAAGTTATTCATAAAAACCTGTGCTATAAGTCGATTTTTAATTTCTTATATCATTGCAATTGTATTTTATATTTGAAGCAATATTTGAAAGCCGACAAATATTTTAGTTTTTTAGTTGCAATAAATCCCATCTTGGTGTAACTTAGTGGATAGAAGTGGTAGCAATTCCCAGAAAGTGGTGTACTTATGAAGATGATTACCGGAATTTACAATACGAATGTCGATGAAAAAGGCAGGTTTCTGCTTCCGTCGCGCATGCGTCAGGCTCTACAGTCCCAGGAGCTGGTTGTACTTCCGGGTCTTGATGAGAACCACTTGATGCTCATGACTCCTTCCTACTTCGAAGATCGGTTTTCTCAGGCTGTGCTTTCTTCCGACAGTGCTATGTTCGACAGGGGAAAGCGCAGTCTCATTAGACGCCTGATTGCGCCTGCAGTTTATCTTGAAATGGATAGTGCAGGGCGCTTAAATGTTCCATCGACACTCCGGGAAAAGTATTCGATTACTTCAAAAAGCGAGATCACTCTTGTTGGTACTGGATATTATGTCGAAATATGGAATACAGGGGTTTATGAGAAAGCTCTTGAAGAGGATACTTCTTCACTTGCCGATCTTGCAGAGGGTTTGAAGGGGGAGTGATGGAGATACTTCACTACCCGGTAATGCATGAACAGGTGCTGGACTATCTGGCTTTTGAAGATGACTCGGACAAAGTCTTGATAGATTGCACAACCGGAGAAGGCGGACACAGCGCCTTGTTTCTGGAGAAATATCCTAATCTCAAGGTCATCGGCCTCGACAGGGATTCGGAAATCCAGAAGAAGGCAAAGGAACGCTTTTGTGCTTATGGCAGCAGGTTCACACCTGTAAATACCTGGTTCGATGATTATCTTGCCAACGCTGAAAGCCAAAGTGCGGACAGGATACTTTTCGATCTTGGTATTTCGATTTTCCATTACCAGGAGAGCGGTAGGGGTTTTTCATTCCATAGTGATGAAAAACTTGATATGAGGCTTGACAAGAATCAGACCTTCGATGCTGCAGATGTTGTAAACAGCTATGGAGAAGAGGAGCTGGCTGATGTCATATACCGCTATGGTGAGGAGCGTTATTCAAGGCGCATAGCCAGGGCTATTGTGCAAGAGCGCAGCATCAAGAAGATTGAGACTGCGAGCGAACTCGAGAACGTAATATTCCATTGCGTACCAAAGGAATACCGTTTTGGCCGCATAAGTCCTGCAACAAGGACTTTTCAGGCCTTGCGGATAGAGGTCAACCGGGAACTGGACCGGATAGAACCTGCATTGAAGGACGCCATAAGGGTTTTGAGACCTGGTGGACGTATTGCAGTGATCACGTTTCATTCCTTGGAAGACAGGATCGTCAAATGGTTCTTCAAGAATGAGGAGAAGGATAATTCGACGATAAGGATATTAACTAAGAAGCCGGTGCTTCCGAGTAAAAAAGAAGAGGAGGAAAACGCACCTTCTAGAAGTGCAAAGCTGAGGGTCGTTGAGAAGATATGAAAGAACATTTGAATGGATCGTTCAGGATAACTAGAAACCATAAGATTTTGGTATTGTCAGCTCTTCTTGTGACATTCATGCTGCTTTTTATTCCGCTCTGGCAGATGGGAGTCAACAGAAGTCTCGATCTAGGAATAAGATACGAGAATGCCCGGCTTGTGGAAATAGATTCGGAAGAAAGGGCCATAAGAAAGACGATGGCTTCTTTGCAGCATGCTGCTGAGACTGAGAACATCCTTTTGAGCATGCAGGAAAAGGAAGGGGTGCTGCTCAGCTCGAAATAGAAGATATTTATACCTAGACAGGGTATATTATGATATAATATTGCAAGAAAGCGCAGGTGGGGTTTCCCGTCTGCCTTTTTTGGACAAGCGGCACCTGCTTTCTGGATGCCGGCAAAGGGTGGTTTTATTTTATGGAGAATTACGAGAAGAATTATGATGATTTCACTCTTCGCGATATCAATGAAGAGGAACTCAGCGGATCGCTATCTCCATTCACTTTCCTTTGTATATCTATAGCTCTAGCAATGTTTGGTCTCATATGCGCATATAGCGCAAGTTATGATACCGCGCTCCGAGAAGGCAATCCGCATTATTATTACTTGCTTGAGATGACCGTTTATCTCATCTTGGGCATTGTAACAGGGATAATACTATTCTTTCTGCCCAGAAAGAGGCTGGAAAGGCTTCATTGGATCCTTTTCCCCTTATCCATGCTCCTTCTCATTTATAATGCCGTTACCGATTTCTTTAATCTCGGTACCTTTTCTTTTCCGGGAAATCCTTTTTTCAGGACAAGCGATTTCGTGATATTTGCTACAATCCTGCAGATTGCATCGCTCTTTCCCGGCATCAGGGAAAAAGAACGGAGGGGATGGGCATATTTATCTGTGTTCCTTTCCAGCCTCATTACAGTTTTTTTGATGACACTATGCGGCAGCTACAGTTATGCCGCACTCTATATTCTTGTATTGATCGTATGTTTCAGCGCGGCCAGGCTGGAAAAGGCACATATAGCTGTTTATGCCCTATATCTTTTTTCTTTCATGATTGTGCTTGCTCTTGCATCCCCTGCGCTTCTTGAGCAGATGGTCTCCCGTCTGATGCCGTTTTTATCGGATAACGCGACTTCAGTTGCTCTCAGCTCTTCGATAAGCGCGATTGCAGAAGGCGGATTTTTTGGAAAAGGCATCGGTGCTGGATATTATAAACTGGGGCACCTTGATGCGATCCATACCGATTATATTTTTGCAAATATGGCAGAAGAAATGGGGCTTGTAGGGATTTTGATGATAATCCTTCTGTTTATTCTTTTCTTATACCTAGGCATACGTTGTGCCAGAAGAGCTGATAAGAACGGAGATTATTTTATTAAGATTTCTACACTCGGTTTCACTTTCGCAATAGTCATGAAGGCGGCGATGAGCATGCTTGTTGCAAGCGGAGTTCTGTTTACGACCGGCATTAGCCTTCCATTTTTCAGCGCGAATCCACTTGAGTATTTCATCACTGTTTTGGAATGCACCTTGCTTTACAGGTTCATGCACATAACAGGAAGGGGATATGAAAAGGCGCGCGATTGAGTTCCTGGTTTTGGCCTTGGTTGTAATGGCGGCCATCTTTTTTTGGCTTGCTTTCGGGCCGAGGTTCAGAATAGTGGAGCTCGATGTGGATGAAGAGCTGTTGACACCTTCAGTCAGGCGCATATGCCTTGAAACGGAAGGTGTATCGCTTTTCTCCCTCAGCTCTGGCTTGTTGGAGAAAAGATTCAGGGATCTTTGCTATGTGGATACATGCAAAGTCGCTTACGAATTTCCGTCATCCCTACGGGTTGATATGGAATTTGAAAAGGAAGGTGTGGTTCTCACCGACCTTGACCGTTGTCTTTTCTGTAGTCCTTCTGGACTGAAGGAAATGTGCATCGAGGATGCATTTTACCTGAAAAGGAGGTATGTTCCTCTGATTTTGGACAAATACAGCTTCGATTATATTTCCTCTTACGGCATTGAAAACGGCTTCGGTTCGGTGATAGCATTACTATTGGAAATATCTTCGCTTCTTATGTATAATCAGAAGTTGATATCTTTTGCCGTTTATCAGCCAGGTGACGGCAATGGATTTGGAACCCTGACGCTCAAAATGGCAGATCAGGATTGCTGGATCGACATAAAGGAAAACACCGATGCGGCATATCTGGTTACGTTCTTGGGAAAACTTCAGGAGGAGGCGGTGCTTCCTTATTCGTTGGGGAAAAGAAGATATGAGATCAAGGATAACGTCTTGATTAGACGTGAAGTGGTGGTATAAGGTGGCAACGGATAAGACGCTTTTAGGATTGGACATCGGCACTTCCTCCATCAGGGCTGTGATCGCCAGCGTTTCGCGCGACGGCCAGCTGATGATAGAGGCTATTGCAGAACGCCCCAGCGAAGGGGTCAAATCCGGCAGTATTGTCAATATAGAGCAGACTTTGAAGGCAATAAACTCTGTAATAAGTGATGCAGAGCTTCAGAGCGGTACCGAAGTCAACAGTGTGATTTTAGGCATAGGTGGCGACCATATACAGGGAATCAGTTCCAATGGAGCAGTGGGAATCACCAACAAGGATCAGGAAATAACGAGCGAGGATATAAGAAAATCCATCGATATTGCCAGGGCGCATGATCTTCCTCAGGATACAGAGATACTCCATACTCTGGTTCAGGATTTCCAGGTGGATTCCCGTTCTGGAATCAAGGATCCGATAGACATGCTTGGCCATAGGCTTGAAACAAGGGTCCTTCTTGTGACCGGCTCTTCATCTATTTGCCAGAAT
Organism: uncultured Spirochaetales bacterium; assembly: GCA_949300325.1. Lineage (GTDB taxonomy): Bacteria > Spirochaetota > Spirochaetia > Sphaerochaetales > Sphaerochaetaceae > Ornithospirochaeta. The sequence goes on from CASGDQ010000054.1 coordinate 13,320, forward strand.
CAGAGAAAGTGCATTCAAAAAGCGGGAATCCAGGTCCAGAGGATGGTTCTTCAATCTTTGGCCGACAGCGAGGTTGTTCTCACTAGTGAGGAAAAAGAGATGGGTGCCATCATCATAAACATCGGAGCCGGCACAACAAACATGATCTGTTATTGCCAAGGCTCTCCGGTTTATGTCGGCGGTGTCGGATTCGGAGGGGATAACGTTACAGGGGATATTGCATATATGCTCCAGCTGCCACGTGTCGCAGCCGAATCGATAAAGCTGTCTGATGGTTCCTGCCATACTCCTAGTGTAAACCCGGAGGACATGATAATTACGCCGGCTGTAGGAGGCAAACCTTCTTTCAGGTTCCCGAAACGCGAGCTTGCTAAAGTGATCGAGCCCAGGATGGCTGAAATCTTCTCGCTTCTTCAGGGGGAACTTGAGAAAAAGGAGATAAACGGCCCATTTGGAGCGGGAATCGTTTTGGTAGGAGGAGGAGCGCTTCTTTCCGGTGCGACCGAACTTGCTGCTGAGATCTTCCGCCTTCCTGCAAGAATCGGTTTTCCTGTGGCTATTAACGGTCTTGACAGACAATATATAGATCCAAAGTATGCGACGGTGCTTGGCCTTGTTAAGATAGAGGCCAAGAAATTCCGAGACAGCGGCGCCCTTGTCTCAGCAAGAAAAGACAAGGTTGGTTTTTCGAAAAAGATGAAGGGCTTGCTTGGCAAGCTGTTTTAAGGAGAGATAGATGAACTTTGATATTTTCGACATTGAAGATACAACTACAGGGGAGCAGGCAGCACCGACTATAATCAAGGTTGTCGGAGTAGGTGGCGGTGGCGGAAATGCAATTAACCGCATGATCGCCGCTGGTCTTAAAAAGGTTTCTTTTGTTGCATTGAACACCGATGTCCAAGCCCTTCAGAGATCCAATGCCCAGACGAGAATCGCAATTGGAAAAGAACTTACTGGCGGACTTGGCGCCGGGGGCCAGCCCGAGGTCGGTGAAAAAGCTGCAGTGGAATCCAAAGAAGAGATCAGGGCAGCTATTGATAATGCAGACATGGTGTTCATAACCGCTGGAATGGGCGGCGGCACAGGTACCGGCGCTGCTCCGATTGTTGCAGAGATAGCAAAGGGATGCGGCGCGCTTACTGTTGCTGTTGTAACAACACCTTTTGCATTTGAAGGAAAGAAGAAGCTTGTCCTTGCTCAGGCAGGAATAGAGAAGCTGAGGAAGCAGGTTGATACGCTCATCCTCATTCCAAACCAGCATCTTTTGAACATAGTGGATGCAAATACTCCGATAAAGCAGGCATTCATCATTGCTGACAGTGCCCTTTTACAGTCGGTCCAGGGAATATCCGATCTGATAACGGAACCGGGTGAAATCAATATAGATTTTGCTGATGTCAAGACCGTCATGAAGGGCAAGGGCGATGCGTTGATAGGCCTTGGCTTCGGCGAGGGGGCCAACCGCGCGGTAGAGGCTGCAAAGCTTGCAGTCAACAATCCTCTGCTTGAGAACGCAAGCATCGACGGCGCAAAGAGCGTTCTTGTCAATCTTGCCGGTGGGGATAGTCTCACAATCCAGGAGTATCAGGATGTTGTCGAGATCATCACCCAGAACTGTGCTGAAGATGTTCTTGTTATTGCAGGCCAGAGCTACAATCCGGCCCTTGGAGACAGGATCAAGGTAACAGTTGTTGCAACCGGCTTTGAAAAGAAACCGGATATTGCTGCAAGCCAAGCCGAGGCTGAGATGTTCAATAAGAGCTTTACCAGAGCTGAGAAGCAGCATGATGATCAGGGTGTAAGGGAAGCCCTGGGCTTTTCTTCCAGGCAAGAGAGTTCCCAGACTTCGCGTCCCACATCATCCCCATCTCCGGCTGCAAAGGAATCACAGTCTGATCCTGCTGCGATCACGGTCAACAGATGGCAGGATCTTCAGCAGCAGCTTGGAAAGAGAGCGCGTGAAAGCAATGATTACAGCATTCCTGCGGTGCTGAGGTATTCGAGAAACGAAGATGACAGGAAATGACGATTCAGGTCTTCTTGAGCTTTTTTCCGATTATCTGACATTTGAAAAAAGATTATCATCAAAAACAAAGGATGCCTACGTTGAGGAGGCATCCGTTTTACTTTCCTGGTGCAATGAAGAAAAAAAGGATGTTTCTTTCCTTTTGTTTTCTGATTTGGATGCTTTTCTTGTGTTTAGAAAGGAAAAAGGTAAGCTTGAAGAACGTACAATATCGAAAATCCTCAGTGCTTTGAGATGTTTTTTCAATTTCCTCATTAAGGAAGGAATCCGCAAAGATAATCCGGTATTATCCGTGGACCGTCCCAAGACAAGGCTTTACCTTCCGCGTACCCTAAGCAGGCAGGAAGTGGAGGAAATCCTTGAGGAATTCCGCGACGACGGGGATGTCTTGATGATGAGGGATTATACGATCTTTGAGCTGATCTATTCTTCCGGCATGCGGATAAGCGAACTTGTCAACCTCGATGTGGATTCTTTTTCCCGTGAAGAGAGTTTTATCCGTGTTGTTGGAAAAAGAAACAAGGAACGGGTTGTTTTTATTGGGGAAATAGCAGAACGGGCGGTTATCAATTATATCGATTTTGTCCGTCCCCTGCTTCTGAATAAGAAAAAGATGAAGGAAAAAGCGCTTTTTCTGAACAGGAGAGGAGAGCGTCTTACCCGCCAGGCTGTACATAAGAGGTTCCATGAAAGGGTGGAGAAGCTTGGCCTGGATGCCACTGTGCATACGCTTCGCCATAGCTTTGCCACCCATATGATTGAAAACGGTGCAGATATCAGGAGCATACAGGAGATGCTTGGCCACAGCGATGTGAAGACCACGCAGATATATACTCATCTTGATACCAAGGAGCTTTTGGATTCCTATGATAGATTCGCGTCCCTTTTGAAATTATCGGGAGATGATGATGTTTCAAAATAGCTTTTTTCTTTTTTTTATCATATTTCTTGCCGGATTTGTCGATTCGATTGCAGGAGGCGGCGGCCTGTTGAGCCTCACAGGATATTACGCCTATGGGCTTAATCCTATTTCTGCGCTTTCAAACAACAAGTTCAGCTCTACCTTTGGAACCCTTTTCTCTGTGGCCAATTATTTCAGAGGGGGAGCTGTGGAAGCCAAGACCTGCCTGTTCGGCATCCTCTTTTCCTTATCCGGCTCTTTCATAGGCTCCAGCCTTGCCACAATCTATTCCGATGTTTATTTCCGCTATCTGATGATGGTGGCGATTCCTGTGGTTACGCTTTTGACCATAAAAAAGAAATCATATGATTCTGAGAGAAAATTCTCCCATTCCACAGAGCTGATATTGATCGCCTCCTTCAGTTTCATCATCGGAATGTATGACGGCTTTTTCGGACCAGGAACAGGAATGTTTTTAACGCTCTCTTTTTCATTTGTAGGGTTTTCTCTGCTTGAGGCTGCAGGAAACAGCAAGGTTCTGAATCTGGCAAGCAACGTGATTGCCCTGTTAGTCTTCATACGCAACGGGAGCGTGAATTTCTCTTTGGGAATCCCATGCGCCGCTTTCAGCATAGCCGGAAATATTTTGGGATCTTCCTTGGCCTTGAAATTCAATACAAAGATAATCAAGCCGATGCTTTTAACAGTGCTTGCTCTTTTATATCTGGAAGTCTTGAACGTTTTTTAACTTTGCTTGATTCATAGTCATGCAAAAAAGAAAACTGCTTTTAAATAATGATGGATATTGCTGTCTGGGAAGATTTCCCAGATCAGATGAGCTGTGCTTATTCCTGCATAGCTGGGATGGTGATGAAAAAACCAGGGAGGGGCTGGTGACTTCAGCCTTGGAAGCAAAAGCTGCAGGGTTTTCTGTTCTTAGCAACCTTTCCTCCCGCCTTCATCTCATTGCCGATGCCTGCCTTTTTACCGATAACCCGCTATACGTGCTTTTGCCTTATAAGAGGAATGGTAATTTCTCTGCTATGGATTGTGATGTATTCTCTACTTCGGGCGGATTTATTTTTCCCGAAAAAAGGGATGGCACATATTGCCTTTTAAACAATTTTGTCCTTTCTTATTCCCAAATCATCATTTTCTCAGGCAGAGCAGATATTTACCTTGCCGAGGCCGCACTCGATCAAGGCAGTCATGTCTTTATTTTGCGCAACAGCCTGGGTTTTGAAAACAACAAGAAGCTTCTGAAGGCGGGATGCCATGTCATAAACAGCCTATCGGATGCGCTTTATATGCCCAAAAGCATATCTTTTTCGTCAGAAGAAGGAAGATATAGAATAGGAAATAGGGGATATGGAGTGTTTAATTTTTGTTTTTAAAATATAATGTGGACATGGAAGAACTGATAAGGGAGTATCTGTCTTATATCAAAGCGATGAAGGGTGTTTCAGAAAATACCATCATTAGCTATCAGAACGACCTTAATGGTTTTTCTGAATATCTTGAAAAAAGGCAAATCGAAATAGATGATTTCGAAATCCATGATGCAAGGGAGTATGTACGCCACCTGATGAAAAGCTACAAGGAGCGCAGCATGCTTAGAAAGCTTAGCTCGATACGCTCTTTTTTCAAGTATCTCGAAAAACGCGGCATTGTGGAAGGCGATCCATTTGATATGGTCAGCCTCAAGACTAATGCGAAAAGGCTTCCTTCTGTTTTGAGCGAGGCTGAGGTTGCAAGGCTCTTATCTGTAAACGGGGAAGATTATGTTTTAAGGCGCAACCATATGCTTTTTTTATTTATCTATACCACCGGAGCAAGAATTTCTGAGGCTCTCAGCGTCGATGTCGGGGATATAGAATGGCAGAAGAGAAGGATACTTATACGCGGAAAGGGGAGCAAGGAACGCTATCTTTTTCTCCGGATGGATGTATGCTCTGAGCTCAAGGAATATCTTGAGATAAGAAAAGCTTTCATCGCCGAGACGGGGGCAAAGGAAAAAAACGCTTTGTTTTTGGGCGAAAGAGGGCAGCGGTTGCCTTTTAGCTCCGCTCATATTATTTTTGATGAGTATAGGAAAATTCTCGGGTTTCAGAAAACCTTCACACCCCATACGCTTCGGCACAGCTTTGCCACTCACATGATGGACAAAGGTGCCGATATCCGCCTTGTGCAGGAGCTTCTTGGGCATGAAAGCATTTCTACGACCCAGATTTATACGCATGTGTCTTCAGCCAAGCTGAAAAGGGTTTATGACTCGACCCATCCGCATGCGAAAAAACAAGGATGAGGATTATGCAAGGAACTACAATTGTAGCAGTAAGAAAAAACGGAATGGTCGCCATAGCAGGCGACGGACAGGTGACACAGGGCAATACTGTTGTCAAAGGAAATGCGAGAAAGGTCAGAAGGCTTTATGATGGCAAGGTGATAATCGGTTTTGCAGGAAGCACTGCAGATGCATTCACCCTTTTTGAGCTCTTTGAAGCCAAGCTGAAGCAATACAACGGGGATCTTACAAGAAGCGCAGTCGAGCTTGCTAAGCAGTGGAGAATGGATAAGCAGCTGAGGAATCTTGAGGCGATGATGCTTGCAAGCGATGGCAAGACCATGTTTCTTATAAGCGGTGTGGGCGATGTTCTCGAACCGGAGGGAGATGTGCTTGCAATCGGAAGCGGCGGCAACTTTGCCGAGGCTGCAGCAAGGGCATATCTTGACAGCGGAATCGACTGGGATGCTGAGACAATTGCAAAGAAAAGCATCAACATAGCAGCAGATATCTGCATTTATACCAACCATAGCATCATCACGGAGGTCATCGATGGAAAATGCTAAGAAACTTGATGATATGATGCCGCGCGAGATAGTGGCGGCTTTGGATCAATATGTAATCGGACAGGATGAGGCGAAAAGGCTGATTTCTGTCGCAATCCGAAATCGTGTGAGGAGAAAAGCCCTTTCGGAGGAGATGAAGAGCGAAGTTACTCCCAAAAACATCATTATGATAGGACCCACCGGGGTTGGAAAAACGGAAATTGCAAGGCGGATTGCAAAGCTTGCCAATGCACCGTTTATTAAGGTTGAGGCGACTAAGTTCACCGAAGTGGGATATGTCGGAAGGGATGTTGAATCAATGGTCAAAGATCTTATGGCCGCATCCTATACCCTTGTCAAAGAAGAGATGTTCAAGATGAAGGAAAAGGATGTGGACGATAAGGTCGAGGAAAGGCTTCTCGATCTGCTTCTTCCTGCCTTGGATTCGGAAAAGAAGGAAAACGATGTCCAGACCCTTGAGACCAGGGAGAAATTCCGCCGCATGCTCAAAGACGGCATATTCGATGAGAAGGAAGTCGAGATGAACATCCAGAGCCAGATGAAGATAAGCGGTCTTGGTGTTTTTTCTGGCTCTCCGCAGGAGGATATGGGAAGCATCTTTTCCGATCTGAACAATCTTTTTTCGAGCAACGGCAGCAAGACAAGGAAGGTCACTATCAAGCATGCCCGCGAGATTTTAAAAGAGCAGGAGCTCGATAAGCTTGTCGACAATGACAAGGTTGCGGAAGAGGCTAAGGACAGATGCGAGCAGATGGGGATAATCTTCATCGACGAGATCGACAAGATCTGCTCAAAGGGAAGCACTAACAACACTGATGTTTCAAGAGAAGGAGTGCAGAGGGATATTCTTCCGATTGTCGAAGGAACCAAGGTCAGCACAAAGTGGGGCGTTGTCGATACGACGAATATCCTGTTTATCGCTGCAGGTGCGTTCAGCATGAGCAAACCCAGCGATCTCATTCCTGAACTTCAGGGCCGCTTTCCTCTTCGCGTCGAACTCCGCGATTTGAGCGCCGATGATTTTTACCGCATCCTTACAGAGCCGAGCAATGCAATTGTAAAGCAGTACAAGGCGTTGCTTGAGACTGAGGGTGTTAAGCTTGAATTCACGGATCAGGCATTGAGAAGCATCAGCAAGATTGCGGAAAAGGCGAATTCCAGTGCGGATAATATCGGAGCCAGAAGGCTTCACACAGTCATGGAAAAGCTTTTGGAGGATATTTCCTTCGATGCGGATCTGAAAAAAGGTGAGACAGTGGAGATTACAGACGATTATGTTTCTGATAAGCTTGGAGACATAATCGAGAATCAGGATCTGACGAAATACATCCTCTGACGGAGACGCCATGAAATACATTACCATAACTTCTTCTTCCTTTGAGGAGGCGCTTAAAAAAGCCCATAGCGAATATGGTGATGAGGTACGGGTCCTCTCCCGCCGCGATTATACGGTGGGAGGAGGGCTTTTTTCCAAGAAAAAGACCCGATGTGATCTTACCATATATCTTTCCTCGCAGGCAGAGCGCGATGTAGGCCGCACCGATGAGGCTTCCATGAGGGAATTTGAAAAGGAAGCACAGACTCCGGATCCCGGAACCCTTTCATCCTCCGAGCGTCTTAATACTGAGGTCTTCCGCGGTGCTTTCGATTCAAAAAGACCAGAGCAGGCGGAAAAGCTTTTGATTAATAACGATATCTCCGATCCGCTTAAAGCTGAAATTCTAAAAGACATCGGATCTGGCGATATCAACATGGAAATTGCCTCAAGGATAATCAAGCTTTGTCCATTTGCAAGGGATGTTCAGATACATCCCAAAAAAAATCTTGTGCTTTTAGGTCCTACCGGAAGCGGAAAGACGACCACATCTGCAAAGCTTGCTGTCCTATATGGCAGCCAATCTGTTTCCACTGCGCTTATAAGCCTGGATAGCTTCAAGGTAGGTGCTTTCAGCCAGCTGAAGGGTTTTTGTGATGCTTTTGCAATTCCTTTCTTTCCCGTTGTGGACGAATCTGGAATGCTGATGGCCTTGGAGGAGGTAAGATCCTCGTCCCTTGTCATCATAGATACCATGGGCATAAGTCCACGCGATCTTTCTCTGAATCTAAAGCTTAAAGGTATGCTTGGCCTGCTTGATAAATCGGAGACTGAATATATTCTTGTCCTTCCCTCATCCTTGAGAAGGCAGGAGATGAAGAGTATCCTTGCACGATATGCTGATTATGATATTTCTGCAATAATTGCAACAAAGCTTGATGAAAGCTCCAAAATAGGCGATATCCTATCTTTCTGCTATGAAGAAGGCCTTGCGCTTGCGTTTGTTACAAATGGACAGCATGTTCCAGGTGATATTGAAAAGGCATCCAGCACAGTGATTTTGGAAAATATGCTGCTTCCCGGTCTTGATATGAAAGAGGCGGAAGGGCAGATTAAAGGTTGAGAGCCCTGATCTTGCCCCGCTGGATCATCACATCCCTTGTCTCCTCTGCAATGCCACGCGCGGTTTCGCTGTTTTCAGATGCTGCGATGATGAGATAATCTGCGCTCTCTAGCACATATGCTTCATATCCCGAGGCATCAAAAGAGTGCGAGGAGCCGTCATAGAACCCTATATCCGCCTTCTCTTCTTTAAGCATGCTTGGCATGAATGAAGGTGAAATAGGGGCCCTTATTATGTCAAGAAGCTCTTCCCATTCATAGCCGTTGCTGCTGAGGGCATAGAGCTGCCCATCATTTTTCCCAAGGACTGAGACCATGCCGGATTCATTTTCAACGAAATAGGAGAGAACAAAATCGCATATATATTGGATTCCGATATCCATAGATAGATGTATGTCCGCTCCTTTTATTACTCCGTCTTCAAGAATCAATGGAGGCTCCAGAGACTCATTGAAATAATATTCGGCACCGCTTATGCCGTTGAGCCTTTCGTCTACGCGCCCTATGATATTCTTGCCATGATCATTTGTCGGGTATGCCCTTTTCAAAACCTTTTCCACTCTTATTGCCCGATCAAGCCTTTCCTTTTCAATGAGTGCATCAAATTCCTCCAGGCTGCTTGAGCTTAAATTGCTCTCAAGAATAACTAGCGGCTTCTCTTGTGCTAAAAGACCTTCGATTTCCAATGCGCTCAGCTGCGTATATGGTGCAATCAGGGAGGATGCCTTGCTGATTCCTGTCAGGCTTTTTGTATTGACCTTGATCAGGTATTCGATGCTGTCCATGGCAAGTATTTCGTTGTTTCTGTCATATATGGTGCCCCGGTAGTATTCTCCAGATATTTCGGGGTCCTTGTAATTGGTATTAATAATTCCTTCTGATACGTACAGCCACAAAAGGCGAGCTATGACGATTAAAAAGGCGAGGATCAACATAAAGAGAATGATACGGCCTTCTTTCTTATTCCTCTTTTTTTTCATGACGCTTTATACTATAATCCAAGCAGGGGTCGACAGCAAGATGAGCAGAAACGATTATGACGACATGCCTTCCACCTTTTCCAGAAAAAAGAGGGGAAACAGCAGTAAAACTGTCCTAGTGTCGCTTATGGGTATTTTAATTATCCTGATCGTTTTTCTTTTCTACATGCTTTTCAAGCCTATAGATGATTCATCTGCTGAGGGCAGCATCCCTGTTCAAAGCGAAATGAACCTTGATGTCGGAGAAGTTGTCAGGGTAACTGTGAATAAACCGAGCAGCGCCGCACCTAAGGTCGAAGATAAGAAAGAAGAGGAACCTGCTATACAAGAAGCAGCTGTTGAGCCAGACCAGGAGGAATCCGGTTTTACAGATTATATTGTAGAACGAGGCGATACGCTTGCTTTGATCGGACAGAAATTCTCGGTATCCGCTTCCAGCATTGCAAATGTCAACAGGATTGCAGACCAGACGGCTTTGGTCGAAGGGCAAAGGTTGACAATACCTCCTATTGACGGACAGCTTTACCAAGTTGCTGAGGGCGATGATCTTCCTTCTGTGATGAAACGGTTCGATATTTCAATGAGCAACAGGGATTTCATGAAGCTTAATAATCTTGATTCAGATGTTCTTGAGGAAGGCACCTATCTGTTCATTCCCGGAATTGTCGTATCAGAAGAGGAAAGCATGTTCTCCCGTCCCGGAGAAGGAAATGTCTCGTTTGCCTTCGGAGAGGTTGTAAATGGCTATAAACTCGAAGGGGTAGGCTTTTCCATGGCCGCAGGATCAGCGGTAAAAGCGGTTGCCGACGGTTTTGTTTCGGATGCGGGCAACAACGAACGTTTTGGACGCTTTGTCACAATAATACATGCCGGCGGCTATAAGAGCTCTTATTACTGCCTTGAAATCGTTAATGTCAAACTAGGCCAGAGCATCAAGAAGGGAGAGATAGTCGGAACGGTAGGAACGAGTACGAAATTCTTTCCTTCCTCGACGCTCTATCTGACACTGGAGCAGGGAGCTCTCAAGCTGGATCCTATGCTTTTCTTGTAGAAGAAATGACATAGTCTGCTGCATTTTGGGCAGCATCCCTTCCCACGATATCATAGCCTTTTTGAAGGTAATGGAATTCATCCTTCATAAGCCCTTTTTCCAAGAAGGTCTCCAAGAGCCTGCTGGCGATCACCACATCCTCATCCTCTTTTGAGAGCTCTTGCTGGGCTTTTCTGATTTCATCATATGAATCGTATTTCCCTTCAATATTGCATTTTCCTATGAGAATTACGAATATTTTTTCGATACCATGGCTCTTCAAGGATGACAAAAACTCTTTGAACATGGCTTTATATTGGCTTTTATCAGTCTTTTGATCCCCATCAGTCTCCCCTTGGCAGAACAGGGCATAAGCATGTCTTATCTCAATATCATTGCGCCTTAAAAAGGAAAATGCCTGATCGAGGCGGGCCAGCATATCCTGGTTATATTTTGTACCGGGAATCCATTCTTTTATGGATGACCCGCCCTTTGATGCAGATACTCCGACAATTGGAATGCCAGTTCTTTTGAACCATGTGTTCGTAAATGCGGAGACAAGGCTTCCTGATTTAGCATATACGCTTTCCCATCTGTCGTTTATCCCATCCTCTCGGTTTTCAAGCTTTCCAAAAGGCTCTTGAAGCGGGTACAGCCTGCTGTTATCTGATACCGCACGAAATTCATAAGCGGCGCCTTCAATCGGTTTTTCTGCCTCTTCCGCTTTCCCGCGCCCCGCCATGTTGGACTGCCCCACAAAAAGAAAAAGATCGATTTTTTCTTTCATTCCAATCTCTCCAAAAAAAGGGCCCGAAGGCCCTTTGCTCTTAATTAAAGATTGCGTCCGCAGCAATTCTTATATTTTTTTCCTGAACCGCATGGACACGGATCGTTTCTTCCGATTTTGGGGCCTGTACGCCTGATCTGAATAGATGCTCCGTCCTGCTGGCTTGAGACTGCAGTGCCCCGGCTTACTCCCTTTCTTTCCTCTGAAGCTGCCGAAATGCTCTTATGCTGGGCGCGGAGGATCTGTTCCTTGCGCTCTCTTTCTGTCATGATCCTGACGGAAACGACAGTCTTGGCAACCGCGTCTGAAATATCAGAAATCATCTCATCGAAAGCATCGCTGGCAGTGTTCTTATACTCGACAAGAGGGTTTTTCTGTGCATAGCTCATGAGATGGGCCGCTTCCTTCAATTCTTCAAGCGCATCCAGATGGTCTATCCAACGCCTGTCTATATTGCGAAGGTAAACATAGCGTATGAAAGAATTGAATTCCTCTTTGCTTGCCTTTTCTTCTTTCTGCCTGATGTCTTTTTCTATAAGCTGATAGACATTATTCTCATCAAGCCCTTCCATATTGAGGTTGAAGAACGACTTTGCCGCCTCAAGATAGGCTTTCCCGTTTCCTTTGTTTTCCTCTTTCAGATAATCAAGTATATTGGAAATGTTATTAAGAACGCGAACACTCAGATCGTCGGAAGAGAGTATCTTGTCCCTTTCTGAATATATGTAGTTTCTCTGCTCGTTAAGCACATCGTCATATTCAAGAAGATGCTTACGGATCTCAAAGTTTCTCGCTTCGACCTTTTCCTGCGCCTTTTCAATTGCATTGTCAAGCATCTTATGCTCGATAGCCGAACCATCCTTGAGCCCGAGACGTCCGATCATTTCCCTGAGCCCTTCTTTTGCAAACAGTCTCATGAGGCTGTCTTCCAAAGAAACATAGAATCTGCTTGTGCCAGGGTCTCCCTGTCTTCCGCTTCTTCCTCTGAGCTGGTTGTCGATTCTCCTTGATTCATGCCTTTCGGAACCGATTATGTAAAGCCCTCCGAGAGCAATGACCTCCTGCTGGGCTTTTTTCCATTCTCCCTCAACCTCTTTGAGCGCAGCCTGATACTCTTCAAGGCTTGCCTCTGTCCCGCATTTTTTTCTTGCAAGATGTTCCGGGCTTCCTCCGAGCTTGATATCGGTTCCACGTCCAGCCATGTTCGTGGCTATGGTAACAGCTCCTTTGCTTCCGGCTTCTCCGATTATATAGGCTTCCCTGGCATGGTTCTTCGCATTGAGCACCTCATGCTTTATCCCTGCACGCCTCAGCAGCGCAGACAAGACTTCGGATTTCTCAATGGATACAGTGCCGATCAGAATAGGCTGGCCGGTCTCATGAACCTTTTTCACCTCTTCGACGATCGCATTGAATTTTGATTTCTCGTCATAGTAGATGAGATCCTTTAGGTCTTTTCTGATGACAGGTCTGTTTGTGGGGATTACGACGACATCAAGGCCGTATATCTGCTTGAATTCCCCTGCCTCGGTATCTGCCGTACCGGTCATTCCTGAAAGCTTGTCATACATCCTGAAAAAGTTCTGGAATGTGATGGTTGCAAAGGTCTTGCTCTGGCCTAGCACCTTGACGTTCTCCTTCGCCTCAATAGCCTGATGGAGCCCGTCGGAATATCTTCTTCCAGGAAGCACGCGTCCAGTGAACTCATCGACTATCTGCACCTCTCCATCCTTGACCATGTAATCTACATCCTTTTCAAAAAGGCGATGAGCCCTTACAGCCTGGGTTACATAGTGCACAAGCTCGAAATTCTCCCCATCATAAAGGCTGTAGACTGTATTTCCTTCTTCATCCTTTGCCGGAGTAAGCGCGCCTGTCGATTTCAATAGGCTCTCCATATGCGTCATTCCCTGCTTTGTGAAGGTGACACGCTTGCTTTTCTCATCAAGCTTATAATCGCCTTTCTCATCGAATTTCAGAGCAGTCTCCCTGTCAAGCTTTTCCATTGCAGTAAGCTCGTAGTAATCGCCTGTCTCCGGATTCTTCTCGCATTCTTTCAAAAGAGGGACGATAGCATTTGCCGCCCTCACTTTTGGAGTGTCGTCCTCTCCCTGGCCGGATATTATCAAAGGGGTGCGCGCCTCATCGATGAGGATGGAGTCGATTTCATCCACAATGCAGTAATGATGTCTCGGCTGGATCTTGTCGGAAAGACGCAGCTTCATATTATCCCTCAGATAATCGAAGCCGAATTCGTTGTTTGTACCATATGTCACATCGGCCTGATAGTTTTCTCTTTTGGTCTGGGGATCCATTTCGCTTGTTATCACACCGGTTTTCAGTCCCAGATATTCATAGACTGGGCCCATCCATTCAGCATCACGCTTGGCAAGATAATCGTTAACTGTGACGATATGGACACCTTTGCCCTCAAGCGCATTGAGATACGCGGCTGGAACGCAGGCGAGGGTTTTTCCTTCACCTGTCTTAAGCTCCATGATCTTTCCTTCATGCAGCGTGATGGCTCCCATCATCTGCACATCGTAATGCCTTTCGCCGAGAACCCTTCTTGCAGCCTCCCTGGCGAGTGCGAATGCTTTTGGCATTATTTCATCGAGACTTTTGCCGTCTCTGACTTCTTTTTTCCATTCTTCAGTCTGGGCTGAGAAAGCTTCCTTATCAAGGCTTTGCGCCCATTTCTCTTCACTGTTTATTTTCTCTACGATCGGGGAGAGATGTTTCATGTCCCTGTCGTGCTTTGTGCCTCCGAAGAGTGCATATAAAAAATTAGCCATAACTGAATAATAATAAAAAGATTGAAAAAATGGTAGGAAGACAGCCCTTTTTTTGGCTATTATATTTGTGATGGAGAGTTTTGGATGATTGTTTTGATATCAGGACTCGGCATAAGCATCCTTGATCTCGTGTTGGCTGTTTTCCTTATTCTTTCGGTTTTAGGAGGCGTGCTCAAGGGAGTCATCAGAAGCATAAGCTGGCTTCCAGGAATAGTGCTGGGTTTCTTGGCCGTGCATTTTTTCACAAAGCCTTTGGCTGCAATCATTATTGAGAACAGCGTTCTCACACCGCTTTGGGCTACCTATGTATCCGTCATACTTCTGATGGGCGGGGTGTATCTTGTGATAAGGCTTCTGGCATGCATTTTTGCTTCCTTTCTGGAAGAGGTCGGGCTGAGCGCGATAGATAAGATTCTTGGAGGATTGTTTTCCCTTTGCCTCTGCCTGATAATAATCGGAGTGCTTGCCACCGCTGTCGATGGGATTCCTTTATTTTCATCGCTGCGCCCGCATCTTGATTCCTCGTTCATCATAAAGAACATAATCAGGCCGTTTTATTCAGGGACGGTCGATCTAGTAAAGGGGTCGCTTTGATGAATTTGGCGGATCCTTTTGTCCATGGCGGTGTTTTCTCAGGTTTTGAGAGCGGAAAACTTTCAAGATCGCTTCTTTTTGCGGGACCAAGGATGTCCGGCCGTCTTACAACCGCGCTCGAGCTTGCTTTGCATATAGACAATAGGGATGAAAGTGCGGCGCTGCTTGATTGCACAAACATAGTTTATATCCCGCAAAGAAATCTTTTTGTATCTGTTTCGAGTGCCTATAACCTCTTGAAAGAAAAGACCTCGATTAAGATGAGGAATCATTTTGTCCGGGAAATTAGGAAGGTGCTTTTGCAGTATCATCCTGCTTTGCAGGAGCAGGGGACGGATCAGAAAAAAGACAGGCTCTTTGACAAGGCCGCGTCGATACAGGAAAAGCTTTTTGATTTGATAGCTGCCCCTGAAGAGGATAAGAAAAAGCTTCTTTCGATTTCAGAAGATATAATGGAGGATGTGCTAAGCAAGGATTTTCTTACAAAAGGAAGGAAAAAGGGCGGCCTTATGGTCGATGATGTACGCCTGATACAAAACTATCTCCGCAGTGCAGGAGAGCGGAGATTTGTGATTGTTGAGAATATTGAACAGGCTCAGGATGCTTCGAAAAATGCTCTTTTAAAAATTCTTGAAGAGCCGCCTGAGAACGGTTATTTCTTTTTGATAAGCGACAATCCGCAAAGGATTTTGCCTACAATACTTTCCAGGGTTGTCAAATTCACATTTCCTTCTCCTTCTAAAGAATCTCTTAATGCATTTTTAAAGGAAGAATTCTACTGTCAAAGGGAGTATGATGATCTAGATGAGTTCTTCTTCCGCCAGGCGGTGGAGGAAAAAGAGAGGGAGACGCTTGAAAAATATGCATCCGATTTCCATCAGATGCTTTTTGGACTCCAGAAAAGGGATCCTGACACGCTCAATTCGCTTTTCTCCTTTCTTGAAAAGAGCGGAGGAGAGGAGTATTTTAAGAAATTGGTCATAAAGCATTTGAAAAGCGATATGCAGACGTCTAGATGGCCTTATCATACGGTTGCACGGATGATGAGCCTGATGGATGATGCTTCTGAAAGCATCGGCATTTTCAATCAGGGGCTCCGAAACGGGTACGACCTGGTTTTACGGGAGGCTTCTCTTGTCTACAAAAATTCTTAGGAAGATACTTGAAGATAACAAAGAGGTAGGAAAGGAGCATCTCAATACCGTTTTGGAAGGGGTGATGGGAGAGTATGATCTTCTGCGTGAAACATTCGACAGAGAAAAGACCGGGCATATCATAGTCGATAAAGAGAACTGGAGGATATGCCTTTTAAACCGCAGCCTCTCCAAAATGATACCTCTGCATCAGATTTCATTCAAAGAGGGCAAGAGCCTTTTGGATGTTGTGAAGGACCCGGATATAAAAAAATATCTTCTTAAGATATCCACAGGGGAGGAAAGCCTTGAAAGCAGGGATTTCTCTTTTGGGGAAGGGGAGATAAAAACAATAAGGGTATCTTTTACTCCTTTCATGCTGTCTGATTCGGAATATCTTGATATCTGTTTTGAAGATATTACGGAAATGCTTAAAAAGGAGATGAAGCTCAGAAACACAGAGGCACTTGCAAGCATGACCACAATGGCTGCAGGAGTTGCCCACGATATTAAAAATCCTCTTGCTGCGATGAGGATATACATTTCTTTGCTTCGTAAAGCTGTCTCCAGCGGCCGGGGAATGGACAAGGCGGAAGAATTTCTTGATGTGCTGGATCAGGAGACCGAGAGGCTCAATGAGATTGCAGTGGATTTCCTTTTTGCTGTGAAACCGATCGACATCAATCTCAAGCTTGACAGGATCAATGATATATTAAACGAGCTTGCAGATTTCATTGCAGTCGAGGCTCTCCAGAAGAATATAAAGGTTGAGCTTCATCTTGAGCCGTTCCTGCCTTCGCTCATGCTGGATTCAAAACTTCTGCGCAGAGCGTTTTTGAATATAATAAACAACAGCTTTTATGCTATGAAGGCTGGAGGAGTCCTCATTCTTGAGAGCAAGGCTGATGGAGATTTTGTGCGTGTCTCTATTACCGACAACGGATGCGGGATGACAGAAGAGCAGCAGAAAAAGATTTTTGAGCCTTATTACACCACCAAGAGCGAAGGTGGGACTGGTCTCGGGCTTACCGCGGTCTTGAAGATAATGAATGCACATAAAGCGGACATAGAATTCGACAGCAAGGTCGGGATGGGAACTTCCTTTTCCTTCAAATTCCCCATTCCGCCTTCGGAGCGCAAGGCGATTGAAAGCAAGGAGGAATAGGTGGCGACCCTTTTGATCTGTGATGATGAGGCCAATATCGTCAGCGGTTTGAAATATGCCTTCGAGGATGAGGGGTATGATGTCCTGACAGCAAGCGACGGACAGATGGCCTGGGAAAAGATAAACAGCAATAATATAGATCTTGTCATAACCGATTTGAGGATGCCTGGAATGTCAGGCTATGATCTTTTGAAGAAAATCAGCGCATCCTATCCCACGCTTCCTGTAATCGTTTTGACCGGGCATGGAACGATCGAGACTGCAGTGGAAACTATGCGGGATGGTGCTATCGATTTTTTTACCAAGCCTGTCGATCTTGAGAAGCTTGTTCTTGTTGTAAAAAAAAGCATTTCCAACAGCATGCTTGCCGAGCAGAACCGGAAGCTTACCGAGGAAATAGATAAATTAAAGAGGCAGCAGCAGTATTCGAAGATAATCGGCAAGAGCAACAAGGTTGCGCAGATGATGCAGATAATCAACCAGGTTGCCCCGACGAAAGCCAGCGTCCTTATCACAGGAGAAAGCGGAACAGGCAAGGAACTTGTTGCAGATGCTATTCAAGCCCTCTCGACAAGGAAGGACAAGCCGTTTATAAAGGTCCATTGCGCCTCTTTAAGCTCTTCTCTTCTTGAGAGCGAGCTTTTCGGACATGAAAAAGGAGCTTTTACAGGCGCCACTTCCCAGAAAAAGGGACGGTTCGAGCTTGCTGACGGAGGAACGATTTTTTTGGATGAGATCGGAGAGATAGACCTCTCGACACAGGTCAAGATACTCCGTGTGCTCCAGGAAAGGCAGTTTGAAAGGGTAGGCGGAGAAAAGACGATCAATGTCGATGTCAGGATCATAACCGCAACAAACCGTAATCTGGCCGAGGAGGTGAAGAACGGCCGTTTCCGCGAGGACCTTTTCTATCGGCTCAATGTCGTACATATCGAAGTTCCTCCTCTTAGAGAAAGGAAAGGGGATATTGAGCTTTTATCCCTTGAGTTTCTTAAGCAGTTCAATGAGGAGGATGGGCGGAAGATTGAAGGATTTTCCACTGCGGCAAGAAAAGCCCTGATAAGCTACGACTGGCCGGGAAACATAAGGGAGCTGAAGAACAGCATCGAGAGTTCCGTGGTTTTGGCCAAGGGAAACATCATACAGCTTGAGGATCTTCCCGCGCAGATATCGGAATCGGTTCCTTCCTCGTCTGTCTCGATAGGCTTGCCGACTACGATGGATGATGCAGAAAAGAAAATCATCACTTCCATGATTTCCTATTGCTCCGGCAATATGAGCAAGGCTGCAGATCTTCTCCAGGTCGGAAGAAAAACTCTTTATAGAAAAATTTCTGCATGGAAGGGGGAAGATGAAAATGAGTGAGTCATTGGAGGTTTTCTTCTCTCCTGATGGCCCCCTTTCTTCCGTTCTCGATTCCTACTGCTACAGGGACAGCCAGATCGAAATGGCCCTCGATATTGAAAAGGCTTTTGATACTGGGACTATGGCAGTGATTGAGGCAGGCACAGGAACAGGTAAATCATTTGCCTATCTTGTTCCTGCAATAAGGCGTTTGATGTCCGACCGCTTTGCCAAGGTCATTGTAGCTACAAGTACCATAACCCTTCAGAAACAGCTTTTTGAAAAGGATATACCGCTTCTTGTCTCAGCGATGAATTTTAACGAAAACATTGCAATCTTGTATGGAAGGAGCAACTACGCCTGCATAAGGCGCTTCAAGGAGCTTGAGGAGCAGCCCAGCCTCATTGAGGATGGGCAATTAAAGAAATTCTCAAGCTGGATAAAAAGCACGGCAACCGGGGAGAAGACCGATTTGGGGGACCGGAGGCTTGTGGATTTTTTCCAGAATGTGTGCAGCGATGAAAATGATTGCAAAGGCCGCAAGTGTCCGTATATAAACGAGTGTTTCTATTACAAGGCAAGAAATGATGCATTGAAGGCACGCCTGGTTGTTACCAACCATCACATTTTCCTTATTGACGGAAAACATCGACAGGAGTGCTCGATCGATTTTTCTGAGAATGCAATCCTGCCATCATATGATTATGCCATTCTTGATGAGGCCCATCACCTTGATGCGGAAGCGACTGAAATACTCAGTCGCAATTATTGCTTTGATGATTTGAAGGCTGTGTTGGATTTTTTGACGAAAAAGGATGCCCGACTATTTGACCTCTCTTTGATCGAATACCTTTCGAAATATGAAAAGAGCCAGGGAATTGGAAAAGAAGCTCTTTCAAGAATCAGGGATCTGAGAAAGGCCTCTCAAAGCTTTGATGAGCGCCTGACTGTTATACTTTCAAATTTTCCAGGATCCGAGGTGCTTCTGACACCCGAGGCTTTTCAGCTTGTCCGCCCTGTGCTGCAGCAGGCAGAGGCTCTTGCTAAGGATATTGCCGATTTATATGTGGTCCTTTCCACAATGATCGATAAAGAAGTTGCAGAAGAGGATGCCCAGCATGCCCAGAATCTTTTCCGCCAGGCCGAGGTCCTTTTATTTCTTTCGGACAATCTGAGAGATATGATAAGGTTCTCTGATTTTGAAAACCAGATACCTTATGCGCAAAGAAGCAATGGAGCAAGATACGAGCTTAAAATAAGTCCGATGAATGTCGGAGAAATGATGAAAACGATTTTCTAT
The DNA here is from genome assembly GCA_949300325.1 of uncultured Spirochaetales bacterium. Lineage (GTDB taxonomy): Bacteria > Spirochaetota > Spirochaetia > Sphaerochaetales > Sphaerochaetaceae > Ornithospirochaeta. Next base: position 32,665 of record CASGDQ010000054.1, read on the forward strand.
GATAACTTGAAAAGCATTGTTTTCTGCTCTGCTACATTATCTGTGTCAAAAAGCTTCGAATATTTCAAATCGGAGATAGGCCTGGATGATAGGAGCATCGTGGAAGGATCTTTCGAATCTCCATTCTTATATAAGAAAAACCTTATGCTTCTTCTTCCTTTGGATGGAAAGCAGTACCGCAATGAAGCTTCGCAGGACTACATTACATATACTTCCTCTGTCATCACTGAAGCGATCAGCCACAGCGGGGGAGGGGCGCTTGTGCTTTTTACTTCGAAGAAGATGCTTGAAGAGGTTTTCTATATCGTAAAGGAAAACCTCAAAGACCATGAGATTTACTGCCAAGGCATCAGCGGCTCAAGAAATACACTTTTGAACATGTTTAAGAAAAATGTCGATTCTTCGCTCTTTGCCACTTCATCCTTTTGGGAAGGGGTGGATGCCCCTGGAAATACGCTGCGCCTGGTTGTAATTGTCAAGCTCCCCTTCACTGTACCGACAACACCGATATACCAGGCCAGATGCCGGCATCTGGATGAAAAAGGCACTTCATCCTTCATGTCCATCACAGTTCCGGAGGCAGCAATAAAGCTCAAGCAGGGGCTAGGACGCCTTATCAGGAGCGAGGAGGACCGGGGCGTTGTGCTTATACTCGATAATAGGATTCTTGCAAAGAATTATGGTCGGACTCTGCTTTCAAGCCTGCCGGAATGCTATGTTCCAGAAGATTGCACCCTGAGCAACATCGCAAGCAAGATAGAGAATTTCCTTTATTAAAAAAGGGTCGGAAAATCCGACCCCGAAAGACCTTTTATTCGATCACCGCCAGGATGTCCTGGTAATTGAGGATGAGATAATCTTCCCCACCATCTTTGATTTCGGTTCCCGCATACTTGTCATGAAGAACCTTCTGTCCGACTTTTACAGTGATCTCCTCACTGGTGCCTACAGCGACGACGGTGGCAATCTGCGTCTTTTCCTGTGCAGCCTGAGGAATATAGATTCCGGAAGCTGTCTTTTCTTCGGTCTTTGCTGCCTTTAGAAGAACTCTCTCTCCAAGTGGAATGATTTTCATAAAATATCACCTCGATATGATTTTTTTTCTTTCCATATGTAATATATATAAGGTTTTTCAAACAGGCAATAACATATGGTGAGAAATAATTTCGCACATATGAAATTTTTTCCTGTTTCCAGTATTAACTTTTTCCAATTTTTTATTATCTTGAGTTTAAGGTGAAGGACATGGATATCAAAGGATCTGTGAAATTATATTCCAAAGCTAGGGAAATGATGGAGAAAGGCATGATAGAAGAGGCTTTTGACCTTTACTGTGATGCTTTTCTCAGCAGGCTGGGTGAAATAGGAAGGGAATGCGAGTTCTCCTTGTTTTACCGTCTGCAGATGGCAAAATATTTCTCTTGCAAAAAGAATGTGTTCATTTCCCTTGCCGAGGGGGATATGGTGAGCGATTTGATAAAAGGCAGCTACAACCAGTTCATTTCCTCTTTGAAAGAAAGTCCCTTCTGCAGGACCGCTTCGGGAAGGCTCCGTCTTTTAGAGAACCTGGAAATTATTTTCCCGGTTCAAAATGACACAGAAGAAAGTCTTTCCAAACTTGCAGTGTCAAAATGACACACGAAGCCGAGTAAAAGTGGAAAAAGGGTCAAAATGACCCGTTTTTATTATTTCTACACATTTTGCACATATTATTATTTCTTTATATACTAATAAATTAGTATGCATTTTGATTAGTTGGCACGTTTTTCGCATATGTATATTTAAGGAGACAAAACAATGTCAAACGAAAAAATGAATGCAGCTTTCTTGGATAGCGATGATGAAGTCCTTTCCATGTATCTTAATGAAATAAACAAGATTCCCATGCTCAGCTACGAGGATGAGTACCAGCTTGCTTTAAAAGCTAAGGAAGGGGACAAGAAGGCTTTTGACAGAATAATTAATGCCAACCTGCGTTTTGTCGTATCAGTAGCAAAGAAATATAGAGGACAGGGCCTTGCTCTTTCCGATCTCATCAACGAAGGGAATATCGGTCTTATAACTGCGCTCGAGAAGTTCGAGCCGGAGAAGGGATATCATTTTATTTCTTATGCCGTATGGTGGATAAGACAGTCCATAATGAAAGCCATAAGCGAAAAGGCACGTGCAGTGCGCCTTCCTTTGAACAGGGCTAATGAGCTTGTGCAGATTCAAAAGGCGCAGAGCGAGATCATGCACGAAATGGAGAGTGATGCGACGGATATTGAAGAGATTTCGCTGCGCACCGGTTTGGATAAGGATCTGGTCAATGACCTTCTCAATATAACTCAGGATATGATCAATCTCGATTCCACTATCAAGAGCAAGGATGACAGCGATTCGACACTCACAGAATTCCTTGTCGATCCGTCAAGGACTCCCGAGGAAGAGGTTGTGGATGAGAGCCTCAAAAATGATGTGCGCTCGCTTCTCATGACCCTTCCTGAAAAAGAAAGGAAGATTGTCGAAATGAGATTCGGCATCGGCGGTGGAAAGCCTATGAGCCTTAAGGAAATAGGTGAGAACTACGGACTGACGAAGGAAAGGATCAGACAGATTGAGAAACGTGCTCTCGAGAGGCTGAGAGAAAATAGCAAGGGATTGGACCTTGAGGATTATACAATTGCAATTTGATCGGCTGTAAGTGAAAATTTTCAGCATGATTTTAAAGGCGGCATTGCTCATGCCGTCTTTTTTTGTGCTTTTCCCATTATTTTTTCATATTGCAAAGGAATAAAATCATACAGCGCCAAAAATGGAACCCTGTTTCAAAATACATTAATATTGCTTTATAGTACAAGTAATTACCTTTTCTTTCTTGTCTATATCCATCCTTCATGGTAAGATGTTTTGGATATAAAAGCTTTTGAGGTTTTTAAATGAGTAAAACAGAAAAAAAGAAGTATGTGTATTTTTTTGGCGGCGGCAGTGCAGAAGGCAGCGCCGACATGAAAGCTCTTCTCGGTGGCAAGGGTGCCAATCTTGCCGATATGACCAGCATCGGACTTCCGGTACCTCCCGGATTCACGATCACGACAGAGGCGTGTGCGTATTTTGATGCACATAACGGCGCTTACCCCGAAGGCATGCGGGACCAGGTGCTGGAGAATCTTAAAAAACTTGAGAAAATGCAGGGAGCAAAGCTCGGAGACAGGAAGAATCCGTTGCTTGTGTCCGTAAGAAGCGGTGCAGCCCAGAGCATGCCGGGCATGATGGATACTGTTTTGAATCTTGGTCTCAACCCTGATTCGCTGCAGGCCTTGATCGATAAGACCGGCAACGAGCGTTTTGCTTGGGACAGCTACCGGAGATTTATTCAGATGTTCGGTGATGTTGTAATGGGAGTTCCTCATTCGAAATTCGAATATGCTCTCCAGTCTGTAAAGGATGAGAATGGAAAGCATTTTGATACCGAGCTTGATGTCAATAATCTTAAAGAGGTGATCAAGCGCTACAAGATCATCTACAAAAAGAGTACAGGCGAAGATTTCCCGACCGATCCTGAGTATCAGCTTTTCAAGACCATAGATGCGGTTTTCAGAAGCTGGAACAATGAAAGGGCGATCAAATACAGGCTCATGAATGATATCCGCGGACTTCTTGGAACGGCTGTAAACGTCCAGTGCATGGTTTTCGGCAACATGGGCGACACAAGCGGAACAGGAGTTGCCTTCACACGTGACCCCTCGACCGGTGAAAACGAGTTCTATGGCGAATATCTGATGAACGCGCAGGGCGAGGATGTCGTTGCTGGAATCAGGACCCCGCAGACAATAGATACTCTGCGCCAGGTCAATCCTCAGGTTTATGAACAGCTTTGCTCCATCAGATCCACTCTCGAGAAGCATTACCGCGATATGCAGGATCTTGAATTCACAATTCAGGAAGGCAAGCTTTACATGCTTCAGACCAGAAACGGAAAGAGGACGATTTTCAGCTGGCTTAGAAGCCAGGTCGAGATGGTAGAAGAGGGCCTGATCGATAAGAAGACCGCAGTAAGCAGGGTTCCGGCAGGCGAGTTCAACAAGCTCTTTGCCCCGATTCTTGATAACAAGGTCATTCGCGATCTCGGATGCAAGGAAGCCACCCATGGCCTTAATGCCAGCCCGGGAGGAGCCTGCGGACAGATCTATTTTACAGCAAAGGAAGCGGAAGAGGCTGCTGCGGAAGGAAAGGATGTTCTTCTGGTCAGGGTTGAAACAAGTCCTGAGGACATCGGCGGAATGGCTGTTTCACGCGGAATTGTCACTTGCCGTGGAGGCATGACCAGCCATGCGGCGGTTGTTGCCCGTGGAATGGGATGCCCATGCGTCAGCGGTTGTGGTGAAATACATGTTGATGAGATCAAGAAGACTCTTGAAGTAGGCGGTGTTCTGCTGAACGAAGGGGATTACATGTCCATCGATGGATTTACTGGTGCGGTATATGCTCAGAAGATTCCTGTAAAGCCAAGCGAAATCATGCAGGTGCTTGAGGGAACGATGAGGGAATCTGAATCCAAGCTCTTCCAGAATTATAAGAAATTCATGACTTACGTCGATGAAATAAAGACAATGGGCGTAAGGACTAATGCTGATACACCTGCAGATGCCCGCCATGCTGTCCAGCTTGGTGCTGAGGGTGTCGGCCTATGCAGAACTGAGCATATGTTCTTCGGCGGCCAGAGAATCATATCGATGAGAAAGATGATTCTTGCTAACAACACTAAAGAAAGGGAAGTTGCGCTTGCTGAGCTTCTTCCGATGCAGAGAAGCGATTTTGCTGGAATATTCAAGGAACTCGGAGGACTCCCTGTTACAATCAGGCTCCTTGATCCTCCGCTTCATGAATTCCTTCCGAACGATCACACATCGCGTCACGAAATGGCACTCCAGCTTGGAATTTCTGCAGAGGAGATTGCACAGAAAATTAACAGCTTGCACGAGTTCAATCCGATGCTTGGTTTCCGCGGCTGCCGTCTGGCCATAATCTATCCGGAGATTCTCGAGATGCAGGTCAGAGCAATAATTGAGGCTGCAATCGACGTGAAGAGAGAGGGTGTTGACGTGCATCCGGAAATTATGATTCCTCTTGTAGGAATTTGGAAGGAGTTCCATTATTGCAAGGAGAAGGCTGAAGCTGTCATAGATAAGGTATTCGAGGAACAGCATATGAAGATCGAGTACAAGATTGGAACGATGATCGAGGTTCCCCGCGCAGCTATAACAGCTGATGAGATTGCAAGAGAAGCGGAGTTCTTCAGCTTTGGAACAAACGATCTCACACAGATGACCTGCGGCTTCTCGCGCGATGATGCAGCATCCTTCTTGGGGCATTACGTAAGCGATCCCGATAAGCAGTTCTATGATTACGATCCGTTTGCTACAATAGATTTTGATGGTGTCGGAAAGCTTGTGAAGATGGCAGCTGAGCTTGGCAGATCCACACGCCCTGACATAAAGCTTGGAATCTGTGGCGAACATGGTGGAGATCCTAAGACAATTGCTTTCTGCCAGCAGGTAGGTCTCAATTACGTCTCTTGTTCTCCGTTCAGAGTTCCTATCGCTCGTCTTGCTGCTGCTCAGGCAGCTATCGCAGGAGATAAGTAAGGTCCTGAATTTAAAAAAAAATAGCATGGTTTGAGGGCCATGCTATTTTTATTTTAGCTCGTCTGATCAATTTTGATGATACTTTTCAAAGTGTTTCCTATATAGTACTATTTTGTTCATGTTTAAAACGGTAGTAAAGGCTTTCGTGGTTGGATCCTCAATGATGGTTCCAGGTGTTTCTGGCGGGTCGATGGCCATGATTTTGGGTATATACGACAGGCTTATCGATGCTGTACCTAATTTGTTTGTAAAAAACAAAAGAGCTGAAGCATTCAAATTTCTTGCTGCATTTACAGTCTCTGCTCTCATTGGAATCATTCTGGTTGCAAAACCTCTGGAGATACTTATAACCCGCTATTCGCTGCAGATGAGCTATCTGTTTCTTGGAGCTGTGCTGGGCACAATACCGATGATGGTGAAGAAGGCTGGCAGCAAAGGGTTCGATTTTATTTCACTTTTTTGGATTCTGCTGGGTGCAATAGCCGTTTTTTCAATTGCATATATTCCTGAAGGCCTTTTTTCCCCAGAAGGGTCTTCGTCCATTTTTGGATTGCTTTTCCAGTTTCTTGGAGGAGTGCTTGTTTCAATAGGACTTGTGCTGCCTGGAATATCCACAAGTTATCTGTTGCTTGTGCTTGGACTCTATGAGCCGATAATCAAGGCTCTCGACAGCTACAACTTCTTGTTTCTTCTTCCTATTTCTATAGGCCTTGTCGTTGGTATTTTAGCCCTGACAAAACTTTTGCAGATTGCGATGAGAAAGTATCCAAAGCCGTCGTTCATGATGATCCTTGGATTCTTGCTTGCCTCTTTAAAAGAGATATATTCCGGATTTCCTTCCGGTCTGATGATTTTGCTCTGTCTGCTTTTGCTATCAGTAGGTTTCATTATTGTCTACATGCTTTCCAAAGTGGAGGAGCAGGAAGAGGCAAAGGTGGTGTGAAGGTTTTATCCTGATCGTTGCATTTTGGATAAGAGATAAAATCCTTTTATTCCCACTAGACATTTTCCATTATTAACGGTATAAAGAATCCATCCGTTAATAGATTTTAAACGGTTTTTTTATTGCCAAAGTAGCTCAGTGGTAGAGCAGCTCACTCGTAATGAGCAGGTCGCGGGTTCAATTCCCATCTTTGGCTTAGGTTTTTAGATTCTTATCCGGATGGCCGCATTTGATTGCGGTCTTTTTGTATAAAATGGTGTTGACCCGGAGCCTTTGGATTAATAATTTCTTTAGATAGGAGGACGTTGTGAGCAAATATGATTTGAATAATATCCTTTCCCATGAGACGCCTTCCGTCGTTTTACGGATCGATTCCGGAGAAAAAGCTTCAAATAAGGCGGTTCAGGTAGGACTTTCTTGGACAAACGAGGTTTATGATTATATCTTTTCGAGCAAGATGAGCGCGGAAAACATAGAGAAATTCCTTGAGGATTCTTCGACTGCTTCTTACGAGGCTTTTGTCTTCAATCAGATGAGGAAGAGCTTATGATCGTATTAGGTATTGAAACGAGTTGCGATGAATGCAGCGCAGCTGTCGTGGAAGATGGACATAATATACTCAGCAATGTCATAGCCACCCAGATCGAATTGCATAAACCGTATCAAGGTGTTGTGCCCGAGCTTGCATCCAGGCTCCATACCGAGTGGATAGAACAGGTCGTAGCGGCAGCGGTGAAGCAGGCGGGTCTTTGTATGGCAGATCTGGATGCGGTCGCATTTACAAACAGGCCAGGTTTGCTGGGATCTTTATTAGTTGGAACAAATTATGGCAAGGCGCTGGCGGCAACGCTTGGCATTCCATTTATCGGGATAGATCATATCCGCGGCCATCTCTATGCCTCACAGATTGAAAATCCTCTTGAATACCCTTATTTGGGAATTCTTGTTTCCGGTGGTCATACTGTGATTTCAAGGGTCGAATCCTATGACAAGGTCGATGTCCTTGGAACTACGATCGACGATGCCATAGGAGAGGCTTTTGACAAGGTTGCCAAGTTTTATGACCTTGGCTATCCCGGAGGTGTTGTAATAGATCGTTTGAGCAAGCAGGGAGATCCTCTTGCATTTAATTTTCCTGGTCCGTCGATGGATAGGAAGGAACATCCGTATGATATGAGCTATTCAGGGCTTAAGACTGCGGTGATAAACCAGAAGGACCGCTTCCTTGTTCCTGGAAAAACAGACAGCAAGGAAAATATTGCAGCATCATTCCAGAGACAGGCTGTCGGAATCTTGATGAAGAGGGTGCGTGTCGCATTAAAAGATACTGGATTGACAAGGGTCAGCGCAGGAGGAGGAGTTGCTGCTAATTCCCTTTTGCGTAGCGAGCTCAAGGAGTTGGAGAAGGAGGGGTATACAGTCACTTTCCCGTCTCTGAAGTTATGCACAGACAACGGTGCGATGATTGCTGGACTTGCATACAGATATCTTTTAGATGGCTATCACGATGCTCTTAATGTAAGTGCATCTGCCAGAGTTACCGCATTCAAGAAATTCTGACATGGGCGTCCTGATGAACGGACGCTATTTTTTTATATTTTTTCCTAAAACTGCATTGACCTTTTATTATATTTCCTCTAGTATAGCCTAGGTGTTGATGGGATGTAGTGTAATGGTAACACTGCAGATTCTGGTTCTGCCTTTGGGGGTTCGAATCCCTCCATCCCAGCTAGCTCTGGTCCCTTCGTCTAATGGTTAGGACAGGAGATTCTCAGTCTCTAAATAGGGGTTCGATTCCCCTAGGGACTATAAGGCTTCCTAAGCGGAAGCTTTTTTTTTGCCTTGCTATGCAAAGAGTGCCGCTTCTGTTATCATTACAAAGCTGGTTCCCTTTTGGAAAACAAGAAAACAAATTTAACAGGATTGGATGGATGATTACAGCTTCTAATGTTTCTCTTTCATATGGTACGCAGGTTTTGTTCAAGGATGTGAATATTAAATTTACCCCTGGAAACTGCTATGGGATAATCGGTGCCAACGGTGCAGGAAAATCGACATTTCTGAAAATTCTTTCTGGAGAAATAGAACCGGATACGGGAGAGATAATCATAACTCCTGGAGAAAGGATGACCACATTGCGTCAGGATCACTTTGCATTCAATGAATACAGGGTTCTTGATGTCGTCATAATGGGGTTCAAAAAGCTTTATCAGGTCATGAAAGAGCGTGATGAGATATATTCCAAGAGCGAATTCAGCGAAGAGGACGGGCTCAGGGCTGCGGAGCTTGAGGGAGAGTTTGCCGAGCTGGGCGGATGGGAAGCGGAGGCTGATGCGGCTCAGATGCTTGATGGCCTTGGAATCCCGACAGCACTGCACGAAAAGAGGATGGATGAGATAGAGGATAATCTCAAGGTCCGTGTTCTACTTGCCCAGGCTCTTTTTGGAAATCCTGACATACTCCTTCTCGATGAGCCTACAAACCACTTGGATTTGGAATCCATACATTGGCTTGAGGATTATCTTGAGAACTTCAATAATACAGTTATCGTTGTCAGCCATGACAGGCATTTTTTGAACAGTGTCTGCACGCACATCTGCGATATCGATTTTGGAAAGATCCAGCTTTATGTCGGCAACTACGACTTCTGGTACATGTCCAGCCAGCTTGCGCTCAAGCAGATGAAGGACGAGAAGAAGAGGAGAGATGAAAAGATTGCGGAGCTTAAGGAATTCATCCAGCGCTTCAGCTCGAATGTTGCAAAGGCAAAGCAGGCTACAAGCCGCAAGAAGCTCATAGACAAGCTTACAATCGACGATATCAAGCCATCCAGCAGAAGGTTCCCGTATGTCGCTTTCAAACCGAATAGGGAAATCGGCAAGAACTGCCTTGAAATAAAAGGGCTGAGCAAAACGATAGATGGCGAAAAGGTCCTTGACAACCTCACACTCACCATCAACCCGACTGATAAGGTTGCATTTGTCGGCCCGAACCATTTTGCCAAGACTGTGCTTTTCCAAATTCTTGCAGGAGAGATGAAAGCTGATTCTGGCGACTTCACATGGGGTGTAACAACAAGCCTTTCCTATTTTCCGAAGGATAACAGCAGGATGTTCAAGGAAGATGAGTCCATTACGGATTATCTTCAGCAGTACAGCAAGGAAGATGATGACACGTATGTCAGATCCTTTTTGGGAAGGATGCTCTTTTCAGGCGACGAGGCGTTAAAGAACTGCAAGGTCCTCTCAGGAGGGGAAAGAGTGCGTGTAGTGCTTGCAAAGATGATGCTTGAAGGTGCGAACTGCCTTATTTTTGACGAACCGACCAGCCATCTTGATCTTGAAGCGATTCAGGCCCTCAACAACGGTCTTATCGAATTCAAAGGCATGATAATGTTCAATTCCCATGACCATCAGTTCGTCGATTCAATTGCCAACAGGATAATCGAATTCACTCCTGATGGGATTATCGACAGGATGACCAATTTCGATTCCTATCTTGAGGATGAAGGTGTCAAGGCTCTGAGAGAGAAGTCATATAAAGATTTGAAGAGGGTGGTTCTTCTCTGATGGTCGTTCTTGTCGATATCGGAAATACGAATATCGTCATCAGTGTAAATGATGGCGATTCTTTTCTCGATTCTTTCAGGATATATTCTGATCAGAAGAAGACAGGGGATGAGTATTTTGTCATTTTCCAGACTCTTTTAAGGCAATCCGGGTTGGATTTTTCTTCTGTCGACCGGGTCGTCCTTTCTTCTGTTGTGCCCAATTTGACTCGTGCCGTTGCAAAGATTCTCAAACGTCTTTTCAATACAGAGCCTCTTATTGTCACCCATGACATCGAAGCAGGGCTCAACAAGTCCTCAATTCCGCAGGAGCTGGGCTCGGACATCCTTTCCAATCTTGCATGCGCACATAACAAGTATCCTGACCGGTGTGTATTGACCATGGATTTCGGCACAGCACTTACTTTCAGCGTAGTCGATGAAAAAGGGAATGTCGTTGGGGTTGCAATTGCACCAGGTCTTATTACTGCTGTCAATTCCCTTTTCGGCAATACCGCACAGCTTCCTCAGGTTGAATTGAAAATTCCTGACTCTTCGCTAGGCAGAAACAGTTGTGATTCAATCCGTTCTGGGATAATGTATGGTTATGCCGGCCTGGCAGATGCGATGATAAGGAAGATGGAAGCTGAGTTGAACGTACATCTGTTTGTCATAGCAACAGGAGGATTGTCAAAAACGATCTCTCCGCTGATTCCCCGTATTGACGAGCTGGACGGGCTGCACACATTGAAAGGCCTGAAGCTGATTTCAGATTTGAATCAGAAGAGCTTTTAGTTTTTTCATGGAAGGAGATTGGAATGAGAAGAATACTTGTTTTTGCATTGATTTTGTTTTTTTCCATCTCTTTTACCTTCTCCAACAGCCAGAGCATATACTTTTCTTCCGATGAGGTCTTTGGACTCATCACTGATTTGTATATCCATCAGGGACTGTCTCTTCCATCCACATCATCTCCATATACAAGGGATGAAATAGATCTGATGCTCAGCCGTCTGGATGTATCCGATTTCGATTACCCATCTCAGATCCTTTATGACCGGATAATGGATATCCTCTCCTTTTTGGAGCCGAAGGAGGTTGAGCGCAATCTTTCTTTTTCTGCGGATATAAAAGGAAATCTTGAGCTTTATGCGAGAACGAACATAGAGGATTTCCCGCTCTTTAGCGACTGGGGCATTCCAAGATATAGGCTTCCTGAGCCGATGCTGCAGGCAAATCTTTCAATGGGGATCTCAAATTGCATAAACCTTTATATAAATCCTTCAATCGGATATGTAAGGAACATCACCGACACTTCCTTGTTTGAAAAGACATACGTTTTTTCAAACCTGATAATAATCCCTCCTGTAACCACAAAGGATACAAGCGTGAATGTTCCTGATAAGGCGGTGTTTACTTTCGGCGGGGACGGATGGAATTTCATGCTCGGCAGGACTCAAATCAGCTGGGGGCCGGGAAAGAGCGGAAACTTCATTTTCTCCGATCATGTGCCTTATCATGACATGGTCAAATTCTCAGGCTATTCCAATTCTTTCAAATATTCATTCATATCCAGCTTCCTCGTGCATCCCATGAATTATTTCTATACTGATGCGGGGGAGTCTGTTGTCTCTTTCCATCCTTATTTCACCCAGCAGGATAAGCTGGAGGGGCTGAGCATGTATATGGCCCACAGGATCGAATGGAGGATGAGCGATGCGCTTACTTTGGCCGTAACCGAAGCAGTGCTTTATCAGAACGAGGAAAACCATCTCGATCTGAGGATTTTTTCCCCTCTGCTGATTTTCCATAACCATTACTTGAAGCAGTATGCCAATTCAATACTTTCAGCAGAGCTGGATATCGCTGCAGCAAAAGGCATGAACATATATTTCCAGTTCGTGATGGACGATATGGCCATTCCTTTCATCGAGAGGGAATCTGGCGGGGTTGGGAGCAACAGCCCCAATGCACTGGGATACATGGTGGGGATGAAGCTTTCTTTTCCTCAGAGAAAAGGGCGGTTTTATGGAAACATAGAGGCTGCCTACACCGATCCATACCTTTATATCAGGGACAGGGGCATGGCTAGCGAAGAAAACAATACGACCTATGGCAATTCGTTCATAACAGGATTCCGCGAATACGTCTCATCGGATAAGGGCAAATACGATCTGCTGTTCTTAGGCTATCCGTTCGGTGGGGATGCAATCGTATGCGATCTTGTTTTTGGATACGAGAGCTATTCAGGCTGGAATATCTCAACTGAGCTTTTCTACATGTGCCATGGAGCCTTCGGACCGCTTACACGATGGGCGGAGATAGTAGGGGACGGAATGCATACTCCGACTGACAACACCGGCCCAGGAGGGGAGTTTGAAACCAGCGGAGAAACGACAAGAAATAAGGATTCAGCAAGCCATACGATCTACCTTTCCCTCAATGGAGGCTATGATTTTACCAAGCACATGAGCTTAAAAGGCGCTTTAGGAGTCAAGACTGTTGTCAACAAGGACAATTTGAAAAGCTCAGGAACAAAAAGCGATGTGCAGTTCACATTGGGCTTTGGTTTCCGGTTTTAATAGTCTTCGGCAATCAGACCGTCTTCAAAAAGCACGGCTTCTTCTCCATTCTCATCCTGTACGCGTATCTCAAGCTCATCGCATCCTATTGGCAGGCTGAGATAGCATATGGATGTGGAAATGCCGTCTTCATCTGCTTCTTTTTCATCCTTGTGATAAAGGCATTCGGGCTTTGGACAGCCTAATGTGATATGCGTAGTTCTCATGCGGTCCCACTCGGGATATGCGAAGTAGGGGATTCTGTTTGCATTATTGCTCTCTTCTGCAATGGATATTTCTGCAAGCATAGCGTTTTGCGGATCCAGGGAAAGGAAATAATTGAAAAGCTCTGCGCTTTCTTCATCAGTTTCAAAACTGCTTATGCGTCCATTTTCAAAGAACAGCGTGAGATTCCCGATCTGCCGGCCAAAAAGCAGAAAAGGCTTTGTAACAGACACTCTTCCGTTAGCGCTCTTTTTTTCTATGGCCCTGAAATAAGAGGAGGAAAAGATGGATGGGCAGAATCTTCTTCCTGATTCAGTAGAGCTTAGATTCGATGAAAAGAGGCTGTTTTTGGCAAAATCGAATTCCAAATCGGTCATCCCATCGTAAGAAGTCACCCGTGCATGACGCTTCTGGCTTTCGGAATTGAGGTTCTTTAAATCATAAAGATTCATTTCAAGCATCTCATCATTGAGCTTTTCCGGGTTATCCTCATCAAGCCTCAGCAGATCGGAAATCACTACCGATGAAAGCCTTTCATCCCCTTCATAGGGATCCATAGCGTGTCCCCATGAAGCAGAGGGGACAGGAACGGTTACGAACGGGATCTCAGGCTTTGGCAAAAAAAGAGGGGATGCAAGATGCCTGAACTGCTGTATCTGCCTGGCTTCCAAAGCCTTTTCCATATCATCGATTCCTCCGTATGGAAAGAATGTCTGAAGATAAATGAAAAGTGTGGGCTGCTTTTGTATCAGATAGTCGGAATATATTTCGGTGACTTCGGTCCTCTTTCCATGATCCAAGACCATGAGATAGGAGCCGTTTCCAGTAATAATCTTTGCCTTTTGGGCGATAATACGGGCAAGAGGGAGATTCTCTTCCTCTGTATTTATCGCTACAACATCATCCTTGCTGATTTTCAAGGCGGAGTGGAGGATCACATCCGCATATCTTTCTAATAATCCATTCATCACCGGATATTATAGCCGTAAAGGAAAAACTTGCAATCATTGAAAAAAAAATATCAAAACCACTTGACCGTAAAGCAACAATTTGGTTAATATCCTAAGCGTTGCGCGTCTGTTGTATAATGGCTATTACCTCAGCCTTCCAAGCTGAAGATGCGGGTTCGATTCCCGTCGGACGCTTAGGCTCCAGAAATGGAGCTTTTTTTTTGCATTCATATTGCTGGCATCCTTAAGCCTCTAGTCTCCATAGTTGATCACAAGACAATCATTTGCTTCTATTAGCGTGTCTCCGGAAGGTATGATATTCTTTCCGTCTCTGATTATGATCAGCACGAGCCCTTTGGAAAGGTTTATGTCCTTCAGCATCTTGCCGCACCACGGATTATCCTCATCCACAGTCTGTTCGTGCAGATCGATGTTTGTCTTGATTGCCGGCTTCTCAATGCCGAGAATTATCTGATCGTTTTCTTTAAGCTCCGTTCCGCCACGCGGTACAAGAGGCTTTCCGTCCCTTTCGATGGCGGCTATGATCGTGCTAGGCGGAAGGGTGATATCCTTTATCTTTCTGTTCACCCAGCTGTTTGCATCATCGAGGTGCATCGGCACGAATTCGATGTTCTCTACCTCCACATAGTCGTTGAAGGTCTTGAGTACGTCTCCTTTTTCATCGATCATCCCTGTCCTTTTGGATATGAGCGGCAGGAATGTTCCTTGAAGAAGGATGGAGAAAAGCACGACAAAGAATACTATATTGAAGATGGATCCTGCGGTAAAGGTTCCTGAAACTGTCACTACGATGGCAAATACAATCGAGGAGGCTCCTCTGAGGCCCGCCCAGGATATGACCTGCTGCTGTGCGAATTTCGCTCCGAACGGGGTCATGATCAGAAATACAACAAAGGGTCTGGCGATGAATGTCATGAACAGCGCCACAAGAAGCCCTCTGGGAGCAACTCCAGCAAGCTGGCTTGGAAAACTCAAGAGTCCTAAAAGGAAGAAGATGAGTATCTGCATCATTCCTTCGAAAGTATCAAAGAAGTTGACAAGCTCTTTCTTATGATTGATTTCCTTGTTTCCAAGTATTATTCCCGTTATGTATGTGCTCAGATATCCGTTTCCCCCTATAAGTGCAGATAAAGCATAGGATGCGATGGCTGCCGCGAGGATCAAAAGGGGTTCGAAGCCTGTGGAGAAACTGAAATGCTTTAAAATATGGAAAAGCGCATATGCCATGCCTACACCTATTATGAATGCGAATGCGATCTGCGCAAAAATGCTGTAGACGAGGTACCAGGCTGTCACGCTTCCCGGGTTCTGTTTGAGCATGATGAATATTGTGACGAGCATATAAGCGGTAGGGTCGTTGCTTCCGCTTTCAAGCTCCAAAAGAGATGAGGTATTGTATTTTAAAGAGAGTTTTCTGCTCTTTAATATTGAGAAGACCGTAGCAGCATCGGTTGAGGATAGTACCGAGCCGATCAGTAAGGAGTCCAAAAGGCTGAGGCCCAATGCCAAATTGCAGAACAGTCCAGTGAAGAAGGCTGTAAGAACAACACCTAAGCTGCTGAGAAGTATTGCTTTCAAGGCGACAGGTTTGGCCATCGACCATTTTGTGCCAAATCCGCCGTGGAACATTATGAATATCAAAGCGGCCGAGCATATCTTTTCGGATATCCCATAATCGTTGAATTCTATTTTAAGGATGCCGTCCGATCCGGCAAGCATGCCCAGAATGATGAATATCAGAAGGGTTGGTATTCCTGATTTTGCGGAAAACCGCGTTCCGAATACAGCCAGGGTAATAACAAGCGCACAAAAAAGAAGCAGAAGATTCATTTTTATCCCTTTTAAAAGTCCGATACTGATTTATACATTAAAAACCATTTTATTTCTAGGAAGAAATTTATGCAGATATGAAATTGGTTTGTCCATTATTGATAGCTCATCCTTTTTCTGTTATATTTTTCTCTGCCGGTGAAATGCCTGCTATATCAGATTTATCAGGAGGAGCCTGTAATGGGTGAGCGTGGAGAAGTTTTTTCGTCTAAGGTCGTAAGGGATGACAGAACCTATTTTTTCAATGTCAAGGAAAACGTATATGGGGATCTTTATCTCAATATCGTTGAGTCCAGACCTACCGATACGGAGGGCAGGTTCATAAGGCAGTCGATCCTTGTCTATCAAGAGGATCTCGGATCTTTTGTAAAGGAGCTGCAGAAGTCTCTTGATTACATAAAGATGAACGGGACGAAGAAAACACCCAGGTTCGTCAGAAAAGATCAGGATCAGAGGGAGGATTGAGATCTGTTCCTTTTACATGAAAGGTTTTGCGGGCTATCGGTGATGGCCCGTATTTTTTTATCATTTCAAGATGCTCCTTTGTCGGATAGCCTTTGTGCTTTTTGAATCCGTACTCAGGCCATTTCTCATCATACATATCCATTATCCTGTCCCTTTCTGTCTTTGCCAGGATGCTTGCAGCCATTATTTCGGGGATTTTCGCATCTCCCTTCACTACGGCCATAGTCAGAATGTCCACATCCGGCTTCTTGTTGCCATCCACCATGAGCACATCGATTTTGATTTTATCTTTTATCTTCAGATAGCTTTCCTTCATTGCAAGAAGGCTGGCATTGAGAATATTGATCTCATCTATTTTCTTTTCATCTATGACGCTTATTGCCCATGCATCAGCTTTCTGCTTGATTATCTTTTCAGCAACATCCCTTTGTTCTTTAGTAAGCTTTTTTGAATCGTTAAGCACTTCGAAGGGAAAATCCTTCGGAAGCACGACGCATGCTGCAACAACAGGTCCCGCAAGGGGTCCTCTTCCTGCTTCGTCTGCGCCGGCTATGACCGCTTCAATTTTTTCACTGTCATCAAAAAGGTCCAGTTCTTCCATAATCCGTTGTTTAAATGCTATAATCAACGAGTATTTTTGTTCAAGGAGTTGCAAGCTTTGTTCTTAAAATGTCTTGATATGTATGGATTCAAGTCTTTTGCGGACAAGACCCATATTGATTTTGCAGAAGGCATAACGACTCTGCTGGGCCCCAACGGATGCGGGAAAAGCAACATAGTCGATGCAATAAAATGGGTCTTGGGAGAGCAGGGGACGAAAACCCTCCGTGCCAGCAAGATGGAGGATGTCATCTTCAATGGAAACGACAAGAGGAAGCCCATGCCCTTTGCCGAGGTTGCTCTTACCATTGACAACTCCAATGGGCAGCTTAAGCATCCCGCGGCGGAAATCGAAATCAAGAGAAGAATATTCCGCAGCGGCAGCACAGAGTACTATCTGAACAGGGAAAGATGCCTTTTGAAGGAGATTAAAGAGCTATTGATGGATACAGGTGTCGGCAAATCCGCTTATTCTGTGCTTGAACAGGGTAAGATCGACCAGATCATCAGCATGAGGCCCGAGGACAGAAGATACATATTCGAGGAGGCTGCTGGAATTTCCAAGTTCAAGCAGCAGTGCGCCGAAGCTCAGAACAAGATATTGAAATCTGAAGAGAACATATCAAAGGCAGAGGATTTAGTAGCACAGTACAGAAGGACATATAACAGGACTAAAGACCAGGCGGAGAAATGCCGAAAATATAAGGATCTTCAAAAACGCTCGGTGATACTTGATGCACAGCTCAATGCCTGCAAGGTGAAATCTTTCATAACCGTCAAGCAGCTCAGGCAAGAAAATATTGCAAAGATGGAGCTCCAGATAGAGGAGGCTTCCAAGAAATTGGAAAGCTATGATGATGATTTGAGCGAGCAGAATGAACGCTTCAGGCTTAAAAGCGAGAGCGTCAACAAGCTCAGGCTTAAATCCACCGAGATCTCCGGTCAGATCAATACAGCCTATAGCAGCGTCACATTCTTGCAGGACAGGCTTTCCGAGGCTTCTGCCGATGAAAAGGCTTATAGGGAAAAGGCACAGGGGCTGAAAAACCAGGTGGATGTCCTGAATTCTCAGTTTGAGGAGCTGAAGGATAAGATCGAGGATGACAGGGACCGGTTGGAAGAGGTTGTAAAACAGATAAATACCGCCAACCGCATGGTTGCAGAGGCTTCCATGACACTTAATTCGAACGAGGCGGAGATTTTTAAAAGAGAGGATAGGAATGCCGAGCTGGATAAGGAGCTTGAGAATCTTTCGCTTGAGCTTAAATCGGTCATCGAAAACCTGATAAACGAGGTGGATGAGAAGACAAGCTCGGAATTTTCACTAAAGAGAAAAGAAAATGCTGAAAACGGCTTCTTGTCTAAAGTAAGGCTTTTAAAGTCGGAAATAGATGAGGATCTGGAAGAAATAAAGAAATCCCAAGACAAGGTGAAAGCCGCCGACAAGATGCTCTCATCGCTTCGCATCGGACTGGATGATCTGATTGCGCTCTTTACTAAGTATAAGGACAGCATCCCTCCTGTAGTCGATACTCTTCTTTCGCCTGAGGGGCTTGTCAGCAAGAAGAGGGAGATAGAGACAGGTGAGCAAAAGGCCAGGAACGAGATTGAAGCAAACAGGAACTTCATAGCCTCTGCCCGCGAAATGAACCAGAAGCTGCGTGAAGAGATCGATTCTTTAAAGGAAACTGTTAAGAACATCAGCCTGCAGGAAGCGAATATCAGATCAAATATCTCAAGCAACGAGGCGATGATGAATTCTCTCAGAAGCCAGGTGGAAGAGAAGAATTACGATCTGCAGGATGCGATTGATAAAGCAGATCTTGCAAGAACCAAGGTTGTAAGGGCCAGCGCTGAACTCAAAGAAAAGGATGAGGAGATTGCAAGGCTCAAAGGCGAGCTGGCTGAAGCCAATGAAAATGTCGATAGGATGGCCTCAGAGCTGCAAGGGGAGGCTGTTGCATTGCAGAAGATGCGTAACGACAAGGATAATCTCAACAGCTCGATACTTCAGAGCCGCGGCGATCTGGAGAAGGAAAAGCTTTACATCTCCAATGCGGATGAGATGATCAAAAACCTTTATGAGAGCTTTTACAACAAATACAACAGGAACCTTGGAGAATATAAGGAGTATTTTGAGCAGGATCTCAATCAGCAGCTTGTCGAAAACGAACTGCGCGAGGTCAACAAAGAGCTTGAAAGTGCCGGAAATATCAACTATATGGCTGAGGATGAATTTGCCGATGCCAAAAACAGCCTGGATTTCTATACCAAGCATCTTGAGGATGAGTACAAGGCAAAAGCGGATCTTGTGAAGGTCTTTGAAGAGATTCAGACAAAAAGCGTTGAAATGTTCCTTAAGACATATAAGGATATTTCTGCAAACTTCCAAAAAATGTTTACGCGTCTTTTTGGAGGAGGAACTGCCGAAGTCAGCCTTCAGGATGAGAACGAGGTCTTGACTACCGGTATCGATATTTTTGCACAGCCGCCAGGAAAGAAGCCTACGAACATGAGCCTATTGAGCGGCGGAGAAAGAAGCATGACCGCAGTTGCGCTTCTTTTTGCCACCTACATGGTCAAGCCGAGCCCGTTCTGTATTCTCGATGAGATAGATGCGGCGCTTGATGATAGGAACATCGGCTTTTTCATAAGCGTTCTCGAGGACTTTGGAAAGAGCAGCCAGTTCATTATCATCACCCACAACAAGCATACTGTAACTGCTTCTGAAAGCCTTCTCGGTGTTACACAGATGGAAGCAGGTGTATCAACAACAGTCAGTTACAAGATTGCATCGGTCAAGGGAGAGCCGGTGATTTTGGACGAGCACGAGACTGCTGTGGAAATCGATTGAGGCATCGCTTTTTCTTTCATTGGGCGCGGGAGTTGTTCCGTGCCTTTTTTTGCTCTTTCCAAGGGCGTATTTTTCCCTCGTTTTGTTGACAGTAACCATTATTTTATGTATAAGTTAAAATGTTGTCTTAGTGACATTGGAAAAGCAGATGTTTGATAGTATAAGTAACAGATTTTCCTCGATTATGCGTACGCTTGCGGGGAAAGGCAAGATAAGTGAAAAAAATATTTCAGAGGCTGTTGAGGAAATCAAGCAGGCTCTGCTTGATGCTGATGTCAACCTGCGCGTTGTAAGGCGTTTTGTGAACTCCACAATGGAAGAGGCTGTAGGAGAGAAGGTTCTCAAGGCTGTCGATCCAGGGCAGATGTTCACAAAAATCGTTTACGACAAGATGGTCGCTCTTTTAGGAGACGACAAATCCAATGCTCTCAACCTCAAGGGTAAAGACACTACAAGCGTCATACTGATGATGGGCCTGCAAGGATCTGGTAAGACCACTGCCTGTCATAAGCTTGCATACAGGCTTAAGAAAGAGGGTAGGAATGTCATGCTGGTTGCCGCTGACCTTGTACGTCCTGCAGCCGTCACTCAGCTTGAATTGCTGGGAGAGAAAGTTGGCGTTCCTGTCTTTACAATGCCTGGAGAAAAGGATCCTGTAACTGTTGCTCGCCGGGCGGTGGACAAGGCCAAGCATGATCTAGTTGACACTGTGATAATAGATACCTCTGGACGCATGCATCTTGATGATGCGCTCATGAGGGAAATCCAGAATATTGCAAAAGCTGTCAATCCAGATGAAACGCTCTTTGTTGCCGATGCAATGACTGGACAGCAGGCGGTAGAGATTGCAAACGAGTTCGAGCAGAAGGTCGGCATTACCGGTGTAATGCTCACAAAATTCGACTCGGACACCCGTGGTGGTGCTGCCTTAAGCCTCAAGAGCGTTGTTGGCAAGCCTATTAAATTCATAGGAACCGGTGAAAAGGCTGAGGATCTTGAAGTATTCCATCCTGAACGTATTGCCAGCCGTATTCTTGGCATGGGCGATGTTGTTTCACTTGTTGAAAAAGCTCAGGAGCAGTATGACAAGCAGGAAGCTGAGAAGCTTCAGAAGAAGATAGAAAAGAACACCTATGACCTGCAGGATTATCTTGAACAGCTTGAAAAGATGGATAAGATGGGTTCTGTCGATAAGCTTATAGAAATGATTCCTGGAGCAAAGGGGAATATAAGCGAGGATGATATCGATCTCAAGGCGCTTGATATCGAAAAGGCGATCATCCGAAGCATGACTAAGTTTGAGAAGCAGAACTACAGGATCATCGGACCTTCAAGAAGAAAGAGAATCGCAAAGGGCAGCGGCACAAGCGTAGCCGAGGTCAACAGGCTTTTGAAGAAATTTGAAAAGAGCAAGCTTCTGATGAAGAAGATGGCGACAAATAAGAAATTCCAGGCCAGCATGCTGAAGAATCTTGGCATGTGACCTTCATGTAGTATAAGGAGAAAACTAGAATGAGCACAACAATGAGACTCAAGCGTTTCGGTACAAAGAAAAGACCGTATTACAGGGTTGTCGTAATGGATAACCGCAGAGCTTCGACAAGCGTCACTATCGACGAGGTCGGAACATATCATCCGATTGAAGAAAAGGATCAGCAGATCAAGCTTGATCAGGAAAAGGTTAAGAGTTGGATCGAAAAGGGCGTCGTGGTAAGCCCGACCGTTAAGAATATTCTCAATTCACAGGGAATCTCACTCAGCCGCAAGCAGGACTAACGTCCTAGGAGGTTGGGATGGAGAAGGAACTTGTTGAATTCATGGTCAAGAGCCTTGTCGATGAACCCGATCAGGTAAGCGTGAATGTCGTGGAGGGCGAAAAAAGCGTCGTTCTTGAACTTCACGTTTCTAAAGAGGATGTGGGCAAGGTAATCGGAAAGCAGGGGCGGATTGCAAAAGCCATCAGAACAATTCTGTCGGCTTCTGCTACCAAGGACGGCCGCCGTGCAAGTCTGGAGATACTTGACTGATGGAAAATAAATCTCTTCTCGCAACCGCACTCGTCGGTAAGACACATGGTCTTGACGGTTTTTTGAAGGTCGTCTCCCTCAGTGGTGAATATGATCACCTTGCCTCTTTGGACAAGGCTGAGATAAAGACCAGGGAGGCAAAGATTATAAAAGTGGAGGTCGAGGACGTTCTTTTTCATAAGGAAGATTTTCTTATGAAATTTGCATCTTTCTCCACTCCTGAAAAGGCTAGGGTGCTTTCAGGCGGTGTGATGTATATCACCCGTGATAAGGCCCCTGCTTTGGAGGAAGGCGAGTACTATATCGCAGATCTCTATGGGCTTAAGGCGGAAGTTGCCGGCAAAGCTGTCGGGGTGGTCTGCGATACGAGCGAAGGCAGCCAGGCGCTGCTCCTCCATATCCGCATGGCTGATGGGCATATACGTCTTGTTCCAAACATGGAGCCGTTTGTCGGCGTCCGTGATTTTGAGAAGGGAAGCATAGAGATACTGATGCCTGAAGTTTTGGAGTAGGCCGTGAAGATCACCGTCCTCACGTTGTTTCCAATGATGATCGAACCTTTTTTCAAATCCTCGATAATGAGGAGGGCTGTTGAAAAGGGGATCGTAAGTTATCGGATCGTTGATTTCAGGGAATTTGCTGACGATGCTTACAACAGGGTCGATGACATTCCTTATGGAGGAGGCGCAGGCATGGTGCTCATGCCGCAGCCGCTGTCAAAGGCTCTTGAATCTGTATCGGCTAGCGGGAAGAGGGTCGTTTATCCGACTCCAAGCGGTAGGCTGTTTGATCAGAAAAAAGCCTATGAGCTTGCTGCAGAAGAGGAGCTTGTTTTCATCTGCGGGCACTACGAAGGCTTGGATCAGCGGATAATCGACGAATATGTCGATGATGAGATATCTATCGGGGACTATGTTCTCACCAGCGGTGAGACTGCGACCTTGGTGATAATCGATGCAGTATTCCGTCTTATTGATGGAGTGATTGCAAAAGATAGCCTGGAAGAGGAAAGTTTTTCCTCTTGCTTGCTTGAATACCCACAGTATACCAGACCCGCAAGGTATTGCTCTTCTTGCGTTCCTGATGTACTATTATCTGGTCATCATGCCCATATTACCGAATGGCGCGATGATCAGAGGCTGGCTAGAACGATGCATGTCCGGCCTGATTTGTTATCCGGGGCCTCTCTCAGCCCTCGGATGCGAAGAAAACTTATTAAGGTTATTGAAGAAAAAAGAACTGAGGACTTGGAAAATGGACATTATCAAGGCAATTGAAGCAAAGCAGGTTAAGGAGAATGCGGAGAATTTTTCCGTTGGAGATACGATTAAGGTATATTTCAAGATTGTAGAAGGTTCCACTGAAAGGATCCAGGTGTTCGAAGGTATCGTTATTGCCAAGAACAACAGCGGAATCAGAAGGTCTTTCACCGTTCGCAAAATCAGCTATGGCGTCGGAGTTGAGAGGATATTCCCTCTTCACAGCCCGAGAATCGACAAGATCGAAGTTGTCCGCTATGGTAAGGTGAGAAGAGCAAAGCTCTATTATCTCAGAAGCAGGGTTGGAAAGGCTGCAAAAGTCAAGGAACTCATTCAGAAGAAGAACGCCTAAGCGTATTTTCAATTTATTTAGAATCTGGGAGCAGGAAGAAGCCTTTTATGGATTTTGTTCTTCTCTCGAGAAAACCGTCTCCAACGAATAGGAGGCGGTTTTGTTTTGCTATTATGCCATATTTTTGCGTTCTTACTTGTTTTGGATTAATAAAACCTTTATCCTGATTACGTATGAAAAAGAATCAAAAAGGGCAGAAAACCCGAGTTCAGAAGGAGCAGGCTCAGGCAAAGAGGAAGAAATCCAAATCCGCAGAGCCAGCTACGCAGGGGTTTTCTACGATCAATCAGGTTGCCGGAGTACCGAAGCCGCGCGGCTTCCATTCCTCTATTCCTGTCTCTAGGCCCAAGGAGATCAGGGAACCCCGTCCGACATGTCCTGTTTGCGGGCAGATAGTTGAAAATATTGCATTTTCTTTCTTGAATGCTAATGACGAGTTTGTACATTTCGACTGCGCTTTGGAGATTGCCAAAAAGGAGCTTTCTCCTTCACAAAACCAGGTAGTTAGCTATATAGGATGTGGAAATTTTGCGCTTTGCGAGAAGGATGGAGAGGGAAAGTTCAAAATTCTGAGAACAATTAATTTCGAGGATCAGAAGAAATTTTCCAAGATGAAAGAATTTGTGGAGTCTGTAAAGGTATGAGCCGTAATTTGATTGCAATGCTTCCAGGGACTTTCGATCCTCCGACTCTGGGGCATATTAACATCATAGAAAGGGCATCCAGGCTTTTTGACAAGCTGTATGTCGTTGTTGCGCACAATATCAACAAGCAGTGCCTTTTTTCGCCGGAGGAAAGAGTTGCGATGCTTTGCCATTCTCTTTCTCATCTTAGCAACGTGATAGTTGATTCCGATACAGGCTTAAGTGTGGATTATGCCAGACGGCATGATGTGTCTGTAATGGTGCGTGGAGTCCGCAGCGAGCTGGATTTCTCTTATGAGATAGAGCTGGCAATGACAAATAACATGCTTTATCCGGAGCTTGAGATTGTGTTCATGCCGACCGATCAGAATTATCTCATCCTCCGCTCATCGCAAATAAAGGAAATGGTTGCATTCGGCGCAGATATTTCAAGAATGGTTCCTCCAATTGTATTAGAGAAGCTGGAAGAGAAGAAAAAAACGGGTTGCTGAGCTGATTTTTTTTAAAAACCTATTGCATGTTTTTTCACTTTCGTGTAGAAATACATAGGTCAACGATGGAGAGGTTCCCGAGCGGCCAAAGGGATCAGACTGTAAATCTGACGGCTCTGCCTTCGAAGGTTCGAATCCTTCTCTCTCCAAAGCCTTCTTCGGAAGGCTTTTTTTGTGAGGTGTGCTTTGGGCTTTTGTTTTTCCTGCCAAAGATGTCTTCATTGCTGCTCCGGAGAGCCCGGGTTTGTTTTTCTTTCCAAAGACGATATAAAACGAGCATGCGCTCATTTGAATATTACCCAAGAAGAGTTTATAGGAATATACTGCCGTCTAGTAGATTACGGCACATACAGCATGGTAAGTCTCAAGGAAAGGGATGACTATTCCTGTATTTTTCTCAATAGCGAGGGCTGCAGCATATATCCGGCAAGGCCATTGCAGTGCCGTACTTATCCGTTCTGGCGAGGACTGGCTGATGATAATGATGCGATTGAAAGGGAGAAGGAGAATTGTCCTGGTTTAGGTAAAGGTCCGTTTTTTTCCGATGAGCAGATAATTGGACTGATAAAGGAAAACGATTCCAACGAGCCTTTATGCATTATGAAAAAAAGCTGAAAACCCGGTTTTTTTCCCCGTTTGAATATTTTTTATTTTTTTTTAAAAAAAAAGAAGTATTTTTGGATTTTTTTGTTATATTTAAAATGGAGTAATTTATCTTGGGTCATTTAGATAAGGCAATTAATCAAATAAACCAGAAATTAAGACTTTCTGATGTTGTATCCCAATATATCAAGCTTTATCCGAAAGGAAACATCATATGGGCAAAGTGTCCTTTTCATGGAAATGGGAATGAACGCACCCCTTCTTTTAAATTGGATGATGCTTCTGGCAGATATTATTGTTTCGGCTGCCATGAGAGTGGAAACATGTTCACCTTTATCGAAAAGATGGAAAGGCTTAATTTTCCTCAAGCAGTTGAATATCTTGCAGAAAAGGCAGGAGTGCAGATCGAATACGACCCTACAGGGACTGTGAAAAAGAAAAAGGATGATTCTGCTCTGCTTTACGATCTTTATGAAAGGATAAACAAGACTTTCGTATATATGCTTAAAAGCAGCAAGGAGGGAGAGGCGGCGCTTTCTTATCTTAAAAAGAGGAATGTTTCGGATCAGATGATTGAGAAATTCAGCCTCGGCTATGCTCCGCAGTCCTCATCCTGGCTTTATCAGTTTCTTTCCAAAAAGGGCTACAGCGACGAGATATTGCAATCGAGCGGGTTATTCAGCCGGAGGAAATTCCCTTGGCCGCTTTTTGCAAACCGCCTTATTTTTCCTGTTAGGGACTTCAGGGGACGAGTCATCGCATTTTCAGGAAGGGATCTTTCTTTTTCCGATACAGCTCCGAAGTACATTAACAGCCCTGATACACTGATCTACAGCAAGAAATACAATCTATATGGATTGTATGAATCCATTACGGAGCTGAAGAAGAAAGAAAGCAGTGCTATCTTATGCGAAGGAAATTTCGATGTCATAAGCATGCATCAGGCAGGATTCGGTTCGGCCATGGCAAGCCTCGGGACATCCTTTACCGAGGAACAGGCGAATCTGATCGGACGATACACAAGCAGCGTCGATTTGATGTTTGACAGCGACAGTGCCGGCCAGCAGAGCACAGATAAGGCCATCAGGATACTCCATGCTAAAGCTTTCGATGTTAAGGTGCATAAATTAAGCTTAGGAAAAGATGCTTCTGAAATTCTTGAAAAGCATGGTCCTCAAGCGCTAGCAAAGGATTTTGAGCAGGAGTCTGGAGGTTATGAGTATCTTGTTCAAAAATACCTTAAGGAGTATAATGTCAGAACGCCTAGGGGTAAGTCTGACTTTTTGAAAAGCCTTTCCCCATTTCTTTTGTCCACAGAAAGTTCCGTTGAGCTGGATTCCTACATTCAGGATCTTGCAGTCAGGCTTTCTGTTAGCGGGGATGTCATCCTTGCCGATTTGGAGAAAAGCAGGAAGGCAGACACTGTTTATAAAGAGGTGGTGGATAAAGGAAACGAGGAAATGGCGGAATTCAACGCCGCTTCCGTATCTCCGGATTTATATGCGATGCTCATACTGGCCAACAGAAGGGACCTGTTCAGGATCTACAGGATGAGGATCGCTTTTGCAGACTTGAAAGATCCGGATGCAAGGGTGCTATATACGGTTCTTGAAAATGCATTAAGGGATGATGTGAATACCGATGAGCTTTTTCTTTCGCTCATTGCAGACGAAAGATTGCGTAATTACGTGTCAACCTCTTTCTGCTTGGATGAATTCAGGCAGTCAGACGTTGCCGTACTGGATGAGATAGTTGATAAGATTCGTCTCAGAAGCTTGGAAGAAAGGAGATCGGTGCTCACTTCACAAATCAAACTTCTCTCTTCGGACATATCCGGTGAGGATATGGCGGAGCTGATGGAGAAGAAAAAGGAATACGACAGAGAGATAAACATGCTTAAAAGCAGTTTATTCAGTGGGAAGGAAGCTTAACTGATGGGACAGGAAGATTTTAAGAATCAACCATTTTATGAGAGTCTTTTGCAGATTTCTAAGGAGAACGGAGTCGTCACTTTTGATGATATCATCCAAGCCATTAAGACTTATAAGGCTACGGTAGGGGATATCGATTCCATTATCAATGCATTAAACGATGATGGTGTTGCCTACAGCGAGGAAAACGAAGACGGTTTTGATATCCCCAGTCCGGAGGACATGGAATCCGATTTTTCCGAGGACGAAATTCCACCCAGCGAAGAAGAGATGGAGGATGAGGAGGAAGACGACGAGGACTTCCTTTCATCTCCTGAAGACGAAGATGCCGATGAAGAAACCTCATCGCTCATGGACGAGGATGAAGATGAGGATGAAAAGGATGAGGATGAGGAAAAGAAGGGGGAGGATGAAGACGAGGATGAGGAGGAAGACCTCACCGACGAGGAAAACGAACCTGGAATAAACGAGTGGAAAGGCACAGATGACGAAGGTGATGCTGGAGCTGAAAGATTTATAGATATCTCCAATTTCTCAGAGCATGGGGTCGAGCATAAGCTCCACTCTTCAAGCAGGATCGAAACAAGCGTAGATGATCCTATCAGGCTTTATCTCAAGGAAATCGGAAATGAGAACCTTTTGACTGGAGATCAGGAGGTTGAGCTTGCAATGCAGATGGAAAGGGGAGCTGCGATTGTCAATTCCGTAATCAGGGAAAGCGGAATCCTCATTTCCTTCTTCACTAAAGTCATCAAGCATATGAACACCAAGATCGAAGAGGATGGAGAAGATCCTCTTTCGACAGAAGAGCTCAAGGAATTCCTTTCCGTTCAAAAAAGATACAATACAAACTACAAGGAAGCCTTAAACAAAGAGGTTCAGAGGCAGATTGCCGAGTATAATGAGCTTAAGGCGAAATTGAGCCTTGCAGGAGAGGATCTTTCCGCTAATGAAGCGCTTTTATCATTGCGTGAGGACCTGCTTAACAGGCTCGGAGGATATCCTAACCCTGAATGCAAAGCGTTCAAGGGCAAGAAGCGTTCAGATTTCCCCTCTAGGGAGGCTTGGATTAATTATGCCCGTGAACGGACGAAGGCTTCCTATAAGAGCGAATTTGAAGCTCAGCTGAAGAAGATAAAGAAGGAAGAGAATGAGCTTAATGCACAGATTCAGGCGGAAGTAGAAACGCTTGATGTGCAGCTTATGAGCGAAAATCCCGATATGAAGAAGCAGGATCTTGAAAAAGAGAAAGCCAGGCTTCATAAAAAGATTAAAGACGATTATGCCCAGAAGGAGCAAAGCCTTGCCAAGCATTATCATGATGTCATGCGGGATCTCGAGGCTCTCAAGAACGGCCAGTACATTCCTGTTGAGGATTGGATCACCAATATTCCGTTGCAGCAGGAGGAAATCGATGACCTTACCCGCATTTTCCTTGATGCGAAGACAAAGATCAATGAATGCACAGTCAAGAAGGCTGCAAGCAGCAGGAAGCTTAAGATCACTCAGCTTAAGGAATTGAGGCAGCTCGGACGCGATCTTGCTACAAGAAGCAAGGCGGGAATCATCGAAGAGAATCTTGGAATGACTGCAGACCAGATCAAGGAAGAGATCAAAGAGCTGCAGCTGACCGAGAAGGAGCTTAGAAACATCGAATATGATTTCGAGTGCTCCATCGACGACATTCTTGAGAATGTGAAGAACATCGAATATGGACAGAGGATTCTCAAAAGCGCAAAGGACCGCCTTATAAAGGCCAATCTGAGGCTTGTCGTATCCATCGCAAAGAAATATACGAACAGAGGACTTCAGTTCTTCGATCTCGTGCAGGAAGGCAACATCGGACTTATAAAGGCTGTTGAGAAGTTCGAGTATAAGAAAGGCTACAAGTTCAGCACTTATGCCACCTGGTGGATCCGTCAGGCCATTACAAGAAGCATCAGCGACCAGGCCAGGACCATCCGTGTTCCTGTTCATATGATAGAGCAGATCAATAAGGTTGTCAGGGAATCACGTGTGCTCATGCAGCTTTATGGCAGGGAACCGACAGACAAGGAGATTGCAGAGCATCTCAATTGGCCGGAAAGCAAGGTCAAGAACGTAAAGAGCGTTGCAAGGGAACCGATCAGCCTCGAAACTCCTGTCGGAGAAGAGGAGGATAGCGTGCTTTCTGATTTCATTGAGGATAAGGATGCAGAGAATCCTGCAAACCAGACTGCTTTTGTCCTTTTGCAGGATAAGATCAAGGAGCTGTTGTCTGAGCTGCCGGAAAGAGAGCAGGAGGTTTTGAGAATGAGGTTCGGCCTCGATGATGGATATGCCCTCACTTTGGAGGAGGTCGGTCTGTACTTCGATGTAACAAGGGAAAGGATCAGGCAGATTGAGGCAAAGGCATTGAGAAGGCTCAGATTCCCGACCAGAAGCAAGAAGCTTAAAGACTGGAATGAGTAGAAAAAAATTAACAAAGTGGTTATTATCAGATAGTCCAAGGAGAATTGTCGTTTTATGTCAAAGAATGAGAAACTTGAGTGTTTGAAAAAATTGCAGGTTGTTCTTCAGAAGAAGTTCGTACTTGAGGACCGCATCGAGTCCATTCCTGCAGATCTGAAAGCTGAAGAAGCCAATCTTGCCGCTTCTGTGAAGAAGTATCAGGAACTTAAGGATCTTTATGAGAATCTTGTTAGCGAGCAGAAGAGTCTTGCAATCAGATATGATGATGCTTTCAATCAGAGGATCGAGTATGAAAAGCAAATGGAATTCATAAACACCCAGAGGGAATTCGAGGCTCTTACCAAGCAGCTGGATGAGGCACGCATAAGCGAACAGTCCCTTCTTAAGCAGCGCAACAGCAAGGCTGGCGAACTTGAGAAAGTCAAGGCTGAACTTGATGCCCAGGAGGCGGATGTCAGTGCAAAGCAGGCCATGGTTGATGAAGAGAAAGGCAAGGTCGATGCCGAGCTTGAGAGCATCAGAGGCGAAATTGCCGTTCTTGATGAACAGTGCCTTGCATTGAAGGGAGATCTGATCAGCGACGACCTTTACGGCAAATTCTCCAATATCGTGAAGAAGAAGGATGGCTACGGGATTGTGCCTGTTTATGGCCAGGTCTGTACCGGCTGCGATCTTATTCTTCCGATGCAGTTTGTAATCGATCTCGAGCTCAAGAACGAAGCAGGAGAAATCGAGTACTGCCCATATTGCTCCAGGATTATTTATAAGGAGCATCTTGAAGAGGATGCTGAGAGAAGTTACATCTTCGAGCAGCTTGAACCGACCAAGAGTGAAGGAAAGGGTTCGTCTTCCGAAGATAGCCAGGCATCTGGAGCTGAGGGTGACAACTACGATGAATCCATGGGCATGGGAGAGGACTTCGAAGAGTTCTGATCTTGTTTTTTTTCCAGGTTCCAGAAGTAATCGCTGAGTAGTCAGAGGAAAGTCCGGGCACCGTAGGACATGACGCCGGCTAACGGCCGGGAGCAGCAATGCTACAGACAGTGCAACAGAAAGCATACCGCCTTCGGGTAAGGGTGAAAAGGTGGGGTAAGAGCCCACCGCGCATCCGGTAACGGATGTGGCAGGGTAAACCTCGTCAGGTGCAAGGCCAAGCAGCAACAGGGCTGTCCGTCCTAAATTGCGGGTAGGCTGCTGGAGGCTGCGGGTAACCGCAGTCCTAGATAGATGATTACATAAACAGAACCCGGCTTATCGGGAACCTGGTTTATATATAGGAGGAGCATGATGAAAAGGATAAGATTTGTTTTTTTCGTCCTGCTCCTTATTCTTTTATCTTCTTGCTCAAAGAATTCGTTTGATTATGCAGGAGCATTCAAGCAGGCAAACTATGAGGCCATTCTTGAAAATGCTGAAATCGAATTAAAAAAGGATATCAAAGGAGATGCCCTTTATTATAAGGGAGCTGCATATTATCAGCTTGGAAATTATACCGAGTCCTTCAGAGCAGCCTATCTATACTACCTTCTAAATGATTCCTCATCTGAAAATTATTACGATTCTTTGCGCATAATTCTTCATACCTCTCCATATAATGAGATTGCTCTTGAAGCAGGACGTTTGCTTAAGGATGAAAACATGCTTTTGAAGCAGAATGCGATAAAGTATTATCAGGAGCTTGTGATTTCAGGGGATGTGAACGCTGCAGAGGAATTCTTCCAAACCATATCAGGAAGCCTGAGCGCGAGCGAGATTGCGATGATGAACATCGTATCTGAGGCTCCAAGCGGCAAGATCCTCTCATCTCTGGAAAGCCTTTATTCCTCGGATGGGCTTTCCTCAGGCTTCATTGAAGCCATGAAGCTTGCAATCCCGCTTTTTATCAACAGGCATGACGGGATAATGCTTGCCGAGTTTGCCGGATACGGAGATTCTTCCGATCCGGCCTACGCCTTGAGCCTTGGAGATCTGATGTATTCGATAAACGATATGGAAATGGCACGTAAATTCTGGCTTGATGCAAGTGAAGCCTTTCCGATGCAGACGGATTTCAGGATGCAGGAGCTTTAATCTTTCTTCTCCTTTTTCTTAATTTCTTCCCATAGCTCGTCCATTTGCTCAAAATGCTCTTTATCAAGAGGGATTTTTCTCTCAACCGCCAGATCAAACAGATTCTGAAACCTCTTTTTCACTTTTTCGTTGCACCTGTGCAGCGCAGAATTTGGGCGTACCTTCAAGAACCTTGACAGATTGACAACGCTGAATAGAAGATCTCCGATTTCCTCTTCTATATGATCCTGATCGTTTTCCTTTACCGCCTCTTCAACTTCCAGAAGCTCTTCTTTGACCTTATCGATAACCCCGGACGCATCCTGCCAATCGAATCCCACTTTTTTAAGCTTCTTCTGTATTTCATAGCTTGCTTCAAGCGGTGGAAGCACTGAAGGTATATGCTCGAAGAAATCCTTTTCATTTGTTTTATGGCCTTCTACATTTTCCTTGACGCTGTTCCATAAGCTTAAAGCCTCGGCATCATTTTCAGTCCTCTTATCAGCAAAAACATGCGGATGTCTTCTTATAAGCTTTTCACAAACCTCGTTTAAAGCCTCTACAGGTGTGAAATCTCCATGCTCCTCGTTTATGTAAAGATTCATGAAAACATTGATCATTACATCCCCGATTTCCTCGCGCATGCTTTCAACAGAACCCTTTGAAGCCCCATCCATATATTCATATGCCTCATCTATGAGAGACTCTGTGATGCTCTTGTTTGTTTGCTTTCTATCCCAGGGACAGCCTTCCGGGCTGCGAAGAAGAGAAACAATTTCATAAAGGTTTTCAACACCTTCGCTGAGAGTATCCGCTTTCTTTAGTTCGTATTTGATCATGGCATGATTATAATTTCTTAACATGCATTATTCCACATAGTAAGGGAAAAATTTAAAAGAAAGAAAAATTTCAGGTAGAAAAATATAGATATGAATAAATATGCAGTTACTATTTATAAGTACAGAATCGTGTGGCGATAGGGGACTTTTATTCGAAAATCAGGGTAGGGGACGTGTTCTTGCAATAAAAAAACTCTTCATACATACTTGAAATATGAAGAAAATCCTTTTTGTCTGCCATGGAAACATCTGCCGCTCAGCAATGGCTGAATGCATGTTTTCTTATAGGATATCCCTATTAGGAAAATCTGGGTCCTATGAGGTAGATAGCGCTGCTACAAGCTGCGAAGAGATAGGAAACCCCATATACCCTCCTGCACGGCGTATGCTTGAGAAAATGGGCGTTCCTGTGCTTAATCACCGTGCAAGAAGAATTACAGCTGAGGATATGGCGTATTACGATCTTATTGTGTATATGGACCAGAATAATCTAAGAAATCTAAAGGCAATGTTCAAAAGCAATCTGGATAAACTTCGTCCGATGCTTTCTGATCGTGATGTAGCCGATCCCTGGTACACTGGAAATTTTGATAGGACATATCAAGATTTGGATAAAGGCATATCACAACTTCTTTCGATCATCTAGTCGCGCTGTTCAAAGAAATTAATATTCTAATTGACAGAATATACATTATATATATAAATTTGATTTTTAAATTTTGCTATAATTTTTAAAGTTTAAAATAAATTATAGCGTATTAAAAAATATTATAATAATATTTATATTATATCATATAAAAGAAATTAATATCTTTTTTCGATTGCTATATAAAATATATTGTTTAAATAAAATAATATAAGCTAAAAATTAATTTGTAATATAAATTATAGTATATGAAATTTTAGTATATACTATTTTCTATCATTAGAATCGCTTTTTTTCTAAAAAGCTTGCAATGAATATTTTATGGATATGAATTGCATAATTAAATGATCATCAATAATGTTTTTGTATTAATTGCTTATAAGAGCTAGTGTATCAAGTTACAAATAAAACTGACTATATCTGTATACGTTCCAAAGTTTAATCAGAAGTCTATCAATAAGTAATCTGAAAATAGAATGACTTTCCGTATAAGAAAACATACAAATCATCAAGCAAGATAATTGAAGAATATCTGACACTTTCATTAATTTCTTTCTTATTTAATTATTTTATTACTAGTTGAATTATTTTAAATCAGCAAAGAATACTTAACAAACTAATTTAATCGCTTAAAATGAGGTATTTACACAGCTTTTCTGCTTGATTCTGATTCTATATATAAGTTCATTAATTTAATGTTCTACAGTGTTACGGTAGCAAATGAAGATGAACAATAAAGAAGCTTATTATTGTACTCGGATGAATTAATAACAATTGCAGGAAGCACGTAAAGCGTCATATTGCTCACATCGTCGGCAGTGTAATCATTCTTTGATTCATCAAATTTAAAAGGCAAATCATTACATCTTACTGTAATCGCCCTAGCTAATGGATCCGCATCTTGTGCAGAATAATTATAAATAGAGATAACTAAATTACTATTTTCATCAAGCTCATAATCAATTGAATAGTCGCCTTCTGCCAGAGTAAACATGTAACTGCTTGCCCAGTTCTGCCCATTGTTATTATAGTTTCCTTCCGCATTGCTATTAATATGAAGCTGGAAAAGCCTGAACACTTTTGATTGATCAGAAATGGTACGAGTGATTGATACAACCGGTTCATTGCCGTAATTCTTAATATTTTTCGAGTTGTAGCTGTTGATGATATTTGCAGATTTAAACGATGAAATTAATGAAGACTGTATTGAACTTATGTTCTCAGTCTCATCTGTCAAAAGATATAAAAACATTAAATGTCCAGTGAAAACACCGGAATCCTTACTGAATCTGAGACGTTGTCCGCTATTGGAAATATCTAGAACATCATTTGCTTCATTGAAAGTAAATATATTGGGTATCCCACAAGAAACAAAAACAAATAAAAAAAAGGAAAGAACAAGAAATGGTATTATAATCCTCTTTCTCATCCTTTCCTCCTCAACTACATTATATCCGAATAAACGGATTAAAATGTAAGAAGTTTTGCCTGTGCGATTGCAGTATAGTAGGAATTTGCAAACTGGCCCACAAGCTGTTCATAGATCGATTTAGCAATCTCAGTATTTCCAGCTTCTTCTTCAAGACGTGCCTGATTGAAAAGAGCCTTCGGCGCTTCTGACGCACTGGTGCCATAATCATCCCATATTTTTGTGTAGAGCCTGAGTGCTTCTGTTG
The DNA here is from genome assembly GCA_949300325.1 of uncultured Spirochaetales bacterium. GTDB lineage: Bacteria > Spirochaetota > Spirochaetia > Sphaerochaetales > Sphaerochaetaceae > Ornithospirochaeta. The sequence continues at coordinate 67,256 of CASGDQ010000054.1, forward strand.
TGTTTCCATTGTTTTCTGCAGCAGCGGCTGCATTTGCATAATTGAGCGAACCAAGATAATTGTCGCTGTTCTCCTCAGCAACTGCCATGAAGAGATCATATGCACTCTGCCAATTCTCCTCCATGTAAGCAACCTGTGCAAGAAGCATCGTTGCCTTGCTTCCCTGGTAGGTCGATATCTTGTTACCGGAAAGATAAGCATTGACCTCATCCTCAAAGGTTGTCAAAGCATCAGCATACTCATCTGTTGTGTTGTCCATGGATAAAAGATCGGAATAGCTTTCCTCAAGCCTGTAAAGCTCCGTGTAGCTGTCCTGGAGCTTATTGTTTGCAACTGCATAATAGATGCAGAAACCAATCAAAAGGACAACAACCACAGCCAAAATGATTATAAGTGTTTTGGCATGCTTCTGTAGGAACTTGTTCGCCTTATCTGCAATTATCTGTGTCTTAGTGAGTTCTTTATCGTTGTTCTTCATTTGAAAACCTTTATTTAAGGGGAAGGTTTGCCCTTCCCCCTAATGATTTGAATTATAGCTGGCAATCAGTTTTCAGTCTTGCCCTTGAGCATATCTGCAAACGGATTGTATGTATCTTCCTCTTCCTTGTCGTCTGCCATGTACTTGGCCATCTCCGACTCCTGGCTCTTGCGGATCATCTCCTTGATGGAGAGATTGAGCTTCTGTGTCTGAGGATTGATATCAACAACCATTGCTGTGACCGGCTCGCCGATCTTGCTCTTGTAGCTCTCGAGAACCTCGTCCTTATATTCCTCATCCGGACCTACAAGGTTGAACTTGGAAATAAGACCTTCGATATCTCCGATAACTTTTACAAACACGCCGAAATCAGTAACGCTGGTGATTGTTCCTGTGATGAGGGATCCTTTTGGATAATCCTTCTTAAGCGTCTGCCACGGATTTCCTCCAAGCGCCTTTACTGAAAGCCTGATCCTTCTGTGCTCCGGCTCAACCTTTGAAATTGAAACCTCAAGAACATCCCCTACTTTGCAGAACTGATCCATGTTCTTGATCTTCTTGGTCCAGGACACATCGTCGATGTGCAAAAATCCGTCGATGCCGTCTTCAAGCTCGATGAAAGCGCCGCTGTTGGTCACCTTTACGACAGGTGCCTTTAAAACTTTTCCAAGAGGATATCTTTCTGTGATAGTATCCCAAGGATTCTCCTGGAGCTGCTTGAGTCCGAGGGAAACCCTCTTCTTATCAAGATCATAGCCGAGAATCTTTGCAGAAACGACATCGCCGATATTAAGGATATCTTTCGGGTTGTTGATTTTCTTTGTCCAAGAAAGCTCGCTGACATGAGCAAGGCCTTCAATTCCAGGTTCAATCTCGATGAACACGCCAAAGCTTGTGATCTTTGTAACCGGCTTGGTGATCACATCGCCAACCTGATAGCGCTGCTCGAAGGATGTCCAAGGATCTGCTTCCATATGCTTGAGCGAAAGATTGATCTTCTGTGTCTCAGGATCAATGTTGATCAAGCGGAGCTGGACGATCTGTCCCTTCTTCACAAAATCCTTAGGTCTTGTGACATGGCCCCAGCTCATGTCGTTGATGTGCAAAAGCCCATCAAAGCCGCCAAGGTCAATGAATGCGCCAAAGCTTGTGAAGCTCTTTACCTCGCCTTCAACAACATCTCCGATCTGTACAGTCTTGAAGAACTGTTCCTTGTTCTCCTGGATCTTCTTCTCAAGATATTCCTTTCTGGAAACGACGCTCTTCATCTTTGAGCTTCCGTGGAATTTGTCGATGATGAAGTAGTCTGTCTTGCCGATAAGGGATTCTGGATCCTCTACGCGGAAGACATCTGCCTTGCTTAACGGGCAGAAACCTTTATAATCTGCACCAAGATCGACCTCATAGCCTCCCTTGATGACCTTTGTGAACTTTCCAAGAACCGGTGTTTTCTCCTCGGCTGCCTTCTTGAGTGTCTCAGCCTTCTCCTTGGCCTCTGCCTTCTTCTTAGAGACGATGACCTGTCCACCTGCTCCTTCTTTCTTGATGATAGTTACGTTGACCTTGTCCCCAATCTGAGGAAGTTCAATGAATTCACTTACAGGAATTCTTCCTTCGCTCTTATAGCCAACATCAACAAGTACATACTCGTTATTTAACTGTACAACAGTTCCGGTTACGATCTGACCGTCTTCAATTCCAGCAAATGACTTGAGGTACTGCGTCATCTGAGTTTCATTTTCCATCGATTGCTCCTACTACAAATAATTGGCTATGAATTCATAGCCTCTAACACTTTCTCACAAACTTGTTTTATGGTCAAGTAAGTTGTATCAATATATATAGCTCCGTCGGCAATTTTCAAGGCTCCGACCGCTTTATTCCTGTCTCTCTCGTCCCTTTTGTTTATTTCATCAAGCACACTCTGGTAATCAGGTCCATCAGGATGCTCCTCGTACCTTCTTTTCGCCCTGATCTCAGCAGAAGCATCAAAGTAGAATTTATAGTCCGCATCCGGGAAGATGACGGTTGTGGTATCGCGCCCCTCGGTCACTATATTCATACCTTTTGCAAGCGCCCTGACCTGCGTGTTCACATACTCCCTGAGCCTTGGATCGGCAGATACAGGTGAGCAGAATCTATCGACCTCGGGGGTGTGAAGCCTGTCCTCCACATCCACACCGTTGATGTGTATGTCTCCGTTTGAAACGTTTATTGTTATTTTCTTCGCGTTCTCAAGAACACTGTCCGCATCAAGAGGATCCAATCCCTTTTCAAGCTGTGCAAGGGTGTAAGCCCTGTAGAAAGATCCCGTGTTGAGAAAATAATATCCGAGTTCCTTTGCAAGCATCCTGGCTATAGTACTTTTCCCGCTTCCCGCAGGTCCGTCAATTGCGATTATCATCTCTCCTCCTTGTTTTCAATGGCCTTACCTGTTTTCTTAAGGAGTTTTTTCC
>CASGDQ010000055.1 GCA_949300325.1 uncultured Spirochaetales bacterium
ATATGAAAAGCATGGAAACACCTGGTGATAACATGCGGACTTATCGTCATATTTTGAAGCTTACCCAGCAGGAGCTTGCTTTAAAGCTTGGTACCAGTAAGCAGCATGTATCAGATATGGAACGAGGAAATAAACCGATAAGCAAGAAGACAGCGAAGGAACTTGCCAAAATTTTTGATACTTCTCCGGCTAGATTCATTTAACTAAATGGTAACTTAGTTTTGAATTACATTACAGAATTATAAAAGAATAAAAAATATTTATGAGTGGAAGCAATGGTAGAAATAGACGGTCGAGAGTTTTGGCAAAGAGTAGATGGAGTTCTTTATCACAAAAAGAATGAATTACAGGATTTTGTGCGAAAAAACAGGTATTGAGTATGGATCAATCAATACCCAACGGACAAAACATGCATTACCAAAAGCAGAACAGCTATATATCATGAGTTCACTTTTAAATGTAACAATGGAGTATTTACTGACAAGTAAAAAGAGTTTCGATATATCTGAAGAATATCCTTTCGGCTCTGGATTTGATTATAAAAGAAGCAGAGGCTCGGGACGGGGCATAGCATTGTTATAATAATGTAGTTATAAGGCATTTAAAACTGTGCTAAAACGGTGCGCTAAAAAATGTACATAAGGGTGCTTTTATTTTATAAAACTCTTCACAAAAACATATTGAAATTGTAATCTGTTTGTGATAGTTTATATCAAGCTTTGACAAAGCGTAAATGCGCCCTTAGCTCACCTGGATAGAGCAACTGCCTTCTAAGCAGTAGGTGATTGGTTCGAATCCAATAGGGCGTATTTTTTTTATCTCAATGTCCTTAAAATGCTTTTTTGCATCAACACTATTCGGCCTGAAAAAAGCTTTCTTTCTGATTCTTTTGCAAAAGCCGCGGCCGCTTTCAGCTTTCACTGACATCAGCTGGAGTCTCTATGCCAAGCACTTTTTCGACCAGTTTCAGATCGACTTCATCTGCTTTCATGCATGCGTAGGCGATTTTTTCTATCCTCTCTGTGAATCTTGAGGCTTTTCCGACTATCAGATATTCAAGCTCGACCTTGAGATATCTGGACATTGCTAAAAGCTGTTCGGTTTTCGGCATGCACTTTCTGTTGTGCTGTGCTGTAATCGACTGCATGCTTGCTCCGATGCCGTCTGCAAGGTCTCTGAGAGAGAGGTTCTGTTCCTTAAGGATGTTGTCCACTCTTTTCCAAAACGAGTCCGGGTTAAGTTTCATCATCGGCGCGGTCCTCCTTATTTAAATTGTGGGGTATGAAGGCGGTTTTTGCAAACAGAAACGAAACCTGTTTCACATTTTTTCAAGCGTTCCCGTAAATATTTTGTCGCTTGTTATCACATACCTGTATTTGTCGGGCTTTAAGAAACTGGCATAGGTGTGACCCAACGAGATATAGCCCTGGGCGTCCCACTGGATTTCGCTTCCTTTAGGAGTGAATATGTTCTGCTGGAACTTGAATTGCGAATCCTTGTCCGCTCCTGGGATGTTGGTGATGCTTTTTGTTTCGGTAAGTATGAAAAGAGGCCTGGTCAGGTATATTCCGATGCGCAGCGTGGTATGCTCCTCGGCTGTAAGGCGGAAGCCTATGTCTATGTCGGTTGCAACGGAGTTCTCTATTATTTTTGTTTTATTTGCCGTTGATATGGAGGTTGATATGTCCGTTATGTCCTGTTCGATCTTTATTCCCAATCCCAAATACCAGGAGAGGGTTTTTGATACGAATCTCCTGAATGCCGGGCCGAAGGCGAACAGCACAGTAAATTCCCTTTCATCGCTGGAGTCTCCTAATTCCGTCAAAGTGCCTAAAGGTGAAGGCTGAAGGTCAGCATCGATGCTCTCATTGCCTTTCAGGCTGTCGAATGTTGCAAGCAGGGTGGTATAGGGAGATTGCAGGCCAAGACGCAAAAATATGCCGCTTGTCATATCTCCCAAAAAACCATAGCCGGTATAATCCAGGCCGACCTTTTCCGAGTCCATGACCGCGATTGAATTTGAAACCGATTTGAAGAAAGTGAAGTCGTAGCCGGAAAAAATCGACGCCCCCAGACTGGAAATCAGAAATGTGGACGCGAGAACAAGAGATGCAACTTTCTTCATATCCTCAGTATAACAGCAAAAGGTGATAATGATAACAGCTGCACTTTTCCTACTCTTGTTTTAAAACTCCGTCTTCTGCTTCAAGGCTGTCAAGCACATGCTTGATGAACAGTGAGACAAGAGGGGATAATTGGACGCTTTTTTTCCAGGCGAGCATCGATTTGAAAGCGGCTTTTGGGTGGAGGGGAATGAAAACGACGTTGCTGTTGTTCTGTATGCCCAGTGCGCCCTTGTTGCATATTGCAACTCCCATTCCGTTTTCCACAAGATGTATTGTACTGGAGAAAAGATTGTACTTTGCAAGAATCTGGACGCTGTTTGCCTCAAGAGGAAACCAATCATAGAGCGCATTCTGGTCGAAAGCGCGTTTTGGAATTATGAGTTTCTCTTTTCTTATTTCCGAATAGCTGATAGCCTTCTTTTCTGCAAATGGGTGATCCTTGCATACAAGAACTCCCCATATCTCATCCTGCCCTATGTCCGTATATTCCAGTTCTGTAAGGTCGAGCGGCTGCAATAAAACACCCAAGTCTGTCAACCCATGGTTAATTCTTTCGATGATGTCGTAGGCATATCCATTATAAATTTCATATGTCACGTTGGGGTAGATTGCGGAGAACGTCTTTATGAACTTTCCGATCCTGCGTGCGCCAAGACACTCTGAAAATCCTATTGTGAGCCTTCCGTACTGGGTGCTTGCCCTGTTCATGAACTCGAATTGCAGTTTTTCCTCCAATTCAAGCAGCTGTTTTGCGTGATGCAGAAGTATTTCGCCGTCGTCTGTCAGGATCGTCTTTCTTTTACCACGTTCAAAGAGCGTTGTTTTAAGCTCATCTTCCAGATCTCTTATCTGCCTGCTTAAATTTGGCTGTGTCATATATAGCATGTCAGCTGCTTTCGTAATATTTTGTATTTCTGCAACTGCGACAAAACTTTTTAGAATCTTTAGGTCCATATTGGAAATATATCATAAAATTTTTGTATGAAAAACCATTATAAATAAGAATTTTACATAATAAGAACTTGGAAGGATACTGGTGTTAGAGATAAGGAGCTCGAAATGAGAAATCAGAAAAAAGGTTTGCTCAGCCTGGCCGATCTATGGGCGCTGGCTGTAGGACAGGTGATTGGGGCTGGAGTGATTACCACGATCGGGCCAGCCATCGGTTTGACAGGGCCATCAGTATGGCTTGCATATTTTGCAGCCATCATATTGGGATTGATAATCAATCTGCCGATAATGGTCTTCTCTTCTGTCACTAAGTTTTCAGGTGGGGATTATTCTGTAATCAGCGGTCTTGGCGGCGAGAAACTGGGTGGAATGTTCATAATAAGCTTTTTTCTCCAGATGCTGACAATGTCGCTTTATGGTACGGCTTTTGGAATTTATGCGAATTCGATAATTCCTGGATTATCACCTGTAACAGCTGGTGTTGTGGCGGTGGCTGTCTTCTGGTTCATCAATCTTTTGGGAACAAAGAATATGGCTGTACTGCAGAAGATCATGACTGTGATTCTTGTCGTTGCCTTGCTTGCTTTCATCGTTTTGGGAATCGCCAAGGGAGACATCAAAAGGGCTGCGATCAACTCTGATTCGCCGTTCTTCGCCGGAGGGTTCTCCGGTTTCGTGGGCGCAATGATGATTCTTGTATATTCCTGTCAGGGATATAAACTTACTGTAAACTATGGAGGAATGGCAGAGAATCCCACTAGAGATCTTCCTAAAGCAATGTTTGCCGTAATACCATGTCTGGTAGTTCTTTATTGCGGTGCAGCCCTTGCCGATGTGGCCATACTGCCATTGGAACAGGTGGTCGGACAGCCTCTGACGGTTGCAGCCCGTGCCATATTCTCCCAGCCTGTGCTCTTTTACGCTTTTATAATAGGCGCTCCGATCATGGCGCTTCTGACCAGCATGAATTCCACATATGGCATGGCTGTCGGACCTTATATGAAAGCAACCGTCGATGGATGGCTTCCTCCTGTATTCGGAAAATGCAATAAGTACGGGGCTCCGGTGCTTGTTTTGACAATCCAGCTGATAGTCGGAATAATTCCAATTCTTTTAGGCTTCTCTGTAAGCACTATTGTCAACAACATCATGGTAATCACATCCGTATTCCAGTTTTTGCTTTTCATTGCAATTTTCCAGGTTCCCAAAAAAATGCCGAAGAAGCTTTCGCAGTCTTCCTTGCATATTTCACCGAAGGGGCTTTATGCAATTCTCGCAGTAGCATGCTTTGCACAGGCGTTCATACTGGTTTATTCGCTCAAGAGCCTGACTTTCGCCTTGGCTGTGTTCAACATCGTTGCTGTTGCTGTTTGTTTCATATATGCGATATTGAGGAGCAGGTCGGGAAAGACACATGTCGATACTGAAGGCATGTTTGAGAAAAACTGAATTATGAGGAAGGAGTCTAGGAATGAAAATTACAAAAGTAGATGTTTTTTATGTAAACGACAGGTCAAATCCGACCATACATCCTGTTCTTTGCAGGGTTTACACCGATGAAGGTATATACGGTGACGGAGAGGCCGCAATGAGCTATGGCGTAGGGGCATATGCCGCCTACGGCATGGTGCAAGATCTTGCAAACCTTGTTATTGGCATGGATCCGCTGAACAACGAGGAGATATGGAACAAGATGTATAGAACCACATTCTGGGGACAGAACGGGGGAGGTGTGTTTTCTGCAGGAATGTCGGCAATAGATATTGCGCTCTGGGATATAAAGGGAAAATACTTCAATGTTCCAATCTATACCCTTCTTGGAGGAAAGCTTAATGACAATCTGCGCACATATGCATCTCAGCTGCAGTTCGGCTGGAGAAAGACTATGGGTGCGATTTTTACCGTCGATGAATATGCCGATGCTGCCAGGCGAGCTGTTGAAGAAGGTTACGATGCTGTAAAGGTCGATTTTTTCACATTCCGAGATGAACCGGGGACCGGTGGATTCAGCGATAAGGAAAGGACCTGCATGGTCAGCCCGAAGAATCTGCGTCTTGTCGAGGATCGGGTAAAGGCCACAAGGGAGGCTGTCGGCCCTGATGTGGACATAATAATGGAGAACCACAGTTTCTTGGATGTGAACACGGCGATACAGGTCGCTTCCGCTGTTGAAAAGTATGGCATTTTCTATTTTGAGGAACCAAACACTCCTGACAGCCAGACCGCAAAACGCCTTGCAGAGAAGATAAGCATACCTCTTGCAAGCGGAGAGAGAATCTACACAAGATGGCAGTATGCAAAATTCTTCCAAGATAATACATTGCAGATTGCACAGCCGGATATGGGCACATGCGGAGGCTTCACTGAAGTTAAGAAGATCTGCGACATGGCATATGTGTACGATGTTGCTATCCAGGTGCATGGATGCGGTTCTCCGATAAGTACAGCAGCCTCATTGCAGATGGAGGCCGCAATACCGAACTTCATCATCCATGAGCATCATCAGTGCAATCTAGGAGATTTCAATATCAAGCTCTGCAAGTATGATTATCAGCCTGAAAAGGGCAGGTTTAAAGTCCCCGATCTTCCGGGCTTAGGACAGGAGCTTTCAGATTTCGTGCTGGAAAATCGAGATTCGGTGGAACTGGCTACGGTTTCTGGAGGTACGAAAATGTGGGCAATGAACAATACAGGAGAAGCGGAATAAGAATTTGGAAAGAATTGTTTTGCATACGGGGATGCCTTGTTGGCATCCTCGTTTCTGTTTCCTATCGTCTTTCCGTTTTCCTATCCTTTGCATACATGGACATGCATAGGAGAGCCAATACCGTTTCTACCGCGGGTTGTGCGGAAATGACCCCTGGCAATCCCCAGATGCTGTTGAAAAAGACAACCGCGGGAATAAACAGCATGGCATTGCGCAAAACAGTTATCAGCAATGACTTTATCGCATTTCCAAGTGCCTGGAAATAGCTTGTAACCATGTTTATTATCCCTAGCATCGGCGCCGACAGCGAGAGTATGAGGATGAAGGATCCTGCTTGCTTTATAAGAGCCTTATCCTCAAGGAATATTCCGGCAAGATGATCTGCCGATAGTGCGAATATGCATAAGAATATTGCTCCTAGGATTATTCCGTAGAGCATCGAGCACGCCATGGTTTGCTTCAGCCGTTTTATTTCATCAGCCCCGTAATAATAGCCGATAAGAGGGGCAACTCCCTGGGAAAGCCCCACGGACAGCATTATAGGGATCATATCTATCTTGTATGCAATGCCGTATGAGGCAACAGCGTTGGAGCCGTAGATTCCGATAAAGTTGTTTAAAACCATGTTGGATACGCTTAAAAGGATTGTGATCAGCGCACCGGGGATGCCAATGCTTATGACAGAGACTGCCATTTTCCTCTCCGGTTTGAATTCCTTTATATTGAGCCGTATTGTCTCATTACCTTTTTTTGCGGCTTTCATCATGCAGGCAAAATAATATATGGAGGAGCAGAAAAATCCGAACGAGGTTGCAATAGCGGCTCCTGCCGTTCCCCAGCCGAAAAGGATTATGAAGATGAAATCGAATACGATGTTCACAAGGTTTCCCATTGCGAGCCCGATCGTGCTTTCCTTGATCAGTCCTATGGAGCGGAAGATATGCACAGCTCCGTTTGAAAAAATTATGAAGGGCGAGCCAAGAAAAATGTATTTCAGGTAATCGCATGTGTAGGCCATATCTGATATGTCTGCTCCGGATGCTTCTGCAATGGGCTTTATGAAAAGCAGTCCGGATAATAAGATGATTATTCCTGCTGCGAGCATCGAGTATGTGCAGAAATTGAGTGTTTTCCCGACATCCTTCGTCCTGCCTTCACCCATAAGCCTTGCCGCTACGCTGTTGCCGCCCATGCCGAATACGGAAGCAACTGACATGATGATGAGCAGTATCGGAGTGGAAAGCGTCACCGCCGCTATCATCGCAGGGTCCTTCGTCATCGAGACGAAAAAGGTGTCTGCGATGTTGTATATCAAGGTCGTAAGCTGTCCAAGCATTGCCGGCAGCCCGACTCTAAGTATTGCCTTTCTGATATTGTTTTCTTCAAATACCTCTTTCATGAACCTTTCTCCTTGATTGCCAAGCCATACCAATATAGGGTAGGATTCAAGTAAATAACAGGACATATGTCCTGCTTTTGGGCCATGAAGAGAATATATGAAAGACATGAGATAAAAGCGCTTTTAGATACGGTCGGGCATGAGGATGCTCTTTTGCCTTTTTCTGATAGATTCTTCATCTCCGAATACGAAAAAGGGGAGCTGGTTTCATATCCTTTCATGGATGAAGCGCTTTTCCAGATCGTGGTCCAGGGGGTTCTCAACATCTATTTCATAAGGGACGATGGTTCGATCCATTCTCTTTCCAACGGCGGAAAGGATTATCTGATTGGTGAAATGGAGCTTTTTTCAAACGGGGTTGGAAACGTATATGCGGAAGCTGCAACCGATCTGGTATGCTTGTCGCTGCCGATAAAAAGAAACAAAGATCTTCTTTTGCAGAGCAATGCCTTTTTGAAGATGATCTTATCAAGCCTTGTGAAGAAGATGGAGGCGATAACGGCATTTGATGCAGCACCGGCAGGACTTAAAGAGAGGGTTTTGATCTATATGAGGTTCATGTGCCCCGGTATGGAGATAAAGGGGCTGCAGAAAGCGGCTTTCCGCTTGAACTGCAGCGTGCGCCAGCTTCAGAGGATCTTCAACGCCTACGAGAAGCAGGGCGTGGTGGTCAGGATAGGAAAGGGAGCATACAGGCTTATTTCCCTTACGTCTGAGAAAAACTCCTGATCCAATCCAGGGCCGCATCCAGTTTGTCATCCTTACCCGTAATGAAGTTCTCATAATTGAATGGAACCTCGATATCCACCGGCTCTCCTTTTCCTTCATAGCAGATCCCGTTTCTGTATCTATGGTTGAAAAATGGTGTATATATCAATGAAACCATATCGGAAACCGCTATGGTTCCTGCCCCTACCGTGTTTGCTGAATCATTTGTCAATGTTCCATATCCGCCTGAAGATGTTGTTCCGATAATTGCGGTATCAAAACCATAGTAGTCCCTAAGCGCCCTTGCTATCTGCGAAGATATCTCCGCCATGGATATGCTGGCAGAGTTTATCAGCACAGCTATGGGCTTTGAGTAATCCTTGGATGCATGGCCTGAGACGTACCGGGGGATCCAAGCAGTATAATCCAGCCTGTTTTCGCCGCTTTTTGTCCTTTCCTCGGCAAAATATTTCTTTTCCGCTGTCAAAAGAGGGCCGAAAAGGATGTTCTGATCTGCCGTGTATCCGCCTACGTTTCCGCGCAGATCGATTATAAGCCCGTTGCTGTCGGAAAGGATCTCTTCGAACTTATCCATCATGAGTTTAAACTGCTCGTTCCCTTCCAGCGCCGTCATCATGAATTGGCCAAACGCTATGTATGCGATTTTATCCTTCGTCAGGCCGAGAAACATCGCCATATCGGATTGGCACATCAGATAAGCTTTTTCAAACACTTCATGTCCGCTTATTTCTGTAAAGTCTTTTTCCTCATATATCCCGTCCCCACTTATGGGAAAGTATTCTTGATATATGCTGTAAATGTTTTCAACATCATATTCTATCTTAGAATCCGATGTCTCTCCGTTTAGCACCATGCAAAAAAAATCATCTGGGCTGACATTGAACTGCGATGCCTTGATGCGGCTTCTCGGAGAGAGCGAGTATGGGAGTCCATCCACTGTAAGATAAAAGGTGTAGTGCATGTCAGACAGTCCCTTGAAGTCCGATTTTGCCACCGGGTCCTCCATGTTCCCGGCCCCGATTATGATTTCATAGAAATATTTCAGGGCGAGGGTCGTTTTCTTCTTGTCATATCTTCCGATTGAACCCATTTCCTGAAAAAGCGGGAGATAAGTATCGTATACCTCGTCCCATTGCTGTCCGGGGGAGTCCAGGAACCAGAAGGCGTAGTTTTCGTTCATGGCGAGCCACCAGTTGGTAAAAACATCCGACCAGTTTTCCTCCTGCCTGGAATAGCATACGTCGACCGGGCTATCGAAACGGCACGATGGATAAAGGAGCAAAGACGCCGCAAGAAGAGTGGCCATGATCAGTTTTGCTTTCATTTTCCACCACCGATTTGAACTGTGTATCCGACTGCGGCTCCGATGCTGTCCAAATAGATATCTGTGGCATTTTTCTGCGAATCGGATGCGATGCTCATCAAAGAGCGCCTGTAACGTACCGCAAGCTGAAGCTGCCCATATTTTCCCAGATCATAGCAGAAGCCTGTCTTGAGGATGAGGCCTGCATTGAAACGCTCGTCCGAACTGGTGAATTCCAGGATTCCTACCGGTTTCTCCAGCATGCTGGCAAAATTATCATCGATTGTGATTTCTCCTCCTGTCTGCTGGTGGATGATCCAGAATCCAAGGTAGCCTCCTGCAGCAATGAAAAATGAGACTCCCGCATCCTTGCCCAAACCGGCTTGAAGTGTGAAAAGGAGTGGAAGCGCTATGTAGTGCTCGAGAAAATTTCCATAGTGGGTTGTTAAATCCAGTCCGCTTTCCGGATCTGGGAATACGAACTTGTAATTCCTTCCGATTCCCTGGTACTCGATCCCGGTCTCAATTCCCCAGAAGGAATCTGAGCGGTACTGGATTAAAAGACCCAGATGTCCGCCTTCTCCTCCAGTCCAGGAGCGTCCTTCATGCGCCTGCTTTCCAGCTTGAAGCAGCGTGTGGTCGTATCCGGCCTCAAATCCTAGGGAAAAGCCGCTTGCTGCAAGACTCATCATCAAAAGCATGAATAAGGAAAATGTGAACAGTCTTTTCATTTCAATTGTTTTACTTGTTTTTTCCCTTTTAGGATAAAAAGCGGTTTGATTCCGCCTATTGCATATTATTCCATAAATCGCGTTTATTTGTCTCCCCATGGAAAGCCGGTCCTGCATGATTATTAGAAATATATGGCGCAAGGGGAAAAAGGCTTGTATAATGTGGCATGCGGCAAAAAAAAAGCCACACATGGTGGCTCTTAGTCGGGACGAGAGGACTCGAACCTCCGATATTCTGCTCCCAAAGCAGACGCCATAGCCGCTAGGCGACGTCCCGGACGTGTGAGAGTTTAGAATAAAAATGAATGAAAAGTCAATAGAAGCGGATATTTTATCTGAATTATTCTCCATTTATCCTGAGAATATCAGCTTTATCCCTTCCGATGACCCTTTCAAGTTCCTCGTAACTGTCATCCTGAGCGCATCCTCGACCGATGTGCAGGCCCTGAAAAGCTCAGAAAGGCTTTTTTCCCGCTTCAAAGAGTATGAGGAGCTTTATCAGGCGGACATATCGGAGATAGAGGATTTGATCAGAAGCTCAGGGCTGGTGAAAAATAAGGCCAGGACGATAAAAGCGGTTTCTGCTGTCATGCACGAGAAAGGGGCCTTGCCTGAAACTGTAAAAGAGCTCACTGCAATTCCTGGAATAGGGGAGAAGACTGCCAATTGCTATCTTGGGGATGTTTTGAAAAAGCCGGCAGTGATTGTAGATACCCATTTTTTAAGAGTCGCAAACCGCCTTGGCCTTATTGAGGAATCGGATCGCAGCCGCGCATATCATAAGATAAGGGAGAAATTCTCTCCTGAGATATGGACAAGGCTGAGCATGACTATAAATTTGCATGGAAGGACATACTGCAAGGCTAAAAAACCCTTGTGCGGCACATGCCCGCTCAAAGATCTTTGTCCCTCGAGAGCTTCTTTATCCTGAGAATCTTGAAATAGGAATGGTCACATGAAGCCAGGGCCAAAGACCTGACTTTGATGGCCGTTTCTGGATAAAGGCCTTCAGGCGGGGTACTCATCGAAAGATAAATTCCGCTTTCCATCCTTTTTATATTAAGCAGATCCTGCAAATAGGCTATAAGCTTGTCATCTGCAAGCCTCTGATAAAATCCGAAATCGTTTCTTCCTATCGAGTTGTGTGCACAAAGCTCAGGTATGTAGGGAATGTTGCAGTCGATGCTTTCGGCTTTGCCGAGCACTATTGCAGGCGGAAGCAGATACACGCTTTCATCTCCTGTTACCCTGAAGTGCTGCCTTTTCAGCTTTTCATATTCTATTTCATTCTGTTGCCAGAATAGAAGGAGAGCTATTTTATCCATTGGTGGAGAGATTTTAGCATACCAGCAAAATTTTTTCAGTTTTTATTTTCCATTAGAGTATTTACAAATTGCAGTCCTTTTTGATATAGTCTATTCGTTGACCCTCTGAAGGGGCCGAAAATAGCGAGAAAACAAATAATAAGGTGGAATATAATCATGGCTAGAAGATGTGAAATTTGTGGCAAAGGTACAATCAGCGGATCCGTCGTACCCCGCAAAGGTCAGGCTAAGAAGGCAGGTGGTGTTGGACAGCACATCGGCGTGACCAAGAAGCGCGTTTTCAGACCAAACCTTGTTTCCGTCAAGACACTTATAGATGGCACACCGAGAACCATCAAGGTTTGCACACGTTGTCTGAGAAGCGGCAAGGTTGTCAAGCTCGTATAATGCGGATTTTGATCGGAAAGAAGGGCAGAACATACGTTCTGTCTTTTTTTTTCGTTTCTCCTTGTGGAAAAACCTTAGATTTTGCATAATGCGTAAAAGGCCTTATTCCGTTACGGCTTTTTCTTAAAGGGGGCGGTTGTCCATGAAATACAGAGTGCATGCCTTTGAAGGAGCCATGCTTGCCGCAAAAAGCGGGATTTCCAGGCTCTTGCAGCTTCATAACCAATCATCGGAGGATGTTCAGATATATGTGCTTTCTCCCGTAAGGCGCAGCGAAATCGCGCTTTCTTCTCTTCTAGAGAAGGCGGAGAGCAAGGACGAGCGCCTTTGGGCTCAGATTGAGAAGATCCGCAGCAGCTGGCTGGAGCTAGCCCAGAATATTTTGAGCGAGGATGAGCTTAACGGCGTCAACGAATGTGTGAATTCCTCTTTTTCAAAGATCGAAGATGTTTTGAAAGCTGTATGGCTTTTGGAGGAGGCATCTTCTGTCACAAGGGACTATCTTGATCTGATGACAAGCTATTTCCTTGCGGCCATACTGTCTGCTTTGTTTTGTAAAAACGGCATTTCTTCGGCAATAATGGAGGCTGAGGATGCAGTAGGACGGACAGGTTTTGATTATTCTGCTGTCTTTGTTTACGGCAAGCTTTTGAGCCCAGCAGGAAAGAGTGGACAAACGGAAGAGGAAGGGGAGAGCGAATATACTGCTTCCTTGATTGCTTCCGGGCTCTCGTGCCCGCTTACATTCTGGAACCACAGGTCTCTTTTGCGCAGCGCCAGCATCAAGGATGTTCCCGGGGCGCATGTGATCAGCTTCATGAGTTATGCCGAAGCCACCGAGCTTTCTTTCTTCGGCGCCCCTATTGTCCATCCCCATTCATTTTTCCCTGCGATGGAGAAAAACCTTCCGATCAGCCTCCGCTATTGGCCGGATATAGAAAATGAGGGTACGCTGGTGGAGGACGGACACGACGATCCGTCTTCGGTTGTAAAAGCGTTCAGTGTCGTTAGAAGTGTTTCTCTGATCAATATCGAGGGCAGCGGGCTGTCCGGCGTTGCAGGCATCTCCAGCCGTCTTTTCTCCGCCCTCTGTGCTGAAGGAATAAGCGTTATTTTCATTTCTCAGGCATCCAGTGAGTACTCAATATGTATAGCTGTACGCAAAAACTGCTGCCAGAAGGCCGTCAAGGTTATCAGAAGCGAATTCAAAGAGGAGCTGGAAAACAGGAAAGTGAGCAGCATCGAGGTTGAGAACGATTGTGCCATCCTCGCCGTTGTCGGCGACAACATGACCGGATCGGTAGGTGTTGCAGGCAAGTTTTTCTCATCTCTTGCCAGAGCCGGTGTCAATGTAAGGGCAATTGCGCAGGGCTCGAGCGAAAGGAATATTTCCGCAGTCATCAAATCTGGAGATTCCACAAAAGCTCTCAGGGCGCTGCATTCTGTGTTCTTCCTTTCTGCTCAGACATTGTCCGTAGGCCTTTTCGGACCAGGCAATATCGGGGGGACTTTGCTGGATCAGATTTCAAAGCAGTCCGAGCGTCTGAAAAAGGAATTCGATCTCGATATCCGTATCAGGGGGATTGCTACAAGCAGCAAGATGCTTTTGAGCGAGGAAGGGGTGGATTTGAAGAATTGGCGCCAAGAGCTGGAGCAGTATGGCGTCCTTTACAATGAGAAGATCTTCATGGAGCACATTGCCGCATCCTATTATCCACACAAGGTCATAATCGACTGCACCTCGTCAGAGGAGAGGGCTCTCACTTATAAGAGCCTTCTTGATTCCGGCTTCCATATCATCACGCCCAACAAGAAGGCTTCCAGCGCCAGGTATGGATATTATAAGAGCCTGATCGAGACCTCAAGGAGCACCGGGTATAAGTTCTATTATGAAACAACCGTAGGTGCGGGGCTTCCCATCATAACCACGCTCAAAGACTTGCGTGAAACCGGGGATAGGATCCTGAAGGTCGAGGGAATGGTGTCGGGAACGCTCGCTTGGCTCTTCAGCCGCTATGACGGGACGGTGCCTTTCTCGGAGCTTGTGAAAAAGGCGCGGGAGATGGGCTATACCGAGCCTGACCCGAGGGATGATCTTTCGGGAATGGATGTTGCAAGAAAAACTGTAATACTTGCGCGCGAATTGGGTTATAAAACAGAGGTCTCCGATATAGACATAAGGAGCCTTGTGCCTGAAGAGCTCAGGACAGCCAGCAAAGAGGAGTTTTTGGACAAGCTGAGCATCATGGATGAAAAGATGGCTAAGCTGTACAATGAGGCAAAAGAGCGCGGCATGAAGCTCCGTTATGTCGGCAAGGTCGATTCCGGCGTTTGTTCGGTCAGCCTTGCTGAGTATCCGATGGATCATCCTTTCAGCCAGGCGGACGGAACGGATAATGTCATCGCTTTTACGACGGAGCGCTATCTGACACAGCCTTTGGTTATAAAAGGCCCTGGAGCCGGACCGGAGGTGACTGCAGCCGGAGTGTTTGCAGATATGTTACGACTCGGACAGTATCTGGGGTCGAGAATATAGGAGGGTTTTATGGATTACGTTTCTACCAGGGATAAGAACGGAAGAAGATATACGATACGGGAGGCCATACTCATGGGCCTTGCTCCAGACGGCGGACTTTTCGTCCCTGTCGCATTTCCTGAGATACCTGAGGATTTTACGATGGAAAAAGGGTTTGCATATTCTGCCAGCCAGCTTCTTTATCCGTATTTCGAAGGTGATCTGGAAAAATCCGAGCTTGAGGACATCTGTGCTGATGCTTTCAATTTCCCGCTTTCCATGCCATCAAACGGGCAGAAGGCCACCCTTGAGCTTTTCTGGGGCCCTACCTGCGCTTTCAAGGATTTCGGTGCGAGATTCCTTGCCTGCTATCTTGAAAAGCATCTTGAAAAGACAGGGGAGGATATGACCATACTGGTTGCCACCAGCGGCGATACGGGCGGAGCTGTAGCCTCTGCCTTCCATGGGCGCAAGCATATAGAGGTCAAGGTGGTTTTCCCGAAGGACAGGGTTTCCGAAAGGCAGAAGCAGCAGCTTACATGCTGGGATGGAAACATCTCATCTTTTGAGGTAGAGGGGACTTTTGATGATTGCCAGAGAATGGTGAAACAGGCATTCATGGATGGGGGCTATGGGAATCTCAGCAGCGCGAACAGCATAAACATCGCCAGATTGCTTCCCCAGATGACCTATTACATCTATTCTTCCTTCCTTTATAAGGCAAGATATGGCAAGGAACCGGTTTTCATCATTCCTTCTGGAAACGTAGGAAATTCCACCGGCTGCTGCTGGGCAAAGAAGATGGGCGCTCCGATTTCAAAAATCGTTCTTGCTGTGAATGCCAACCGTACCATTCCAGATTATATCGAGAGCGGGGAGTATGAGCCGAGGCAGAGCATACATACTCTTGCAAATGCGATGGATGTCGGAGCTCCGAGCAATATGGAGCGTCTTATGGACCTTTATCCTACATGGGAGGAGTTTAGAAACGAGCTTAGCTCGTACTCGGTAAACGATTACAATATCAGGCTTTCAATCAAACAGGTCTACGAGAATGAGAAGAGGATCATCTGTCCCCATACCGCGTGCGGCGAATATGTCAGGAGTACGTATTTCCCCGATTCTCCGACCGTGGTTGTTGCAACTGCGCATCCTGCCAAGTTCGAGCATATCGTGGAACCCATGCTGGATGTCCGCATCCCGATTCCTGAAAGCCTTTACAGGCTTTTCGAGCTTGACAGCAAATATTGGGAGATCAGCGCGAATTACAAGGCGCTTTTCGACTGAGGAATTCCGCCGGCACTCCGGCGGTTTTCTTAACCTTTGTCCTTTTTGGGCACTATCTTTCCTTTCAGATAATAAATTATGATTGCCGCGCTTGTGACAAGCCAGGAGACGGGGTAGCAGAGGAACACGGCGCTCAAGGTATGCGCGAAGGCCGGTACGATTTCAAGCCATGCTGCCCTGAGCACACATATTCCGACGACCGTGATTATCGTGGGTATGAAAGTCTTTCCACATCCTCTCATCGCTCCGCAGAGGATTTCTATCGGCATGTAAAGTATCCAGGTAGGGACAAGGAGCGTGAGTATTTCCATTCCTATATCGAGCACCTGCTCATCCGAGGTGAACAGCGCCAGTCCGTGTTCGCCGAGAATCATGAAGAAGACTGTGATGAGGATCGTCAGCGCAGCAGACATCAGGATGGAAGTCCTTATGCCTTTAGAAACCCTCTTATATAGCTTTGCTCCATAATTCTGGCCTACGAATGTCGTTACGGATATTCCAAATGCGTTTATCGCCATCCAGAATATTGCATCAAGCTTTCCATATGCGGCCCATGCTGCTGCAGTATCTGTTCCGAATCCATTCACATGGGCTTGGATGATGAGATTCGAGATTGTGTACAAAATCGACTGGAAGCCTGTGGGCAGTCCGATTTTAAGCGTGAAAGCAAGCATCTTCATATTCAAACGGAGCTTTCTGAGCGATAGCCTCAATCCGTCTTTTCTTTTTCTGAGCCAGATTACGACGAGCAATGCCGAGATCATCTGGCTGATTATTGTCGCATATGCCGCGCCGTCAACACCCATGCCGAGCAGGCCGACGAAGAGGAAATCGAGAATGATGTTGACTATGCAGCCGCAGATAAGGAAATAAAGCGGATGCCTGGAATCCCCGAGCGCCCTGAATATTCCGGAGCCCATGTTGTATACCGTATTGAAGATGCTTCCTGCAAAGAAAATCCTCATGTAAGTCACTGCAAGTGGCATTACATCCTCCGGCGTACCTATCAGATCCAAAATAGGGCGGGTAAACGCTATGCCAAGCACCATGATCGCGACTCCCGCAGCTATTGCCAGAGCAATTGCGGTATGGATCGCCTTTGATGCATCATCCTCGGCTTTCGCCCCATAATATTGGCTTATGATTACAGTTGCTCCTGAGGAGACGCCGGTAAAAAACCCGATTAAAAGGTTAATGGCGGTTCCAGTGCCTCCTCCTACCGCAGCAAGCGCCTGCTTGCCGAGATACTGGCCGACAATTATTGCATCGACAGTGTTGTACAACTGTTGGAAAAAGGTTCCAAACAGGATCGGAAAAAAGAAAATTAGCAGCTGTTTCCAGATCACCCCTTCGGTGATGCTGTTTTTCACGACTTTTCTTTCTTGCATCATTTCAAATGGACTATAACATTAAGCTTTCCTTTTGGGTAGCGGATTTTCACTAAAGGATGTTTTGCCTGAGCCTGGTTTTTCTCGAGCTGGGTCAGATAGTAAATCAAACTAACAATAATAGAACAGTAAAAATTAAAAAAATAGATTAGAGTAAGTGAATTTAATAACAAAAAAAGTACATATAATTTGCATGATATAACAAACTTGTAATTACATATTTTTTTATATTATTACCAGCATTAGTATTAAATAATTTAAAAATAAGGAATTATGCTTATAACTCTATTTTTATAAAGATTGATATTGATGTATATTGACGCAGAATTATAGTTAGAGTAAACTAACAACAGTAAATAAAATTAGATTATACTAACAAATCTGATGGAGGAATTGATGATGCCGCTAGCAATGATGGGAGCCGGTGGATCTGGAACGATCAGGAAGGTGGGCGGAAGCGATGAGACGAAGAGGTTTCTCGGCAATCTCGGCTTTGTCGCAGGGGCAAAGGTCAAGGTATTGAGCGGGATAGGAGGCAACGTGATCGTGGATATCCGCAATTCCCGTGTTGCATTGAATGCCGATATGGCCAGACACATCCTCATCTGAATGGAATCATATGTCATTTTATAGGAGAGATAATATATGACGCTTGGAGAAGCAAAGGTAGGATCCACAGTTGTAGTGGAGAGGATCGATGGCGATGGCGCCTATAAAAGGCGCATCATGGACATGGGCATCACCAAGGGGACGATGCTTTACATCCGCAAGGTGGCCCCGTTAGGCGATCCCGTTGAGATCTCTGTCAGAGGCTATGAGCTTTCCGTCAGGAAAAACGACGCCCAGTGCGTGCTTGTAAGATAAGGGGGATGATATGAGCATTAAGATTGCGCTTGCGGGAAACCCTAATTGTGGAAAAACAACCATGTTCAACGCCCTTACAGGTGCCAACCAGTATGTCGGTAACTGGCCTGGGGTAACAGTAGAGAAGAAAGAGGGAAGGCTCAAGGATAAAAAAAGAGGAGAGGATGTCACTCTTACGGACCTTCCAGGAATCTATTCCTTAAGTCCATATACTTTGGAAGAGGTCGTGAGCCGCGATTACCTGATAGGCGAGAGCCCCGATGTGATAATCGATCTTGTGGATGCAACCAATATAGAGAGGAATCTTTATTTGACCACCCAGCTTCTTGAGACTGGCATCCCGGTTGTAATTGCTTTGAATATGGCGGATCTTATCGGAAAAAGAGGGCTTAAAATCGATATAAAGCGTCTTTCGATGGTATTGGGCTGCCCGGTTATCGAGACCAGCGCGCTCAAAAAGATCGGCCTTGACGAGCTCGTTGCAGAGGCAGTAAAGGCCGCACGAAGTAAAGAGGCTAAGATCCCGATGCAAATCTTTTCCGATGCGGTGGAAAAAAGGATAGACAAGATATCATCCTGTCTAAAAGATGTCGATGAGAGCAGGAAAAGATGGTATGCGATAAAGCTCTTGGAAAATGATGAGAAGGTCGTATCTTCGATGAATCTTCAAGAGAGCATGAGAAAAGAGATTGATGAAATCCGCAGCAGTCTTGAGAAGGAGGCGGATGACGATGTGGAAAGCATAATCACAGATGAGCGGTATAAATGGATACAGAAGCTTGTCTCTACAACTGTCAGAAAAGGAAAAGAGGATTTGAGCCTATCTGACAAGATCGACCGGATCGTCACCAACAGGATTCTCGGAATACCGATTTTCATTGCTGTGATGTTCGTCGTCTATTATATCAGCGTAACCACGATAGGCACAATCGTAACCGATTGGACCAACGACACTTTCGTAGTAGCTGTTCAAGAACTTTGCTCTAAAGGTCTGGAAGCAATAGGGGCGGGGGCGCTTGCTACAAGCCTTGTTGTGGATGGGATAATCGGAGGAGTAGGGGCTGTGCTCGGCTTTGTCCCTCAGATGGCTATCCTATTTTTGTTTCTCTCAATTCTTGAGGATTGCGGCTACATGGTCAGGATTGCATTCGTGATGGACCGTGTTTTCAGGCATTTCGGCCTTTCTGGAAAGAGTTTTATTCCGCTTCTCATAAGCAGCGGATGCGGAATTCCTGGAATCATGGCCAGCCGCACGATCGAACAGGATAATGACAGAAGGCTTACGATAATGACAGCAACCTTCATCCCGTGCGGGGCAAAGCTTCCAGTCATCGCGCTGATGGGCGGAGTGATGGCAAGCTATGCCACGGGAAATTATGCGGCAGGAGGGCTGATTGCGCCGCTGATGTATTTCATCGGGATTGCGGCCGTGCTGGTTGCTGCGATAATCTTGAAAAAGACAAAGCCCTTTTCTGGAAAGCCCGCACCGTTTGTAATGGAGCTTCCAGCTTATCATGTGCCTGGAGCGAAAACAGTTCTTATGCATGTCTGGGACCGCCTGAAAGGCTTCATCATCAAAGCTGGCACGATCCTTTTCCTTGCCTGTGTTGTGATGTGGTTCTTAGCAGGTTTCGGGTTCGGACCTGAAGGATTTGGCATGGTGGAGGACAGCGCCGATAGTCTTCTTGCCGCAATCGGAGGGGCAATCGCGCCGTTGTTCCTGCCTCTTGGATTCGGAAGCTGGCAGCCGGTCGCCGCCTCCCTTTCCGGATTTACAGCCAAGGAGGCGATCGTTTCTACGATGGGCGTCCTTGCCAATGTCCAGGGAGATGTGGAGGATGCGGTTACCGTCGCTGAGGGGGTTGCCGTCTGGTTCCCCTCATCTCTTGCTGCTTTCAGCTTCCTGCTATTCAATCTCCTTGATTCCCCGTGCCTTGCGGCAATTGCAACCATGGCCCAGCAGATGCAGTCCAGAAAGTGGTTCTGGTTTGCAATACTGTTTCAGAATGTGTTTGCTTATATGATATGCCTGGTAGTCTATCAGGTCGGAATGCTTTTTGCAGGCGGGGCCTTCGGTTTAGGTTCTGCTGCTGGGCTCATCATCCTGGCTATCCTTCTTTTCCTTCTTTTCAGGAGAGATCCGTATAAGGAGATGAAGGTGTATTCAAGAAGAAGTGTCCAAAACGCATGATATGTGATAAAAAAGGGAAGGGGGCTTCTTCTTCCCTTGTCTTATCCTGGAGGTGGGAATGATCGATTTCATAGTCGTTTTTCTTATAGCCGCATATTCAGCTTTCATTCTTTTCAAAATTTACAAGAAGAAAAAGAGTGGGGGCTGCATAGGCTGCTGCGGCTGTGATGGCAAATCCTGCCATTCATGTCCGAAATTTGATGATTCTTATCTCGACGAGCTGATAAAAAAGGCAAAGGAGGACAAGAATGGGTGATTCAACAGGGTCGATGTTCTATGCTTTTTTGGCTTTCATAGTAATTTATGCTGCAGCCGTCGGGTTTTACCAGCTATTCCTTCTTTTGAAAAAATATATTAAGCGGAAATTCTAGAGAAGAGATAATCTAATTAGGAAATGTTCATGATAGATGCTTTGATTATCATACTGGTGCTTATTGCAATACTTTTTGCCATAAAAAGTTCGATAAGGCATTTCAAAGGGGAGGGGCCGTGTTGCGGCGGTCCGTCCGTTGCACCCCGTCCGAAGGAAGCCAAGAGGCTCGATGGTCCGATTATTGGAGAAAAGAGTTTAGAGATATCCGGCATGAAATGCAGCAATTGCGCATCTAAGGTCGAAAAAGCTCTCAATTCGATACCCGGTGTTTCCTGCCAGGTGGATATCAAAAAGAATGCTGCAAAAATCTGCTATGACAGGAATATCGATGAAGATGAAATACGCAGGGCGATTTCAGATGCTGGATACGAACTATTATCCTTAAGATAGAGAATCACCCCAGCTATGAATCAACCCCCAAATGTTGGAGACGACATTTGGGAGTTTTTTTATGGGTGGAAAACGAATTTCAACAAAAACAAAATTAAAGGTTCTCGAATTATTGAAACAGGGTCTTAGATCCAGGAGCATAGCAAATCACCTTCATATGCATCGTTCAACTGTAAAAAGGTTGGAATATTTATTTGATGGAGGAGATGAGAGCTGGGTGTATGAAACCTATAGCCACCGTTACAAGGCAATGTCTGAAGCTGCGAAACGGAAGATTGTGAGACGGGTCCTGAGTCTTGAAATCACGAAGGCGGAAGCCTGTACGAAATACAAAATAAGCAATAATGTTTTA
>CASGDQ010000056.1 GCA_949300325.1 uncultured Spirochaetales bacterium
AGCTGATCGTTATAGGTCTTCGCCCTATTTTGCAGGGCTTTGCCCGCCATGGGATATTTTCTGCAAAGGATCTTAGAAAACGTACTGTCCTTTTTCGGATCCCTGAAGTAATCCTTCGGCCTCGTAAGGATCACAAGGACTTTGTCAAAGCCCATCGAAAAGGCCTTGGCATATGGTATAGGATCTGAAAAGCCTCCATCATAATAGGGCTTTCCAGCAATCATCGTAGGCTGGTTTATGACAGGAAGGCTCGATGTGGCAGATAGGACGGAGCCGAATGGATAGGTTAAGACATCGTCTTTATCAAAATAGACAGGCAGGCCTGTATATGCATCGGTAGCCACGCAGGAAAACCCGGAGCTGCTGTTTTTGAAGGTCTCAATATCGAAAGGATCTTCCCCTCCGGGAGAAGGAAGCGTTTTGAAAATGTATTCCATGTTCATGAAATTCCTATGCCGAATGAACTGCATAATCCCCATATATTCTTTTCTTTCAGGATAAATGGAAAAGAAACGCAGCATCCTTCCTTTCTGCCCTGAAAAAAAGCTGGCGATATTTGAAGCGCCTGCAGAAACACCCAGACCATAATCGAAGGTGATCCCATCTTCCATGAACCTATCGAAAATACCCGCTCCAAAACAGGAGCGCATACCTCCTCCAACATCTATGACACAAGTACGCATACCCTAGCCTTCCTTGAGTTCAGGATAGCAAAATACAGTGATAAATATAAGGAAAAAAGACTGAAAAGATGAAAAACACAGCCATCAGAAAGCATAAAAAAATGGAGGACGTTGCCGCCCTCCACTTTTGTAGCGATGTTTGCTATCAGAGGATTTCTCCCATGACCTGTCCACATCTCTCGTAGAATGCAAGACGCTCCTTTGCATCCTCTGCAGCCTTTGCAAAGAGCTCGTCGGCGTGCTCGGGGTTTGTCTTGTAAAGGGATGAGTACCTGACTTCTCCCTTGATGAAGGTCTCATAATCAGCTGTAGCCGGCTTGGTCTCCCAAGTGAACTTCTTGCCTTCCTCTCCGTTCGGGTTGAAGCGGTAGAGCGGCCAGTAACCAGCTTCGACAGCCTTCTTGGCCTCAACCTGCGAGTATCTCATGTTGATGCCGTGGTTGATACAAGGCGCATAGCAGAATACGATGGACGGTCCCTTGTATGCAACAGCTTCCTGGAGGCACTTCTGAGCCTGCTGTCTGTTGTATCCGAGAGCACAGGATGCGACATATACATGGCCGTAGCTCATGCACATGAAGCCCATGTTCTTCTTGCCGACCTGCTTTCCAGCATTTGCAAACTTAGCAACAGCAGCAATCGGTGTCGACTTGGAAGCCTGTCCGCCTGTATTGGAGTAAACCTCTGTATCGAGAACGAGAATGGTGACATTCTTGCCGGATGCAACGACATGGTCAACACCGCCGTATCCGATATCATATGCCCATCCGTCACCGCCGATGATGATGACTGCCTTATCGGTGAAGTAATCCTGGAGTTCCCTTACCTTTGCAAGAGAAGCTGCATTCTCAGCTGTTTCCTTTTCGTTTGCAAGCACAGCCTGGAGTTCCTTCTGAGCCTGGATTGCATCCTCGCCGTCGCTGTCCCAAAGACCATAGCACTTCTCGATTGCAGCCTTGAGCTCAGCAGAGCATCCCTTTGCAATGAGATCGTCGGCCTTGATCTTCAAAAGGTTCCTGTTGGAATCGACAGCAAGCCTCATTCCAAGACCATATTCTGCGTTATCCTCGAAGAGCGAGTTGCCCCATGCCGGTCCTCTTCCATCAGCCCTCTTTGTATACGGGATTGTCGGGAAGGTTCCGCTGTAGATCGAAGAACAGCCGGTAGCGTTAGCGATAACCGCTCTCTCTCCACAGATCTGGCTGAGCATCTTTACATAAGGTGTTTCACCACAGCCTGCGCAGGCGCCGCTGAATTCGAACAGAGGCTGCTTGAACTGGAGACCCTTGACTGTGGACATGTTGAGTCCGTCGAGGTTGTCATATGTAAGAGCTTCAAAGAACTCGGAATTGATAGTCTCTCCAAGATCCCTTTCTGTCTGGATCGGGCTCAAGGAAAGCGCCTTCTCCTTAGCAGGACATGCTTCGACACATACGCCGCAGCCCTGGCAGTCCTCAGGATAAACCTGGATCTTGAACTGGAGATCCCTGTCGTTCTTGGTATTGCTCTTGATCACATGGAATGTGCTCGGAGCATCCTTGAGGTCGGCAGGAAGAATCTGCTTTGCCCTGATGGCGGCATGAGGACAGGACTGTACGCACTGGTTGCACTGGATACACTTTGTGCTGTCCCAGTGAGGAACGAATGCGGCAACACCTCTCTTCTCAAGCTTTGCTGTTCCGGTCGGAAGCGTTCCGTCGAAAGACATGTGGGATACAGGAATTCCATTGCCCTGCTGATGCATGATAGGCTCGATGATGTTCTTTGTGAAATCATCTGCATCATCCGGGATAAGCCTCTTGGGCTCATAGCTCTTTGTGATCTTCTCGGGAACCTTGACTTCCACAAGAGCTGCGGATGCGCCATCTACTGCGGCCCAGTTCTTGTTTACAACATCCTCACCCTTCTTAAGGAAGGTCTTCTTGATGTACTTCTTGATCAATGCGATAGCCTCATCCTCTGGAAGGATTGCGCTGATCTTGAAGAATGCAGCCTGCATGACGGTATTGATCCTGTTGCCAAGACCAGCCTTCTGGGCAATCTCAAGAGCATTGATGTTGTAGAAGCGGATGTGCTTGTTGATTATCTGCTCCTGTTCCTTCCTTGTGAGGTGCTCGAACACCTGGTCTGAAGGAATCTGGGAGTTAAGCAGGAACACGCCATTCGGCTTGAGAGCGGAAAGCATGTCGTATCTTCCGATATATGCCGGGTTATGGCATGCTACGAAATCCGCATGGTCGATGAGCCATGGCATATCGAGCTTGCCCTTTCCGAATCTGAGGTGGCTGATTGTGATGCCGCCGCTCTTCTTGGAGTCGTAAGCGAAATATGCCTGTGCGTTCTGATCGGTGTTATCTCCGATAATCTTGATGGAGTTCTTGTTTGCACCGACTGTTCCATCGGAACCAAGGCCCCAGAACATGCAGGAAACAACCCCTTTCGGAGTGACATCGATAGGAGCTCCAACAGGGATGCTTCTGTGTGTGACATCATCGTTGATGCCGACTGTGAAGTTGTGGAAAGCATCCTTTGATGCAAGGAAATCATAAACAGCCTTTGCATGGGTCGGAGTGAAATCCTTCGAGGAAAGACCATAGCGGCCTCCGATAACCTTGATGCCCTTTCTCTGCTCGAGATCAAGAGCAGCAACGACATCGAGATAGAGAGGATCGCCGATTGCTCCCGGCTCCTTTGTCCTGTCAAGAACTGCAATCTTATTGACGGTCTTCGGAAGAGCTGCAACAAGATCTTTTGCGCTGAACGGCCTATAAAGCCTTACTTTGACGAGGCCAACCTTGCCGCCCTTTGCATTGATATAGTCGACAACCCATTCGAAGGTGTCTGCTGCAGAACCCATTACGATCACCACATCGGTAGCATCCGGTGCTCCGACATAATCAAAGAGGTGGTACTGCCTTCCAGTGAGTGCTGCAACCTTGTCCATGTACTTCTGAACGATTGCAGGAACTGCATCATAATACTTGTTGACTGTTTCCCTTCCCTGGAAGTAAACGTCTTCGTTCTGAGCCGCAACCTTCGTCTTCGGGTGCTCAGGGCGCTGTGCTCTGTTCCTGAAGCGCTCGATATACTTTTCATCTACGAGGGTCTTGATATCCTCATAGGAAATCTCCTCCACCTTCTGGATCTCATGAGAAGTCCTGAATCCATCGAAGAAGTTGAGGAAAGGAACCTGGGACTCAAGAGTTGCAAGATGTGCAACGAGAGCGATGTCCATTGTTTCCTGGATGCTGGATGCACAGGTCATTGCAAAACCGGTATTCCTACATGCCATGACGTCGGAGTGGTCTCCGAAAATTGAAAGGGACTGTGCTGCAAGGCTTCTTGCAGAAACATGGAAAACCGTCGGGATCATCTCTCCTGCGATCTTATACATGTTCGGGATCATGAGCAAAAGACCCTGGGAAGCGGTGAATGTCGTTGTGAGAGCACCGGCTGCAAGAGCACCATGTACCGCACCTGCCGCACCTGCCTCGGACTGCATCTCCATGATGTCGACCTTCTTTCCCCAGAGGTTCTCACGTCCGGTCGAGGACCACTGCTCCGCATACTCGCCCATCGGGGAGGACGGAGTGATCGGGTAGATGGCGGCAACGTCGCTGAAAGCATATGCTATATGCGCCGCAGCGGTGTTTCCGTCGATTGTAACCATTTTTTTGTCTGCCATTTTTAGTTACGCTCCAATAATATGATTTGTCATGGCACAAAAAGCCACGTTGATGTCATTATTCAGAATAAAACAAGTTCCAACTCTTTACAACAAGTTTTTATGCTGAAACCTTAAAAATGAAACTCTGTTTCAAGGCTTATCGAACGCAAAGCCAACCCCATTGCTATTTTGGTAAAATTCACTGTATCGAGGCAGAATCCGCTTTCAATCCAATCCTTCACAAGACCAGCAATCCCGTTAACGCAGAAAATATAGCTCATCCTGGATACCCTTTCATCCTTTATCGTCGTAAGACCCTCATATTTCTGCAGGATCGCATCCATGAGTTTTTTACAGAACTGGGAACTGCTGCTGTTGAACATCATGACATAAAATACCCTGCTGTTTACCCTTATGTACTCAAACAGAGAGAAAATCTTAAAATTGAATTCCTCAGTGTCGGCAGAGCCGAGATCGGGAAGCTGCATCAGGATATCCTCCTCGATCTCTTTTATAACAGCTGCCGTATCCCTGTAATATGCATAGAAAGTAGACCTGTTCACATCTGCTTTCTCGCAGAGCTCTTTTACGGTTATCCTGGCGGATTCTTTTTCACCCATCAACGCAATAAGCGCCTCCTTTATCATTTTCTTTGTAAGCCTTACCCTTCTGCTCTCGTCCATATCCGCTCCTGCCTTCATCAAAAAAACATATTGCCATGTGCCGTATCCGGCATCAAACACCGGCGCTGCATAATACACGACGTTTGTTTAATACCTGATTGTTTATGATCCAACATTATGTCGGCATCATAAGCAATGGATAGGGTTCATGCAAGGAGGAATCGCTGGATAAGCTTTTCTTAGCTATAAAGGCAGCCGGACATTTCGGGCCTGAAATTGTCTCCATGCTCGAAGATTGCAAATAAGTATCAAGAGGGCTTGTTGAAAAACCGGAGCAAAAGTAACTAGGCCTTATATACGGTATTTTTGGAAAGATGCCACTCAACAGGACAGCCTGCATGCAATTTCAAAGGAAGTGCTGTTTTTCCATGACAAGACTGCCAGAGAACCCGGATATTCTCAAAGAGATATAAAGGATCTTGACAAGAAGCTTCCAAAAAAGAAAAGAAATAAGCGCCATAGTCTGATTTTCCTTGTTTTTCCCATCCATAGGACATACCATTTTTGAAACAGGAGACTCCATGGATACAGTTAAACTCAAAGACTTTCTTTCTTACCATTTCCTATCTTCCCCATGTTTTGTCAAAGAGGATGTCGTTTTCATTTCCAAGACCGCAGACGAAAAAAATAATTGCTACAGCAGCGACCTGATGCTGATGAAGAAGGACGGAAGCATAAAAAGACTTACAGCATGCAAAAAAGTTTCAGCATTCACTTCTTTTGGAGACGAGATACTGTTCACCTCTTCAAGAGAAAAGGAAAAAGACAAAAAACAGGATACGGACTTCTTTAGAATCGATCTAGGTCCGGGGGAAGCTGAAAAGGTTTTTTCCTTGAAGCAAAAGGTGAAGAATTTCCAATTGATCGATGAGAACACCCTTCTCGTGCATTATATCGACAACTTCAAGACAGGAGAGTGCGGATGGCATGAGCTTGAGGCCTATCCATTTTGCGAGAACGGAGGCGGATTCATCAGCAGGGAAACAGCCCGCCTTGCATTGTATGATATAAGGCAGAACGTGTTTTCTCCCATCTCCCCCAGATCATTCAAGGTCAGCTCCTATTTCCTCTCAGAAGACAGGACCAAGATACTGATTACCGGTGCAAGGTGGAAGGACCATGTCGTTTTTTCCGACTACGTATATGAAATAGACATACCCAGCAAAAAGGTAAGCGCAATAATGCTTAAAAACGGCTGGCAGATCGAAAGAGCCGTTTATCTTGACTCCTTCATACTGGCTGCGGCCACAGACATGAAGGCCCATGGGCTTAACCAGAATCCGGATTTCTATAAGATTGAGAACGGGAATATGGTCCTTTTCCGCAGATGGGGAGAAGCAGTAAGATCCTCGGTAGGATCCGACTGCAGGCTTGGAGGCGGGAATACGGATGCAGTATATGAGGATAGGTATTTCTTCACCACCACCCTTCTTAACCACAGCTCCATCTGCTCCATCGACAAGGATGGAAAAATCTTCATTCCTCCGCTCAGACAAGGGTCTGTGGATTCCTTTGCATTAAAGGATGGACACATCGCCTCTGTCGAGATGAGGGACGGCCTGCTGCAGGAAATCTATTTCGATGGTGAGCGAGCATCTGGAATCAACATTCCGTTCTTTGCAGAAAAAACAGTATCGCAATGCGAGCCTATTACATTTGAGAATGATGGGATCACGCTTTATGGATGGGTCATGAAACCTGTCGGATACGAGGAGGAAAAGACCTACCCCGCAATCCTGGATATCCACGGCGGACCGAAAACGGTATACGGGGAGACATATTTCCATGAGATGCAGTACTGGGCTGCACATGGATATTTCGTAATGTTCACAAACCCCAGAGGCTCCGATGGCAGAGGAGACGATTTTGCTGATATCAGGGGGAAATACGGAACAATCGATTTTTCCGATATCATGGCTTTTGTTGATGCGGCCCTAGAAAAATATCCCTCCATAGACAGCTCCAGGCTTGGAGCAACCGGCGGTTCATATGGCGGATTCATGAGCAATTGGATTCTTGGACATACAGACAGGTTCAAAGCGATAGCAACCCAGAGAAGCATCTCCAATTGGATGAGCATGTGGGGAACCAGCGATATCGGATCCTTCTTTGTCGATGACGAATGCAAAGCAGCCTTGTTGAAAAGCGACTTTGCCCCTCTGCTTGAACAAAGTCCGCTTCCTGGAATCATAAAAAATGGAAAGACACCTACTCTGATTTTGCACTCCGATGAGGATTACAGATGCCCTGTCGAACAGGCATACCAGCTTTTTGCAGTGCTGAAGGAAAAACGCATCCCCTCAAAGCTCATACTATTTCATGGAGAAAACCATGAGCTGAGCCGTTCAGGAAAGCCTTTGAACAGGATCAAGAGGCTGGAGGAAATAACCAAGTGGATGGATAAATACCTCAAGTGATCTTAACTTTTATAAAGCTATAGTGGTGAAAAATATCGGGGATGCATCAAACATCCCCGTTTTTCATTGAAAGTAAATCCTGAAGCAATCCTTCCGGCTGACGCAAGGCCCGCAGTCCGGAAATCATTTTGAATTATAAATGTCCGTATTCCAAGGCCTTCCTACTTTGCCTTTCCTTGATTTCAGCCATTCATATGTCTCATCATCGATTCTGTAGAGTCCTGCGGTTTTCTTCAATCCCTTCTTTTTCAACTTTGCAGAAATGGATGCTACCGATACATTGAATTCTTCGGCGACTTCTCTGACCGTTCGATACATCAATGCCCTCCCCTTAACTTTTTACCAAAGCCGTATTTCTTTTTTGAATATTAACCCAACTTTAATACTAATTCAACTTTTAAATCGTCCCTATCCTTTAAAAAGCAAGGAATTACAGGAAAAAACATAGGTATGGTACAGCAGGTCTGGAGCACTTTCGAAAAGGGAGGATAAGGGTGGGTATAAACATTGTTTGAAATATTTAAACAATTTCCTGGAAATGAAGAAAATTAAAGAGTTAATTATTTTCGTAGCAAATGAAAAGCGTTAAAAATAAATATTTAATGTAACATATGACATATCTCTTCTTTTCTAAAGCTTTTTTTAAAGGAAAAAAGGCAGAATAAACTATTAAATAAATAATTACATGCATAATGCATTTTTTTCGTTTTTTACAGAAGAATTTCCCGAACCGGTTCTTATTCAGGCAAAAAAAGAGGCCGGAAGCAGACATTTCCGACCTCGCTTTACTCAATATCCAAGCTGGCACATCGCATCCGCGACCTTTTTAAAGCCTGCGATATTAGCCCCCTTGACGTAGTTCACATATCCATCCTCTTCCATTCCCTCTGCAAGACATGCCGAGTGTATGGAATGCATTATCTGCTTGAGTTTTTCATCCACCTCCGCTTCAGTCCATCTCAGGTGCATCGCATTCTGGCTCATCTCCAGGCCTGAAACGGCAACCCCTCCTGCGTTTGCAGCCTTGCCGGGCACGAATGGTATCCTATGCTCGATAAAGTATTCCATCGCTTCCCGCTTTGCTCCCATGTTGGAGGTCTCGACAACATATTTCACGCCGTTCTTATGCAGCATTTCAGCATCTTCCAGGCCAAGCTCGTTCTGGATTGCACACGGGAAAGCCATATCCACAGGGACTTCCCAAGGTTTGCGTCCTGGAACAAATTTAGCATTGAACCTCTTTGCATAGGGCTCGACAACATCATTATTGCTTGCTCTCAATTGCAGCATGCATGCCCATTTCTCAGGCGTGTTGATCCCTTGCTCATCGATTATATATCCATCCGGTCCGCTTATCGTGACGACCTTCGCGCCAAGCTGAGTGGCCTTCATGACCGCTCCCCAGGCAACGTTTCCAAAGCCCGAGACCGCTATGCGTTTATTTTCCATGCTGTCGTTATGGGCCTTGAGCATCTCGGAGGCGAAATACATCGTACCATAGCCCGTGGCCTCCGGACGAATCAGAGATCCGCCATAATCAAGGCCCTTGCCTGTAAGCACTCCGGTATTTTCGCTTCTGAGCCTCTTGTACTGCCCGTAAAGGAATCCTATCTCCCTTGATCCTACCCCGATATCTCCCGCAGGAACATCTGTATCAGGACCGATATATTTCTGCAATTCCGTCATGAAGGATCTGCAGAAACGGAGGATCTCAGCATCGCTTTTTCCCTTTGGAGAGAAATCAGAACCTCCTTTTCCTCCTCCCATTGGAAGAGTGGTTAGGCTGTTCTTGAAGGTCTGCTCGAATCCAAGGAATTTTAGGGAGCCCAAAGTGACAGAGGAATGGAAGCGGAGCCCGCCCTTATATGGGCCGAGGGCATTGTTGAACTGCACCCTGTAGCCTCTGTTGACCTGGATGTTTCCTTCATCATCCTCCCACTCAACCTTGAAGGAAAAAACCCTGTCCGGTTCTGTTATCCTCTCGAGAATCCTATTTTTAAGATATAGGGGATTTTCATTTACGACGTCCAGGACGGATTCGACGACTTCACGCACCGCCTGCAGGAATTCCGGCTCACAAGGATTCCTCCTTTCGAGGTCCTTCATGAAACTATCGAGATTATACATACATCCTCCCGCAGATTCAGATTAAGTCTGAATAATAAAACCGTCAAGAAATATTTGTTAACGCAATCTTTTATAAGATTTTTTTGGTTTATGTAATTTTTTCTTGTCAAAAATTAGTAATATGCCGAAATTCCAAAAAGTTCACCTTCTATGTCCATTCATTTGTCAACAGCCCTTCTTCCTGCTAAAATCAAGGTTATGTATCTACTTGACCAAACCTGGCTGCCTTTCAGCAACCTGATGCTTAAGCATATCTACAATGTACTGCTCATATGTTCCGATTACGACCGCTTCATGCTCGAGGAGGATGGAAGGGTTGAAGAGGAGCTTTATTTGGAATATACGGCTCTAGGGCTGTCAAACCCGCCGAAGATCACACATACAAATGATGAGCAGGAGGCTCTCAAACTGCTTTCGACCCTGAATTTTGATCTGGTGATAACCATGCTGGATCTGCAGACAGGAAGAGTTGAGCTGCTTGCGGAGAATATAAAGAAAATATGCCCTGGCATGCCGGTAATCGCGCTCTCCCCCTCCCCCGACCATAGGAAGGCAAAGGCCTTGAAG
Source organism: uncultured Spirochaetales bacterium (assembly GCA_949300325.1). Taxonomy (GTDB): domain Bacteria; phylum Spirochaetota; class Spirochaetia; order Sphaerochaetales; family Sphaerochaetaceae; genus Ornithospirochaeta. Next base: position 10,145 of record CASGDQ010000056.1, read on the forward strand.
GGCGAGAACTGCCCATACATAGATTACCTATTCTATTGGCAAGGGAACGCTTCCCTGTTTTTAGCCATGATCAAGCTGATCGAAGACAGGATCAACATAGATCATGATACCGACGAGGCGGATGTGCAGGTGATAATCCTCGTGGAGGATTCGGTCAGATTCATCTCATCCTATCTGCCTCAAATGTACACATGCCTGATCCATCAGAACAGGATCAGCATTCTGGAAGCTCTGAACGAATGGGGAAAAACGCTCAGGATGAGAGGACGGCCGAAGATCGTGCTGGCAAGAAACTACAATGAAGCGTGGGATCTGTTCACAAAATACAAAGAGAACGTGCTAGGAGTCATATCCGACGTATCCTTTCCCATAGAAAACGGAAAAAGGGAAATGGCAGGGCTGGAGCTTTGCAGGAACATCAAGGCTGTGGATCCGGAAATTCCTGTTCTAATACAATCCAGAGAGCTTAAGAACAAGGATGATGCATTGGCCCTCGGCGCTGATTTTATTTGGAAGCTCTCATCAACATTGCTTCAGGATTTGGAAACCTACTTCCTGAACCATTATAATTTCGGCCCTTTCATATTCATAAATCCATCGACAGGAAGGGAAATCGGAAAGGCCGAAACCATGAAGGAGCTTCAGAGCATGATCAAAACCATACCCATCGAATCCTTCATATACCACTCGAAAAAGAACGATTTCTCAAGATGGCTGAGGGCCCAGTCCCTATATCAGCTCGCTTCGATGATCAAGCCCATAAACCTTGGCGATCATGACGATCCGGAAGATGTGAGAAAACTTCTCTATGACACCATCAAGGAATACCGGTCGGACCGGACAAGGGGCGTAATTGCGGAATTCTCATCCGCACACTACGACGAGACCCTGCATTTTTCAAGAATCGGAAAGGGCAGCATGGGAGGAAAAGGACGAGGCCTGGCTTTCCTTGCGATGGAAATGCATGCCATGGGAATCAGGAAGGAATATCCTGAGCTCTACCTCTCCACTCCGAGGACAGTGGTGATAACTACTGAAATATTCGATATCTTCATGAGCGAGAACGGGCTGCAGACCTTATACTTCGTCGATAGAAGCGATGAGGAGATACTGAAGCTGTTTTTGTCAAAGCCCATACCTAAATGCCTGGAAGATTCCCTGGCTCAGATAATCCAGGTCATCAAGGTCCCGATCTCCGTACGCTCCTCATCCCTGCTTGAAGATTCGCATTTCCAGCCGTTTGCAGGAGTATACCAGACCTGCATGATTCCAAACCAAGGGGATGATTTCAGGCGCTATGAGGAATTGAAGGATGCAATCCGCACCGTCTGGGCAAGCACATATTTCCGATGTGCGAAAGAATACCTGAAGAATACCGACCATACCCTGGAAGATGAGAAGATGGCCGTGATCATCCAGCAGGTGACAGGCAGCGCTCATGACAATTACTGGTATCCGAACATATCAGGAGTCGCACGAAGCCTCAACTACTACCCCGCCCCCGGGCAAAGCCAGGAGGACGGCATCGGAATGCTTTCATTCGGGTTCGGGAAAACCGTAGTCGACGAAGGAACCAGCTTCCGCTTCTGTCCGGCAAAGCCCAAAAGGCCGAACCAGGCATTGACAGGAAGCGAATCCAGCAGCCAGGATACTTTTTATGCCCTCAATCTTGAAAAACCGTTCAGGCCGCTGGAAGATAGCGATAACCTTGAAAAGCTGCCGATATCCACGGCATCCTGCTGGCCTAAGAGCATGAAAGGGATATTCTCCAGCCTGGATATGAGAACCGGGATGATCAGCGAGAGAATCGACAAGAGCGGCGTAAACATGCTCACCTTCAACGGAATATTGAAATACGATACCCTTCCGCTGGCAAAAATCGTGGACCAGATATTGAAGATGGGGACAAGAAGCATGGCCGAACCTGTCGAGATCGAGTTTGCCGTCAATACAGAAAGGGAAAAGCCCGATTTTTCCATATTGCAGATCAGGCCCATAAGCGGACAGGTGACGGAATCGGATATCGTAATAGAAGCAGAGGATAGAAAGGAAGCGCTCATCTACGCAGAGAAAGTGATGGGCAACGGCATCATCGAGGACATCCGGGATATAATCACAATAAAGAAAGATGCCTTCAAAGCCTCGGAAATGGTAGAGATGGCCTCTGAGCTGAGCGAGCTCAACAGCAGCATGGAAAGCTGCTATGTGCTCATCGCCTGCGGAAGACTCGGATCCTCCGACCGCTGGCTAGGCATCCCCTGCACATGGTCCGACATATCAAAGGCCCATGTGATTGTTGAAACAGGCTTGAAGGAGCTTGATGTGGAACCAAGCCAGGGAACCCATTTCTTCCAAAACATGACTAGCCTTGGCTGCATCTACTTGACCGTAAATCCGCTGCACGGCGACGGGGATGTGGATTTCAAAAAGCTCGAAGAAATGGATAAGGTAAGAGAAACAAAACACTTTTTGCACGTAAGGAGCAAAAAGGATCTGATAATTAAAGTCAACGGCAGGACAAGCAAAGCCGTTATCAAGGAGGAAAATGATGCTTAGCCAGTATTATGCGCCTACCAGGGTCACCTTTGGAGAGGGTGCAGAGATGAAAGTTGCGGATGAACTCGCTGCAGACGGGGCTGCAAAGGTTCTGATCCACTATGGCGGATCGAGTGCGGAAAAATCCGGACTCCTATCAAAAGTCAGAGAACTTCTCAAAAACAAGGGCATAGCCTTCGTCGAGCTCGGTGGTGTAAAGCCAAATCCAAGACTTTCCTTGGTGCGCAAGGCCATCGAAATTGGAAAAAAGGAGAATGTGGACTATATCCTGGCAGTCGGTGGCGGCTCGGTCATCGATAGTGCAAAGGCAATCGGATACGGCCTTTCCAATTCCGGAGACGTATGGGATTTCTACTGCGGCAAAAGAGTTCCTCAAGATACGGTGAAAGTCGGCGTCATATTGACCCTCAGCGCAACAGGAAGCGAGATGAGCGACAGCTCTGTCATCACAAACGACGAGGACGGATGGCTCAAAAGAGGCTGCAACAGCAATGTCTGCCGCCCTGCCTTCGCCCTTTTGGATCCATGCCTCACCTATACCCTGCCCGACTATCAGATAGAAGTCGGTACAGTAGACATCATGATGCACACCATCGAACGCTGGTTCCATTCGGGAAACGGAATAGACATTACCGACGATCTTGCCGCTGCTCTTATAAAAAATGTCAAGGAAAAGGGACTGGAATGCCTCAAGGACAGGAACAGCTATGAAGCGCATGCAAGCCTCATGTGGGCTTCTTCCTTATCGCACAACGGTCTTATGGCGCTTGGCAACGACCAAAGAGGCGACTGGGCCTGCCATCAGCTGGAACACGAGCTTTCGGGAATGTTCGATATCGCTCACGGCGCAGGACTGGCGATAATCTTCCCAGCCTGGTCCAAATATGTTTATAAGACAAATCCCGAAAGATTTGCAAAACTCGGACGTCTTGTTTTCGGCATAAAAGAAGAAGGAGAAAAGGGCGCGGAGAAAACGATCGAGGAATTCATCGCCTATTTCAAAAAGCTTAATATGCCCACAAGCCTGGCAGATGCCGATATAATCCTCTCCGACAGTCAGATGGAGGAGCTCCTGGATAAGGCCACATTCTACGGCAAACGCACGCTGGGCGCATTCAAAATCCTTGAAAGAGAGGATATGAGAGCAATATACGAACTTGCAAAATAAAACAGCAGGCCTCGAAAGAGGCCGAATATTGCTGGAGAAATACCATGTTTTCCAATATTCCGGCATCTGGATGATCATGTTATAATCCTGTTTTATGAAAAAGCTTATATTGCTCTTATCAGCAATCCTTTTCTTGACATCCTGCGATACCATCAGAAACGATAATGGGGAGGCGGAGGCTTCCCCATTTGGAAAAGACATCATCTTCCTATATGATTTTCTAGAGGAAAACCATCCCGATTTTAACAACACCATAAAAAAGGAAGAAGCTGAACAGATTCTGAATAGGAACATCAGGCAATCAGAGGATGAGTCTCCAGCATCCTTTTATTATTCGCTCTGCGAGATTGCAGCCATACCCCATGACAGCCATACGCAGGTGGGAATGGATGAGAAGATGGTTTCAGATCTTAAAATCCTTCCCATAGGATTTGATAGGTTTGAAGATGAGCTATACATAGTCATGGCATCCGACGGATATGAGGACCTCATCGGTAAGAAGGTTGTCTCTGTAAACGGATATGCATTTGAAGAGATTCTTGATGCTGCGCGAATGGCGATACCTAACGACAATGACGTTTATCTTGCAAAAAGCCTTTATGGCAACCATATGAGGATATATCAGTTTTACGAACACCTTGGCATCTTGCAGAACGAGGATATCATCACAATAGAAACGGAAGATATGGAAAAAACAGATATCCACCCTTTGCCATATACGGATGCGGCTGAGCTGGAATTCTCATACCTCCAGAGGGCGATACCGCCCACCCTCAACCCTTCCTCTGCTTACAGTGCAATGTTCCTTGATGATCCTTCTGCGATCCTGATAAATTACCATGCCTGCATGCAAATGGAGAACTTTCCGTTCCTTTCTTTTTGCAATCAGGTTTTGGATCTGATTTCAGAAAACGGATACAAAAGCATTGTGATAGATCTCAGATACAACAAAGGAGGAGACAGCCGCATCATCTCTCCTTTGGTGGAAGGTCTTGCAAAGCTGAAGGAACAAAATGATATTGCGGTATATGTATTGATAGGAGAAGACACCTTCTCCTCCGCAATCATGAATGCAGAGGAAATGAAAAACAAGCTCGATGCAACTCTTGTCGGAATGCTCATGTGCCATAAAGTAACACACCCAAGAATTTGATAGACAGCAGTCTGCTATTCCGTAAAAATAATTTATGCGCTGATATGAAGTGACTTGACTATCGTCAATGTTTGTGGTATATTTATATCATAAAGAGTGAAATATACCACATAACAGGAGGATAGGTTTATGAAATCAAAACGCTATTTATATGGGCTTATGGGCTTGCTCTCTCTATTAGGGTTTATTGGTATTTTTACAGAAGCGAAGTCTTTTCTTGCCTTCTTTGCCTTTGCAGTTGATTTTGAATATTTCTTCATCAAATCAGATGAAATGTTGGAGGAATACATGAATAAGTCGGCTTCACGCGCATTTTACTGCGGAATGATTTCCGTGGCACTCGTTTCTTTTGTTTGTTTCTTTGCTGGGCTAAAGGAAGAAAAAGAAGCACTGATAACAGGTCTTGCTTCTGGTTGGGCGGTATCCGTCGCAATCTATGCTTTATCTACTGCTTACTACGGCTTTAAAGAAAAATGGGGGCTGGAGAATGATAAAGAATAGAATTAAGGAGTATCGAGCCAAGTATGATATGAAGCAGGAAGATTTGGCAAAGTTAGTGGGCGTTCGCAGAGAAACCATAGGGAATTTAGAAAAAGGCAGATATAATCCATCACTGGTATTAGCGTGGAATATAGCAAAAGTATTCAATGTTTCAATCGAGGATATTTTTACCGTTGAGGATTAAGTCATAAGTTGAAATAGCAAAGCCAGTCGAGCCAGTCAACGGTCAAGATGAACGGCGCATACGCGCCGCCGTTGACAGCCCCGCCCGCCTTTGCTGGTAGGCAATCAAGGGGCGACAGCAAGGAGTGCTGCCGCCCCGCATTATTATCAGAGAGGGGGAATTTCCATGACCGAAGATGAGGCCTACAAAGTGCATATCCAGTACACCTTTAACGCCTTTTGCAAGGTTGTCATTCGTCACGCCGCCATAGATATAATTTTGAAGCTGCGCCGGAGGTGGGAACGGGAAATTTCCCTTGACTATCTGATGAATGAGAAGTTTGTCCAGCTTGCCGAGCCGGAACAACTTGAAGAATATCTTTTTACAGCCTGCGGCCAGACTGCCGTTCTGTACCATGCGGAACTTGCCGCCGCCCTTGCCCTTTTGCCGGAGCAGACACAGGAAGAAATTTTCCGTTACTATTTCCTGCGCCAGCCGCAGCGCGCGATCGGCGTACATATCGGACGGACGCGCAGCACAGCGGGGCGGCATATCCAGATTGCCTTGAAGCAGCTCCGGCGGCTTATGGAGGGAAAACGCTATGAGTAAACTTCTCCCCTATGAAACAATCGTCAAGGCGCATGAGGGCGACCCGGACGCAATCGACACCGTTCTTTCCCACTACGCCGGATATATCCGCTACTGTTCCAAAGTACACGGGAAAGTCAACGCCGAGGTTGAGGAATATGTGAAGCAGAAGCTAATTTCTGCCCTGTTCAAATTTCGCTTTGACCGATAAGATGAAAAACTGAATACCATTTGTCATTAGCAGTACCACCCAGCAAGTTTACAATTTATCTATTCCAAAACGGGACTGCCCGTAGTATAATAAGAGCAACGACAATCAGTATCTAAGGAGATGTTTTTATGTATGGATTGCTTGTCCTGAATTTCATCATACCTTTTGTAATGATTTTTGTAGGATATATCTTAAAGAAGCACCCGGTAAAAGATATGACATCAGGTAATGGCTACAATACGCCTACCTCACGGAAATCACAAGAGCATTGGGATTATGCGCAAAGCATAGCACCTAATATTTTTATTGGTACTGGTAAAACTTTAGGTTTGGTAGAAATCATTTTGTGTATAGCCTTATTTTTGCTTAATATTCCCGCACAATCTGTTGTATTTGTAGGAGTAATCGTTGGAATTATTTTTCTCATTTTGGGATTTTACAAAACAGAAACAGGGATAACAAGTAAATTTGCAAGCAAAAAAATTTAAGCTATCAGTTGGCTTTCCGTTGTAGGGTAAACTTGCCCCCAAACTTTCAAAACTAAATACCAGCCGCCTACCGGCGCGGCCAGCGAAAGCAGTAAGTCTGAAAAAGATTTGCTGCTTTTTTTTGTTGTCCATTTGGCAAAATCGCAAATCACACGTAGTAGGTAGGTGAAGCCGAAAAAAATTCCCTGCTCCGTTTGGCAAATTTCAAAACGCGGTGTTGTAGGGAGTGAAAGGAAAAATTCTCTGCTCCGCCGGTTGCCAAAATTCCTTTTCCCGGATTACAGAAGCAAAAGAAATTTTGAAAAATCCCCGTCCAGCGGGTAGCTGGCGGCCTTTGAAATGTATCTTTAGCGGAAAGGAAAAAAGACCGCCCACAGCGAGCCGCAAGCCCTGTCCTGTCCGTTCTATGTACGGGAAAACCAGACAGGGGCAGTCTGCGGCAGTTACAGAGCAAGTTTCTACCACGGTGCCAAAATCCGCAATTCTGCGGTTTTGCCCCTCGCGGGAAACTTGTTGGGGAGTGCCTTCCCCAAACCCTGCTTTGCGGCTTGCGCCGCTTATCCCCGCCGCGCTCATGCGGCAAGAAAGGAGGTCACGACCATGCGAAAGAAATACAACACACCCCACCGCAGCCGCGTTGTGAAAACCCGACTGTCCGAAGAAGAATACGCCGACTTCACGGCGCGGCTTGCGCCCTATGGTGTCAGCCAGTCCGAATTTCTCCGGCAGGCGATACGGCGCACCGCCATACGCCCCGTTATCCATGTGTCGGCGGTCAATGACGAGCTGCTTTCCGCTGTCGGGAAGCTCACAGCCGAGTACGGCAGGATCGGCGGCAACCTCAACCAGATTGCCCGGTATCTGAACGAGTACGGCGCGCCCTACAATGCGCTGTCCGGCGAGGTACGCGCCGCCATAGCCGACCTTGCCGCCCTCAAGTATGAAGTCTTACAGAAAGTAGGTGACGCGGTTGGCAACACTCAAGCATATCAACTCTAAAAACGCCGACTACGGAGCCGCCGAACAATACCTGCTGTTTGAGCATGACGAGTTTACCATGAAGCCCGTCCTTGATGAAACCGGCAGGCTTATCCCCCGCGAGGACTACCGGCTGTCCACGCTGAACTGTGGCGGGGAAGATTTTGCCGTTGCCTGTATGCGGGCAAATCTCCACTATGAGAAAAACCAACGGCGGGAAGATGTGAAAAGCCACCACTATATCATCAGCTTTGACCCACGGGACGGCCCGGACAACGGCTTGACCGTAGACCGGGCGCAGGCATTGGGCGAGAAGTTTTGCGCCGAGCATTTCCCCGGCCACCA
>CASGDQ010000057.1 GCA_949300325.1 uncultured Spirochaetales bacterium
CTGCCGAAGCAGGCCATTCGCTCGTCTTGCATGCTTAAAACGCGCCGCCAGCGTTCGTTCTGAGCCAGGATCAAACTCGCCGTTATCGAATCCCGCGGCCGTAGCCGCGGATACTTTCAACTTCAAGTGTCCTGCCTTTTCCTCGCCGAACCTTGGCTAAATCTTTTCAATCTACCCTTTGTTGTTCGTGAATTGACAGGAAGCCCTCAAGCTTCCTTCCATTCTCTCTTTCCCTTCGCTTCCTGATTTAAAAAACCTTTGCGCCTTCTTGCGGCGCTACAACAATCTAGCCCAAAACCACGTCCTGTGTCAATTATCTTTTTTACTTTTTTTCGCTTTTTAAACCATTTTTTTTAGATGTTTTATTTAATTCAATATTGTATAATAAAAAGCATGGAAAAATTTGACGATCTGAAAAGAATATTTGAAAACAACAACTTCAATTTTGTTGTTCTGGAAAGCAAAAAAGATGTTATTGCATACTTGAAAGACAACATTGAAAAGGGCGCTAAATGTGCAGTAGGCGGATCTGTGAGCCTGGATGAATGCGGAATCCTTTCCCTTCTTAGAAACGGAGATTACGTATTTTATGATAGATATGCCGAAAACGTGGATGTTAAGGAAATATATCATAAATCCTTTTGTACCGATTATTATTTTTCAAGTGCTAATGCGATCACACGGCATGGTGAAGTATATCTCGTAGACGGAACAGGAAACCGCGTAGCTGCTGTCACATACGGTCCGGAAAAGGTATTTTTGGTAGTTGGAAAGAACAAGCTTGTGAACAACCTTGCAGAAGCTGTCATAAGAGTTGAAAAAACCGCAGCACCGTTAAACGCAAAAAGACTTGGAATCGACACTTATTGCGCATCATCCGGACACTGCGGCAAAACGGAAACGGACAAGGACAATCTGATGTGTTCCTTCAGATGCAAGGAGACGATATGCTCGTCAACCCTCATAATGTCGAGACAACGTCAGAAAAATAGGATCACAATCCTTTTTGTCCTTGAAAACCTCGGATATTAAAAAAACACATCAGATAAGTCGGAGCCGCTTTTTGCTGCTTTCAAAAGGCGGAGCACCGACTGATTCTTTGCAAGCTTTGCTATTTGTGCCAGAACCTGTATATGCTCGCTGGGATTCTCATCGCTTCCTAAAACAAGGAAGTAAAGATTTGTGGCTTTTCCGTCAGAGGAGCCATAATCGATGGCCTTTTCGCCAAGGCCCACCGCAACAATGCTCTTATCTATAAACGAAAGTTTTGCATGAGGTATCGCAACTCCCTCTTCCAAGCCGGTAGAACCTAAAGCCTCGCGTTTGAGTACGGCATTAAGGATTTCCATTTCCTTAGCTTCATCAAATTTTGCAGCTATGGAGAAATCCTTAATGAGATTCGACAGTACCTCCTGCTTATCATCCCCTTTTACGGGGCAAAAGCAGTATTCTTTTTTCAATGATTCAATCAAGCCCATTAGAAATCCTCCTCAAACATCGACCAGATGCTTTCATCATCCTTGACGACAAGAACCGGACAAGGACTGGTACGCAGCATCCTGTCATTCTCACTCGCAAGCTCTTCCCTGCGGCTTCTTATGACATTGATGCTGCCAAGGAGCAAAAGGTCTATATGGTTTTCCTTGATATATTTCATCACCTCGCCATGAGGAGCACCTTCCAGCTCCGCCACGTTGATCTGCACCCCTTTCTGTGCAGCCAGCTTTTCAGCATGCCTCAAATGCCTTTTAGCATCCTTCTTGATTTCAGAAAGGTACTCGCTCTTTTCTACATCGACAAAGATATGGCTGCTGACAAGATCTCCTAAAGCCTTCGTATTTACTACGTAAAGCGCGTGAAGCCGGCTTGATGTGCTTTTTGCAAGCAGGATCGAATACATCAAGGCACTCATCGATCCTTCCGAACCGTCAAGGTACACCAGAATATCAGTAAAAGGTGCACTACTCATTAACACTCTCCTTTTTATTTTCCACGTTGTTATCTCCCATCCTGTCCTTAACAACTTTCAACAGAATGAAAGACTCCCTTTCCTGCTCTTCTATCCTCCCGAGCAGATATTTGCAGGTTTCCTCCTTATCAGGGATGACGAGTTTTTCAAGCGCATTGACCTTTCGTATGGTTTTTTTCACCTCTTTTGCCAACCGCATGATGGAAACCTTCAATTCCGCCATCCGTCCCATGAGCTCAAGAGCCTGGCGATAGCGATTAAGCGCCAACTCGCTGAGCATGCTTGTTCCTTCTGGAGAAAAAAAAGGACCTTCTCCAGAAAATGCCGTTTCGACTTTCGGCAGGCTCACCCCCATGACCTTCCTGCTACCGAGATTGATGCTGCTCGTGATATTGACCGCTCCTGCAAGATTACCGATTTTCAGCCTTCCCATATGCATTATCGCATCCTGCAAAGTCTGTTCGGCTTCCTGAAGAGACTTCTCAACCCGGTTCTGATAATCTACAGCCTGGTCCACAAGCGTCAACAGCTCGCTGACCAAGATGCTTCTTTTCTGATCGAGCAGATCATACCCCAGGCGGGAAAAAGCCAGCTCATCCTTGAGTTTCATCAAATTGCTTCTTGTCGGTGCAAGACTTGTATCCATAAATCAACCCTTATAATGTGCGCTGATCTCTTCCTCAGTAAGACGCTGAAGCTCTTCTGCGGGAAGGATTGAAAGCGCTTCCCATCCCAAATCGAGAGTTTCCTCGATGGAACGGTCCTCATCATATCTTTGAGATACAAACTTCTTTTCGAAGAACTCTCCGAACTCCAAATAATGATGATCCACCTCGGTGAGCTCCTCCTCTCCGATGACCGAAGCAAGATTACGAACGTCCTTCACATGTGAATAGGAGGCAAAGAGCTGGTTCGAAAGATGTGGATGGTCATCTCTGGTCATCCCCTCGCCGATTCCGTCCTTCATGAGTCTGGAAAGAGAGGGCAGGCAATTTATCGGCGGATAAATACCACGGCCATGCATTTCACGATCGAAGACAATCTGGCCTTCTGTGATATACCCGGTAAGATCAGGAATAGGATGGGATATATCATCGTTAGGCATAGTAAGGATCGGCAGCTGTGTGATGCTTCCGCTCTTTCCGCTGATTTTTCCGCTGCGCTCATACAATTCGGCAAGGTTTGAATACAGATATCCTGGATATCCCTTTCTCGACGGTATTTCACCGCGGAGAGTGGATATCTCCCTCAGAGATTCGCAGTAATTCGTCATGTCGGTCATAATCACGAGCACCTGCTTGCCCTTGTCAAAGGCAAGATGCTCAGCAAGTGTCAACGCAGTCTTCGGGGTGATCGTCCTTTCAATGGAAGGATCATCTGCAAGCGACAGGAAAAGTGCAACATTATCAAGAACCCCGGTCTCCTCAAAGGAATCGATAAAGTACTTGGCCACATCGTATTTGACGCCCATCGCGGCAAAAACAATAGCAAAATCGCTCTTGCCGCCACGCACCTTGGCCTGACGTACAATCTGGGAGGCAAGCTGATTATGCTCCATTCCGTTACCGCTGAAAATAGGAAGCTTCTGTCCCTGTATCAGCGTGGTCATCCCATCGATTACAGAAATACCTGTCTGGATGAAATCCCTAGGATATTCACGTGCAGTAGGATTGATAGGAACGCCGTTGACATCCCTTTCATCATAGGATGCGGGATTACGGGCGCCGTCACGCGGTTTTCCAAGACCGTTCATGACTCGGCCGAGCATCTTTTCCGTTACTCCGAGCGTCAAAGGCTCTCCTAAGAAATGCATGCTTGTCTGAGGCAGAGAAAGCCCGTCGGTACCTTCAAAAACCTGAACGCATACAGCCTCGTCGGACGTATCAAGCACCTGGCCGCTGCGTATGCTGCCATCCGGTCCCTTCACTTCGACCAGTTCGCCATATCCAACCGGATGCGTATGCCTCATATATACAAGCGGACCGTCTATCTTGCTTGCACCCCGGTATTCCCTTCCTGCAAGCAGGCTCTTATCACCTTGCTTTAACAATGTTTCTTCAGTTTTCATCATATAGGCTTCCTAACTGCATCATCGCCCTATCCAGCTTGAGTGAAAGCTTATCGATCTGGTCAAGATCGTCATTGGCGATATTGAATCTCATCCTGGCAATCTCGCTGACAACCGAAAGACGGCGTATTTTAACCATTGGCACTCCCTTGGAAATCGCCTGCTGTCCCAAATCATAATAATGGAGGATGATCTCCAGCATCTTGACCTGCTTTGCAACAGCACAATATCTATCTATCTCATCAAATGCGTTCTGCTGCAGGAATGCTGTCTTAAAGAGAGAACAAACCTCGATTATGAAATTCTGGCTGTCAGGAAGAGCATCAGGGCCTACAAGTTTGACAATCTGGTTGAGTCTGACCTCTTTCTGCAGAAGCTCCATAATCCTCTGCCTGTTCTCAAACCAAAGGTTGTTGGACTCCTTCCCCCACCAGGATTTCACCTCGTCTACATACTCGCTGTAGCTGTCAAGCCAGCTGATTGCAGGATAATGGCGGCTGGAAGCAAGAGACTTGTCAAGCCCCCAGAAACAACGTACAAACCTCTTCGTATGCTGCGTAACAGGTTCTGAGAAATCACCACCGGGAGGGGACACCGCTCCGATTACGGAAACAGATCCATCTTCTCCATTGAGGCTCCTCATGTGCCCCGCCCTCTCATAGAACTGTGCGATTCGCGTCGGAAGATAGGCAGGGAACCCTTCCTCTGCAGGCATCTCCTCCATTCGTCCGCTCAATTCCCTCAGAGCCTCAGCCCAACGTGAGGTGCTGTCGGCCATGATTGCGACATTGTATCCCATATCACGGTAATACTCAGCCATGGTTATTCCAGTGTAAATGCTCGCTTCACGTGCAGAAACAGGCATATTGGAGGTATTTGCAATCAAAATAGTCCTGTGCATGAGGCTCTGTCCCGTACGTGGATCGACCAGATGCGGGAATTCCCGCAGAACATCTGTCATCTCGTTTCCACGTTCTCCACAGCCTATATATACGATGATATCTGCATCACACCACTGTGCAATCGAGTGCTGAGTCATCGTTTTGCCGGTTCCAAATCCTCCAGGGATCGCAACCGTTCCACCCTTTGCCAGAGGAAAAAGCGAATCAATGACCCTCAATCCAGTAATAAGAGGAACTGACAAATCAAGCCGCTCCTTTACCGGACGGGGAACACGGATCGGCCAATACTGCACCATAGTCAGTTTTGCAGTAGATCCTTTTGCATCGGTTATGATCGCAATTTCCTCTTCCACATCATAATCCCCTTCTTCTGCAATGGAAACAAGGGTCCAGGAACCTTTGTATGAAGGAGGCACCATGATCTTATGCACCACCCTGTCCGTCTCCTCGACAGCAGCGATGATTGTTCCAGCCTCCACAGCATCCCCTTCTTTCAAAAGAGGCTTGAAATGCCAGAGCTTATCGTGGCTGACTGCATTTGTGGAAATGCCCCTTGCGATAAAATCTCCGCTGAGGGTTCTGATCTCCTCAAGCGGTCTCTGTATACCATCATAAATATTGCCGATTAGTCCGGGGCCAAGCTCCACGGACAAGCTCATGCCCGATCCATAGATATTATCCCCGGGGGCAATACCGGTGGCATCCTCATAAACCTGGATCGTAGCCTCATTTCCGTTGAGTTTGACAATCTCACCAACGATACGCATCTCGCTGACATGCACGAGCTCCATCATCTTGGCGTCCGTGATTCCGGTAGCGGTGAGAACAGGTCCATTGACCCTTTTGACTGTGCCAACTATCCTATTTTGCATTTTCTTCCTGTATTATCTTCTTGATATCCTTACCATACCTTCTGATTCTCGTGGAAAGAAGGTTGTTATAGGACACTTTCGAATCCTCGCTGGAGACAATAACACCGATTTCTCCAACTTTCTTATCATCCAAGCTCAAAACAACTTCAGCACCCGTGATCTTTTTCACGAGCCCCTCCGCCTCATCCAGCATAGTACGGTCCACAGGAGCCTTCTGGCTAAAGGAAACTTTCGCTTTCTTACGGTCAAGACCTATCGCAGCCTCGGCAATCCAGGAAACAAGATAATCCCTGAGCCCGCCGTCTGCAGCCATTTCATCTATTTTTCTTCCGACGTCGTCCATGACAGCGGTAAAAGCCGAATCGAGCTTCCGTATTTCAGAAAGCCTGTCAACACTGCGCTTGGCACTCTCTTCCTTGAGCTGCAGCTGCGTAAGCCTCAGATTTATGGAACGCTGTTCAGCCTCCACTTTGATCCGGGCTTCATCTTTTGCCTGCTCGGCTATTTGTGCAGCCTCTTTTTTTGCTTCGGCAATAATCGAGCTTGCTTTCTTCTCCGCATCATCTATGATTCCTGATACAAGCGCATTGCTGTTTTCAATCATATTGACACTCCTATGGCCTGATTAACCAGTTCCTTCAAGTCACGCTTGAAGTGTCCGTCGCGGGATGGGATCTCAACCACGAGAGGAAAGGTCTCGGAAAAGAGATACCTATCTACTGTCTCACGGATGAGATCCGCAACATCCTCGGTGATGATGATTACCCCGTACTCCTTATGCTCCAAAGCCTTCTGCCAGGCCATGGACGCTTCTTCCTTGGTATGGGCGACCTCGCCCATCACCCCTACGATGGAAAATCCGAGTACAGTGTCGTCATCGGCGATGACAAAATACTCCATTAATCATACCTTGCCGAGAATCATCAGGGCAGTGATGAAGCCGAATACGACGAGACCTTCAGCAAGACCGATGAAGATCAGGGCGTTGCTGGCGATTTCAGGCTTTTCCGAGATGGCGCCCATAGCTGCAGATCCGACGTTCGAGATTGCAAGGCCCGCACTGATAGCACCAAGTCCGAATGCAAGAGCGGCTGCAAGGCAAATCCATGCTGCATTGCTGTTTCCAGCCACAACCTCCTCAGCTGCAGCATAAACCACTGGCGAGTAGATGAATGCTGATCCCAAAAGGAGTACGAGCGTCAAAAATAACGAAAGCGATACTTTTCTCTTAAAAGCAAATGCGGTCATATAAAGACCCTCCTAATTTATTCAATTGGCTTTGACCCTGCCGCTCAATCCGATAGGACTGTAGGCAAAGCCATGACCAGTAAAATACTTTGTGAAGAACTCGTAGTAATTGAGTCTGAGGCTGTTGATTCCTGCGGAAAGCCCTTCCAGAACTATTACGAGCAGATTTCCCAATATCATGATCAGGATATAGCAAACAATATTGCCTGTCATTGCAGCCATATCCTCGAAAGCTGTCATCAGGGAAACATGCGCTATTCCAAGACCAGCTACACGCATGAAGGAAAGCGTATTAGCCAACAATCCGGAAAAGATCTCCAATATCTCGATCAGAGATTCCATCACTGTATTGATTATAAGCTGGGAAACGCTTTCCTTGTGCCCTTTGCGTTTTTGGATAACGAAATGCACAGGTTCCTTGAGAAATATGAGGACCAGGGGGATAACCACAGCAGGGGCAAGCCAAGGCGCAGTCGGGAATTCCTTATACCCGCCAGCTACGAAACCGAAGCCGAACCATACGCCCACAGCATAAAGCACACCGCCCACAAGCCCGTTCTTATCAAAGATAAGCTCAAAATATCTTTTTTTCCTAACAAGATTTATCCAGTTCAATACAAGGCCTGTCGCTATAACAATTATTCCAAATTTGATGGTAATGCCCAAAATGTCATACACATCCTGTATCAAACCTTCTCCGCCGTAGCCATTTACTACGCTATGGTAATTGAACCAAAGAGCGGGAATCCAAGAAAAGCCGAAACAGGAGCCGAACAAAAGTCCGCCTACCATGCTTGCAGGCCCTAGATAAATTAAAAGGGAACAGAGATATCTGCTTATCAGGCCATCCTTTGCCAAAGGATGCTTCTTATACCAGGATTTACCTAAAAGGCCGATCAGCAAAAGGACAAAGCCCTGTCCAAGGTCAGCAAACATCAGCATGAACATTACTATGTAAGCCACTGCTGTAAACGGTGTCGGATTGATCGAGCCATATTCAGGCGTGCCATAGTTGTTTACAATATGCTCAAAGGGCTTTAGGAAAGAGGGGCTGGTCATGGAAACCGGGACCTGCTGCCTCTCAACAGTCTCTGCGCTCTTGCTTTCTATGATGCATTTACCCTTGGTGGCATCAAAGATGCAGTCATAAACCGTCTGATAATCATCCTCGGGAACCCATCCGGAAAAAAGAGTTGTATTCTTAGTATAAGAGAAATAGGATTCAACCGATTCGCAGAGCTCGTGAAGCCTTACAACCTTCCACATGGAATCAAGCTCGTCCTTCTTTTCCTTGATCTTATCAGAAACCTCGAGCCTGAGCTTCTCAAGCCCGGCCTTATCAGAGGCTATCCTCTTTTCCAGCTCCTCGCTGCATCTCTCATATCCTTTCTTCTGCTCGGAGGCATCGCTGGTTTCTGTCCAAGAGAACTTATCCAATATCTCATTGGTCCTGCTGGAATCCCTCTTCAAAGAAAGTGTCACAATAGGATCCCTGTCCGCAAGCACCACAGCTCCCGTAGAGACTATTCGGTTTACAAAATCTTCTCTCCTGAGCCCTACTGAACCGACACGGAGATCGAGATATTCCCTTTTGTTTTCTGTGACATATTTCAGCATCTCGGTGTTCTTCAAAAGGCGCTGGTTCACCGTCTTCTGATTATCCTTGATACCCTGAAGCGCAATAGTCAGCCTGTCAAGAAACCTTCTGATCTTATCTATATCCAGCTCAGGAGTCTTCTCCAAATCCACCCCCGCGAGGCTTGGAACATCCAAATCAGCCTGTCTGTAGAGTGTTTCAATCCTGACGCGGAAATCAGCAAGGGTCTGGCTGCTTATATCGGAACTGTGCCGGCTGAGCTTCTTCATGCTCTCCTTGTCCAGATCGCCGATGCTGACAAAGTCCATAACCCCCTTCTCTAGAAGATTCCTGACAACCTTGTCCTTATCTTCATCAAGCACGACTGCGGTGATTATCCGCATCTTGCGAGTGAACATGCTCATAACAGTCCCTCCCTTATCCTGGATTCGGACCACTTATAATATTTGGCACTCAAAATCGCTCTGATCATCCTGTCCTCCTCCTTATATAGAAATAGATATGCAAGGGTGATGCCTATCGTGAAAGGCTTGCCCGAAAGTATCTTTGTAAATTCCTTTTTCCTGGTACGCCCGAGATACTCCTCCATCATCAGGATATGGTTTGCGTTCTCATCCCTTGTGGTCATCTCGTCGTCATTCTTCCTAATATCAGCCAAATCCGCCATCAAAGCAGGATACTTCCTTCTTACTACTGTGCGGAGAGCCTCCGTGGGATCAGAAAGGGAGAAAAGCTTCTTCCTCTCTACCTCCTGATATATTCCCCCGTAAGGGATCATTACCTTCTCCAGATCCTTCGGATCGAGATGGTGATATGAAGAATACCTTATGAAAAGAAGTATGTTTTTAAGATCCATATCTACAAGATATATGTTCTCGCTGACCTCTCTATCCTCGCCCTTTAAAGAAGAGATGGAAGTAAAAAGCCGTTTGAACCAAAGATGATCCAATGCTATTTCCAAAGGAAACAATCCGGAAAGAGACAGCTTTTCAAGATCAAAAAGCGAAAACACATCGTAATACGGAGTATCCTTGACAGAAGAAAGGATGCCCTCGTAATCCCTGGCGTTTATTATGCCGTTGTAGTTTATGTCGTTGACTATCTTCTGCTTGCAGATATAGCTGCTTCTATAGCTTATCTGGTGATGGCGCACTATATTCGAATACCAAAGCCTGACCGCATTCTTGAGATTATCTATCTCCACCTTTTCTAGGAGGATGGACACAAATCCCACTTCACGGTCCTTAAGATAGCGGGCTATCTCACGATGGACTTCTATCTCCGCTTCGAGCAGCGCCAGCTCCACCTGCTGCAAGTCTCCAGTGCTGTCATATACCCGTACAAGTTCCGAATATCTGGTATCCTTCAGGGTTCCTATCGATTCAACAAGTGAAGGAGCTTTTATCATCGCCTCTAAAAGCGTGGATTGATGCATCTCTCCGATACGTGCACGGAGCTTTGCATTTATAAAAGCATACTCACTTACCTTGCCCATAGATATCCCCTATCTCAAGAATGCGCTTGATGACCCGCTCGCTGGAACGCTCAATAACATCCTTATCTGTAACAGACGGATCCTTTTCTATCTCAAGCCGCTGGCGCTCATAATCCTCAAGATGCTCGTCAAGCAGCTTTTTCTGGGCATCAATCTCTTCTTCTCCAAGCGACCTGACCCGGTCTATTTCCTTCTGGATATAATCTTTTTTCTCCGTCTGGGCATTGAAAACAATATCGCGGGCCTGCTTCTCGGCATCCTCAACGATTTTAACAGCGGAGTCTTCCACTTCAAGGATATTATCTATGATATCACTATGCATTTCATACTCCTTATAGCGTTACTTTCTGCTTTTTTATCCCGCTTGTCAACAGAGAAAAAAACTTGATAAAAAGCAAGAAAATGTAAAAAAGGGCAGCTTCGCCACCCTTTCCTCCGACCCCATCTAAAAAGAATGGGGAGAACAAAACTAAAAATGCATTCGGGCAAGGCGGATTTGAACCGCCGACCCCAAGTCCCCCAGACTTGTACGCTAAACCCCTGCGCTATTGCCCGCAACATGATGTATATTACAGACCATTTGGATTATTGTCAAAGCCTTAATGAAAAATTTCCGCTCCGTCATTAAAAAAAATTGCATCCCCCTCACTTTCCCTTATTTCCTCTTTTGCTGTAAAATTCGTTAACCCATACCATAAGGAGAAGGAAAATGCCTGTTTCTGAAGAATGCGACATTCTAGCCAGAGTTGAAAACCTATGTATCGGTTTCAAAGACGGAAACGGCAGGAATGTGGTCGATGACATCTCTTTCTCCATCAAAAAGGGAACGATCACCGCATTGGCCGGCAGATCAGGATGCGGCAAGAGCATAACCGCTTTAGCACTGATCGGAATGCTTGGATATAAGAAAAATGCTTATGCAAAAGGAAGAATCACTTTTTATAGCAAAGAATGCAATGTTGATATGCTTTCTGGTGACAAAAAAGTGCTGCAGGAAATAAGGAAGCACCACATTTCCATGATTTTCCAGGATACGGGCGCTGGGCTGAATCCGACACAGAGAATCGGCGCACAGATGAAAAGAGCTGTAAAGCTGAAAGAGGGAATCGGAAAAAGAGGCGCCATCATGAATGAAAGGGTTGAAGAGCTTTTAGCGGAAGCTGGGCTTGATGCCAGAAAGGTATTCAGCAAATATCCGCATGAACTTTCCGGCGGCATGAAGCAAAGGGTTGCAATCGCCATGAGCCTCATAGGAGAGCCCGATCTGATCATAGCGGATGAACCCACAACCGCACTGGATGCATCAACACAGGAAGGGATACTGAAGCTGTTAGAAAAGCTTAAGAGAAATCATGGCTGCGCAATACTCATAATCAGCCATGATATATCCTTGCTTAAAAGGATTTCGGATGAGATCCTCTTCATGGAGAATGGTAGGATAGCCGATAGCAGCGGGATGGAAAGGCTTTTCTTTCAAAATGACAGAATAAGAATCAGTGAAGCTTCCGAAAAAAAAGAAAACAAGGAAGTTCTTATCGTGAACCATCTTGAAAAATCCTTTCCAAACGGATTCAAACATAAAAGCAAAGGCACTTTTGTCCTTAAGGATGTTTCATTTTTTATAAAAAAAGGCGAAGTTTTTGCAATTGCCGGCAAATCCGGATGCGGTAAAAGCACGCTGGCAAAAGCAATCATGCGCCTCATTCCTACAGATAACGGTGAAATCCTCTTTTACAATACGGACATAACCAAATGCGGTAAAAAGGAGTTCTTTTGCATCAGACCGAAAATCCAGATGGTTTTTCAAGACACCTACTCTAGCCTAGATCCCCTGATGCCTTCAAAAAAACAGATTATCGAAGCTGTCCAGGATAACAAGATAACAAAAAAGGGAGAAGAGGATGATTACGTATCCTTTCTGCTTTCATCTTGCGGCATAACAGAAGAAGAGGCGCAAAAGCGCCCAACAGAGCTTTCAGGCGGACAGCGGCAAAGGATATCGATTGCAAGAGCTCTGGCGTTGAAACCAGATCTTCTGATTGCAGACGAGCCGGTCTCGTCTATCGACGGAATCATGAAAAAGCAGATCATCGATTTGCTTATGGAACAGAAAAGAAAGAACGGGCTGTCCCTTATGATAATCAGCCATGATTTGAGCTTTTTAAGGAAAAACGCCGACCGTATAGCCATAATGCAGGATGGCAGGATAATCGAGATAGATTATGCGGAAAACATCTTCACCCATCCCAAGCAGCCATATACAAGACAGCTTGTTTCTGTAATTGAAAACTAAATTCACTTCAAAAGTCAGAAAGACTATTACATATTAGTAACGATTAAAAAAACTCCAGAAACCAATATCATCACAACTACGATTTTTCCAACTATTTGCTCATTGAGCATACGACTGCTTTTCATACCACCAAATAGTCCCAAAAGCATGAAAGGCACCAATAATAAAAAAGTCTTAAGCACTTTAAAATTGATTATCGCTAAACCAGCGTATAATATCATCCGAAAAGTATTTTCAACAAGAAATACAACACAGATATTAGCTTTGAATTCCTTGCTATCTTCTGTAATTTTGGCAAAATATGCACCAAGAAGAGCACCAATACCATACAGACCACAAAGAATTCCAGACAAAAAGCCAATTAAATAAAGAATGATGCGGCTATTTGGGCCGCATTCTTTTTGTTCTTTTCTGAAAAGCATTTCAAAAGCAACAATGATAAGAACGAAGCCACATGCTATCTTTATTATCTGGCCATCAACATTTTTTAATAACACTACGCCAAGTATGCTGCCGATGATCACCAATATGGATATGGGTATGCATATTTTCGCGCGTATGTATTTTCTTTCCCGGAATGCGATGATGCAATTTGTGGGATATCCGAGCAAAAGTTCCACGGGGGAAATCGCTATATTATCATTTCCTAAACTGAGAACGGAAGTAAATACAAGGGTGTTTGCAAAACCACAAAGCCCTTTCACAAAAAATGCGAGCAAAGATGCAATTATCCAAATCAACATGCAAACACCCTTCATATTACAGGATTTTCTGTTTTGTCCTCATTTTACTGCACTATCCATAGAACCCTTGATAAAATATTTCTGCAGACACAGATACAGTATTATAACAGGAAGAACAGCAATTATTGCAGCTGCAGCAGCTGCCGCCATGTTAGTACTTTCCCCGAAGAAGGTCGACATTGCCAGAGTTATCGTTTTCAGCGAAGGTTTTTGTAATATATAAAGCTGGAAACTATAATCATTCCAGATTCCGACACCAGTAAGGATCAGGACCGAAGAAACAACAGGCATCATGTTAGGAAGTATGATCCTAGGGAATATCATGAACTGACTGCATCCGTCTATAAGCGCTGCCTCATCAAGCGATTTAGGGATCGCAGAAATAAAATTAGTAAACATAAAAATCGCAAGTGGAAGATTATAGGTCACAGACAACACTATTATGCCCCAATAAGTATTAACTCCTTTTAAAGCAATCATCTCCTTATATATTGGGACCAGGACAGAAAGTGGAGGTACCATCATGACCCCTACAATAAGAGAAAGAACCGTTTTATTAAACTTTGTCTTTCGACGAGCAAGCGGATAAGAAGCTATTGAGCCGATTATAACAACAAGAATGACTGAAATCACAGTGATTATCAGCGTATTGTATATAGCAAGTCCGATCTTTCCGTTCTTAAACGCATAAGCATATGATTCAAGTGTAGGTTCCTTTGGAAATATCCAATGGCTTGTTCTGTCCGATCTTGTTTTAAACGACAAGGAAAGAAGAATGTAAAATGGAGCGAAATAAAATGCACTGATCAAAATCGCTACAAGGTTTTTAAGCCAATTGTACCTGCTTTTCAGATTGTTTTTAATTTTAGCCATTGTACTGCATCTCCTTTCTCTCAAGATATTTTCTCAGCAGGATGCTGACCAGCATTATGAAAATGAAGCTTGCCATACCAAGTGCAGCAGAAAAACCTGCTTGCTGAGTACCGAAATAAAGCTCGTTTATAAGCGATGAGAGGGAATGCGAAGCATATCCTGGACCTCCGTTAGTCAAAGCCACTACCAACCCGAACATCTTAAGTCCGCCGATGACGTTAAGTACAAGACTTGTAGTGAATGCCGGCATAAGCATTGGCAGTGTAATATGAATAGTCGACTGCCAAAGATTGGCTCCATCTATGCTCGCCGCTTCCTTGTACATATCAGGAATAGATTCAAGGCCGGCAATGAAGATGATCATTGTTTTTCCACAATATTCTATTGCGTTAATAAACATTATAATCATTACAGCCCTTATGCCATTGCTCATCCAATCGACAGGAGCATGACCAAACAGTTTAACGATATCGTTTATTGCTCCTCTCTCATAAGTAACAAGAAAATACCATATGTAACCGATTATGAGCTGTGCGACCATTGCAGGCATGTAAATCAATGTCCTTGCTACTCCACGCAGCAAGAATCGGTTAACAAGCAGCATTGCGAAAGCAAGTCCTAGTATAGTTTGGAGCAAAGTTGAGCCAAAACCATAAATCAGAGTATTCCTGAAAGCAATGCGTACAGAGTCATCCTTAAACAGGTTGACATAGTTTTTCATTCCCACATATGAATAGTTTTGCGAATATCCGTTCCAATTTGTAAATGATATGTTTATACCACTTATTATCGGAATCAGGACAAACATGAAAAATAGGATCAATGCAGGAACCGTCATGAGCGAAAGCGCTTTCGGATCTGATTGAAAAAACCGCTTAATAGAATTCTTTTTCACCGTTTTCCCCTTGATGAAAACGGGGATTGTCAACCAATCCCCGATCGAAATGGCATGGATGCTGTATTACAGCTGAGCTCTCAAATCGTTGTAGCTCTTCTCCATGATCGAGCAAGACTCTTTAACGGAAATCTCACCGGAGGTCAGGCCGCCACCGATACTTCGCATTGTTGCCCACATTCCACTAGGCAGCCATTCCCTATCAAAGTAAGGAAGTATTGCAAGATCCTGGTATGTTGCAAAATCTTCTGCCAAAGGCACTTCGACATCAACATTCGTAAAAGCGCAAGGCATTCCCGTAGTTTCACAGAAGTACTTGATGTTCTCAGGTCTCGCGATGAATTCGATGAATACCTTTGCAATTTCAAGGTTCGGGCTGTCCTTCCAGATTCCGTAGCTTTCCCTCTCTCCTCCGATAAGAATCTGCTTGTCGGTTTCGAGATATGCAGGGATAGGCATCATGGACAGATCCACATCTGGATTAATGTCCTTAGCGTTAGTAATAACGGACATACCGGAGAATACAAACATCACTTCGCCAAAGGCAAGTTTTTCAGGAATATAGATCGGATCTGCGGTATTGCAATCCACATTCAGATATCCTCTTTCCTTAAGCTCATACAGGAATCCTGAAACTCTTTCCCAATTAGACCAATCGAATGAACCGTCATACAATGCTTCAGAATAATCCTCATCCGTGGCAATAAGCATGGAAGGAGCAATCAAATCCATAAGGTTCGCCTGCTGTCTCGTATCCTTTCCTGCGATATAAACAGGAATCACACCAAGAGCTTTTACATCCTCGCAGCATTCTAAAAACTCATCAAATGTTCTTGGAACAGAATCCCATCCTGCTTGTTTAAGTATGTCCTTGTTATATATGATACCTGTCTGCTCTATGTTCATCGGAACAGTAAGCACATCTCCATTCTCCGTGGAAAGAATATCCTTGGATGCAGAGGCGATATTGTTGACGAAATCAAACTCGTTCAACGGAAGAAGATATTCAGCATATCTCTTTACAGACCAACCATGAGTTGCAAAAACATCAGGAAGATCGTTTGCCGCCATCTTGGCTTTCATCAAATTCTCATAATCCTTGGAATAGGAAATGAATTCAACATCTATGCCAGGATTCTCATCCATGAAATTGTCGACAAGGGTCTGCATAGCCTCATACTGGAGTTCCGTCGCATTAGAAGCAACGGTGATCTTACCTTTAAGACCATTACTCGATGCAGAACTTTTCTCACTGCCACCCTGAGCAAATACACATAGGCAGCAGATTACAGCAATGAACAGAATTGATAAAATCTTTTTCATTTACTTCTCCTTTTATTTATTTTTTTCTTGGAATTCTGTTTTTATTAAAAAAGAACATGTCATCAAAGAAAGTTAAGGAAGGTTCAGGGATTTCGAAAGTGAACGTTTCTTCTTTACATTTTTGATCGAATTCTTTTTTCAAATTCTCTAAATAATCGTTTTCTTCCTTATTAGGCATTCGGATCCCATAAGCAAGACTTATATGAAAACGGTACCTGTCATGCCCAGGAAACCTCAAACCGGTAAGGTTGGATACAAAATCCCTCCAATCCCGGATCCGCTTATCATCATCGTATCTGTCAGGATAAAGACCTATGCATATGCCGCTATCGAGCCAAAGCTGATCGAACCGCATTACAACTGCCCCGAGTGGAGGAATCTTTTTCCACTGCTCTTCAAGAAAATCGTCAATTTCCGATAAAGGTGCATCCAGCGGCAATCTATCAGTCCAGTATGGCTTCTTTCTTACCTCGTCACAAACTCCTTCGATTGCTGTCATATGCAGGCTCTCATCCGGCAACACTGTGATACAATCCTTTGCAGGTGAACAAGCCAAAAGATCCTTTTGATCTTTCACCCTACGAAACACTTCAGTAGAATGATCCAGCAGGCAGATGATTGTATTGCCAGAAAAATGCTTAACGCTTCCGTCCTGGTTGAATTTATGCCCTACAGACTGTCCAAAATTCAAATGCAGCATATATATCTCCTATAAATTAGCGTGGTATCCGCTTTGTGTTAAAAAAGAACATATCATCAAAAAATGTCAGCGACGGCTGCGGTACAGAAAACTCGAATATCTCCTTTCTGCACTTCTTGTCAAAGCAAAACCGTATTTCCTTCAACGCTTCCTTTTCCTCCTTGTCCGGCATCCGTATCCCATAAGCAAGTCCAATATGGAAACGATATCTGTCATGGCCTGGAAATCTAAGACCGGTAAGATCAGAAATCTCGTCACGCCAATTTCTGATCCTTTTATCATCTTCGTAGGAGGCTGGATATAAGACTATGTTTATACCGCTGTCCATCCAAAGCTGGTCGAATCTCATTCTGACATTTCCCAAAGCAGGAGCCTTCTGCCATTGGATTTCAAAGTAGTCATCAATTTGTGACAAAGGCGCATCCAAAGGAAATCTGTCGGTCCAATACAATTTCTCCCTCACTTCATCACAAACCCCTTCAAGCGCTGTCATATGCAGGCTTTCATCCGGCAATATCGTGAGACAGGGACCAGCTTTTGAAGAGGCTATGGTATCCTTAAGCTCTTTCACCCTTTGAAAGACACTTGAAGAGGAATCAAGCAGACAAATGAACGTATTGCCTGGAAAATGCCTCACACTACCATCCTGATTGAACTTCTGACCTACCGCCTTACCAAAAGAAAGACTCATTTTCTTTCGCTCCTTTTTTTTAGGATACGGAAGAAAAAAAATAATAAAATGATACTTATTTAGTAATCGATGAAAAGATTTTAATGTTGAATCACACTATTACAAAAAAATTAACAATATATTATAATTCATGAAATTATTTATATTTAAGTTTGCAAATCTTTGTGCTAGCCTGTTAGCATGACAAAGAAAAAAAACAATCTCTCGCGTCGTCTGATGCGTTACTTCCTCCTTAGTACCCTGATACCATTTTTTCTTATCGTCATACTCAGTTCGGGCATCCTTCTAGAGTATTATAAAAAAGACATCAACATAATCGCCGATAGTTACATAAAGAGTCTGGCAAGAGAGGCTGGACTTTATATCAACCAGCTCAAGCAGATCATAATACTGCCAAGTTTCTCAACTGAAACCGTCAATAAGATCAAGGACATCAGAAAAAAAGGCATGGTTGAATATATCGATAAAGCTGAATTCGATACCCTTATGGGGAACCTCATTTCATCAATAAGATATACAGGAAACGATTTCCACAGCGCCTTGATAGTAACGGAGAAAGACACAATATACTTCAGCTCGAACTATGTTTTTGCAGACCCTCTGCCAAACTATGATTGGACAAAAGAAGAATGGTATCAGACCGCCATGAAGAACAACGGCCAGATAATATTCATTCCACCTCATGTCCCGCAGTACTTTGATTCCGGAAAAGATGAAAAAGTGGCTTCAATCGTCACAACCATCCGCAACTATATCTCAACCGAACCATATGCCGTGATAAAGATCGATTTCCTCCCTTCTATGATGAACACATACCTTCATCTGGAGGAATTCCATGTTCCAAGTGCTATATATGTTGCAGATGAAAACGACAATCTGATATTCCATGAAGCCACGAACAGCAGGATGGAAAATCTCATTTCACTTGATAATGGAAAAATAGCAAAGATAAGCAGTTTCGAAGTAAGGCATTTCTCACAGAAAATAGAAGGCACCCCCTACACTCTCAATGTTCTTCTGGATAACAGAGCAATAATAATCAATTCCATCAAAATCTATTCCATCGGATTGGTTTTATATCTTATCGCTCTATTTACAGCAATCTATCTAAACAGGCGGTTCTCCAACAGGATAACCGAACCGATCTCCAGCATGAAGGATCTGCTGGGCCATGTTGAGGTCGGAGATTTTTCCGTACGATATGAACATAAAAAGCAATGGGAATTGGAGGAATTAGGAAACAGTCTGAATGAGATGGTTGAACAACTTGAAATAATGATAGAGAAGACGTATTTAGCGCAGATAGCAAAACAGGAAGCCGAATACAAGGCGCTGCTTAAACAAATACAGCCGCATTTTCTCTTCAACACGCTTAATACAATGGTAGGACTTTTATATCAAGGAAGATACGAACAACTCGAAAAAAACATAATCTGTCTTTCCGATTTGCTTAGGAATGTATTGAAATCTGATTTGTATTGTACTTTAGAAGAAGAAATAAAATTCATAAACGATTATCTTGTCCTGCAGCAGAGCAGATTTGAAAATAAATTAAGCTACACTATTGATGTTTCAAAAGATGTAGAACAAATCAGAATCCCAAAGCTTCTGCTCCAGCCGTTTGTCGAAAACTCAATAATCCATGGAATGGAGCCCTCAAAAAAAGCATGCCATATACTGATCAAAGCCATTAAAGAAAATAATTCGATAATCATCACCATAAAAGATAATGGAATAGGTTTTGATAAGAACAAAATAGATATTTACTCTTCCATAGGTATTTCAAATTGCATAAAACGTTTGAAGCTATCTTATCCTAAAAGCGATATAAGCATTGACAGCATCCCACATGATGGGTGCACGGTAATCATTTCATTCATGGAGTACTAAAAAATGAAAATATTGATCGCAGATGATGAATCACTTGTATGTACGATTTTTACCCATCACATAAACCAATATGGTTCTCCTTATGTTTCCTTTGAATTTGTTTGTGATGGAAACGAGCTTATTGAAAAATGCGTCTCCGATACACCGGATCTGATAATAACTGATATTAAGATGCCCAATATGTCCGGTCTTGAAGCAATTGAAGAAATCAGGAAATCATATTCGGACAAGTTCAGGATATACATCCTTTCCGGTTTTACGGATTTTGAGCTTGTCAGATCGGCTCTGCAGCTTGGTGTCGTGGATTATATTCCCAAGCCAATAAAGTATGGACAAATCAAAGAGCTTCTGGAAAAAGAGGAAAAGCGCAGATACATGGGGCTCGAACTTGAAGATGCTTACAAGATAAATGACGAGGGCCTTGCCCTCCATCTTTCAGAAATAATTCAGAAACTGGCCTATTTCTACTCAAATAAGGATAAAAAGAATTTTCTGATATCTCTTGATGAATATAGCAGATTGTCTGCAATGTACTCTACAAAAATAGAAAGCACTTACTTTCTTGAAAAATTTAATTTTAATTGTGAAAAAGAGGATCAGATAAACGTTCTTAAAAAAATATCAGACGAAGCCTTTATAGCAGATAACGATCTATCAATTGTTGATAAAATTAAAAACCTGATCAAACAAAATTTTTCAAACGTTATGTTCGGGCTGGATACAGTCTCTGCAGAGCTAGGATATAGTACACAATATCTTAGTATGATTTTCAAAAAGGAAACAGGAGAAAACTTCTCTTCATACCTTACAAGGGAACGAATCGACCATGCAAAGAAACTGCTTATGACGACAAATATGAAAATCAAGGATATTGCTTCCGCTTGCGGCTATAATTATACGAATTATTTTATTAAAGTATTTAACAGACAAGAAAAACTTGCTCCTGCCGAATGGAAAAACATTATGAAAAATAATTAATGTCATATCAGAAAAAAAGGGTTCTGATTTTATAGAGTCTAACACGAAAAAATAAGGCGCTTTATCCTTTCGTAATTCTAAATAGGAAAAATAGTCCCCAAAAAATATCGATAAAAATAGATAAAAGAAGAAGAAAAGAACCTTTTAAGCCGAGCAGAACCGATATGGATATGGAAAAGACTTCCAGAGAAAAGGAAAAAAGAAATGACTTTAAAGCGCAGAAATTGGTTTGAAAACCTTCTAGCCGCATGCTGCAAGCATTTTTTTCAATCCTTTTTTTATCGCTTCTTAAAGCTAGGATTGCTATAGCAAGGCTATGGATAATCTGATAAGAAAAAGCAAGAAAAACAAAAATCCCCTTATATCCATCAAGCAGCAATATGACAAGCAGAAAAAAAGAGCTGAACAGGCAGGAGGCTATGAAATGGAAAAGGAGCCGGCAAGATATATCCGCCTTATCAGGCACGGGAAGAGGCGCAAGAAGCTCCCGATAGCAAAGATCTCGGGAATACGAGGTGGAAGAGAGAGAAGAATATGATGAAAGAAGGGCGTATGCGAACACAATAATAAGGCTTTCCATCCGTCCTTCCATCATAAAAAGGGCTATTGATGCAAGAAGCGGAGGCAATATTGTCTCAACCACGACCTTTATAAGGATTGTGCTATCAGATAACAGGCCTTTTATCTGACATCTGAAAAGGGTTTTCAGCATTCCTGAGGTCTTTGGCTCATACGAGATCCTGCCATCTGCTTTATTTTCCTCATCAATACTGCAAAAAGCCTTATATGCAGAAAAAAGAAGCAGAATGAAAAGAAGCAATGCAAAAACAGTCGAAAAAGGCAGTCCTGAAATTCTTTCAACAGCTTGTCCATCTGTTTTTCTCAATGAAGAATAAAGAAAGAAAGCTGAAACTAAAACAGCATCTGCTGTCACAAAGCCTATAAATAGCCTTCTATTCAGCTTCATTGCAAGCAATGCGGTAATAAGCGACGATATGAACCAAGAAAGAAGAAACAATGGAATGAAGGATAGGAGCCTGCCTTCTCCTCCTGCCTTTATGAACAATGGCAAAAAGGCGGCAAAGGCAGGGAAAACCGAATCGGCGCACAGCTCGATAAGACGGGCGAAAAAGAAATCCTTATCTTCTATCGGATAGCTCTTCAGCATCCTAATCTCCCCGCTCATATGAAACAGGCCATAAGAAAAGGATGCAGAAGTGAAAAAAACGGAAGCATCCAAAATCAGCAGATAAAGAGGAAGAAAGGCTTTTTCCATGAAAGAGAATATGTCGAATAAGGAAAAGAAAGCTAGGAATATCAAAATAAGCGCATAAAGAGAAAATAATATGCCTGCAATTCTTGAAAAGACTCCATCTCCAAAAGGTCTTAAAAAGGAAAAGAAACCTCCCTTATTTTTATAATGCGCCTTAACGAGTTTGAAGATCACCATACGCCACCGAGAAAAAATAATCCTCCAATCCATCTTTACCATCAAGACTTTCCACAGAAACGGTATCCAAAAGCCGTCCTGAGGAAACTATTGCTATTTTTGAGCAAAGCTGCTTCACCTCATCAAGCTTATGCGTGGATAAGAAGACAGAACACTTATAAGAGGAAAGGGATAACAGGATTTTCCTAACTTCAAGACAGGCCAATGGATCGAGAGAATTGAAAGGCTCGTCCAAAATCAGCAGCCGCGGCTCGTGCACCAGAGCCGAAAGCAATGAAAGCTTCTGCCTTCTTCCCCTGCTGAGGGACGATATCCTTTCACCCATCAGGAAAGAAAAAGAGAATTTCTCGCAGAGGTTTTCAATCCGATTTTTTCTCTCATTTTTCCCGATTGAGAAAATATCAGAGATGAAATCCAAATGCTCCCCTACTTTCATATTCTCATAAAACACAGGCTCATCGGGAACATAGGCAATAAGCTTCTTATATCCTACCGGATCTTTGCGAAGGCTTACCCCGCACGAAAAGATATTTCCAGACTTAAGTGGCAACACTCCGGATGCAAGCTTCATCAAAGTAGTCTTGCCAGCCCCATTGGCTCCAAGAAGTCCGAACACCTCTCCCGGCTTTATCTCAAGAAAGATATCCTTTAAAACCTCCGGATCGTTATTATACGAATAGCAAAGGTCTTCAATCCTGAGGCATGGACTAGATTTGCTATCGAAAAATTCACACATCCTCGTCGATAGCCTCCACAAGGAAGCTGACGGGACGGAACCCGTCGTTGCAGGAAACCATGGCAGAATGCTTATTCTTCATCCATCCATCAAAGAAGTCAGATCCGCCATGACTCAGCGCGAACACAAATGGCGAAAGGCTCTCCCATGCTGAAGGGCAGAAACCATCTGGCATAGCCCAGCCGTTTGCAAAATACACCATCCCTTCCTGCATGAAGCATGCATGCTCGATCGGGTTCTCGTATTCTTTGATCAGATCCTCGTGTCTGACGATCTTTTTTACGGTGATCCTCACCTTCTTCATTCTTTTCCCCCTAATGCGGGCCTATCGGCCACTAGAGTATCCGAGACCATGAATGCAGTGCCTGCAGCCATGATCGCCAGAGCCGCAAAAAACCGTATCGATGGATTTTCTTTCAGAAGCAGGAAACTTAAGGCCACCCCTATGAATGGGGCAATGGAATAATATGCGCTTGTTTTTGCCGCTCCAAGCCGGCTCTGAGCCATTATATAGAAATTGATGCTCAGGCCGTAGGATACGAAGCCTAAAAGCATCACCTTCAGCACCATCGAAAAAGCTGGCATCTCCTCTTTTGCAATAAAAGCAAGGATAAGGCTTCCCAGTCCGGAAAAGCATCCCTTTACCATGACAATCTCTTCAGAGCTCTTGCTGCTGAGCATCCTTGTAGAGTTGTTTTCAAATCCCCAGCATATTGTCGCCGCTATGACAAACAATGAACCGGTATTGAACGAAAAAGCCCCTTTATCTGAATAAGCCAGGATTGCAGAAGACAGCGTGGCAAGAATGATTGCAATCCATAGCCTCAGAGAAACAGCTTCCTTGAAAACAAAGAGTGCGACCAAAGTCGTTGCTACGATCTCAAAATTGTTCAAAAGAGATACGTTGGAAGCCTCCGTCCTTGCTATCCCATACATCAGAAGAACTGGTGCGGCAATATCGAGAAGGATCATCATTATGGTAAACGGAAGATCATCCTGAGTTAGCCATTTCTTTTTTTCCTTGATTCCAAGGCTTTTGCTGCATGCAATCCATATGGCCATTCCGATCCCTGCTCCAAGATACAGCAGAGCAGCCATCGTGAACTTTCCTACCGATTGCAGAAAGAGCTTTGAAAGTGGTGTATTGATCGCATACAAAGCCGCAGCAAGAACTGCAAAAGCTGCAGCACATAATCCGGATTCCATATCCAACCATTTTAAAAGCGGATGAAGCGTTATTCAAGTTCGCACCAGGTTATCCTTGAAAGAAAAGAAAACCGCACGGAACCCGTGCGGTAAACAGACCAAAAAGTTTTTAAACAGCCTTGCTTGTATATGCTTTGATCTTAGCGACCCCTGTAATAACTTCAGCTCTCTCGCCGTTGTCTATAACAAGTGTCGGAGCCTGCATGATGCCATATTTGATTGCAAGCTCGGGATTCTCCTCTGCATCGATCAGGATATAGGAGACTCCGGCTTTCTCAAGTTCGGCTTTGGCCACCTTGCAGTTAGGACAGGTCTTAGTGGTGAAAAGCATCACCTTGCCCTGAATGGGAGCCGTTGCTGATGAAGCATGCTCGCAGCTGGAGGATGAACCGGCTTCATGGTGCAGGACAACACCTTCGTGCGTCAGAACACTTGTTCCGATATTATAGGTCTTTCTTTCCTTGAATTCCTCGCTCTTTCCGGTATTCCAGTTCTGTACTGGACGATAATAGCCGGTGATTCTGGAATAGACCTCGGTAGCCTTTCCGCACTTGGGGCATTTATAAACCTCTCCTGAGATGTATCCATGATCCACGCATACGCTGTAAGTCGGGCTGATCGTGTAATACGGGAGCTCATAGTTCTCGGCAATCTTCTTGACAAGCTTCGCCGCACTCTTCCAATCTGGAAGCTTTTCGCCAAGGAACGCATGGAAAACTGTTCCAGAGGTGTAAAGAGTCTGCAGGCGGTCCTGGACATCAAGAGCAGAGAAGATGTCGTCAGTGTATCCGACAGGCAGATGCGAAGAGTTGGTGTAATACGGCGCATCACCGTTGCTGCTTGCAGTGATGATGTCTGGGAACTGCTCCACATCGTGCTTTGCAAAGCGGTATGATGTGCTCTCTGCCGGTGTGGCCTCAAGGTTGTAAAGATCCCCATAAAGCTCCTGGTAATCCGAAAGCCTGTTCCTCATATGATTGAGCACATCCACAGCGAAATCCTGAGCCTTCTTTTCTGTAAGATCGCAGGAAAGCCACTTTGCATTGAGAGTGCATTCGTTCATGCCGACTAGGCCGATTGTAGAAAAATGGTTGTCGAAGCTTCCAAGGTATCTCTTGGTATACGGATAAAGACCCTCATCCAAAAGCCTTGTGATAACCTCCCTCTTTCTCTTGAGGCTGCGGGCAGAAATATCCATCACATGATCCAAGCGGGCATAGAAATCCTTCTCATCCTTTGCAAGGTATCCAAGCCTTGGAAGGTTGATTGTGACAACACCGATGCTTCCTGTGCTCTCTCCAGATCCGAAATATCCTCCTGTCTTCTTTCTCAGCTCCCTCAAATCGAGGCGCAGGCGGCAGCACATGCTCCTGACATCGTTAGGGCTCATATCCGAATTGATGTAGTTGGAGAAATACGGCGTGCCGTACTTGGCTGTCATCTCGAAAAGAAGCTTGTTGTTCTCGGTTTCGGACCAATCAAAATCCTTTGTTATGGAATAAGTGGGAATAGGATACTGGAAACCGCGGCCGTTGGCATCCCCTTCGATCATGATTTCGATGAAGGCCTTGTTGACAAGATCCATTTCCTTCTGGCATTCGCCGTAGGTGAAATCCATCTCTTTGCCGCCGACGATCGCACGGACGTCCTTAAGGTCGGCAGGACATACCCAGTCGAGAGTGATGTTCGAGAACGGAGCCTGAGTGCCCCACCTTGAAGGAGTATTGACTCCATAGATGAAAGATTCGATGCATTTCTTGACTTCACGGTATGAAAGGTTATCCACTTTCACAAACGGGGAAAGGTAGGTATCGAAAGAAGAGAAAGCCTGAGCTCCGGCCCATTCGTTCTGCAGTATGCCGAGGAAGTTGACCATCTGGTTGCAAAGCGTTGAAAGATGGCTTGCCGGGGAAGAGGTGATCTTTCCGGGGATGCCGCCCAAACCTTCCTGAATGAGCTGCTTGATGGACCAGCCGGCACAGTATCCGGTGAGCATGGAAAGATCATGCAGATGGATGTCGCAGTTGCGGTGTGCATTTGCTATCTCCTGATCATATACTTCGCTGAGCCAGTAGTTTGCAGTTATCGCACCGCTGTTGGAAAGGATGAGGCCTCCGACGGAATATGTTACAGTCGAGTTCTCCTTGACTCTCCAATCGTTCAGCTTGAGATAATTGTCGACGACGTTCTTGTAATCGAGGATCGTCGAGCGCATGTTCCTGATCTTCTCACGCTGCTTTCTATAAAGTATATAGGTCTTCGCAACCTCGCCGTATCCAGCCTGGCCGAGAACCTCTTCTACCGAATCCTGTATGTCTTCGACGCTGATCTTGTCGTCTTTGATCTTCTTTGCAAAATTCGCTGTTACTTTCAAAGCGATGAAATCAATGACATCATCGTTATACTGGGTGTTGGACGCTGTGAATGCCTTTTTAATGGCAGTAGCGATTTTTGAGATGTTGAAATCGACAACCGCGCCATCTCTTTTCAATACCTGATACATTAGTTTTCCTCCGTGCGTTCCACCACTTTATCACGCCTTTTAAAACTTAGCAAGAGAAAAACTCAACATAAAGTGGAGCATTTTCGCTACTACACCATATATAGCGTGGTCACTCATTCCTAATTTGTACGTTATTTATAGTTTTACTAAGTATTTCCATATAACTTTGCAATTGCTCATGAGTACACGGAGAATTTATTTTTTTTATTGTATTTTCATTAGCCATAAAATTTTGGAGATAATAATTTCTGCATCCTGCAAGCCTTGACGCTAATTGCTCAAAACTTTTTTCATCGTGGTCTTCCCTGGTGACGGTTGTGCGGAATTCATACTCGACAACCCCGGAGAGAAGATAATCTGCAGACTCCTCCACCCGAAAGGTATCAAATGAAGGAATTCCGATTGTATGGCCATAGCGGTCGAAGCTATTTTTTATATCCATAGCCACATAATCCACCAGGTGTGAAGAGACGACTGCTTTGAGCATTTCGGGATTTGAACCGTTGGTATCCAGCTTGACGAGAAATCCTAAATCCTTGATTTTCCTCAAAAAATCAGGAAGATCCTTTTCCAATGTCGGCTCTCCTCCGGATACCACCACGCCATCCAGAACCCCCACCCTTTTTTTCAAAAAGGAAAAGATATCCTCTTCTGCGATGAGGGGAAAATCATCAGGACGGAGCACCAGTTCCCCGTTGTGGCAGTAAGGACAGCGGAAATTGCAGCCGCCGGAAAAAAGGATGCAAGCAACCTGGCCCGGATAATCCACGAGCGTCATCTTCTGAATTCCATGAATTTTCATGCAAATGATTATAGCCGTTTTTATGAAAAAAAAAAGCTTCCGGATATAGCTCCGGAAGTCTTGATCAATTCTGCAACGCCTCAAGGACCTTCTGAGGAATCGGCACTATCTTCTTCTTTTCAGCACTGACTGAAGCGACTCTTACAGAAAGGGAGGCGAGAATTTCGCCATCTCTCATCACATCCTGCTTGAATACAGCAGAAAACCGTTCGGCTTTCTCTAATGCCGTACGCACAAAAAGAAGATCATCCAGATATGCAGGCTTGCGGTAATCGATGGAAATGCTCTTTACAACAAAGATCACCCCATCATCCTTGATATCAGACTGCCCGATATCTGGCAGGATTTCTCTCAGCATCTCCGTACGGGCATGCTCCGCAAAATCAAGATAACGGGCATGATAGACGATTCCTCCAGCATCCGTATCGGAAAAATAGACCCTAGCATTATAAAAAAACTCTTTCACATGACCTCCTCGGGATCATAGAGCATCGTCCTGACATAATCCTCGAAGGTCTCGTTTCTCCTGATGCGTGAAATCCTGCCGTCAAGGCCGATGAGATATTCAGCGTGGCGGAGCTTGGCATTATAATTGAACCCCATGGAATGCCCATGTGCTCCAGTATCATGGATTACAAGAACATCCCCCTCCTCGATTTCAGGAAGGCTGCGGTCTATTGCAAACTTATCGTTGTTCTCGCATAAGGATCCGGTAACATCGTATACATGATCTTCAGCCATATCTTCCTTGCCGAGGACCGTTATATGATGATATGCCCCATATAAAGCAGGCCGCATCAAATCTGCCATGCATGCATCAAGCCCGACATAGTCCTTGTATTTTCTGCAGACATGGCGGACGGTGGAGACAAGATATCCGAAAGGTCCCGTGATCGCACGGCCCATCTCAAAAGTAACTTTTACCGGTCCATAGCCCTTTTCTACGATCATCGACTCATAAAGCTTCCTGATTTCGCTTCCAAGGAAGGAAAAGGAGATCGCATCATCGCTTTTTCTGTATGGGATTCCCACGCCTCCGCCAAGGTCGACAAAGGAAATCCTGACGCCGGCTTCTTTATAAAGCAGATCGACAAGGGAAAAGATCATGCGGGCAGTCTCGACGATATAGGTCGGATCAAGCTCATTGGAAGCAACCATCGTATGGAGGCCGAAAGTCTCAACCCCAAGGCTCTTTGCCCTCTTATAGGCCTCGACAAGCTGCACCTTCGTAAGCCCGTATTTGGCTTCTACAGGATTGCCTATTATCGCATTTCCAGTTCTTTCCGGGCCTGGGTTATAGCGGAAGCAGAGAGTCTTTGGAAGACGGCCGCAGCTTCTGATCACGGCATCGATATGGCTTATGTCATCGAGATTCAGTATAGCGCCCATGTCATAAGCGGCCTTGAACTCCTCATCGGGCGTATCATTTGAGGTGAATACGATCTTCTCCGGCTCAATTCCCGCCTGCTTAGCAAGAATAAGCTCAGGAAGGCTTGAGCAATCGGCACCGAATCCAAGGGATGCAAGAAGGCGGAGGATATTGATATTAGGAAGGGCCTTGACCGCAAAGAAATCGGTAAAGCCTCCATCGACCCAGGAAAAGGCATCATAAAGAGCCTTGGCATTCTCAGCAATCGCCTTACCGTCATAGATGTTGAACGGAGTGCCGACCTTCTTTGCTAAAGAAAGCAGATTAACATCGGGAAGCTTCTTCTCAGTCATTTATATGCTCCTTTATAGCCTCCACAGCTTTGATGATGTCTTCCCTATGCCCATATGATGAAACCCTGACATAGCCTTCTCCTGCTGGTCCGAATCCAGATCCGGGAGTCACTACAACATGTGCATGCTCAAGAAGGAAATCGAAAAAATCCCAGCTAGAAAGCCCGCACGGGCATCTGGCCCATATGTAAGGGCTGTTTACGCCGCCGTAGCATGTAAGGCCGACGGATTCCAATCCTTTTTTGATGATATCGGCATTACCAAGATAATAATCGACAAGCCCCTTGCACTCCTCGCGCCCTTTTTCAGAAAGCGCGGCAAGTCCGCCTGCCTGCGCTATATTGGAAGCTCCGTTGAAGAACGTACATTGCCTCCTGTTCCAAAGCCTATGAATTGTTCCAGGACCTCCGTTTTCGCTTTCAAGGCTTTCTGGAACAATTGCCCAGCCCAGGCGGACCCCGGTAAAGCCTGCGTTCTTGCTGAACGAATTGATTTCGATGGCACACCGCTTTGCACCTTCGATTTCGTAGATTGTACGCACATATCCAGGCTCGCGGATGTAATCGGTGTAGGCGGCATCATAGATTATGATGGCTTTGTTCTCAAGCGCATAATCGACAAACTTCTTCAATTGCGCATGATTTATTACAGCTCCTGTAGGGTTGTTGGGAAAACAAAGATAGATCAGATCGACCTTTTGAGCCGGCACATCAGGTATGAATCCGTTTTCGCTGTTGCTTTCAAGATAGACAAAGCCATCGTAATTGGTGCCGTTGAAACCTGTGCTCCTGCCCCCAACCACATTCGAATCGACATAAACCGGATAGGCAGGATCCTGCACAGCAACAATCATCGAAGAAGAAAAAAGCTCCTGTATGTTGGCAGCATCGCTCTTAGCACCATCGCTGATGAAGAAATCGGTATCTTCAAGCTCGACTCCGTACTGCTTATGATAGAAATCCCTAAGAGCCTTACGCAGCGCAGTATCACCCTGCTCATCGCCATATCCGGTATA
Organism: uncultured Spirochaetales bacterium; assembly: GCA_949300325.1. Taxonomy (GTDB): domain Bacteria; phylum Spirochaetota; class Spirochaetia; order Sphaerochaetales; family Sphaerochaetaceae; genus Ornithospirochaeta. The sequence goes on from CASGDQ010000057.1 coordinate 29,972, forward strand.
AGTCGTGCGGTCGGAAAGCAGATCGATCTTGTCGTGCATCGCCTTAGCAATATGCGGAGTTATGGCCTCCGTGGTGTTGCCTATTCCGAGACGAAGCACCTTTTCGCCCAAATTGCGCTCCTGCCATGCTTTTGTGCGGCGCGCAATTTCAGGAAAGAGATATCCTGAAGCAAGAGAAAGAAAATTTTCATTGACCAGAGCCATCAGATCCTGCCCTCCTTCACATCGCTGTTCATCCTGTCCACCAGATCAAGCAGGTTCTTTCTGTGCTCTTCGCTCTCAAGCGTGCATAGCGGGAGACGGAATATTTCCTTGCAATATCCGGAATGGGCCATTGCCACCTTTATTGGAATCGGGTTGGTCTCGCAGAATTCCGCCTTATAAAAATCCTGCATCCAGGCATTGAGCCTCTCTGCTGTCGCATAATCCCCATCCAAGGCGGCATGCACCATCTGCTTCATCTGCTTCGGATAAAGGTTTGAAGCAACCGAAATGACTCCGGAGCCTCCAAGCTTGATGAGATCCAATGCAAGATTGTCATCTCCGGAAAGAACAGTAAAATCATCGCTGCTCCTTTCAATCACATCCTTCATCTGCTCAAGGCTTCCGCTTGCCTCCTTTACAGCAACTACATTCGGGCATTCGGACTGAAGGCGCAAGAGGGTGTCCGTCTCAAGATTGACCCCTGTCCGCCCTTTGATATTATAAAGGATGCAAGGTACGCTCACACTCTCGGCAATAGCTTTGAAATGCAGATACAGCCCCATCTGCGTAGGCTTGTTGTAATACGGGTTCACAAGCAGGACGGCATCGACTCCTGCATCCTGCGCATGCTGGCTAAGCCTGATAGCCTCGCTTGTGGCGTTGCTTCCCGTTCCGGCAATTACAGGAACCCTTCCTGCTGCGAACTTGATGGTCTGTGCGATCACCCTGTCATGCTCCTCATGGCTGAGCGTCGGCGACTCTCCTGTTGTGCCGCAAGGGACCAAGCCGTCAATGCCGTTTTCAATCTGAGAAAAAACCAGATCCTCAAGAGCGGCGTAATCAACCGTGTTATAACTCGTAAACGGTGTGATAAGGGCCGTATACACCCCTTTGAACTTCTTATCCATAGATCACTCTCCCAAAAAATCCTTTAAAAAATCATCCATGCTGAAAAAACCTTTCTTTCCAACGATCCAAGATGCAGCCTTGACCGCGCCGACTGCGAACCCTTCCCGGCTTCTTGCGCTATGGGTGAGCGTAATCGTGTCCACGCTGCTGTCAGCAATCAAAGCATGCGTGCCAGGACAGGAGCCGACCCTAGTACAGGAAATCTGCAGCGCCTCGGGCTCTATCTTTCCCTCCGGGCATCCGACCAGCACCTTCTTCTTTTGCGGAAACGAGGAAAGAACACGCTCTGCAATCATAAGCGCGGTCCCTGAGGGGCAATCAGCTTTCGCATTATGATGCACCTCCTCTATTGCAACATCATAAATTCCAGCCTTTGAAAGAAGGGATGCAATATAAAAAGAAGCTTCCAGCATTATTGCAACGCCTATCGAGAAATTGCCTGAATAAATTATAGAACAGGCAGAAGTGTCGATGCTTGCAAGAATCTCATCCTTCCTATCAAGCCAGCCGGTTGTTCCAATCACCGCAGGATAACCTTTTTCTGCATAGTAAAGAATATTTTCAACTGCAGCAGAGGGATGGGAGAAATCGATTACGACATCAAAAGACTCATCTTTTAAAGCATCTATTCTGGTCAGCACCCCTTCTCCTCCGACCGGATCGACGATAGCTGTGATCCTATGTCCCGCTGCAAGTGCGGCACTTTGAATCATTCTGCCCATCTTTCCATATCCAACAATAGCTATATCCATATTTTTTCCTTTGTTAGACTATATCAAATGTAAAAAAGTATGTCCATATATAACAAAATGTTTTTATAATAACAAAAAATTTTATATAAATAGACAATATTTGTCCACTTATTTACCCTACACTATGCATGTAAAAGGAGAAGAAGAGATGTCAAGAATCCCAATATATGAAGGTTATGAAGGCTCATACTTCTTTTTTGTCGTGATGCATGACAGGGCAAAGGGAAGCATGATGGAAAAATCAAGCGGCTTTTCAATCGAAAAAGAAGCGGGAAGGATGTATCTTGAAAAATTTTTTCTGCGTTTTTTTGATGAAACGCTAAGGATCAACAAGGCGCATTCAAAAGTGCATGATCAGGCGTTTTACAGTCAGAAGACATGGATGAGCATTCTTGAAGAAATCCATAATGAGAACGTTTTTTTGAAAAACTGCTTCAAAAACCTTACGGGAAAGAAATATAAAAGAGCGGAGGATATGGGATTTTATTCATTCGATGGAAAAGAAAAAAATACCGGCATAAGGGACACATCCTTTTCGGACGGGCTTATGTCGGTAATAGAATTCTATGAGAGGTTCACATACTTCTCTAAGAAAATGATATCGAAAAGCTCTGAAAAACCCTACATAATGGTGAAAAGGAATTAGCGTTTCTTCTTTTTGTCCCTCTCTTCAGCTTTTTTCTGGCTTTTAAGGAAGAAATCCGCCATGGTTCCTCCAGAAAAATCCGAGCCCCGGGTGGAAAACGCATTTTCCCTCATCGGGCGCGCAGTACGGTTCTCCTGGCTCTTGAAACTTTTCTTAGAGGGTCTGACAACTTCAATCTTCGTCTCATACACCGCCTTCGGCACATGCACCGAAGGCTTTTTGATCACGACCTTCACCTTTCCCTCTGCTGTATACGGATTGACTTTCTTCACGTTCGCCATGCCGGTGTCGATCTTGACCTTGACCTCTCTTTCCTCGTATTGGCAGGAAAGGCTTTGGCATATGAAATGCACCGAAGAATCCGCATCCACGGCCCTCATCATCGCTCCGCCGCAGAACGGGCATTTCTTTCCATCCTTGAAATCAGGTGAGAATTTGAGGCTGCTCTTCTCGACTTCCTGGACCAGGGAAGATGCCATCTCCTTTATATCCCTGATAAAAAGATCCGGATCCTCTTGTCCCTTGCTGATCTTCTCAAGCCTGCCTTCCCATACTCCTGTAAGCTCTGGAGACCTGAGCACTTCCGGTGCGAGACGGACCACTTCGCGGCCTTTTGCAGTGGGCACAAGATATTTGCCATCCCGTTCGATATAACGGTTCTGAATCAGCTTTTCGATCATGTCCGCCCTGGTTGCAGGAGTCCCCAGCCCGTTGCCGAGGTTGCTCTTCAGCTCCTGGTCGTCCACAAATCTTCCCGCATGCTCCATTGCTGAAAGAAGCGTTGCATCGCTATATCTTTCAGGAGGCGTCGTGCTGCTCTTCCTCACCTTCACAGATGATAGCACTACCTCATCGTTTTCTTTCATTCTCATCAAAGCAAAGCTGTTGTCGCTATCATCAGGAATAGCAGCAACGCTCTTCAAGCCGCTGGATTCCGCAACTCCGCGGTATCCTTTTCTAAGAGGAATTGTAAGCCTGGTCTTGAAAATCCTTCCTTCAACATCGAGTTCTGCAGTGGTTGTCCGGTAGCTGTAGTTCTCCCCAAGCACCTCCAGAAATCTCAATGCGATCAGGCGCCAAAGCTTTTCCTCATCCCCTGTGAGCTTCGAAAGGTCGACTTTCTGCTCCGTTGGGATTATTGCATGATGATCAGAGACAAGCTCATCGTTCACAAATCTGGGGTTATCTGAAATAAATCCGTTTTCAAGATATTCATCGCATTGGCGTGAGAACACCGTCTCCCTTATGGCGGAAATCCTTTCTTTTAATGTCGGAACGATATCCTTTGTAATGTATCTGCTGTCCGTCCTCGGATAAGTGACGATCTTATGCACCTCATAAAGGCGCTGGAGGGTATCCAAAGTCTCTTTTGCGCTGAAACCCAATGCGGTATTCGCATCCCTCTGCAGCTCGGTAAGATCATAAGCCTGCGGCACAGGCTCTTCCTTATCCTCGCTCTTGAGGCTTTTCACAATGCCTTTCTTATCCTTCCAGCTCTTGAACTCCTCAGCCAAAGCCTCATCCGTAAACCTTATGGAATTCTCCTCTGGATAGTAAGAGGCATTAAAGAGCCCGAAATCACCACGCGCGGAGAAATAGAAAGAGCCAAGAAATTTGTCTATCTCATCCTCCCTGCCGGTCATAAGGGCAAGCGTCGGCGTCTGAACCCTTCCTGCGCTGAGCTTTGCATCATAAAAGCAGGTAAGAGCCCTGGTTACGTTCATTCCCACATACCAGTCTGCCGCCGCCCGGCATTCTGCCGCATGATAAAGATTGTCATACAGGCTCGAATCCTTCAGGTTCTCAAAGCCTTCCCTTATTGCCTTGTCTGTCTGGCTGCTTATCCAAAGGCGCTCAGTCTTGCCTTGATAGCCGGAAAGCTTCAAGATCCATCTTGCAACAAGCTCCCCTTCCCGTCCGGCATCGGTAGCGATGACGACAGAAGAGATGTCGGGCCGTTTCAAGAGCGACTCTATTACTGCAAACTGCTCCTTCGATTCCTCTATGACTTCCTGATCAAGATGCTCAGGAAGCATGGGCAGGTCCTTGAGCGACCATCTTTTGTATCTTTCACTGTAATGATTGGGCTCAGCTAACTCCACCAGGTGGCCCAAAGCCCATGTGACGACATATTCGTTTCCATCGATATAGCCGTTCTCCCTGATCTTGGAACCAAGGGTTTTAGCTATCTCCCTTCCAACGGAAGGTTTTTCGGCAATAACCAGTTTTTTCATGCGTGAAAGTATAGCCGATTAGCTTTACAAATGACAATAGAAAAGAAAACTGCTAGAATTGAGCAAGGAGGGTTGGTGATGTATTGTAAAAATTGTGGAACAAAGCTTGACGATATGGCATACACGTGTCCTAACTGCGGGTGCAAGACGGATAATCCATATTATGAAGAGAACAGGCAAAACACAGCAAAGTCTGGAAAAAATCTAGTAGTAGCAGGGCTTCTTGCATTATTTCTCGGGCTATTAGGGATACATAATTTCTATCTCGGATACAAAAAAAGAGGCATGGTACAGCTTCTTCTCACACTTGGAAGCGTATTCCTTTTTCTGATACCGTTCTTATCTTCGGTGCTGTTTGTCCTGTTCGGACCTCATTTGCATAGGGCATTGGGCCCGGGATTCGGCCTCGGCCTGTTTTCCTTTGTTTCGCTTTATACCGCTATCGAGGTTTTTGGAGTCGGGATCTGGGTCCTCATCGAAGCAGTCCTCATATTCCTCGGCAAAATTCCAGACAGCGACGGAAGGCCGCTTGTTTGAATCCGGGATGACGCCTAAGAATCCGAATCAACAAAAAAATTCTGGTTTTTCAGGCATTTCAATTGACCGTACAGCCTTGCGGATATTATAATTCAAGCACTAAGGAACTAAAAACCAAGGAGAATCAAAATGGCTTACAAAATCACAGATTCATGCGTTTCTTGTGGAACTTGTCAGGGCGAATGCCCTGTTGGAGCAATCAGCGAAGGTGCCGATCACTATGTAATCGATGCTGATACCTGCATTTCCTGCGGAACATGCGCAAGCGTTTGCCCGACAGGAGCAATCGAAGAGGAGTAAAAACCCTTCACGCACCGACGGGGCGGTATATCCGCCCTTTTTTCATGCCTTTTTCTCTGCTATAATCCAAAAGAGTATGAACAATGCTTTCTTTGAAGACAGGATCTTAAGCGTAAGCGACGTATGCAAACTGCTCTCTGATTCCCTTTCTGAGATGTTCTGGGGATTGAATGTCGAAGGGGAAGTATGCAATTTCAAGGTCAATTCTTCCAAGCATTGGTATTTTTCCATAAAGGATGACAAGGGAAGCCTTTTGAACTGCACGTGTTTTGCCAGCAGGAACTGGAATCAGGAGAAACCTGAAAACGGGGATCTTGTCGTACTATCAGGAAGTCTTTCATTCTGGGCTAAAGGCGGCTCGCTTAATTTCAATGTAGATAAATTAAGAAAGAAAGGTGCCGGCGATTTGAGAGCGGAAATTGAAAAAAGACGCTCCTATTATCAAGAACTGGGTTATTTTGATGCATCTAACAAAAAGAGCCTGCCGGATAACATAAGGACAGTTGGCGTTGTCACAAGTGAAACTGGTGCTGTGATACACGACATACTCAACATCACAAGGCGAAGGGCAAAAGGGATAAACATCCTCCTTTTTCCATGCATGGTGCAGGGAGAAGGAGCTGAGGAGACAATAGCGGCCCGGATACGGCAGGCAAACAACTTCTGTGCATGCGATGTCCTGATAATCGCCAGAGGAGGAGGAAGCGAGGAGGATCTTGCTCCATATTCAACTTCCGAGGTAATAGAAGCGATACATAAATCGGATATAGTCACCATAAGCGCCGTCGGACACGACTCTGATTATCCCCTATCTGATTTTGTCGCCGACATAAGGGCTTCCACGCCTTCTGCAGCCGCAGAGATTGTTACAGAAAAAGCATACAGGAGCAAAGAAAGGCTGCTTGCGCTTGAGACTGGGCTTGATGCAGCAATATTGAAAATACTCAATAAAAATAGGAAAAAGCTGGAAGCAGTTTCAATCGACAAGGAAACGATCATAAGGAAACTTCTCGAGGCAAAAAGCATTTTGAAAGAGGCAGAGGGCCTCAACCGGGCGGTAAAGAAGAATATTTCAGATCACCGCATGTTGATCGACAGGCTTGAGGATGAGGCTGCAATATCGCTTAAGGCGGCATGCAGAAGGAAAAAGAGCCTCCTTTCAGCATTGGAGCAGGATATAAGACAGGAAATGAGAATAAGGATCGGCAAGACCTGTTCGCTTATGGAAAAACTGACGCTTGAGTACAATATGAGCATGAAAGCCATTGTGAGGGCAAAGAGGAAACAGCTTGATATTTTCTGTGCTGAAGCATCCGCACTCAATCCGCTTGCCATCCTCTCCAGGGGGTATTCGATTGTCACAGACAGCCAGGGCAGGCTCATAAAAAGCATCAAGGGCATAAAGACCGGACAGGAGCTGACCATCACTGTCCGTGATGGCAAGATCAAGGCGGAAACAAAAGAAAAGAGCAAGGAGATTTGATTATGGGTTTTGAAGAGGATTTGAAAAGGCTTGAAGAAATTACATCAAGGCTTAAAGATGAGGAAACTCCTTTGGAAGAGGCGATCAGCCTATATGAAGAGGCAGGCAAACTGACAAAAAGCCTCAATAAGACTTTAAACAGTCTGGAAAGGAAAATAGAAAAGGTCACAAGCCAGGACGAGGGAGAACTGGCAGTTAAGGAAATGGAAGAGGACTGCGATGAATAAGATAGTTTTCCTTATCCAGTGTGACGATAAGAAGGGAATACTCGCCTCCACTGTGAACTATTTTTATGAAAAGGGATTCAATATCCTTCATTGCCAGCAGCACACCGACAGCTATGAGAACATGTATTACATGCGCATAGAGCTCGATGCGGCAGATCTCTCGTGCGCAAGAATGCAGCTCATGGAGGATTTCGGGCATTTTGCAGAGCCCTTGAAAATGAAATGGTCCTGCCATTTTTCCGACTACAAGGCCAGGGTTGCAATCCTCGTATCCAAGACCAGCCATTGCCTTTACGACCTTCTTGCCAGAAAACTTGAAGGAGAGCTTGATTGCGAAATACCCTTGATAATCTCAAACCATCCGGATTTAGAGATTGTCGCAAACCAATTCCGCATCCCCTACTACTACTTTCCTGTCGGAGATGATAAGAAAGCGCAGGAGGAGAAGATATTATCGCTTTTGGAGCGCTTTGACATAGATCTGGTGGTTTTGGCAAGATACATGCAGATCCTTTCCGGCTCTTTCATAGAGAAATGGAACGGGAAAATCATCAACATCCACCATGCTTTTCTTCCTGCCTTCCAAGGTGCAAATCCATATCTCAGGGCATATAAGAGAGGGGTAAAAATGATCGGGGCTACAGCCCACTATGCTTCGGAAGACCTGGATCAGGGCCCGATAATAGAACAGGATGTTGTCAGGGTCAACCATGAATTGAGTCCTGCAGGACTGAAGGAAGTCGGAAAGGATTGCGAAAAGCGCGTGCTTGCAAAAGCGGTCAAGGCGCATCTGGAGCATAGGATAATAATCCACAATAACCGCACGATAGTATTCAACGCGGAAATCTAAATGGACACATCCTGTCCTAAAAATGAGCTGCTCCAGCTTTCCAGCGAAAAAGAACCTTCTGGCGCTCCGTACAGCAGATCGCCGGTTATCACATGTCCGCACCAGGCCAGATGGCACCTGACCTGGTGCCTGAAGCCGCGGGCAAGGCTTAAGAAAACCTCATCTTCTCTTATATCCTCTATCTTTGTGGAATATATCGCATCATCAGTCTTGATTTTCCCACCAGAAACGGGACGGACAGCTTTACGCCCAGGCCCGTATGCCCGGAAAGCAGATTCGATCATGCACCCTTTTTCAAAGCTTCCATAAAACGGAGGAAAGCCTTCAATCGGATCAAGAGAGAGGGTTTTTGCCCGATAGCGTTTTATGAAACGCCCTTCTTCCTGTTCCTTTCTCATGAGATCGTAAAAGGATCTGGTTCTTGCAATCAAGACAAGCCCGCTTGTAACCGTATCCAGACGGTGCAGAACCCCGCCCTCCCAATAGTTCTTGGAAAACGGCAGCCCAACCTCAGGAAAAAACGAGCTGGCAACAGATAAAAGAGAGGACCCGCCTCCCGTCTTCAACGGTACCGTAGCGAGTCCTCTTTGCTTGTAAAATACAACAAAATCCTTATCCTCGAGAACGAGCTCAGTTGTTGTCACGTCCGAAAATCCTCAAAAGATAAAGGAATATGTTGATGAAATCGAGATAAAGCTCGAGAGCACCCATAATTCCCAGCTTGGTCATATCCGCGCTGGTAAGCTCGCTTCCAAATTCCCTATTGAGATCGCAGATCTTGTTTGTATCCCAAACAGTGAGCCCAGTAAAAAGAAGCACGCCTACGATGCTTATCATCAAATCCATCATCGACGAATAGAAAAACATGTTGATGAGCGAAGCGATGATTATTCCCCAGAGTCCCATGAAAATATAGCGGCCCCAGCTCCTTACATTTTTCTTGGTGACAGAGCCATAGACGCTTGCACCGATGAACACACCTGCTGCAGAGAGGAATGCCTTTGTTATCGCCATCTGGGAATAAGCTATGAATAATACGCTGAATGTCACTCCGGTAAGCACCGCATAAAGAACGAACGCGAAAACTGCGCTGCCTGTCTTCATATGCTGCAGCCTGGCGCTGAGATAGAACACCACTGCAAGCTGCGCGATTGCCACAATTATCAGGCTGTACGGATTTGTTACCACCAATGCCATGAGCGAGGGGCTCTTCGAAAGTGCATAAGAAACACAGGCTGTAAGGGCAAGCCCTGCGACAAGCCACATATAAACACTGGTAAGAAGTGAATTCTCCCTAAGTTGAACATTTTGAAGAACCGATTTGTCTTTCATCAAATAATAATCTCCTTGCCTAAAATATAACATAAAAGCGAATAAAAGCAAACTTGCCCAATGTGTAGAATAAAAGTATAGTTTGTTGTGTGAAGAAACTGATTATCCTTATCCTAGCTGTAACCATGGCCGTAGGCTGCTCGACCACGAAAGAAACCAATCAGGAGATACCTGTTTATGACACATCAAGCTTGAAAAATGTTTTCCAGGTGCTTGTTGGCGATTGCTTGTCAACAGTGGACGGCTATGCAGCATTCAGCCAATCTGAAATCTATAGCATGCTTGATGACAGCGTAAAGGCATACGAGGGATATCTTCCGCTTTATGATGTTCTTATGGCTTCCTATATCCAGGAAATCCAGAGTGTTGCAGAATCCTCATCAATCTGGGCTCTCAATGCCCTATCTGATCTTGATTTGGAGCTTCCAGAAAATCTGAGCCCTTATTTAAAAGAAGAAATGATAATGGAATATATTGAAAGCGAGACCCGTCCAAAGATGGAAGCGATGCTTTCCAACCACATATCCGCAATAATGGACAAAGCAGATGAGAAATGGAACATTTTTGCAACGGAATGCGGGATCATCAAAGCCAATTACGACAATTTAAACCAGCTTGGATTTGTATTGTTCCTCCCGGAGGTAAAGCCGATTGCGGCAGTCCAAATATCCTCCCTTGTCTTGAATAAGCTGTATTTTGCACTTGAAAGCACTGAGAACTACCTCAAGAACAGGCCGCTGAGCGAAAACGATAATCCGGTCTACTCTGTATTCTGGCAGGAGGTTTGAATGGATCTGTTTTCAAGTTCTACAGAAAAGGAAAAGACCAACGAACCTTTAGCCTCCCGCATGAGGCCGAGAAATCTCTCTGAGTACATCGGACAGGAGCATATCCTCGGAAAAGGACGGCTGCTAAGGCGTGCGATACAGATGGACCAGCTTTCATCGGTCATCTTCTACGGACCTCCGGGAACAGGCAAAACGACCCTTGCAAAGGTCATTGCAAACACAACAAAAAGCCATTTTTCCACATTGAACGCCGTTCTTGCAGGGGTAAAGGAGCTTGAGACAGAAATAAACCTGGCAAAAGAAAGGCGGGATCTTTACGGAATAAAGACGATACTCTTCATCGACGAGGTACACCGCTGGAACAAGAGGCAGCAGGATGCGCTTCTGCCTTGGGTCGAGAACGGCACCGTGATATTGATCGGCGCCACAACTGAAAACCCCTATTTCGAGGTGAACGCCGCACTCGTATCCCGCTCAAGGATTTTCCAGCTCAAAAAACTTACCGAAAGCGATCTGTATAAAATCGCATGGCAGGCCATAAATGATAAGGAAAGAGGCTATGGCAAATACGACGTATCATTTGAAGATGGGGCATTGGAACACCTGGTATCGGTTTCATCTGGAGATGCCAGAAGCCTGCTGAACGCACTTGAATTGGCCGTGGAGACCACAGGGGACAGCTTTCCTCCCAAAGACGGGGAAAAGATACACATAACAAAGGAGATTGCTGAAGAATCGATACAGCAGAAAGCGGTTTTATATGATAAAGAAGGCGATTACCATTTCGATGTGATAAGCGCATTCATCAAATCACTGAGGGGATCGGATCCGGATGCAGCGCTCTATTGGCTGGCCCGAATGGTATCCGCAGGCGAGGATCCCAGATTCATATTCCGCCGCATGATGATCCTTGCCAGCGAGGATGTGGGAATGGCAGATCCTTTTGCACTGGTGTTCGTCACATCCTGTGCGGAGGCTTTCGACAGGATAGGACTTCCTGAGGGCAGGTTCCATCTTGCACATGCCGCAATCTATCTCTCCACCTGCAAGAAAAGCAATTCAAGCCTTGCATTCTTCGATGCGCTCAGCGATGTCGAGAAGGAAAAGAACGACGAAGTGCCCAATCATCTGAAAGATGCAAGCAGGGACAAGGAGGGCTTTGGGCACGGGGAAGGCTACCTCTACCCCCACTCCTTCAAGGATCATTGGGTAAGCCAGCAATACATGCCCACAGGGCTTCAAGGCAAGATATATTACAGGCCGGGAGACCTTGGATATGAAAAGCAGATAAGAAGCGAGGTGCTTGAAAAACGCCAGATACAGCTGGAGACGGTTGTTGAAGATGAATTTGAAGAGATTCTGACCTATTCGCCCGGGGACAGGAAAAGGAACATGTGGATTGAGCGGGCTATGGGAGAAAGGAGCAGCAGCCTCAAGAGCCAGATGGACAAGCTGTATTTCGACCTCAGGCTCAGAAGGCACGAGAATGCGCTCGTGCTGAATGCATCCAGCGGCCTATTGCTATGGCCATTGATGAAAAGGAATCCAGAAGGGCTTTCCGTTGCAATTGTCAAGAAGAAAGAGCAGAAGGACATAATCGACCATTATGCAAAGGAATTGGATGACCTGGCAAAGCCTCTTGTAATAGTAAGCGAAACAAAGGAGTGCTTCAGCAAGCTCGAGGAAGGATTGAAATTCAGCGCAATAAGTGCCAGAAACATCCTTTCCAGGCTGGAATCTGCTGAAGAGATTGTAAAGAACATAAGCCAGATTATGGAGGATGACGGGTGTTTTTATCTTTTGCAGGCAGTCCCTAGCCTTTCATCCCGTCTCAGCGATTTCTCCGCTTTATTGAAAAATGAGCTGCTTATGGCAGAAAAGAGCATCTATTCGGATTTGAATCCGCTTACTAACTGGTGCGAAAAAGATATTGAAAAGCTTCTTAAAAGGTATTTTCCATCCGTAAGCATCGAAATATTCGAGCAAAAGGAGAAAAGGGTCCTTAAGAAGGAAATGCTTTCTTCCTGGTACGAGAACAGCTACAAGGCACATTTAAAAGAGGATATCAAGGACAGGTTTTTGCAGGAGTTGTCTGATAAGGAGGTTGAATTCTCTTCTTCAACCCTGATAATCCGCTGTGAAAAGAAAAAGAAAGCGGAAATAAAAGCAAAGAAGACAACAGAAAAGGAATGGGAAAAGGTCCAGGAAATGACAAAGTGAGCTGCTTTTTAGCTTATGCTTAAAATGGAGCTTCTCCTTACAGAATGCTTTTATCTCTCATACTTCCTTTTCACTGGCTGTTAAAAAACCGCACCCTGAAACGGATGCGGCAAATACTATGCAACCCTGATATCTATTACGGATTTCACAAGAGGCTTCAAGAGATCGAGCACCTTGTCCTTGTCCTCCGTTGCAACCTTGAGCGTGCAGATCCTGTTGCTGGCATCCGTGCCCATGAAGGTTCCGAAAGCTATGATATCATATCCTGCATCGGAAATGACCTTGCTGACTTTTGCGATTACGCCCGGGGTATCCTCGACGATGAAGCTTATCCTGGTTCCAATATTCCTTGCACCGAAAAGCTCGATCAAAATCTTGAACAGATCGCTTTTGGATACGATGCCGACAAGTTTTCCGTCTTCGACGACAGGCAGGCAGGAAAGATCCTGATCAACCATCATCCTCGCAGCCTCCTCCACGGGGACATCCTTTGATATCGTAACTGGATTCTTTGTCATAAGCTTTTTGACAGTCAGCTTGCTTAAAAGATATGCCATCTCATGTATTGAAAGGCTTGAAGCAGGACTTGGGGTGGCATGGAGTATATCCTTTTCGGTTATGACACCGATAAGCTTCTTGTCCTTATCCAGAACAGGAAGACGGTGGACCTTTTCCTTCTTCATCAGATCGGAAGCTTCGACCACATTGGCATCCGGCCCGATTGTGACAGGATTCAAAGTCATTCTTCTTTCTACGGTCATATCATAAACCTCCTAAATTCATTTTAGACCTGTTTTCCAAATAACGGGTATATTATTCTCCCAGATATGCAGCTTTCACCTTCTCGTTCTGCAAGAGGTTTGAAGAGGCATCAGAAAGGACGATCTTACCCGTTTCCATCACATAGCCATCGGTGCTGTTCTTAAGCGCCATGCGCGCATTCTGCTCGACAAGGAACACTGTGACATTTTCCTCCTCGTTGATCATGCGGATCTTATGGAAAATGTCCTGGACGATCAGCGGAGCAAGCCCAAGTCCGGGCTCATCGAGAAGCAGAAGCTTCGGGCTGCTCATAAGCGCACGGGCTATGGCCATCATCTGCTGCTCCCCTCCAGAAAGGCTTCGGGTCTTCTGCTTCCTTCTTGCACCGAGGATCGGAAAGAGATCGTACATCTCCTCCTTCTTCCGCTCTATCAGATTGGCATCCCTGACCATGAAAGCTCCCATATCGAGGTTCTCCTCGATCGTCATGTCGGAAAAGACATGACGCCCTTCCGGCACGAGTGCGATTCCAAGAGAGGCTATCACATGAGTAGGCACAAGAGTATGTTTTTCACCCTTTGAATGCTTTTTGGGGCTGCAGATCTCGCGATCCTCGAACCTGATGCTTCCACTCGTGAGAGGAACCTGCCCCACAATCGCTTTCAAAAGGGTGCTTTTTCCTGCTCCGTTGGCTCCGATAAGGGAGACGATATCTCCTTGGTTTACGCTCATCGAAACCCCGTGAAGAGCCTCTATGCTGCCATATTTCACGCTGATTGAATCAATTTCAAGCATTTTAGCGCCCATCACTCATCCTCCTCTTCTCTTCCGAGATAAGCCTCGATGACCTGTGGATTCTTCTGTATATCATCCGGTGTGCCATGCGCGATCTTCTGCCCAAAGCTGAGGACGGTTATCAGATCGCAGATGTTCATAACCAGCTTCATATCGTGTTCGATAAGCACAACAGTGATGCCAAGCCCCTTGATCTTATCCACAACCTGCATCAGATGCTCGGTTTCTGCAGGGTTCATTCCAGCGGCAGGCTCGTCCAAAAACAAAAGCTTAGGATCGGATGCAAGTGCACGGGCTATTTCAAGCTCCCTCTGTTTTCCATACGGGAGATTGCGCGCAAACTCCTGCGCCTCCGCCTCAAGCTCAAAGAACCTGAGCCATTCCATCGCTTTGGTATAAACCTCCCTGTTTTCCTTTCCTGCGGAGAAATAGCTTTTCACAGCCTGTGTGAAACGGTGCTTGAAAGGATCAGAGCCGACCTTGAAGTGCAGTCCCATCATGACATTCTCCACCACAGTAAGCTCACGATAAAGGCGTATGTTCTGGAATGTCCTCGCAATGCCCATGCGGCTGATTTTCCAAGCAGGAAGCCCTGTGATGTCGTTTCCATTGAACAAAATCTTTCCTGAAGTAGGCTTGTCCATTCCGGTTATCTGATTGAAAAGGGTTGTTTTACCAGCACCGTTTGGACCGATCAAACCATTGACAAGCCCCTGCTCCACTTCAAAATCCACATCATTGACGGCGACAACGCCTCCGAATATTCGGCTGAGATGCTGTGTCTCAAGTATCTTCATACAGCACCTCCTTTTTTAGCAAACCTGCCTTTAAGCTCATTGATGCGCACAGAAAGCCTCTTCTTTGCAACACCATATCTGAACTTATCCCTTCCCAAAAGCCCCTGAGGCCTCCAAATCATCATCACCACAAGGATAAGGCCGAAAATGATCTGCTTTGCTTGTGCAGGAATCACATTTGTCAGACTTGTAAGCTGAGGAAAATAAGAAATGAATTGGATGATCACCGCTCCGAGGATGACTGCTGCACCATTACCCATTCCGCCGAGGACCACCATACAGAGCACCATGACAGAAACCATGAAAGTGAACGATCCCGGATTGACGGTGGAGGTATATGCAGTCATAAAGCATCCGGCGACACCGCCTACTGCCGCGCCGAGTGTGAATGCCCCGATCTTGTATTTTGTAACGTTGATTCCATTGCTCTGGGCCGCTATCTCATCTTCTCTTACTGCATTCATTGCACGGCCCAGCCTGCTGTGGGCAAGCCGCTGGAACAGAAGGAAGAAAACAAGAACAAAGAGCCATACGAGAGCGATGAAAGCAATCTTATCCTTAGAGGAAAACTGATAGCCGAGGATGGAGGCTCTGGGAACCGACTGATAGCCGACCGGGTTGAGGTTTGTAGCAACGTTTCTGATGATTTCTCCAAGCCCGAGCGTGGCGATGCAAAGATAATCTCCTTTCAGACGCAGTGTGGGAACGCCGATTAAAAATCCAACGATGCCTGCACATACTGCCGCCACAGGAATGGAGAACCAGAAGCTCATGCCATATGTCTTGCAAAGGATTGCGGTGACGTAGCTTCCGATGCAGAAAAAACCAGCATGGCAGAGGCTGAGCATGCCGGTATAGCCGGTGATGCAGTTCTGTCCGAGAGCCATCATCGCATAAATGCCGGAATAAATCAGAATCAATAAAAAGAAATTCCACATATCACACCTTCTCCCTTTCGTTCTTGCCGAGTATGCCTTCCGGTTTCACAAGAAGGATTATGATAAGAATCGCAAATGCGATCGTGTCTTTCATTGCATTGGGAATATGTAAAAGCGGAGCACCGACCGATTCCAGTATGCCGAGCAATACCCCGCCTACCATCGCACCCTGGATGTTCCCGATCCCTCCTATGACAGCTGCGACAAAGGCTTTGAGACCTGTCATCGTTCCCATCGAAGGATAGACGCGGAAATCGAACGAGGCAAGAATTCCTCCTACAGCTGCAAGTGCCGATCCGATTGCAAATGTCATCGAAATGACCTTGTTGACATTTATTCCCATCAGCTCGCTTGTCGGCTGATCAAGCGAGGTGGCTCTCATTGCCTTGCCCATTCTTGTCTTATTTACAAAGAAAGTAAGGGCGACCATCATCACAACCGATACTATCAGCACCAGAATTTGATGGGGAGTAACTGAAACGCCTCCCAAAATTATCGGGTTGTTCTCAAACGGATAAGGAAAACGCCTGGACTGCGTTCCAAATATCCATGCCGCGCCGTTTGAGAGTATGAAGGAAACGCCGATTGCTGAAAGCAGAGGGGCCAGACGGCTTGCATTTCTGAGCGGTTTATAAGCCACGCGCTCGATGAACATCCCCAAAAGCGCGCAGAAGACCATGCTCACAATCATGGCGATGAAAAATGCGCAGAGCGTCCATAAGGACGAGGAAGCTGTTCCGATAAGAGCCTGGAACACAAGCAGTCCGACGAATGCTCCTACCATCAGAATATCGCCATGTGCGAAATTGATGAATTTCAATATGCCGTATACCATCGTGTAGCCCAAGGCTATGAGCGAATAAATCGCACCAAGAGTGAGACCATTTACGATATACTGCATGTAAATCGTTATCGAATCCACAAATGCCTCCGATAATTTTATTTATATCAAGTCCATATTAAAACATAAATCTGCCGGAAGAGGAACTTCCGACAGATTCAAAAACGGCTAAATTATCAAATTAATCAACCGACTTGAACGATGTGACCGTTCTGTACCTGGAAGGATCCTTCATAAACAGGAGTCTGGTCGACAACTTCATAAACCCCCTGGCTGGCTACGAGATCGCCATTAGGTGCGAAATTGATCGTACCGTTGGCACCTTCGAAATCCTTTGTCGCCGCAACTTCGTTCTTGATCGCTTCACGGTCTGCGCTTCCTACCCTTCCGATTGCCGCAGCGAGAATATACATCGCATCATAGCTGTTTGTAGCAAACGAATCAGGAGCATCGCCGTTGTAGGCCTTTGCATAAGCTGCTGTGAAATCTGCAAGCTTTGTGGAAGCTTCAGCCTGTGCAGGACCGATGTAAATCACGCCGTTTGTAAAATCTCCAGCAAGCTTATAGATCTCAGGATCGGAGAAGCCGTCGCCGGAAAGGAAAGGAGTTGTGATTCCAAGCTGGGAAGCCTGTTCGAGGATCTGTGCCATCTCAACCGTGTAGTTCGGGATATAGATTGCTTCCGGATTAAGGCTCTTGATCTTGGTAAGCTGTGTTCTGAAGTCCTTGTCACCCACCATGCAGGTCTCTTCGGAAACGATGTTTCCGCCAAGAGCGGTAAAATAATCCTTGAGTCCGGTTGCAAGTCCCTGGCTGTAATCGTTCATAGCATAGAGGGTTGCAATATTCCTATATCCGAGGACCTCATAGAAATAATGTGCAGCGACTTCGGACTGGAGAGCATCAGAAGGAACTGTTCTGAAAACATACTCGCCGATGCTTGTGATATCCTTGTGTGTAGCACTCGGAGTTATCATTACAATCCCATCCTCGCATGCCCTTTGAGCAACAGCAAGAGCAGGAGAAGTGAAAACTGGTCCGATGATTGCGCATACGTTGTCCATATAGGCAAGCTTTTCATATCCGGCAAGAGCCTTATCTACAGTACCCTCGCTGTCCTCGCTGATAAGTTCAACCATCTTGCCATTGATTCCACCGGCTGCATTGATTTCCGAAACTGCAAGCTTGGCTGCATTGGAACATCTGATTCCATAGTTTGCATTATCTCCGGTCAGAGGTCCGATGAAACCGACCTTATAGGTATCGGAAGCGGATTCAGATGCCCCGCCAGCAAATACCCCTGCGACGGCTATAAGAGCAACCAAAGCAAAAACAAAAAGTTTTTTTGCTTTCATATTACACCTCCCAAAAGCATTCTTTTTGTAATAATAAAGATATATACATTAAAGCGTATATTTATACAATATATATTCCTTGAAAAATTAATTTTTTTATCCAAATACTTTCATATTCTTATAGGCTCACAAAATAAAGCCCTCCCTCAAACCGAGGAAGGGCTTCATCCATCTGAAATCTTTAAGATCAATAAGCGGCATTAAGCCATGTGATTCCGTCGATCTGTGCAGTAAAGTACGGAGCGGACTGGAATTCCGATTCGTGGAATGCGCCATCATAGACTGCTTCTTCTGTCTCTGCGGTGAAATCGCCATCGAGATCAAGAGCAAATGCATGAGTAAGAGGTGCTCCGCCAACGGTGAACTTGCTTGTATCAAAGACCTCGATCTTGCCTGAAGAAATGGCAGAAATGGTCTCTTCCATCTTTTCCTTTGTGCCAGGAGCAGCAATGGCTTCATTAAGAGCGGTCATAACAACAGCGCCGTCTGCCATGCCCTTGCACCAATCCTGAGGAATCTCTTTTCCTTCAGCATATGCCTTGATTGCTTCGTAGAAATAGATGCCCCAGTCGATCCTTGTGGAGATGAGGGAAGCATTCGGTGCGATACCGCTCATGTCATTATTGTATCCAGTATGGAAAACACCCTTGCTCTGTGCAGCTGTTGCCGGAGTAGTATTGTCGGAATGCTGGCTGATCATCACGCATCCCCTATCGGCAAGAGCAAGAGCTGCGTCGGATTCAGCTGTCGCATCAGACCATGATCCTACGAAGGAAACGAGCATTGTTACAGACGGACATACGGATTTTGCACCGAGATAGTAGGATGTGAATCCAGAAATAACCTCTGCAAACGAGTATGCGCCGACATAGCCGATAACAGCCTGCTCAGGAGTGATCTTGCCTTCATCTATCATCTGCTGGAGCTTCATGCCCGCAACAACACCGGCTACGTATCTGCCTTCGTAGATATCGGCAAAAGCGTTATGGGTGTTGGCTCTGTCATCAAGAGCGGATGCGCAGTTTGTGCAGCTGATGAACTCGATGTCGGGATAGCTGTCTACAACTTCGAGCATGTACGGTTCGAAACCATAGCTGTTGTTGATGATGATCTGACAACCTTCTTCGGCTGCTTCGATATTAGCATCTACACAGGAGGAATCTTCCCTTACATTGTACTTCGTAACCCAGTCGACTGTAATGCCGTCTGCGGCAAGAAGCTTTGTGGCCTCATCCCTTCCTCTGATGAAATTGTAAGTGTAGCCTTGGTCATTTTCATCACCGATGCAGAGCAGACCGACCTTGACAGTATTTGTATCGGCAGCGGATGTCGATGCAGCTTCCTTGCTTCCGCCGGCAAAGGCGATGGCTGATACGAATAACAGTACGATCAGCACAGAAAGAGTTTTCTTCATATGTTTCTCCTTTCGGGACCGGCAACGCCGGCCTTAATTGAATTTTACCATATCAAAAATAATCGTACGAGTATTTTTTTCCTCTTTTTCAATAGCAGGAACAAGAATTCAATATTTTTCTTTGAAAGAGACGCTCTTGAAATACATTAAATAATATTTCAAAAAAGGAAAGGGACCAAATGGTCCCCTATTCCTCATCGCTCCTCTCTGAAGTAATTGATGCCAAGCGAAGCAGGCGGCTGCTTGTCCCTGCTGTTTCTGATGCTTGTTATGATCAGAACGATCACAGTGACAATGTACGGCAGGATTTTGTAAATCTCCGTAGGAATGAACGGGAGGGACAGCCGGAGGTACATTATCATCATAGCCCCGAACACTATCGATCCCCAAATTGCATTCAAGGGTCTCCAGATGCAGAAAATTACAAGCGCAACAGCAAGCCAGCCAACACCGGAAAGCCCTTCATGGTTCCAGACGCATCCAGCGGTGGTCATGATATAAACCATGCCGCCGATAGCGGAAATGCCTCCTCCGATCGTCGTCGCAAGATACTTATATTTTGTGATGTTTATTCCTGCAGCATCCGAAGTCGACGGAGATTCGCCGACAGCTGTAAGATAAAGGCCGTACCTTGTCCTCTTCAAAAACAGATGCATGGCAATCGCAATCACTATTGCCATATAGAAAAAGACGGTATGGGAGAAGAATATGCGTCCCACGACAGGAATGTTCACAAGGAAATCAGGAAATATGGTTGCCGAGAATGCATTTTTCAGATTGTTGCTGAGCGCCACATATCCTTTTTCGCTTACCCTCATGTATTCACCGACAAACTGTCCGATGCCTGTTCCGAATATTGCAAGGGCAAGCCCTGTTACGTTCTGGTTCGTCCTCAAGGTTATCGTAAGAAAACTATATATGAGGGATGCTGCCATTCCGGCAAGGAATGCGCATAATAAAGCTATGATTATCGCAACAGGGCCGCTAGCTGCAGCTCCGACCGCCTTTTCATAATAGAAGGCGCCTGCAAGGCCGAACGCACCTCCCATGTACATGATCCCTTCGACTCCAAGATTGAGATTTCCAGATTTCTCTGTAAGGATCTCACCCAGCGTACCATACATAAGAACTGTTCCAAAAGTGACTGCAGCCACTATCAAAGCGATTAAAGTAGTCATACGCTGTCCTCCTTCTTGTCCTTATGCCGGAATATCAGGCGGTAATTGATGAAGAATTCGCTGCTGAGCATGCAGAAAAGCAGGATTCCTGTGATGATATCCGCAATAGATGTCGGCACCTGCAATTTCGTCTGAAGCGTATTTGCTCCCTTTTCCAAAATTGCAAGTATCATGGATATAGCTATCATTGCAAAAGAATTCAGCTGCGAAAGCCACGCCACTGTTATAGATGTGAACCCCACCCCGTTTGCAACACCGCTGTATAAGGTATAGTTCGCACCTGCCACAGTGATGAACCCGACGATGCCGCTTATTGCGCCGGAAATGAACATGGTGCGCATTATGATATTGCCAACGTTCATACCTGCATAGCGGGCCGTATTTACCGAATCGCCGATTACAGCAATCTCATATCCCTGCTTGGTCTTATTCATATATATGTACATGAAGACTACAAGAATCAAGACGATTATCCATCCGCAATGCACGCCGAATACGGATGGAAGACGAGCATTGTTGCTGAACATCGGAATGAGCTGGGATCCTTTTCTTCCTTCCCAGGGCCCTCCCTGCAGCCATGCAACTATTCCAATGGCTATATAGTTCATCATCAACGTAAAAAGGGTCTCGTTCGTGTTCCATTTCGCCTTGAAAAAAGCAGGGATCAACGCCCAAAGGCCTCCTGCGACAGCTCCTACAATAAACATGATGACTAAAAGCGGAACATGGGGGATCCTATCAGCCCAGAAAAGTGCGAAATAAGTTGCAAAAACCGCACCCATGGTTATCTGTCCCTCGGCACCTATGTTCCAGAATCTCATTTTAAAACAAGGCGCAATTGCAAGTGCACAGCCGAGCAGAGGGACGGCGATCTTCACAGTCTGCTTTATGTAAATAGGTCGGGAAAGCGATCCCTGGATAATGACAGAATATGCAGAAAAAGGATTCACGCCTGTAAGAAGCATGGGAATAAATCCGAGCAACAAAGCAAAAATTATGGAACCGACACGTATCATCCATGCTTTTTTAGGACTCATGTCAGTCCTTTTTGCAAGTCTGATCAAAGGAATTTTGGATTCGCCAGCCATCACTCATCCTCCTTTGGCTCGAATTGGGTCATCATCAACCCGATTTCCTCTTTTGTGGCGGTCCTGGCATCCACAAGTCCGCTCACCCTGCCGCCGCAAAGAACGAGTATCCTGTCGGCCAATTCAATCAGCACATCAAGATCTTCTCCGACATATACGACAGCAACTCCCTTCATCTTCTGCTCTGTAAGCAAGTTGTAAATCGTGTAAGAAGTATTTATATCAAGGCCTCTGACTGCATAGGCAGTCATCAGCACCGCAGGCTCACTGGAAATCTCGCGGCCGACAAGCACCTTCTGGACATTTCCTCCGGAAAGTTTTCTTA
The DNA here is from genome assembly GCA_949300325.1 of uncultured Spirochaetales bacterium. GTDB lineage: Bacteria > Spirochaetota > Spirochaetia > Sphaerochaetales > Sphaerochaetaceae > Ornithospirochaeta. The sequence goes on from CASGDQ010000057.1 coordinate 51,947, forward strand.
CAGGAAAATCGACACCGGGGGTAACAACATCCAGCTCATCCCAAATCCTGTTTGCAAGCGCTTCCGGATCCTTTTTCCTCAAAAGCGCACCCTTGCCGTTCTTCCAGGACCGGAGCATCATGTTTCCTGTCATTCCCATCGATCCCACAAGACCCATGCCAAGGCGGTCTTCAGGAACAAAAGCCATGCCGACTCCAGTACGCCTGATCTGCATCGGGGTCTTTCCGACAAGCTCGGTCTCAGCCCCATCATTTCCGATGAAGCGCACGCTGCCTTCTTTTACCGGATATAACCCGGTCATAGCCTCCAGCAGCTCTTTCTGACCAGAGCCGGAAATTCCTGCTACCCCGAGTATCTCACCTGTTTTTGCGGTAAAACTGACATGATCGAGCCTTGTGATGCCCTCGTTATCGATGCAGGTAAGATTTTCAACAATCAGCTTTGTCTGAGGATTGTCATATTTAGGCCTGTCGATATTCAGCGAGACAGCGTGGCCTACCATCATATCAGTCAGAGCCTGAGGATTCGTCTCACAGGTATTGACCGTGCCGATGTATTTGCCCTTCCTGAGAACGGCAACCTTATCGGACACTTCCATCACTTCATGAAGCTTATGCGTTATGATGATGATCGCCTTTCCATCTGCCTTCATGTTTTTCAGGACATTGAAAAGCTTCTTGGTCTCCTGCGGAGTCAGCACCGCCGTCGGCTCGTCCAAGACAAGCACCTTTGCCCCGCGGTAAAGGACTTTTACGATCTCGACCGTCTGCTTTTGGGATACGGACATGTCATAGACCTTTTTCACCGGGTCTATATCAAAGCCGTACCGTCCGCATATTTCGGCAACCTTCGCATTCGTCTGGGCCAGATCCATCTTCTCCTCATCCAATCCGAGAATGATATTCTGAGCCGCTGTAAAAACCTCCACAAGCTTATAATGCTGGTGGATCATTCCGATACCATAGCCATAGGCATCCTTAGGAGAACGGATGTAGATGGGCTTGCCATCCTCGTAAATTTCCCCTCCGTCAGGCTGGTATATGCCTGAAAGCATATTCATCAAGGTCGTTTTGCCACTACCGTTTTCTCCGAGCAAAGCCAATATCTCACCATAGTTGATATCTAGGTCAATGCCATCGTTAGCGACTACCTGTCCGAAACGCTTGGTAATGCCTTTCATTTCGATTGCGCATTTTTTTTCCACTGCGTTCTTTTCCTTATTTGCAAATTTTAACATAATAAATCAGCTGAATGTGAAAAAAATAACACAAATTAATAGGTATCCTTAAAAGCTTTAACAATCAGGAAAGTAGGACGGATAAAATCTTTTTCAAGATCCGGACGTTCCCTCAAAGCCATAGAAGAAGGGACAGGCTCAATCACATCTGTTATTCGGAACCCATTTTTTGCAATCGTAGTAAGAATTGTGGCCGCTGTTCTGTGGTAACTCTCCACATCCTTGACAAACCAGGTTCCATACCTTTTACCCTCAGCCTGGTAATCCCCGAAGACATAATGGCCGAAATCATCGAAGTGCCCCCGGTAATCCTTTGTGGCGGTAACAACCGGATGCTCTTGGGAAAACAGAAGCACCCCGCGGGGAGCCAAAAGGCCGTGTATATCTTGGATAAGCTTTTCAAAATCCTTCACATAATGAAAGGCCAGCGAGGAATATACAAGATCGAAAGGCCCTTCCAAATCTGAAATATCGGCCATGTCCTTCTCTAAATACTCTATATTTCCCAGGCTGTTTTCCCTTCTTGCCTTTTCCAGCATCTTTTTTGAAATATCGATTCCAACCACCCTTTCAGCCCCGCACTCGGAAAACGATCTGCAGTTGGCCCCATACCCGCAGCCCGCATCGAGCACCGCCTTTCCAGACAAAGGAGGAAGAAGCTTGGCCATTTCAGGCTGCTCTAATAGATCATTATAATTTTTCTCGCTGCGGAGCTTCATGTATTCTGAAAAGAATGTGCTGTTGTCAAATATGTTCCGGGCCATGTGCAATAGTATAATTCAAGCAGAAAGCAAAGTGCAGTTTTTTTTAATAATTATTGAAAGAAAAGCAAAAGACCGCTGGAAGAAAACAACATTTTTCCGAAGCGGTCTATATGAGATCATTGAGAAAATAAATCACAATACATTTCTTATGGTCTTTATGGTTGCTTCCATAAAACGAGGATTCTCCACATCTCTTATACCATTGAAAACATCCTCCTCATCAACAGTCCTTCCCGCATATTTCTTTTCAAGATGTCTTATAAAGTTTTTCTGTACCTCTGGAACCAGCATGGAAAGGTAAATTGCCAAAGCCTTTTCTGCTGTTGAAGAAAGCGTTATCCCTTCTACCTCTGGTTTATCATATTTCTTTGAACCTTTCATGATGCAGGAGGAATCCACATTTCCTTCAAAAGGTATTCCAAGCCTCTGAAATTGTTCCTTGGGAGCTTCAGACAGAATAAGCATATCCCTCAGTTTTTTACACATGTTTACTTCGAGTTCCGCACAGTCGAGGCTTTCATTCTCATCAGGATCATTTTGTAAATCGTAAAGAAGAGAGCCATACCAATAGCTGTTGCATCCTCCCCTAGCCTCTACTTTCAGCATCTTAAGGCCATCGGTGAAACTAAATCCATCAACCAGCATAGCATTTTTTAATTCCGCAGTAGAAAAGGGAGCGCTCATATGGCATGGCATCAAGGTATACTCATATAACGGAGTATTGGAAGAATTTACTGCACTTCTCATGTACACATACCGCCCATCCGTAATATTCACATGTCCTCCAAATACTCCAAAAAGTGCGTATTCGTGTATACTTGTCCCCATGAGGGCTTTTTCTAAAGAGACCCCTTGCGCATGAAGTAAAGAATCTGCGCCAAAATATTCGCAAAGGGTTACAGGGATATCGATCGTTTGACAAAGCGCCTGGCACCTAGTACCGTCCTTTTCCTTATGACGGGGATCATGGATAAAGAAAGGAAGCCGGCAAAGCTCACTGTACATAGGTTGTACGTTCTTACCCATCCATTCCTTCTCGCCTAGCATGAAACCATGGTCTGTATTGACAATCAGCATCGTATCATCCCATAGCCCATATTCATCCATCTTATCCATAAGCTTTCCAAGATAATAGTCGCACATCGACAGCAGGGATGCGTATTCATATCTCACATGCTTCGTAGTTTCGCAATCGAGTTCATTCTTGCCATAATCAGGCCAGTCCATCTGTTTGCCAGCATAGTCATGAGGATAAAGATCCTTCCATTGCTTCAAGCTATAGAATGGCTCATGTGGATCGAAAGCCTCGATCTGCAGCAACCAAGAATCATTACCATGGTTATCATCAATGAAATGCAACCCGTTTTCAAAGGTTTTATGAACAGGCATCTTCTCTTCGCTATCCAGATATGCCCGATTCGCCCAATCGTGACGCCAGTTGGCTCCGGCTGTTCTCTTCGAAAGGGTTTCCGGCCAATAAGGCTTTTCGACACAGGCTATCCAAGGATCGCCCTGCTGCCCTCTGTTGATCTCAAAACTGTCATACTTGCTCAGATAGCAAGACCCTCCATCCTCCCAATAATGGAAATGGTCGGTAGTAATATGCGAATAAACCCCTTTTTTCCTTAAATTGCAAAAAACGGATTCGTCATAAGGCTCCATAGGAGACCAAGATCTATGCAAAAAATTATACCGTCCTGTATGAAGTTCCCTTCTAGCCGGCATGCATGGCATGCTGCCAGCATAAAAATTGTCAAAGGTAACGGAATGTTCGCCCAAACGGATGAAATTAGGCAATTTCGTCCACTCACATCCGTAATTAGGTAAGAAATGCCTATTAAGAGAATCGAAAAGCACCATTATGGCCTTCATATGCAAACCTCCTTTCTCATCGATTTTTATTCTTTTTCTTTAATCCTGTATGCAGTCGGAGTAACACCTTTCTCCCTTATGAAAACCTTATACATGCTATTTGAGGAAGAGAATCCTGATTTCAATGCGATTTCAGAAACCGGCAGATCCGTTTCTCGTAAAAGCCGTATCGCTTCTGCAATTCTGATTTCTGAAAGACTAGAATTCAAAGTTCTCCCTGCTGCATCCCTAAAGAGCTTGAACACATATTTTTCAGAAATCCCGAATTTATCTGCAATTGCAGCAGCACACAGGTTCTTGTCTGCAAAATTCGCTTTAACATAACTGACAATGCTTTCAGCAAGACCATTGATCTTCTTTTCTACCCGACTCTCGTGATTTTTAAACACTACTCCGTTAAGCGTCATGAAGAATTTCTCCATATCAAAAGTCGAATAATTCTCGAATTCATTCGGAAGGTCAGGAATATCTGGACGCTTATCAGGCGCACTCAATTCCTCCTCTATCATATACGAACTGAGTACAGAAGAGTATATCGACCTTAGGGAGAAGAACAGCTGTCTAAGTTCCACCTCATCAAAATCCATACACCTAAACTCTTCGAATATATGTGCTATAAGCTTGTTCGAGGAATCAAGATCCCCATTCATAAGAGTCTGCTGTAGGATATCGAGATCCTTAACATTGACTGCAGGCGTGATTGCACGGGAGCCATGCGTATGTGTAAAAACATTAACCTCGGACATCTTTGGCCCCGAAGCAAGGCGGCGCTGGGCTACGATAGTCTCCTTAAAGGCCTCTTTCAAATCTGTCGAACAATGGCTTATTCCTGCCCAAATACGGATTTTCAGCTCCTCGTTGATTTTTCTTAGCATCCGGCTTAAGACTATCGGATCAACATCTTGGCTGGAAATGAGTATGATGCTGTTTTTGGCATCGTAAAAAGTGATAAATGGGTTACTGGTCATCCTTTCTCCGATCTTTTGCAATAAAAGCTCATCGACCGAAGTCTCTCCTTCCGCATAAAATGCCACGATCGTGTACTGTTTTGGCAGGGTGCCATAATAACGCTCAAGTGTAGAAATCTCATCATCTCCAATTCCATTGAAAAACAATTTTTCTATTAGAGATTTTCTTTCGCTTTCTTTAAGGGAAGAAATAGCGGATTTCATATTGTTGACACCATCTTCTATCCTAAGCATCTCATTTCCATCTGAGCTTCCAGCCTCCGACCCGATGGAATCGATGATTCTACCTATTGAAGAGGCTCTTTTATGTACAAAAAATGCAGAGACAAAAAAGCTTGTGAGTATTGCGGCAAAAATACTCATGGTGATCCCGAAAAAAATGTTCTTACGATACTTTGAAAAATAAGAATCCGCGATACCTATCTGAAGGGTATAGCCAGACTCACTGAAATCAATGACATGCATTCCCGATAATGCATCGCCATTTTCCTCATCTTTTATGTTCCTACAAGCAATCAGATTGCCTGATCTATCTCTCAAGATAGAAAAAGCCTCATCCCCCACTTCGGGATATATGAATCTGGAGACAAGACTGCTGCCATCCCTGGCCACAAGCATAACCATTTCAAAACTTCCATCCCCAACCATTGGGAAAGTAAAGCAGGTAAACAGTTCAGTACCTTTTTCGCCGCTTGGAATTTTCTCATATCCGCTTATGAAAGAAGCCCAACTCATGGTGCTGAGAAGATTTAGGCCGTTAAGCCAGTCCTCATTGCCGAATTTTGAGATCTTGAACATCTCGTAAAATTTTTTCCGATCGGTGAAAATATAATCATATGTTATGACGTAGTCGAACTTAGGAATATATATTATGACATCATTGACATAAGCCAGGTTATTGAAGCAGAGCTTTAGACGCTGCTGTAGCTTTGTGGCTTGGTAAAACAATCCGGTTTCTTCTTGTGACCCATAATATATTTTCTTAAGCTCGCTATCTGTATAAAACGTACGGGCTGTATTAAATAGCACGTTCTCATCCATTACAAATTCATGAAAGGATTTGTCGGCATATGAACAGATAGACTGAAGCACCTTCTCGCTTTCCGTCCTCTCAAAAAAGAAATAAACGGGGGAAAGACAAAGGACTACCAGGAAAATGACAAGAAAATATGACGCAATGTACTTTGCGAACAGATGCCGGTTTTTAGACAATCAATCCTTCCTATCAAATAAGACAGCTCCGCCCCGAAGGGCGGAAACCTAATTTAAGAATATCAATCCTCATATTCGGCAATAACAGAATTGCCACGTTTCATAAGATTTTCCACGGTCTTATCAAGACTTTGCGAACCAAGCAGGAACATATCGGTCTCCTCAGTTAGGATTGTATCAATCTCATTCTGATATTCGGGGACCCATTCCTCATAACTGCTTTCCCAATCGGGATCGGTCATGATGTTTGTAAGAGCTTCAAGGTCAATCTTGTCCGTGAATCCTGCAACTATCTGCATTACACTCTCCATCCTATCGACGTTCTTTTCATTAGAAATGAACATTCCCTTTATTGCAACCCCTTCTGTAGTCCAGAATCTGAGGAAATCATAAGCTTCCTTAGGATGCTCACTTGTTCTTGAAATTGAGAAGACCTGTCCCTGCGTGATGTAATAATGCGGATCATCCTCAGACCATGAAGGTATTCTGGCAAAGGTTGTAACGAAATCAGGAGAGTACTTCTCATTTCCGATATCGCTGAGCATGAAAGTGCCCATCGGAAGCATCGCAATCTGTCCTCTGAAGAACTGATCCCTGTAATTCATATTCAAACTCTTTATATCTGCAAGAGGAGTCGAACTCTTATCTACATTCTCCATATCATATCTGAACTGGAGGAAATTGGTGAAGCTGGGATCCTCAAAAATCAAAGAATGATCGTCATTGAAATACCTGTTTCCCTTCTTTGCGGACGAAACGCCATAGAGATTGACATTACCCCAAGAATAGAAGAACGAACCATATATCCTGCTCGCCCCTTCCCCTTTTGTGAGCGCTTTTGCATATTCTCTATAATCATCCCAAGTCCAATCAAGAGAAGGAACATCAAGCCCTGCTTCATCAAGCAGATCCTTATTGATGAGAATCATATCATACTTCATCTCGCCAGGAATCCCGTAAGCCCCTCCGTTTACCCGAAGAACCGCATCATATGCATCCTCTAAGCTGGTGCCTTCTGCTTCAAAATACGGATCCAGATCCAAGTATGCGCCGCTAGCTGCTCTGGAAGCAAAAGCCGTAAAACTTGGTGTCATGACAATATCCATGGCCTCTCCGCCCATTATCATTATATCCGTTTTGGTCAGATAATCGTTGCTGTTCATGTCTCCGATATAATCAAAAACAACATTGACCTCTGGATGCAGTTCATGATAGGCATCTGCAACCGCCTGATTCGCCTCTGCATGGTTTGTCTGCCAACTCACAAAACGGATTGTTACAGGTTCGTTTGCAGTTGCGGTGCTTTTTGCTGCCGCCGACGTTGTTGAAGCAGCTGCAGAAGATGAATCCTTGGAACAGGATACGAAAGCGAAAGAGATCAAACATATGATCAGCATGAAAGACAATAATCTTTTCATCTCTTTTCCTCCTTTTTAAATATATGAGATAAATAGATGTATTTTCATCCTTTTACTGCACCGGACGCGATTCCATCGATTATATAGCGCTGTCCAAGCAGGAATACCAATATCAGAGGAAGCGTGGAAGAAACCGCAGCAGCCATCATAAGGGAATAGATATTACCCGATTCGGAAGCAAACAGCTTCATACCTAGCTGTATTGTAAAAAGCGTCCTTTTACTCAAGAAAATCAACGCAGTCTGATAATCATTCCAGGTCCATACAAACTTAAGTACGGCAAGAGTTGCTATGGATGGAACGATGAGAGGAAGCATCAGCTGGAAGAAAATCCTCAAATGTCCTGCACCGTCTATCTTTGCAGATTCACAAAGCGAATCTGGTATTCCAAGCATGGCCTGCCTCAAAAGGAACAATCCATAAGTGCTTACCATCGTCATAAGAATGATACCAAGATGTGTGTTATATAATCCCAGTTTCTGCATTATCACAAACCGGCTGACTATCATCACCTGTGGAGGGATCATCATGGAAGCAAGGTAGACAAGGAACAGCTTATCCCTATACTTCCACTTGATTTTTGTGAATCCATAAGCGGCGAATGCAGAAATAAGTATTTGAAAGACTGTTGAAATTACAGTTATTTTTATACTGTTCCAATAATACATGCCGAAATTGTACCGGCTACCCCACACCTCCAAATAGTTTGCAAAACCAACACTATTTTTCGGTATCCATCTTATGGGGAATTCAAAAACATCGTTTTCCGCCTTAAAAGAAGTGGAAATCATCCATACAAGCGGGGTAAGCATTGTCAACCCGATCAAAAACAGCAATATCGTCAGAACAATCTGATGAAAGAATATTCTTTTACCTCTGATTACAAGCATCTTTTCTCACCCCTCCTTACTCGTTTTCAAAATTCTTCTGGAATTTCCATTGGACCATCGTGACAGCGAAAATCACAACAAAAAGAGCCCAAGCCAAAGCACTTGCATACCCCATCTTAAAATCTGTAAATGCAGATTTATATATATAAAAAGCCATTACAGAGGTTGAATTACCTGGCCCGCCGTTAGTCAAGACGCTTATGAGATCGAATACTTTGAAAGAACCGATTATGCCCATAGTGGAAAGGAAGAATGTTGTAGGCTTAACCATTGGAATCGTTATTGAGAAGAATTGACGGACTCCTGAAGCCCCATCGATCGTTGCAGCCTCATAAATGTCTGCAGGAACGTTCTTCAATCCAGCCATATAGACTGCGACATAATATCCCACCTGAGTCCATATATAAATCATCATTATCGAATAGATAGCCCAATTGTTATCAACCAGCCAGCGAGGTGGATTCTTTATTCCAATAGACATCAGGAATTGATTGATAGGACCGTAACTTGGTTGGAGCATAACCTGCCAGACCGTACATATGGCAACAACACTTGCGATATAAGGAATGAAAATCATGACTCTGATTATCTTGCCGCCAAAAACATGCCTATTGATTATCTCGCCCATAACAAGGCCAAGCATGATCAGCAAAGGAATAGTTATCGCAGTAAAAAGAATATTATTCTTAAACGATACAAAAAACCAATTGTCGGAAAACATCTTCCTAAAGTTGTCCAATCCTGTAAATTCTATTGCACCCCAGCCTTTTAGAAAGTTCCAATTACAAAAACTTATTCCAAGCGACATGACAACCGGAATCAATATAAAAATAAAAAATCCGATGAAACTGGGGAGTACGAACCCTATTCCAGCCAAGGTTTCAATCCTAGCCGCCCTTTTCTTTCCCAAAGCAATGAGCCTGGCATTATCCCCATCGCAAACCGATTTAGCCATCCAGCAACCTCCCCTAGAAATAATGAAAAATGTCAAACCAAAATTGTACCGATTTCGTTTTTTTTAGTCTTTTCCACGTAATTTCAGAAGTCAAGTTGAAGTTAAAATAGCGGATTGAAATTAGTACAAAATAAAAGCTTAGAATTAAAGAATTAACAATGTAAGTTCATATTTTAATTAAATCAAATACTTATATAGAAAGAAATAAAAATTATAACATTATAATATGACATATTTTCTATAAAAATGCAGCAAGTATACAGACCAATTAATATTTCCAATACTGGCATAAACAATAAAATATAGAAAATCAATCTGTTATAGCTACCTGCGATTTATCTTTTCTTAGATACATCTTCTTTCTTTTTTCCACATAATGTTGCACATAATTCATTAAGAAAAAACCAAGATGAAATCACATATAGAAAGAAAGTCTCCAGATACAATCTGCCTTTATGCTTTTTTGGTTAACCTCTGCTATCATCTTTTTGATACCATAAAGATTTTGCAATTATTATCGCGCCGGAAAGGGCATCTCCCGCCGGTTTTTCCATAACGTGGATATCAGGAAGCGACAATTTGATCTTTTTTGTCAATGCAGACCTTATAAGGGCATCATGCTCCATTACCCCGCCATACAGCACTAAAGGAAGATCTGACATGTTAAGACGTGAGTAAACAGATTGGACCAATGAAAAAAGCTCATCAACAGCCTTATTTACGATGTCTAAGGCAAGAGGATCATTTTTTTCCGCATAAATAGACACAATAGGCGCAAAAGATGCAATCCTTCCTTTTTCAGTCTTTTCATCATTAATATAGGATATGAAATCTGATGGAGAGGAAAAATTAAAGAATTCAAGCAGCTTTACCATCATCTGTGTCTCAAGATCCCTGGATTCCAGGCTCCTTAACGTCCGGGAAATTGCCTGTTGAGAAATCCACCAGGCAGAACCTTCATCTCCAAGACGCCATCCAAGTCCTCCTGAGCGGACAGATCCCAGTTTTTCATTTTTCCCGATGCAGATCGAACCGGTTCCTGCAATCAAAGCCATGCCAGGCTTGCCTGCAGTTCCTCCGCAAAGAAGTATCTCGGCATCAGTCGTGACATAGAAAGGAACTTTTGGAAACATGGAAGAAAAAAAGTTTTCAAAAACTATCCTATCCTGTTGCCGCCCCAGTCCTGCGGACCCCAGACATATCCCACCGATGTCAAAGGAGTTTATTGACAAGCTGTCAAGGCAATCTTCTACTAGGAAGCGGACGGATGAAAGCGCTCTGTCCTTACCGACAGCAAAAATGTTGGACGATGCCCCTTCTTTTTCATAAAGCACTTCGCTTTCTGATTCCATCCTAAGCCGGCAGCTGGTGCCGCCGCCATCGATGCCGATATAATACCTCATACGAAAAAGATATCACATTTTTGAAAAATCTTGTATAATATATTTGAAATTTTTTTTCAGGATGGCATATGATTCTCACAAGACTAAAACAAATTGCTCCTACATTGAGCCCTGCAGAATACAAGGCTGCAACATATATACTTGACAACCCGTACTCTATAACGAGACAGAACATACAATCCCTTGCAGCAAATTGCAAAAGCAGTACTGGCGCAATAATGAGGATATGCAAGAAAATCGGTATAAAAGGGTTTGCTGAATTGAAGCTGCTGATTGCAGAAGACCTTTCGGGAGATCAGGCATCAGATGGCCCATACCTGATCCCGGATTTGGAGCACGGGGACAGCGAATCCAGGATAATCGAAAAAATAATTTCCGCGACGGCTCAGAACATACAGATGATTCCTGCAATCCTTGATCCTGAATCGGTCAGGACTGCCGCAGAAAAGATCCTTGATGCATCAAGAATATTGCTTGTAGGAATAGGTGCGAGCCATATTGTTGCCGAAGATCTGTATCAAAAGCTATTGAGAATAGGTATTTATTCCAACTGTCCTACTGACGAGGATCTTATGCTTCTTTCAGCCTCATGCCTGACAAAAAAGGACGTCTGCATAGCCTTTTCATACTCCGGAGAGACATCGATAATAAAAAAAGCGGTTGGAGAAGCTTCAAAGAAAGACTGTTTTACAATCGCAATAACCAGGTATGGCACATCATCGCTGACCAAAACCGCAGATTGCGTTCTCAGCGTGCCTGCAAGCGAATCGACATTCAGGCAAGGGGCTACGCTTTCACGCATAGACCAGCTATTGATCGTCGATGCCCTCTACTCTTCTATCCTAAGCAAGGTACAAAATGGAATGAGCCTTATTTCAGAATCTTTCAATATAGTGCGCACAAACGCAGATAAATGAAAAAAAATTACAAAATATAATTTAAATTTTAGACATTTTTTTTCATTTTTTTGTTTACAAACCTATTTCTCCCTCTTACAATTTGAGCATGACAAGTGCAATGCTTACAGAGCAGAGGAATCCAAAGTCCTATCGTATTGACACGCTGGGAACAAAGGAGATCCTCTCGATAATCAATTCCGAGGATGAAAAGGTCCCTTCTGTTGTCCGGGATGCAATCAGTGAGATTGCAGCCACAGTGGATGCAATTACAGCTGCGATGAAAAAAGGAGGCAGGCTGTTTTATATTGGAGCCGGCACCAGCGGAAGGCTGGGAGTTCTGGATGCCTCGGAGTGTCCCCCTACTTATGGAGTTGACCCATCCCTGGTACAAGGCATCATTGCAGGAGGTGATGAGGCTTTGAGAAAGTCCATTGAGGGTGCGGAAGATGACAGAAAAAAGGGTGCAGAAGATCTTTTAGAAAAAGGATTCTGCAAAAATGATGTTGTCATAGGCATTTCGGCAAACGGAGGCGCACCTTATGTATTGGGAGCTCTGGAAACAGCCAGAAAGCTCGGTGCAGTTGCAGCCGCAATCTGCTGCAACAGGAATTCAAAGGCTTTCGAGCTTGTCGAGCCATGCTACCGCATCTGTATTCCAGTCGGTCCGGAGATAATAACAGGATCTACAAGGATGAAAGCGGGCACTGGCCAAAAGCTTGTTTTGAACATGATCACAACGACAGTTATGATAAAGCTCGGCAAGGTCTATGACAACTGGATGATAGATCTTCTTCCTGTCAACCAGAAACTGATCAGGCGCTCGATATCGATGATCTCTCAGATAACTGGCGCAGACGAGAAAAAGGCCGAAGAGGTTTTCAAGGAATCCGGGAACGACATCAAGGTAAGCATCATAATGCTTCTTTTATCCACTACCCGGGAACATGCATCAATGCTCTTAAAATCCCATGACGGAAACATACATCTCATAGTCGATGAAAACAAAAATCAAAAAGGAGGATCCATATGAGAAAAAAACTATCCGTTCTGCTGATTACATTACTTGTTGTAATGCTTTCGGCTTATGCAGCGGGTTCCAAGGAGTCCGCATCTGAAACGGATTTGTCAGCACCGGTGACACTTACCATCTGGACGCATGAAGACCCGAACAGAAGTGTCTTTGAAAAGGCTTTGATAGAAGAGTTCACGGCGCAGAACCCCAATGTCACGGTTGATTATCAGACCTATCCTTCCGGCAAGATGGCCGAACTGCTTACAGTCGCCTTCTCTGCAGGTGAAGGTCCGGACATCTTCAACCAGAGCCAGGCCGTCATACGCCAGTTTGTTGTCGAGGGTCTTGTAAGCAAGATCGATCCATCTTGGATCGGACTCAAGTCGAACGATGAAATCAAGGACAGGTACATAGCAGGAGCTCTCGATGCGGTCACTCTTGATGATGGCATTTATGGCATGCCTCTGGAATATACCAACCTCTGTGTATATCTTAACAAGGGCATATTCAGAGAAGCTGGCCTCGATCCGGAAAAGGATTATCCGAAAACCTGGGAAGAGATGATGGATATCAGCGAGAAGCTTGTAAAGCGCAATGGCGACATCATCTTAAGAAGAGGATTCGATTTCCGCTATGCCACCTATTACATGATGGACATGCTTCCGATGGTGGAGCAGCTTGGTGGAAAGCTTGTCAGCGATGACGGCAAGACTGCAATCGTTGGCGATGAGGCATGGCTCAGATTCTTTGAATATATGAAGCAGTGGGGACCGTCAGGACGCAATCTCGGCGGACCGACATACGTTTCCTCCTCAACTGCGTTCGATCTGAACGACGACCAGATCGCGATGAGCTCAAGCGGCCTTTATCAGGAAGCCAGGATGAGAAGCAACAATCCAGATTTCTATAACAGCGGCGACTGGATGGTCATCCCCTATCCGCAATGGTCTGATGCAAAAGAAAAGGTCACCTGCCATGTTTCCTGCCATTACTACATGGTGAATGGAAGCATCCCGACGGCAAAGCAGATATGGGCTTGGAGGCTTATAGATTTCATGCTCAGCCACTCGGAAGGATATCTTGAGACCTGCAATCTCGTACAGCCGACATACGCGCTCTTCAATTCCGAAGCATTCAAGGCAATGCCATACTCGGAGGTGTTCAAAAACGATCTCGAATATGCAACACTCACCTACTACTCCGGAAACAGCAACGCAATCAGAGACAAGATGAAGCTTGCGGTAGAAGCTGTCATGCTCCAGGGAGTAAGCCCTGAAAAAGCATTGGAAGACCTGCGCAGACAGGTTCAAGACATACTTGATCAGCAATAATGATCCACGCTCCGGGCACAGCGCCCGGAGCATATGAAGGCATAAGATGAAGCATTCGGAAAAAATATACAACATAGAAAAACACAAAGCCCGTTGGGGATGGTTCTTTGTAACCCCTGCACTGGTATTTTTTGCAGTCTTTTCCCTTTACCCGATGTTGAATGCACTTTACAACACTTTTTTCAACGTGAAGCTGCTATCCCTGAAAAAGCCGGACTTCGTCGGATTCAATAACTATATATACATCCTTACCTCACCAGATTTCTGGGCATCCATGAAATCGACTGTGATTTTCACACTCCTTTCATTTATTCCACTGACCATATTTTCTTTTGTATTCGGTCTCATAATCGCAACACGCAAGCATGGGGTGAAGCTGATAGAGCTGCTGATATACTCACCTGCAATACTGTCAAGCGTTGTTGCCGCCCTTACATGGCTGATACTCTTCGACCCGAGAGGCATAGCCAATTCACTTGTAAATACGATAGCCTCGACTCCGGGTGTCGACCATCAGTGGCTGACAAACCCGATGAAGCTCTATATTTCCACAGCAATGATATATTTCTGGAAATACATAGGCTATTTCTCAATAATAGTTGTGACCGGGATAGCAAAGATACCGACATCTGTCATCGAAGCGGCCACAATCGACGGAGCAAATGCAAAACAGACCATCTTCCGCATCATAATGCCTCTTTTAAAGCCAACAACGGTCATGGTTTCCATCGTCGCAATGCTCAACTGCATGAAGAGTTTTTCAACCCAGTACCTGTTCACTCAGCGTGGAGCCCCGAATGCCCCGTTGAATGTTCTTACACTCAACATATATCAGACAGCAATGAGGGACAGGAATATCTCAAGAGCTTGCGTGATGAGCTTCATACTATTCTTCATAATGATGCTTCTGACAGTAATACGCATGAAAGCCTCAAAGGATAACGGATAAGGAGAAGGTATATGCTTAGAGATTCTTCAATACAAAACAGGCTTGCAAACCTTCTTATCGATATCGTATTCTTTCTTTTCATCTGCATAGTGCTCTTGCCGATTGTGTTCATGTTTTCCGCCTCGCTGATGAAACCTTCAGAAATTTTTGCGATGCCATACAAATGGGTGACAAAGGAGCCTCATTTTTTGAACTACTATAATGCGGTCACAAATTACGGCAATGATCTGACATTCATACGGATAGTGATCAATTCTGTAATTGTCGCATTATCGACGACAGTCATTTCGGTGATGGTATCAGCATTTGCAGGCTATGGCCTCAGCAAATTCAGGTTCAGAGGGCAGAACACAGTCTTCTTGATTATAATGAGCCGTATGATGATACCTTTTGAAGCGATCATGATACCGATGTACATCATCGCTGTAAAACTTCATCTGCAAAACACATACACCGGCCTGGTGCTTCCATTCGTCCTCAACACATTCGGCGTATTCCAAATGAAACAGTATCTTGAATCATTTCCTGATGATATGCTTGATGCAGGCAGGATCGATGGGCTCGGAGAATTCGGCATTTTCAGAAAGCTTGTAGTTGTGAACAGCACGCCTGCAATCGCGACAGCAGCAATTCTGAGCTTTAGAGGCCAGTGGGACAATCTTTTGTGGCCGCTGCTGCTTGCGCAAAAAGAATATATGAAAACGATCCCTGCATACATAGTCAAATTCACCGAAGAGAAATTCGCGGATGAAGGAGCCATGATGGCAGTTGCGGTAATGGCAAGCATTCCGATAATAATCCTCTTTCTGACGCTCTCGAATTATTTCTTCGGCGGCAGCACAGTATATTCTTCAAGCAAGGAGTGAGCGTATATGATAAAGGTATGCATGTTCGACATGGGCGGAGTGATGATCAGGGATTTCCACATAGCTCCAGAGTTATCCAAATATCTTGGATATGGTAAAAGGGATTCCCTAGAAAAGATAGATCCAAGCCTGGCTGAAGCTGTACAGCTGCATTCCATCGGAAAAATCACAGAAGACCAGGTTTGGGAAATGTTTTCTTCTAGTACAGGAAAGAAGGTGAATAATGAAGCAGAATCGCTTCTTGGAAAGTTTTTCCATCCTGTTTTGGATCAGGCTACAGTCGATGTCGTAAAAAAGCTCAAAGCAAACAATATCAGGGTGATCTGCGGAACAAACGTCATAGATTCGCATTACCGCATACATAACGCTCTTTGCCAGTATGATGTCTTCGATAAAGTATATCCCTCCCATCTGATGGGCTTAAGAAAACCGGATAAGGATTTTTATATGGCTGTATGCCAAAAGGAGAACATCAAGCCGGAAGAATGCTTCTTCACGGATGACATAAAGGAAAATGTAGCAGCCGCAGCCGCATGCGGACTATGCGCAAGACTTTATACGGGCGCGGAAAAACTAGAAGCAGATTTGAAAGGGCTCGGCCTTATATGAATATAAAAAGCTTCCTTGATGATCTTATTGAGAATGAAACGGTTCCAGGGGCGTGTGCAGCCGTGATATCACATGATGCTATACTTGCCTCCTACATAGGAGGCTGCCGCTCTCTTATCCCTCAAAAAAGACCTATGGAGGAAAATACCCTTTTTGATATGGCATCCCTGACTAAGATCCTTTCCCCGACTATGATCGCTCTGAGGATGCATCATTTGAAAGAGCTGACTTTTGAAGAAAAGATTTCTGATTTTTTCCAACAAAGCGGTCCCTATGCCGAGATGGATATCAAAAACCTTCTCACCCACTCTGCCGGTTTCATGGCAGAAGCCCCGCTTTGGAAAATCTGCAAGGACAACAGCGAAGTTGTAAAAACGATACTCTCTTTCACACCGGCTTACGAGCCTGGCAAGAATGTGGTCTATAGCTGCTTGGGTTTCATCATTCTAGGAAAAATTCTGGAAATAATCGGTTCTGCTTCTCTCGATGAGCTTGCAAAGGAACTGCTATGGAAAAGTATAGGGATGGAGGATACGACGTACTTTCCTGATGAGAAAAGAAACTTCGCATCTACGGAATTGAAGGAAAACAGCAGCGTTGAATGCTGGACAGGAACGGTACATGACGAAAATGCCAGATTCATCCGCCCCGGATGCAGCGGAAACGCAGGAGTATTCTCATCTCTTGGCGATATGATTAAATTCTGCCGCATGATTCTTATGGAAATAAAAGAGCCTTGCTTATTCACAAAAGAAGAGCTCATGCTTCTAAATAAAGATTCCACCCCATGGGCTGCAACTTCCAGAGGATTCGGATTCATGGTGAATGTCAGGGGATTTTCCGATATAGCAGGGGAAAAAGCATCATCTTCCAGTTTTGGGCATACGGGATTCACCGGAACTTCCATATGGCTGGATCCCCAAAAGGACCGGGCAGCGATACTGCTTTCAAACAGGGTTCATCCATCCCGCAGCAACACTTTGCTTTTGAATGAAAGAAAGAATTTTCATGATATCGCGTTTTCAACAGAGGATAAAGAATGAGACATCTGACAATATATGGAGCAAGATTTGACAGCGAACCTGAGGAGAAAAGGATTGGGGCACGGGTATTGATTGAAAGAGATGGAAAAATCCTCTTTTCCTATTTAACAAAGAGAAATCAATATCTTCTGCCTGGAGGCGGGATCGAGGATGGTGAAAATCCCAAGGATGCCGCAGTAAGGGAATGCATCGAAGAATGCGGACTATATGTCAAAGCAAATGATTGCTATCTGGTTATAGACGAGTTCTACCACGAAAAGCTTTGGAGGAACTATTATTTTACTGCATCAATCATAGGGCAGACCCAGCCGATGTTCGATGAAAAAGAAAAGGAATTGGAACTTAAGCCGACATGGGTAAAAGCAGAAGAAATTGAAAGAATACTTGCTTCAAGCATAATAAGCACTCCGGATTTAATAAATCCGGCGCAAAGCACAATCCTTGCAGTCAAACATAGCCACTACAGGGAGCTCTGCGCAATAAGAATTGCAAATAATAGCCCTATTCCACCCATTCCAAAGGATTTGGAGAATACGATATCCTTGATCAAATCAGACTAAGCTGTCGATGATGATCTGGCAGCTTCTCATTGTTTCTAATGCCGCCTCGTTCTTTTCTCTGCTTACACCTGCGGCACAGGATGGATCGACATGGATTTCAACCTCGGGAAGATATGCCTTGAGTAAAAGAGCGTTGCTTACAACGCAGATGTCGGTGCACACACCTATCAATGTGATCGATGAAATCGGCTCAGCTTCATTTACTTCTGAAAGATACTTAGCAAGAGAAATCGAGCCAAAGGAATTCTTTTCAAATACCATGGCTCCTTTTTTGCCGGCAATCTCATCGAGGGGTTTTACAAGCTTCCAGCCGTCGCTTTCTTTAATGCAATGGCTCACAGGAAGGAGCCTGCCCTCCTGTGTTTTTCCATATGTCTCATCATGAGTGTCCATCGTGAATACGACCCGGCCATCGAAACTTTCAACTTTCCTTACTACATTATTAAGAATTGCAGAAGCCTCAGGAGAAGATAGAGTTCCAGTTACGAAATCATTCTGCATGTCGATTACAATCAAAAATTTTTCAGCCATATTAATACTTCCTATTATCTGCGTTTTTTTTCTATCAAGGCCTTATACCTGGCCTCCACCTCAGATGCAACCATATCCCAATTCCTATATAGGGATTTTCTTGCACCAAGCCCAACCTTCTCAAGAAGATTTTTATCAGAAACAACCGCTATGATCTTTTCTGCATAAGATACAGGATCGTTATTTGCTACGAAGCCGTTCTCGCCATCAGTGATATCTTCTGCTATGCAGCTTCCTGCGGCAAATACGACAGGAACGGAAAAAGCCGCCGCTTCAACCTTGACTATTCCAAACGTATCATAAAAAGATGGAAACAGAAAAAGGGAAGCTGCAGCATAATAGGTTTGCAGCTTTTTCCTATCGGTTATCTTTCCCGTGAATCTCACATAATCTGAAAGCCCGTTCTTAGCTATATACGATTCCATATGTCCCTGATCAGGACCGCTTCCTACGAATACCATCAGAAAACGGAAGCCCGAATCCTTTAAAACCTTCAGGGCTTTCAGGATGAGCATGATGTTCTTTTCTACTTTCAGCTGCCCCACATATAAAAGAACCGGAACATCCCCGGACTTTTTTCCAATGCTCTCCAGCCCTTCTTTTGCCAGTGCTTTTTTCTCCTCTTCGCTCGGAACCGGCATATCGGAAGCGTTCTCTACAATGAACACATTCCCTTTATACCCGTATTCTTTCAATATCCTGGCGCTTCCCAAGCTGGGGGCCCAAACCTCATCGGCTTTCTTATAATGACGTATGAGGAATTTAACTGCGATATTTGCAATGATTCTGCTATGCACCACACCTAGGATGTCGTCCTTGAACTGGCTATGAAATGTCGAGACCAAAGGAACGTTCCTTTTTCTTGCAATCTTCTCAGCAAAAGAACCCATGTAAAAAGGAGAATGAGCATGAACGATATCGAACGGAATCTTCTCTACTTCCACCCTCACCTTTTTAGAAACTCTTACAATACCGTAGGGTTTGACTAAAGGAAGAGCATACATCCTTGTCCTTATGGTATTTTTTTCACCGACGCTTTCATCATAACGAGGGGCATCTGCATCTCCTGCCACAACGGCAAAGACCTCATGCCCCCTTAAATTGAGATCATGAGTGTAATGTTCCACCACCTGGCCGACTCCGTCCATCAAAGGAGGATAGGACTCGTTGAATTCACCGATAATCATATGTATTCTCCATTATGCAGCTGTATGATAAGCCTCAATCTATTTTATTTTAATATATCCTGCCCCTGTTATGAAACCACTTGCGTTTTTGATGGATGACATTAAAATTGTTCTAACAGGAAGTGTACAATGCTTAAAATAATCGGAATAATCGAAATAGTTTTTATCGTGATTCTCGCAATC
>CASGDQ010000058.1 GCA_949300325.1 uncultured Spirochaetales bacterium
AAAAAAATAAGGAGCGGCTCCTTGGATTACCGCTCCTTGTTTTGTAAGAAAAGGCTTTGTATCACCTTTTACGTCTTTAGATGGGCCCAGCTGGATTTGAACCGGCGACCCAAGGATTATGAGTCCTTTGCTCTAACCGCTGAGCTATAGGCCCGTGGTTAGTAGTCTAGCAAAAATAAACGTGCTAGGCAATAACTTTGCTTTTAATTTTTCCTATGATTTAGAGCATCCTAAATCTGTCATTTTGGTGTGTTCGTGGTTGGCAACTGCCGTAAATTCCTGTTAATATTTGATTAGATCGTTCCTCCTTATTCAAAGGAGATGGAACAGGGGAAATACAATGAAAAAAACAATTGCAATCCTGATGCTGTGTGTCATGGTTCTTACATCCGCTTTTGCCGGTCCGAACGTCCGTTTTGTGTTCGGAGATCTCGGTCAGCATCCCGAAATCGTCTTTGGATTCGTTCCCAGCTACCTTCTTCTCGGAGTTGGCATCAATGATCAGATTTTTGGTGCGAATACTTCGGAAGTCCAGTTTTTGGTCGGAGGCGGCTATAATCAGAGGAAGGTCTTCCAAGATCCTCTTACAGGAGTGTCCTCTCCTGATACCCAGATTACATACGATGTGATCCAGACAGACTATGTTGTGCGCTTGCGCCAAGGTCTTTTGGATGATCTGTTGATGTTCCAGTTCGGATTGGATCTTAAGTATGAAATCAATAGGGATAGCTTCAAAACCAATAAGAACAAATCTCTTACGGAGTATCTTGGTGCCAAAGATTATTCTGGAGACATCTATACGGATCTCAACGGGGACAGGCAGTTCTTCGGAACCAATTTCAACTTCCGCATCACCTTTGATATGATGGAGGATACATTATTTACAAATGATGGCTTCTTAGCCTATGTAGAAGCTGAATATGGTCCTTATTCGTTAAATAAGGCACTCGGCGGTTATGCTGATTATTATTCTCTTACATTGAATGCCGTAGGCGCGAAGACCCTTTATACCTTCACTACCGGCGATAACGGCTGGATAAGCCTCGTGATTGCCGACAGGGTCAATGTCAACTGGACAGATGGAAAGCATGTTCCTGTGGCCTATCAGGGACCTGTATCGCTCGGACGGAAAGTCAGGGGATACAATACCTATTCCTACAACAGCCAGTTCACCATCGTCAACAATTTTGATTTCAGAATCGCCGGACCGGGCCTTGGCATAGGATCTATCCGCCCCAGGATCAATCTTTTCTTCGATGTGGGCTATGGATGTGGAAATTATTTCAATACGAAAATAGCAGCTGATAATTTCCTCTCAAGCGCAGGCGCGCAGTTTACCGTATCATTCTTTGATTTCATTGATCTGGGATATCAGCTTGCGTACCTGTTTACAGGTGAAAAGTATACTGATGAAGGAAAGAAGTTTGTAGGTTCGTTCACATTCTTCCTTGATTTCTAATATTTCAAATTCTAGGCTATTGCTGAAGGTCTTCCTCCTGGAAGGCCTTTTCATTTTATTTTTTGGAAGATGACACCGTGGTTGATTCTTCTTGCCAGGGCCTCGAATCTCGGCCTGTTGTATCTTTGGATTATTATGCATGGAAGGTTTGCCGATACCGTCCATACGATTATGGAGAGATTGAAAGAGCTTGGACTAAGGATGAGTATAGGTATTGAAAAAGCTACGATTAGCGCATGGCAAAGCTCTGCGCGTATGCTTTCAAGAAGATAAATCTCCACATAATCCCCGGTTATATCCCTTGAAAGGTTTTTCTTGTCGAAACTGCTGATTGAAGGGATGTGTTCCTTCCAAGCTTTCACTTTAAAGATTTTTTGATAAAGCTGTCCTTCCTTTTCCCATCCTCTTGTTTGGAAAACAGGGTACAGCTTTTTCAGCTTTTCGTAGCCTAAAGCATTGGCGATGAACGAGGATAGAAACATCGATCCAATAACCAGCAGGATTGTCGGGAAAATGGTCAATGGTTTCTTGTTGCGTATCAATCCCACCAGCATTAGGAATATGGGTTCTCCTCAGCCATCAGTGTTATGTTGTTGTAGCCCATTCCATTAAGCACATTGCTTACAGTACTCACCTGATATTGAGGGATATATCTCACATAAAGCTCGACTCCGTTTTCTGCAGGTGTGGCGGTGGCCTTGAAGCCGCTGGCTGTCAAGAGCTTATAGGCATCCAAAGCCTCCCTGTTCGTTTCGAACAAGGCGATCTTGAATTTGCTCCAGCCTGTTGCCGATTTTTCATCTTCGCCCTCCAGGACTATGGAGACCTCGCGGTTATCGAATCCCTTGTCGGCGATTTTCAGCTCCTCTGCCGCTTTTGTGTTCAAAAGTATCTGCCTGTCAGGCGGCATTTCTGCAATGTCGTTCACATATACAAGCACATCGCTGCCGTCATCGGCCTTTATGCTCAGAATGCTTCCTTGTGTGTAGCTGTTGCTTGCACAAGTGTTTTCCTCCAGACTGTAAACAGAACCGTCCTGCGTCCTGTATCCGTTTCTATCCGGCACATATATTCCGATACCGTCGGAAAAGAGGATGGATGCAGATGAAAGCAGCAGGATTGCAACGAGCATTATTTTTTTCATGCGAATACTATACATCAGCAATGATAAATTTGCAAATGCAAGCCTTGCAAGAAATACCAGTCTTTGAGATAATGCAAAAGCTATGAGTAATGATGTAAAGAAAGAAGGCGCCCATTGGGCCGATCAGATGGCGGAAAGGATCATCCGTGAAAAAGGTGACAAGGATATGTATACCTGTGCCAGCGGGATCACCCCGTCAGGTACTGTCCATATAGGTAATTTCAGGGAGATAATTACGGTCGATCTCGTGGTCCGGGCTTTGAGACAGCGTGGAAAAAAGGTCCGGTTCATATATTCATGGGACGACTATGACGTATTCAGGAAGGTTCCCAAGAACATGCCCGAGCCTGAGCTTCTGGAGAAATATCTCCGCAAGCCCATTACGCTTGTTCCGGATACGACCCATTATGCGGAAAACTATGCAAGGGCGAACGAGGTGCGTGTTGAGAAGATTCTTCCGGCTGTCGGAATATATCCGGAATACCTTTATCAGGCGGAGCGCTACCGTTCGAACCGCTATGTCAAGGGCATAAAGACTGCATTGGAGCATAGGGACGAGATAAGGAAAATACTTGATGAATACAGAACCGAGCCTCTGAAGGAGGATTGGTATCCTGTATCGGTTTTCTCATCGTTTACGGATAAGGACAACACTACGGTGCTTTCCTGGGACGGAGAGTATGGAATAACCTACCGCGATGACGATCTCGGCAAGGAAGAGACGATCGATATCCGCACGACCCCTAATACAAAGCTTCCATGGCGTATCGACTGGCCTATGAGATGGGCAGAAGAGAATGTGGATTTCGAACCCGGTGGAAAGGACCATCTCACAGAAGGCGGATCGTACGATACCTCAAAGAAGGTTGTCGAGATCTTCGGCGGCAAGGCTCCTGTATCCATGCGCTATGATTTCATAAAGCTCAAGGGAATGGGTGGAAAGATTTCCTCTTCCGGCGGAGAGGTTGCGGATTTGTACGATGTTCTTGAAATCTACACCCCGGAGATTGTGAGATATCTTTTTGTCGGAACGAGGCCGAATTCCGAATTCGCTATTTCCTTCGATCTCGATGTCCTCAAGATTTATGAGGATTACGACAATTGCGAGAGGATCTACTTCGGGCTTTTGGATGTCAAGGAACAGCGCAGGGAAAAGGAGAAGAGGATATACGAGCTTTCCCAGGTTGATTCTGAAAATATTCCGAGCGAACCGGGGTATCAGGTTCCGTTCAGGCATCTTTGCAACCTGCTTCAGATTTATGAAGGCGATGTGGAAAAGGTTATTGCAAGCCTTTCCGATGTCACTCCCGGCCAGGTGGATAGGCTCCGCACCCGTTTGACATGCGCTTGGAACTGGATCACAAAGTATGCGCCTGAGGATTTCAAATGGTCTTTGGCGAAATCTGATGACGAGCCGGTTGATCTGAATGAAAAAGAAAAGAAGGCCTTATCGGATCTTAAGGGCTATGTGAACGAGCACCTTGATGAATGCTCTGAAAAGGAGTTTTCCGAGTATATCTATAAAGCGGCATCCGACAACGGCTTGGAGAATGCTGAGTTCTTCAGGATCACATATCTTGCATTGATCGGAAAGGAAAAAGGGCCGAAGCTTGCAGGCTTCATAAAGATCTGCGGCAAGGACAGGATCGATTCAATCCTTTCCAGATATCAGGGGTGAAGATGAAAATTATTTTGTTTAACGGTTCTCCTCGTGAGAATGGGTGCACGCATAGGGCGCTGGAGGAAATGGCTGCCATATTCGACAGCCTCGGTGTGGAGAATCAGATTTTCCACTGCACATTCGATGAAGAGGATATCAAGAAGGCTGTGGCGCTGGCAGAGGATGCCGATGGCATAGTGCTGTCATCCCCCGTATATTACGCTTCCGCAACGGGGCTGGCATCATATTTCTTCGATGGGCTTTTCTCAAAGGCCTCTGTGCGTTTGAAGGTCGGTGCTGCAGTTGTCTCCTGCCGCAGGGGCGGCGCTTCGGCAACATTTGATCAGCTGAACAAGTATTTCACGATTTCAGAGATGATCACAGTCGGATCGAATTATTGGAATCAGGTCCATGGCAACACCCCTGAAGAGATTGAAAAGGATGCAGAAGGGCTCCAGACCCTTAGAATCCTGGCCCGTAACATGGTTTATGTCATTTCCAGCCTTAAGAAAGCTGCATTGGAGCTCCCTGAGACGGAAAAGAGGGTCAAAACAAATTTCATCAGGTAAGATAGTACGGCTTACTTTATTGCAATATAAGAAAATAGAAGAACCGGAGCAACCCTCCGGTTCTTTTTCCATTTCTTTAATAAATAATTTGTTAGTAGTCCTTATTTGTTTAGATCCTTGAATATCCTGTCAAGGACAGCCTGGTTGTTCCTCCACTTTGCCTGGCTTTTGACCCTTAAATCCAATTCAAGCTGGCTTTGCGGGAAAATCTTCTTTATATCCTTGAACGATTCCTTTCTTATTTTCCTTATGTTCTCTCCGCCTTTTCCTACGACGATGCCTTTTTGCCCTTCACGTTCAACATTGATGAAGGCGCGGACCCAAACTTTTTTTTCCTCCTGATTGTATTCCAGGTCGGACACTTCCACAAAGATCACATGAGGCAGCTCATCTTGTAGCAGATTGATCGTCTTTTCCCTGATTATTTCCGATATCCTGAACTCAAGCGGCTGATCGGTGTATGCGTCCTCCGGATACATCAGATCCCCTTCAGCGGCGAGCTTGAAAAGCTCGATCAGAACCTCGTCGATCCCGTCATCGTCTTTTGCCGAGGCTGTCAGAATCGGTGATGATGGGAAATTCTCCTTGAGAAAGAATTCAGCGTCTTCTATCTCCTCTTTTGTCAGAATGTCCTTCTTGTTGATTACGCAGACAGTAGGAACTCCTGCTTTGAGGATCAGATCCTTTATCGACTCCTCCTCCAGTTTTACAGCTCTCTTGCCATCCATTATGTAAAGGATGATATCCGATTCGCTAAGAGCCGACAGCGTCGCCTCCTGCATCCTTTTATTGACCTCTTTGTCGCTGAGATGCCAGCCCGGGGTGTCTGTGAATATTATCTGTCCCCGCTGATCCGTATATATCCCTCTTATCTTGTTTCTGGTCGTCTGAGGTGTTTTGCTTGTGATCGAGACCTTCATCTCGCATATTGTGTTCACCAAGGTGCTTTTACCTGCACTTGGCCTGCCTATGACCGATACCGTAGCACATTTCATTCTTTCATTGTAAATGAATATCGCAATATGTTGAATGCCTTGTGTTTCCTTTGATTGCAGATGGATCGACGCTTTTCTATTTTTCACTTTTGTGTTAGCTTTTGGTCATGGAAAATAATGATAAGCTTAACGATGCCGGACTTAATGACAAGCTTTTGAAAACGAGGAGCATACTTATCTCCGGAGAAATAAACAAGGATCAGGCGGATCAGTTCACAAGAAACATACTTGTTCTGGACAGCCAGTCCAATGATCCCATCTATGTATATATCAACAGCCCGGGAGGGGATGTTTATTCGGGCTTTGCGATCCATGATATGATCAGGTATGTCGATTCGCCAGTGTATGTCATCGGGCAAGGCCTGGTTGCCTCTGCTGCAGCCCTGATATTCCTTGCTGCTGAAAAGCAAAGGCGTGTCGGTCTTCCGAATTCCACATACCTTATCCATCAGCCGCTGTCGCAGATGAAAGGGGTCGCATCGGATATGCAGATCCAGGCAGAGAAGATGGGAGAGCTCAGGAAAAAGCTTGATAAGCTTATTGCAGATGCCACAGGAATGGATTTGGAAAAGGTTTCCAAGGATACAGAACGCGATTGCTGGCTTACTGCAGAGGAGGCCCTTTCCTATAATATCCTTTCAAGGATAATCAAGAGCAAGAAGGAAATAATTTCCTGATATTGGACATTATCATGATTTTTTAGATTAAAGGGACATGAGGCATATTCTTATAGTCCCTTTTCTTTTTCTCCTATTTTCCTGCTCTCCAGATGCCAAAGGACATGGGTTTTCCATCCTCACTTATAATCTATACCTTCTTTTCGATGATAATGATGATGGGGATGAGTATTATCCTTTTACTTCTTCAAACGACTATGATGAAGAGTTTTATTTGAACAGGATCGAAAAGTATGCCTCTCTTCTTTGCTCGGAAGAATACCGCTCGGATATCTTTGTTTTTCAGGAAGTTGAATCTGCTGAAGTGCTGGAGGATCTTATAAAAGCCGGATTGGCTAAGTATGGATATAAATATTACGGTATAGTCAGTAATGATAATCCGATATCGGTAGGATTTATTAGTAAAATATCTCCTAAATCAATATTCATACATGAAAGTTCCGGTCCCAGGCCGATTATAGAGCTTGAATTCATAATTTCTGGGGAAATGGTGTCCGTTTATATGCTGCATGCAAAAAGCAGGCTGGATGGAGGATCGGCGGAGCGTAAGGACCAGTTTGAGCATTTATCGTATCTCATGGATAGCTCTTCTCCATCCCTTTCCATCGCTTGCGGGGATTTTAATGAGGACCCGAGGTTTGATGAAAACCTGTCTGATTTCTCATATGGATCATCGCCTGCGCTTTATGTGACCGGCGATGCAGGCTTAGTTTCATCCGGTGTGTATTATTCTGCAGCATTGGACCAATCCGTTCCTTCTATGGATACATATTATTATGAAGGAAGATGGTATTCATACGATCATATCCTCGTTAATGGCGCGGCTTTTGACGGGTATGGGCTGGAGCTTGAGCAAATAAAGGTGCTTTCACCTCCTGAAATCCTGGATGCAGGCGGATTGCCTATGAAGTTCGATGCCGGGACAGGACTTGGATATTCCGACCATCTAGCAGTCAAGGCCTTCTTCAGGTATTATTGAGTTATGGTTGAGAATTTGCGAGAGACCCTTTTGGGAGGCCAGTGCTTTTCCTGGACGGAAGAGGAGCCTGGGCTTTTTACAGCTGTCTTGAATGAAAAGGTATATAGGATAAGAAGTTTAGAAGATGCCCGTGCTGATGAGTATCTCAGAGCTTATTTCGATCTTGATTATGATTATGAGAAGGCCATGCGGGAGATATCTGAAAAGGATGAAATCCTAAAGCAGGCTGTTTCTAAAATCGGGATGCTCAGAATGCTCAAGCAAGACCATTTCATCGCAACGATTTCCTTCATCCTGAGCCAGAATAACAATATAAAAAGAATAAAAGGATTATATGACCGATTTTCTAGAACATTTGGTCATGAAGTTGAGCCGGGGTATTTTTCTTTCCCGACAAAAGATGAGCTGAAAGGTGTTTGCGCCGATGATTACCGCGCACTTGGCTGCGGCTTCCGCGCCCCTTTCCTTGTCGATGCGGTGGATAAGGCCGATATGCTGGACAGCTTGGAGAAGATGGATTTCGATTCTGCCATGGAAGCCTTGCAGACCATAAAGGGGATCGGACCGAAAGTGGCTTCCTGCATATTGATCTTTTCCTATCAGAAGAGGGAGGGATTTCCTATGGATGTGTGGATGAAAAAAGTGATGGCTGAATATTATCCGGGTAAGGACAGCTCTTATTTTGCTCCATATCAGGCATTGAGCCAGCAGTACCTCTTTTCATGGATACGCAGCATGGCATAAAAAAATCGTCCGAAAAGCCGGACGATGGTTTGGAGAAGAAGGGACTCGAACCCTCTACCTACAGATTGCGAACCTGTCGCTCTACCAGGTGAGCTACTTCCCCAGCTCAACAGTAACATACATTTTAGATATCAGCTTGTCAAGCGTTGAGACTTTTATTCATGCTTCCTTCGGGTATTGGATTTCATAAAATATCTGCTCCAATTCCAAAGCGATGTTGATGTTGTGGACAACCGGTCTCAGTTTTCCGTCGATGACCTGCGGCTTGAGGGTGACAGGGGAAAAATTGAGAACTCCCTGTATGTTGGCCTCCACAAGCCTCTGGTAGCAATCTGCCGCCGAGGACTCAGGAACCGTTATTATGGCCACATTCACATCCATTGCTTCTATCACCTCTTCAAGCCTTGAAAGAGGATATACGGGTATCGGGTGCGATGCATCGGAATATACGAGCGGATCGGAATCAAAGCCCGCGACGATCCTTATGCCGTCAGGCTCGAAACCGGAGTAGTGCATCAGTGCTTTTCCTATACGGCCGCAGCCGATGACAATGACATTCTGCGGATTGCCTTTGCCCAGGATCGAACCCAGTTTTGCGATCAGTTCAACTATTTCGTAACCGCCTCTTTTCTGCCCATGGATCTCGAGGATTGAAAAATCTTTTCTCACGATTGCCGCGCTTACACCGGCTGCGTCGGCCAGGTTATGTGCGAAGACTTTTTCCAATCCGATGGACCTAAGACGATTAAGTGCCCTGTAGTATCTGGTAATTCTTACAAGCATGTCACTATTCATAATAAATGCTCCTGTTTATGTGAATAAAAGTATATTATTTCCACTCTCATGTCAATTATTTATTTTTGAGCTTACTTTATATGCTGAAAATAAAAAAATTGTGACATTGAATTGCTATTAGATACTTTTTTAGCTATTATGAATTTGGAATTAAGGAGAAGATGTATGTCTCAGAATATTTTTTCTGCAGAATTGAATCAATTTATTGATGAATGGAAGGATAAGCCGGGCAACCTCATCATGGTGCTCCATAAGGTCCAGGAAGAGTTTGGCTATATTTCCAGAGAAGCTGCGGATGAGGTCTCCAAAAAACTTGGGGTACCTTTGGCCACCATTTGGGGTGTCGTCACATTCTACCACTTTTTCAAACTTAATAAGCCGGGAAAATACAATATCCAGGTTTGTCTTGGAACAGCTTGTTACCTCAAGGGTGGTGATATCATCATCGACGAGCTTGGCAAACAGCTCGGCCTTACTGTCGGCGGCCTGACCGAGGATGGCAAATTCTCTCTTGAGGCAGTCCGCTGTGTAGGCTGCTGCGGGCTTGCTCCCGTCATGACCATCGCCGGTGAGGTTTTTGGAAAGATCACCAAGAACCAGATAGCAGGGGTGCTGGATAAGTTCGCCTGATGGATAATGCCGACTTGCTGGTCGAAGCTGTAAGGAACAGCTTGGAGGCCGGTGCCGAAGATATAGCGATAAGAATCGACAGGCACTGCGGCATGGTCGATGTGGTCGTTTCTGATAACTCATCAAAAGCGATCCCCGACGATGTTTTTTCTCCAGGAGTTTCTACGAAAGGGGCAGGACGGGGAAGAGGTCTCTTCCTTGTCAAAGAGGCCTCAGGCGGCAGATGCGGGCTTGAGAAGAAGGATGGGAAAAGTGTTCTGCATTTTTCCGTTGAGCTTGATGGATCCTTTAAAGATCTGTCGGCGACAATACCGGTGCTTTTCAACGCTTTTCCGCATTTGCTTATCGAGGTAATGCAGGATGGCATCCCTTTCTACACATTGGACGGCGTATCTTTGGAGAAGGCTGGAGTATCGGTGGAAACGGCAGGTGGCATGAACAGGCTCAGGAGATTGGCGGAAGAAAAGGAAAAGAGGAGCAGATAATTATGGCAAAGCTGACTTTAGAAGCGCTTCACCAGATCAGGGAAAAAGAAGCGGAGAACATGAAAAAGCGTGATATCCATAACAGGAAGAAGCACGTTATCGTTGCAATGGGAACTGCGGGCCTGGAAAAGGGTGCCAAGGTTATTTTGAATGAATTTGCAGATCTTTGTGAAAAGAACGGGATGGATGATGTGATAATCACCCAGACCGGGGCCGTAGGCGCCGGCTATGAGCCTGTAGTTCAGATCCATACGCCGGATCTTGGGCTTGTAAGCTATGGCAAGGTTGAGAAGGCCGATGTCGCAAAGATCATAGATCAAACCCTTGTTGCAGGAAAGGTCATCAAGGAAAAGGTCGTCGAGATCAAGGAAGAGTAGGAGGAAGTCATGGCATTTAAGAACTATATCTTGGTCTGTGGAGGAACAGGTTGTGAATCTTCCCGCTCCGATCTGATTTACCGCAACCTGATTGAAGAAGCTAAAAACCAGGGGGTTGCCGACCAGGTGCAGGTGATCAAAACCGGATGCTTCGGTTTCTGCGAGCAGGGTCCGATCGTCAAGGTCCTTCCCGAGGACAGCTTCTATGTTCAGGTAAAGCCTGAGGATGCGAAGGAAATCATAAGCGAGCATGTCGTGAAGGGAAGGGAAGTCACCAGGCTTCAGTATGGGCATACTGTCAGAAAGCCGTACGAGGAAGTTCAGGACATCCAGTTCTATAACAAGCAGATGAGGATCGTATTGCGCAACTGCGGCACCATCGATCCTGAGAATATTGATGAATATATCGCTCGCGACGGATACAAGGCATTGGAGAAGGTCCTTTTCGAAATGACTCCGGATGATATCATCGAGGAGCTCAAAGTCGCTGGACTGCGCGGAAGAGGCGGTGCAGGATTCCCGACCTGGATGAAATGGAATTTCACAAAGCAGGCCGAAGGGGATGTCAAATACGTCGTATGCAATGCCGACGAAGGAGACCCGGGCGCATATATGGACAGGTCCACGCTGGAAGGAGATCCGCATTCCGTCTTGGAAGCCATGACGATTTGTGGAAAGTGCATCGGAGCGCATCAGGGATATATTTACATCAGAGCTGAATATCCTCTTGCAATCCATCGTCTCGAGGTCGCTATGAAGCAGGCTAGGGAGTATGGCCTTCTTGGAAAGGATATCCTTGGAAGCGGATTCGATTATGATATCGAGATCAGGCTCGGCGCCGGCGCTTTCGTCTGCGGTGAGGAAACTGCGCTTCTCCAGTCCATCGAAGGGCACAGGGGCATGCCTCAGCCGAGACCGCCATTCCCGGCGAACAAGGGACTATGGGGAAAGCCCACCGTCATCAACAACGTTGAGACATGGGCCAATATTCCGGTCATCATAACAAAAGGTGGAGAATGGTTCAGCAGGATCGGTACCGCTGACAGCCATGGAACCAAGGTTTTCGCCCTGACTGGTAAGATATGCAACTCCGGTCTTGTGGAGGTCCCGATGGGAACCACCCTCAGAGAGATCGTATTTGATATCGGCGGCGGCATAAACCACGGCAAGAAATTCAAGGCTGTGCAGACAGGCGGTCCTTCCGGCGGAGTCATTACTGAAGCCAACCTTGATACCCCGATAGATTTCGGCGGACTTATGAAGATCGGATCCATGATGGGTTCTGGAGGCATGATCGTCATGGATGAGGACGACTGCATCGTGGACGTTGCAAAGTTCTATCTTAATTTTACTGTCGATGAATCCTGTGGAAAGTGCGCTCCCTGCCGCATCGGAGGAAAGACGCTGTGCAATCTTCTTGAGAAGATCACCGAAGGAAAGGCAAGCGATGATGATGTTGCCCAGATGCGCCAGATTGCGCTTGCGATGCAGAAGGGAAGCCTTTGCGCTCTCGGACAGACGGCTCCAAACCCCGTTCTTTCCACTCTTCGGTATTTCCCTGAGGAATATGAGGCGCATATCCATGATAAGAAGTGTCCATCTGGAAAGTGCAAGAAGCTTATCACGTATTCCATCGATCCCAGTAAGTGTATCGGTTGTACGGCATGTGCAAGAAAGTGTCCTGTCGGTGCCATTTCCGGAGCGCTCAAGCAGCCTCATTCGATCAACACCCAGGTATGTATCAAGTGCGGCGTCTGTAAGGACACCTGTAAGTTCTCTGCGATCAGCGTGCATTAATTAGGAGGAGAGAGATGATGATTCATTTGACCATAAACGGTATTCCAGTTGAGGTTGAGGCAGGTACAAGCGTACTTGAAGCGGCACGCAAGGCCGGAATCAGGATTCCGACCCTCTGCTACCATCCGGATCTCAAGCCGTTCGGTTCCTGCGGACTCTGTATCTGCAAACAGGAGGGATCGGCGAAGATTTTGAGGGCATGTGCGACCCCTTGTGCGGAGGGCATGAGGATCATCACACATGATGATGAACTATATGAGGTAAGGAAGACCATCATCGAATTGACGATGAGCACCCATCCGTCCTCATGTCTTACATGTGTAAGAAACAACAAATGCGAGCTCCAGAAGCTTGCAATCGAATATGGCATCCGCGAACAGCCGTTCCAGCCAAGGCTTGCCGAAAGGAAAATGGATACCTCTACCGGAATCATTGTGCTTGATCCGTACAAGTGCATCAAGTGCGGCCGCTGCGTGCAGGTCTGCCAGCAGCTTCAGGGTGTATATGCCCTCGAATTCATTGGAAGAGGTGATAAGACAACGATGAGCCCTGCTGCAAACCTTCCTCTCAACGAGAGCCCGTGCATCAAGTGCGGACAGTGCATAACCCATTGTCCGGTCGGTGCGATTTACGAGCAGGATGATGTTGCGCTGATGATGAAAGCCATCCATGACCCGGAAAAGGTTGTTGCTGTGCAGATAGCACCGGCTGTAAGGGTTGCAATCGGTGAGGAATTCGGTCTTGAGCCGGGCGAGATATCGACAGGAAAGCTTTATACCGCTTTGAGAAGGCTTGGAGTGGATTATGTTTTCGATACCAATTTCGGTGCCGATCTGACAATCATGGAGGAAGGCAGCGAGCTTGTCGACAGGATAAAGAACAACGGAGTGCTTCCGCAGTTCACTTCCTGCTGCCCGGGTTGGATAAACTATATCGAGGAGTATTATCCGGATCTGCTTGACAATCTCTCAAGCGCAAAGAGCCCCATGATGATGCAGGGCGCCATCACAAAGACCTATTGGGCCGAGAAGATGGGAATCGATCCTGCAAAGGTGTATTCTGTCGCCATAATGCCTTGCACCGCCAAAAAGGATGAGATCAGGCGTCCTATGTCTGTTTCTACCGGACGTGATGTCGATGTTGTCCTTACGACAAGGGAGCTTGGAAGGATCATCAGCCAGTACGGCATCGATTTCAAGAATCTTGAGGAGACCGAGGTCGATTCTCCGATAGGCGAGTATACCGGAGCGGCTACAATCTTCGGTGTTACCGGCGGTGTTATGGAAGCTGCTGTGAGGACTGCATATAAGCTTGTTACAGGTAATGAGCTTGACAATGTCAATGTCGATGCGGTAAGAGGCCTTGATAACGTCAAGAAGGGCACTGTGGATTTCGCCGGAACTCCGGTGCGTGTGGCTGTCATACATGGAATGGCCAATGCAAAGGAGATCCTCGACGAGGTGAGGCTTGCAAAGCAGAAAGGGGAGCGCGCCCCTTATGAGTTCATTGAGATAATGGCTTGCCGCGGAGGCTGCATAGCCGGAGGCGGTCAGCCGATAGGAACAGATGATGATGTCAGGAAGAAGAGGACGGGCGGGCTTTACACCGACGATGAGAAGTGCACCCTGCGCCGCTCTCATGAGAATCCTTCCATCATCAAGCTCTATGAAGGATATCTTGAGAAGCCTCTCAGCCATAAGGCTCATGAGCTTCTGCATACCAGCTATTCGCAAAGGCCTGTTTATAAGGCATGAGAATGCATTCGGCCCTGCTGTTCGGCAGGGCCTTCTTTATCAGGTGTTTATCCTGAATACTTCAAATGATGAGGTATTGCTCTTGTTGTACAGGAGCAGCACCGTGCCGTTCGGCGAGAGCTCCATCGTATCGTGGGCGCTTCTTGTATCTGTAGCAGAAACCTGTTCTATCGCTCCGCTCTGCTCATCCAGCATGTATGTGTAAAGGCACATGTTTGAAGCATCCAAAAGATAGAAGTGGCCTGTTGACCAATTGTACTTAAGGTCTTGGAAATTCGCTCCTTGGACAGTTGTGTAGGACAGCTCCATATCAGAATTAATGTCATAAATCGAAATGAAGTCCGCTCCTGTTATTATTGCGAGATTTCCCGAAGAGACATCTATATCCCTGAGCCCGTTCAGCTTCGACTTGTCAAGGCTTGTCTTTTTCATTTTGGTCTTCCATACTACTCCGATGCCGTCTACAACCTCTCCTGCAAGCAATACATCCCCGCTTGATGAGCCCATGATGTAGTGCTTGGTATCGGAACTCATGTCTATTGCGGTCACATCTGTAAAAACAAGCCCGTCGAGGTTGGTGGCCCGGTGGGTATAGTCGCACCCGTCATATGTGAAGTCTTCGAATGGAACGAGTCTTCTCATTTCCCTGTTGAGAAGATATGCCTTCTCATCCTCGTCGGTTGCGAGCATCATGTAACGGTCCTGTACGGGATCGTAGAAGGAGGGGCCTACGATAGAAGAGAATGTCTGGTAATCATTGAGCGAGCATCGGTAGATCCCAGATTCTTCTATGTAATCTATCTCCCCTGTGCTGGAGTTGTAGTTGAAATGGATTGTATTAGCTCCATTGTTCGTTCCAAGCAGCAGCGCGTGATTGTTGTCTGCATCCTTTACTCCGGATATGGCTGCAACCGGCGTGTTCCTGAGTATGGAATACTCGCTTGCTCCCCACATGTCCAGAACGTCTATGCTGTTTCTGACTATGCTTGCCAGCTGCATGCTGTCATCCTGTCCGCTGAATACGACCAGCTTGCCATCCGGCAGAATATGCATGAGCGTATCCCTGCCGATGTTCAGTCCTGATCCGGCCCTATCGAAAAGCATCTGGTTGCCCGGTATGCCGTCTGCGGTGTTTATTATCGCATCGAATGAGATCGAAGCAGAGCCGTAGCTGCCGATCTTATTGGTGTACGCGACAGCATCAAGCCTATGGCGGCCGGGAGTGAATTCTATCTCTGTCTGCATGCCGGTTGCGACCTGGATCCCATCCACATACCAGGCGACCGTGCATTCCATTCCTGTATTCCGCGACGGGGTCAGAGAAATTGTTATGGCTTCTCCTGCATCCACTTCCTCCGTGATGCCCTCAATCGTGCACTCTACAGGTATTCCAGATTGATCGAGCAGCTGGAGCGTGCCGGGAGTTATTGGAAATCGGTCCAATGAGAACCCGATTGTAGCGCTGCTTGTTTCATCAGCCACTATCCTTACAGCTTCAGTAAATCCGGCAATCAATATTCCCGCATCGTAAAGCCTTGCCTGCAGGATATATGATCCCGCTTCTATATCCTGTTTGATGAAGGAGGCTTCCCCGTCGCCCATTATGGCGGATATGGTTTCACCTTCTGTTTCGTGCTGAGCAGTGAGGATGAACTGCACGTTCGGATCTTTTGTCGTATCCGCATCCCATGTGGCATTCACACTTAAATTGCCATGCCCGATAAGCTCGTCCAATCTTATCACAGCGCTGGTGTTGCTTGCGGTCAGTGTGAATTCCGTGCTTCCTTGAACGACTGCCATGTCATTCTCGTTCAATCCCTCTGCCTCTAGGATCCAGGTCCCGACAGCCAGCCCTTCAAGCGTGGCGTTTGTCTTTGTCGTCGTGATGTTGAATGTGGCATCCGACGGCCCCTGTCCGGAAATACGGTATTTTATGACTTCCAGAGGATAGTTGTCTGGACTGATGAGCCTCGTTTCGTCCGTGTTGTCTAAAATGATCCTGAGCGTGCCTGTTCCGCCTCCCTGCTGGCAGGAGATGAGCATGATGGCCATCAGCATCGCCATGATTGCTGAAAAGATCGTTTTCTTTTTCATTGTCGCCCTCCTTTTTTGGGTTTTGCTTTTATCTATAAGTCCCATAGCCGGGGCAGGTGGTCACATTTTTTTGGAAATCCTGTATAATATGTGCTGATGAAAACCGAGTCTTTTATTTATGAACTTAACTGTTCAACCAAGCAGGAAGCGATCGAGAAGATGATAAGGTCGCTTGAAGTGGAAGATTTTGATAGGGCTCTGAAAGCCGTGCTGGAAAGAGAAAAGCTTGCAAATACATGCATAGAGCATTGTGTGGCCATCCCTCATGGCAAGACTGATGCCGTCAAGGAGCTTTCTTATGTCTGCGCCCGCTCCTCTAAGGCTATTGATTGGGGTGATGGCAGGAAGGCAAGCATAATCATATTGACGCTTTCGCCGGAAAACTCCTGCGGCCCGCATGTGATCTTCCTTTCCCATATTGCAAAACTTTTGGAAAATGAGGAGATCAGGCATCAGATAGAGAATGCATCCTCAGCTGATGAGATGAAGGAGGTTTTCAGCCTCATATGATCCATAAGATTTCCATCGCAGGAATATTGGCTATAATTGCATATATCGTTTATACGTCTCTTTACAAAGGTTTTATAATCTGGCCTTTTTTGCTGCTTATGGCTGTACTGGCTGCCGTATATTACGTCACAACCAGCCTTGTTACTTCAGGCATGGTGAGAAAAGCGCTCGGCTGCGAGAGCCCCTCTTTCATTCTACGCGCCGGCTTTATCGAAAAAAACGGTACGGATCTGACTAATGGAATATTTGCAATCTCAGGCGGCAGGATCATGATGTTTGCAAGAAAAGGGGATCTTGGAGGATGCAAGGTCATTTTCGAGGCGGACATATCGGATGTGGAAAGCTATTCGATCGGAAAGGTCGATGATTATCACACAGGCCTGATCCTTGAGCTTAAGAAAAAGAAAGAGAGCTGCAGGTTCACAAGCAAGAAGTTTCCCGAATGCGAAGCGGCATTGCGTGAAGCTTTAGGATGGGCTGCAGAGGATGAGAAGGAAAATTCCTAAGCATTAAAGACCCTGCTTCTTCAATAGCAGGGTTTTTTCATGCCATTATGGCCGCATCCGCCCCTGTCAGATTTCTTTTTTCTGCCATATCTTGAAACCATGGCAAAGAAGATTACCACCTCTTTGCTGCTCTTCTTCCTATATCCATGCGCGCTTTTTTCCGGCAGGATGTTCTACATCGGTGCCGATGCCATGATGATGGACGGCTTCTTTTCTCCCGGGCAGAGAATCAGCATGGAAGCTTCCATCGAGATTTTTGATGTGAGGATATCGGTTCCTTTTTCCTATGCTTTCGATTTGGATGAGGATATAGCCTTTGTTGATGCCGGCATACGTCTGGATTGTTATCCCTTTGACAATCTGGGGCTGTTTTTTGGTGCGGATCTCGTACGCTATGGAAGATTTTTCGGGCGGGCGTCTCCGGAAGAGAAAGATGTCCTCCTTTCTTCCCTTGTCATCGGATACACGTTCTTCTTCCCTTATTCATATTTGGAGCCCCGGATCATCCTGATGGATCCGGGGAGATTGGTAGAAGAGGCCACAACCAGACTGAGGGATTCGTTTTTCATGTATTCCAATTTCTATTTTGCTTTGCTTGTCGGAGTTTCTTTTTAATATGCTGCAGCTTTAAGGAGTCAACTATAAAGAATGAAAAAGTATAAGAAATGTGAATCAAGCTTCTTCCTTATATATTTCTCCTCTTGTCAGGAGGGTGAAGATGATCTTCGAGAGCTTGTTCATTACGGCGACCATCGCCTTCCTATGGCTGAA
>CASGDQ010000059.1 GCA_949300325.1 uncultured Spirochaetales bacterium
AGTGGCTTAAAAGAGCAATCTGGTTGCCTAGAAGAGAGGGACTGCCGCGAGACGCCTTCCTTGTGAACGGGAAGACGCAATAAAACAATATCCCAGCCTGAAAAGCTGGGATTCTTTTTTTCATTCAAATACCAAAAATATCCATACTTATTCATTATTTTGGGTAAAAACATATTTTTCTGAATATTTATGCAAAAAAGTAGTTGAACAATTTTTATATTTATGCAAAATACATGACATCAGGAGAAAATAAAATGAAAGAAAAGATCATTCTTGCATATTCAGGTGGACTCGATACATCCGTCATTCTCAAGTGGCTCAGCAACAAGGGCTTCGATGTCATTGCCTATGTCGCAAACGTCGGACAGAACGAGGATTTCAAGGCCGTGGAGGAAAAGGCATACGCAACAGGAGCGTCGAAGGTGTACATCGAGGATCTGAGGAAGGAGCTCGTCACTGACTACATCTACCCTGCCCTCAAATCCAACTGCATCTACGAGGGCACCTACATGCTCGGCACAAGCCTTGCAAGACCGATCATTGCAAAGAAGCATATAGAGATAGCAAAAAAGGAAGGGACGAAATACGTGGCGCACGGTGCTACGGGAAAGGGCAACGACCAGGTCAGGTTCGAATTCGGATACTATATGAACATGCCCGATGTCAAGATCATCAGCCCCTGGAAGGACGAGGAATGGCTCAGCCAGTTCGAGGGAAGATCCGACATGCTCGCCTATGCCGAGAAGTACAACATCCCGGTCAAGGCATCCCTCAAGAAGCCGTACAGCGAGGATGAGAACCTCATCCACATCTCCCATGAGGCGGGAATACTAGAGGATCCGGCGAAAAGATGTCCCGAGGACGTCTTCTCTCTTACCGTTTCCCCGAAGGATGCTCCTGATGAGGAATGCCTGCTCGAAATCGAGTTCAAGGCCGGCGTGCCCGTCAAGGTGACAAATCTCAAGGACAAGACGACGGTGACCGATCCTCTTGAAATGATACTCTACCTCAACAAAATGGGACACGACAATGCCATCGGCAGGGTCGACATGGTCGAGAACAGGTTCATCGGAATCAAGAGCCGCGGCGTCTACGAGACCCCGGGATGCGAGATACTCTGGAAGGCGCACCACAACCTCGAGGGACTGTGCATGGACAAGGAGGCGATGCATCTGAGGGACATGCTCAGCCCGAAGTATGCGGAGCTGATCTACAACGGATACTGGGGAGCCCCTGAATTCAACATGCTCACAGCGCTTTTTGATGAAAGCCAGAAGCACGTGACAGGTAAGGCGACCGTGGCGCTTTACAAGGGCAACGTGGTCAATGCGGGAATCGAGAGTCCGGAATCGCTTTACAACGAGGACCTTGGAAGCATGGACAAGGCCGGCGGATACCACCCGATCGACTGCAAGGGATTCATCAACATCAACGCGATAAGGCTCATGGCCTCCAGCATGAGGGACAAGGGCTGAGCACACGGGGGGACGCTTTTAGGGCGTCCCCTTCCACATACTTGATTTATTGTCGCAAAAAACATAATATTAACAGCATCGTGTCCTTTGGATGCGAAATTTCCGCCCGTATGGGTGAGATACAGTGTAAGGAAGGATGCAGACATCCTGGCGTAAGGGAGGATTACTATGGCAGTAGTAACCATGAAAAGCCTGCTTGAATCAGGCGTACATTTCGGACACCAGACAAAGAGGTGGAATCCGAAGATGGCCCGCTTCATCTTCACGGAGAGGAACGGGATCCATATCATAGACCTTCAGAAGACATCGGCGTGCATCGTCGAAGCCTATGAGGCGGTAAGGGCACAGGTGAAGAACGGGAAGCAGATTCTTTTCGTCGGCACCAAGAAACAGGCACAGCAGGCCATCGAGGACGAGGCCAAGAGATGCAACATGCCCTATGTTTCCAACCGCTGGCTCGGAGGCATGCTCACAAATTTCTCAACAATCAAGAAATCCGTCGCAAAACTCAAGAAAATCGAAAGGATGGAGGCCGACGGAACATTCGATTCGCTCACAAAGAAGGAAATCGCCCTTCTCACAAAACAGAAGCTCAAGCTCAGCAAGAACCTTGGTGGCATCAAGGACATGAAGGAGCTTCCCGGAGCACTTTTCATCATCGACACAAAGAAGGAAGCCACGGCAGTCGCCGAGGCGAAGAGACTCGGCATCCCGGTCATAGCAGTTGTGGACACGAACTGTGATCCGACCGACATCGACTACCCGATCCCGGGCAACGACGATGCGATCAGGGCCATCCAGCTTTTCGTCGAGATCATCGCCAACGCAGTGATCGACGCCGACAGCGAGGGTGGGATCCAGATCATCGAGAGCCTCGAGGACGAGGAGGAGCTTGCAAAGGCACCGGTCGAGGACAAGGACAACGAGATCGAGATCGAGGATTTCTCCAGCTATGTTCCCGAAGAGAAGGAAGAGACCAAGGAAGACGAGGAGTGATT
Source organism: uncultured Spirochaetales bacterium (assembly GCA_949300325.1). Classification (GTDB taxonomy): domain Bacteria; phylum Spirochaetota; class Spirochaetia; order Sphaerochaetales; family Sphaerochaetaceae; genus Ornithospirochaeta. The sequence continues at coordinate 2,474 of CASGDQ010000059.1, forward strand.
TATGGCAAATATCAGCGCAGCAGACGTTAAAAAGCTCAGAGATGTCACCGGAGCGGGCATGATGGACTGCAAGAAGGCCCTCACGCAGGCCGACGGCGATTTCGCACAGGCGGAGAAGATCCTCAAGGAAATGGGTCTTGCGGCTGTGGCAAAGCGCCAGGACAGGGCCACGGAGAACGGAAGGGTCTTCGTGAGGACAAACGGCAAGAAGGCCGTCCTCCTCTCCCTTTCGTGCGAGACGGACTTCGTTGCAAAGAACGAGGATTTCGCAAAGCTCGGAGAGGACATGTGCTCGGTGATTCTCGAGAAGGGATATACCGAGGTGAACGACGAGCTCAAGGGGATGGTCGACGCACTCATCGCCATCATCAAGGAGAACATGAACATCCAGAAGTTCACCGTGCTCGACATCGACACCTATGCATCGACATATGTGCATGGAGAGGGAGCGGTCGCGGTTCTGGTCAATCTCCACTCCGACAAGCCGGAGATCTTTGCAAACGAGGATGTGAAGGAGTTCGCACACGATCTTGCCCTCCATGCAGCAGCATACAAGCCACAGTATCTCGACGAGAAGTCCGTCGACAAGAGCTACGAAGACGAGCAGCTTTCGATCTTCACAGCCCAGGTCGCACAGGATGAGAAGCTTGCAAACAAGCCCGACAAGGTCAAGGAAGGCATCGTCCGCGGAAAGCTTGGAAAGCTCTACAAGGAGATCTGCTTCGACAGCCAGGCTTTTGTCAAGGATGACACCAAGAGCGTCGCCCAGGCTTGTGCGGAAATCGGAAAGAAGTATGGCGCGGCTCTCAAGATTGTCGGATACTGCGTCTACCAGGCAGGAGTTACCGCCTAACGGAGGAGATTATGCAGAACGTACTGGCCAACTGCGAGGAGAGGATGAAGAAATGCATCCTCTCGCTCACCAACGAGTTCCAGAACCTCAGGACGGGAAGAGCCAATGTCGCGCTCTTTGACAAGATCAAGGTTGACTATTACGGAGCGGAGACACCTCTCAACCAGGTTGCTTCGCTTTCGGTACCGGAAGCACGTCTGGTCGTGATCCAGCCCTGGGACAAGAGCGTGCTCCCCGCAATCGAGAAGGCGATCCAGAAGTCGGAGCTCGGGCTCAACCCGAACAACGACGGAAAGCTCATCAGGGTCAACTTCCCTCCCCTCACAGAACAGAGGAGGAAGGAGCTTGCAAAGCAGGCTAAGCAGACTGCAGAGAACGCCCGTGTCGCCATCCGCAACGTCCGCCGCGACGCAATGGAGGAGCTGAAGAAGCTTCAGAAGTCGAGCGAGATAAGCGAGGACCAGCAGAAGGAAGGCGAAACCAAGATCCAGAAGCTCACGGACAACTACATTGCCGAAATCGGCAAGGTTGCGGAAGCCAAGGAAAAGGAAATCATGGAGATATGATGTCTGTCCGCCGGGATGTTTGCCCGGCGGATTTTCATTTGCATCATTCCTTTTTCTCAAAACAAATTTACTTACTCGTGATTTTCCAATATAGTTGGATGTATATATCTTCTTTTTTGGGGAAAATCATCTAGGAGTGGACAAGGCGCTTCCTGCGCCCGCATTGTTTTATGGACAACGAACTTGTACATCTGGGAATAATCATGGACGGAAACGGCCGCTGGGCGAAGGCAAAGGGCCTTCCCAGAACCGCAGGCCATCTCGAAGGGCTCAAGAGCCTCAAGAAGGTAGTCCGTGGTGCGATAAACGAGAATATAAGATATCTTACAGTCTACTGCTTCTCAACCGAGAACTGGAAAAGGCCTGAGGAGGAAGTCAGGTATCTGATGGCCCTGTTCACAAACAAGATCTACGGGGAAATAAGAGCGCTCGGAGAGCTCGGAGTGCAGGTCAGGTTGCTCGGTTCGAGGGACCGGCTTCCTGAAAAGGCGCTCGAAGGACTCGACAGGACGGTGCAGGAGACCAAGGACAACGACAGACTGACGCTCCAGCTTGCAATCAACTACGGTGGATACGACGAGATAATACGTGCGGTCAACTCGCTGATAAGGGACGGCTACAAGGAGGTCACCTGCGACCTCATCAGAAGCCGGTTCGACAATCCGGACATCCCTCCCGTGGATTTCATCGTTAGAAGCGCCGGGGAGCAGAGGCTTTCAAACTTCCTGTTATTTGATTCCGGCTATTCAGAATTCGGTTTTTATGATAAACTTTGGCCAGATTGGGACGAGGAAATGATCCATGTCGTCAAGCAGGATTATTTGAAAAGGACCCGCAAATTCGGAGGTTTGGTTTGACTTCGATAGCAAAAAGAGTATTGACAGCGGTTGTTGCCCTCCCCCTTCTCTTCTGTCTGGTCGTATTCCTTCCACAGATGAATCATGCCGCGCTGATGGTGGTCATACTCGCAGCCTCGGTGTTCGGCACCGTCGAGATGGCGTCCATGGTATCGAAGAAGGTAAGCGTGAGCAGGATAGCCTATGCGGCGCCATTGATCACACTGGGTGAATACATATCGAGATATTTCTACAACTCACAGGTCTATTCGTTCTACCTTTTCACGATCCTTCTTGCCGTAATACTTGCCAGGGAGGTTTTCTCGAAGGAGGACGACTTCTCATCCAGGATTGCGGAATGCGGGGCGGACGTGCTTGTCCTGGCATATCCGGGACTTCTGTCCATATTCATCGTCGACCTGTTATTTCTGAACAACAGCTCCTACCACATACTGCTCTATTTCGCACTTGTCTTCGGCTGCGACACGTTCGCATATTTTTCCGGGATGCTCTTCGGAAAAGGCAACCGCGGGATCATCAAGGTCAGCCCGAACAAGAGCGTCGCGGGTTTCATCGGAGGTGCGCTTGTCCCGGCCCTGATCGGAGGATCAGCCACGCTGCTCTTTCCCGATGCCTTCACGTTCACGTTTGCTGAGGGCTTCGTCATAGGTGCGCTCGTGAGCATTTTCGGCGAGCTCGGGGACCTTGTCGAATCGACTTTCAAGAGAAGTGCCGGAATCAAGGACAGCGGATTCATCATCCCCGGCCGGGGAGGGATTCTCGACTCCATCGATTCGCTCTTGTTCGCGGCTCCGGTATTCATCCTTTCGCTCAGATTCTTCGATGCCATATGAGAAGCATTATTATCCTTGGTGCGACCGGGTCCATCGGAAGCACATGCATCAACGCGATAATCGGAAAGAAACTTGATTTCCAGGTAAAGGGGCTTGTGTCGTTCTCAGATCCAGGAATAATCGCCCTCGCACGCACTTTCTCATGTCCCTATCTTCTGATGAACGGAAAAAAGGACGGCGAGCTGCTTGAGTTCCTGAAAGAGAACAGGGCCGACATCGTTTTGAACGGGATAGCGGGGAGTGCCGGCCTGAAGGCCTCGCTGGATGTCATCTCGCTCAATATGGACCTGGCCCTTGCAAACAAGGAGAGCATCGTGCTCGGAGGCTCCTTCCTTTTTTCAGAGGCAGCGAGAAACGGCGTCAGAATCATCCCTGTCGACAGCGAGCACAGCTGCCTATACAACCTTCTTCGTGCGTTTCCCGACGCCAGAGAGCTTGTGATAACCGCTTCAGGAGGGCCTTTCTACAACCGTAGCAACACGGATGACGTGACAATCGGGGAAGCCCTCAACCATCCCACATGGAAGATGGGCAGGAAGATCACGATCGACAGCGCAACACTTGCCAACAAGGGGCTAGAGGTGATCGAGGCCGGATTCCTGTTCGGTTTTCCTGCCGGACGGATAAGGGTGACCGTACACAGGCAGTCCGTCGTCCACAGCCTCGTGAAGGTATCAAGCGGGGCGTATTACGCACAGCTCACCCCTCCGGACATGACGCTTCCCATAATCAGCGCGCTTTCAGACGGAAAGGTTTCGATCGACGACATCGTCGAGCCGCTCGATTTCACCAATCTGGATTTGACATTCAGGTCATGGGACAAAAAACAATTCCCGCTTCTTGATGCGGCCTACATGTGCCTTGAAAGGAAGCAGGGATGGCCTATTGCGTTCAACATGGCCAACGAGGTCGCGGTCAACGCCTTCCTTGACGGGCGGATCCCGTACAACAGGATTGCGGACATAGTGCTGGACGTGCTGGATGGGAACTGGGCCTCCGAAGCCTCGTCGCTTGCGGAGATCGAGCAGATGATGGCAGCGGCAAAGGAGCTTGCCTGCAAGGGGCTTGCCCGATGCTCCTGCATCTGATACGTTTCGTAATCGGTTTCCTGCTCATCGGACTCGTGGTCTTCATTCACGAACTCGGGCATTTCATTGCCGCAAGACTGCTGCGTGTCGATGTCGAGGTGCTTTCATACGGCATGGGGCCGAGGCTTTTCTCATTCCAGGGAAAGAACACCGAATTCAGGATAAGCGCCCTTCCATTCGGCGGATATTGCCGCATGAAGGGATCCATCGACCTTACGAAGGCACTGAGGGATGGAAGGGGCAGCCTCGAGGTTTCGGAAGCCGGATCCTATTTCGCCACCTCCCCTTTCCACAGGCTCCTGATCTACGCGGCTGGTCCGCTCACCAATTTCATCCTTGCATTCCTGCTCCTTGCCATCGCTTCCCTACTGCCGGTGGAAAGGATCTCCAACGAGGCGTTCATCGCCCCAACCTATCTCTATCCGACGGTGTTTCCCGGGCTCGAGGTAAGGCAGGAGGCTGTGCAGCCGGGTGACAAGGTACTGGTCGCGGATGGAACTGAGGTGGAGGACTACCAGCATTTCACATCGCTGCTCGGCGATGCTCCTGAAGGAACGGACGTGGTCCTGCTGAGGGACGGGGAAACACTCAGGACGCATCTTGTCCCGGAATCCTCCGGAGGAACCTGCGTCTACGGGCTGACACTATATCAGAAGCCCGTCATAGCAAACCCCACGGATCCGGCCCTCAGGGACGGGGATCTGATCGTCGCCGTGAACGGGATACCGGTCGCATCGACACTTGACGTGTTCGCAACCGGTGGGGACGTCTTGATCCTCACGATGTCGAGGGACGGGGAATTGTTCGAATACAGGACCGAAGAGAGGGCCTTTCCCTTTGCATGGAAGAGCGGACTTGCATATTCATCCGACGCAAAAGGCATGAAGGCGGTCGCATACGGGCTGGAAGGTGCGTGGTCTTATTTTGTATCGACGCTCAGAACGCTTGGGGCGCTCATCTGTTTCGACGTGGATGACGCGAGAATGGTCATCACAGGGCCGGTGAAGGCTGCCCAGAACATAGGGAACATCTCCATGCTTGCCTTCTCCTACAGCGCGAACGACGGGGTGCGCACGCTCTTCCACCTTCTGGCGATAGTCTCCATCAGCCTTTGCATAGGAAACATCCTTCCCATTCCGACGTTCGACGGCGGACAGATGCTGATAAATGCCGCGGAGATGGTCTGCAGGGGCAATCTGAAGCCCAGGACGTACGTGGTCCTGCAGATATTCGGGATGCTGGCTGCCGTGGCGATAATGGTGATGATGTATGCCCTTGACATAAGGGCGTTCTTCTTCCGCTCCTGATCAGCGTGTCTTCTTGACTTCCTTGCTGGGCTCGATGAACAGGTTCTTGTCCTGTGCTATATCCTCGAACGAGGTTATCTCGCTTATGTACCCCAGATATATCGTACCTGTCCTTCCGTTGCGGTTCTTCGCGACCAGGAGCTTCGACGACTGCACCCTGGCCTTTCCGGTGCTGTCCTTCTGAAGCTTGGCCTGGTCCTCCTCGCTGAGGTCGGAGAGGTTCGTCTTCCTATGGATGAACATGACGACATCTGCATCCTGCTCGATCGATCCGGAATCCCTGAGGTTGTTCAGCTGCGGTTCCTGGTCCGCAGTGTCGCGCGAGACCTGGCAGAGGACCACGACGGGTATCTTCAGCTCCCTGGCAAGCTGCTTGAGGCTTTTGGAAACCCTTCCGACCTGCTCATGGCGGGGAACCGAGGGATCCATTCCGCTTTCGATCAGGCCGATGTAGTCTATGAAGATGCACTGGATGTCCTTTTCCCTGTGCAGCATCCTCGCCCTGCTCCTGAGGTCGCTGAGCTTCATGTTGGGTTCGTCCACAAGATAGAATTCGCTCTGGTAGATCCTGTCTGCGGCCGCACTGATATCCTCGATGTCCCTCTGTCCGAGATTTCCGCTCAGCATCTTGGAAAGCTCGACCTTGCTAAGACAGGAGAGCAGACGCATTATGATCTGGTCCGCAGGCATCTCAAGCGAGAAGAACGCAACCCTTGTCCCCTTCCTCAGCATGTTCCTGATAAGGGATACGGCAAGCGCGGTCTTTCCGACGCTGGGGCGTGCCGCGATGATTATGTAGTCGCTTTTCTGGAAACCGCCGTTGGTGAAGTTGTTCAGATAATCGTATCCAGTATCCAGATTCTCGTTCACATACTCGCCATCCATCTTCTGCAGCAGCACCTTGATGACGTTGTTTATACCCTCGTTGATCTTGTAGGCGTCGCTTGTGACGAGATTAGTCTTCTGGCTTATCTCACCAAGCCGGTGCTCTATGTCGTCGAGGACAGAATAGACATCCTTGCTTTCCTCGAAGGCATCTACGGCAAGCTCGGTGGAGGTCTCTATGAGAGCCCTTCTCACCGCACATTCCTTGATGAGTCCGGCATAGAACTCGATGTTGGAATAAATTGAATAAACGTCCGAAAGCTCAGCAAGATACGCCGCACCTCCGGCCTTGTCCAGGAGGTTCTTCTTCGAAAGGAAATCGAAAAGACTGACCTGGTCGACCTCGACGGTGTTCATGAGCTTCATATCCGCGATTGCGGAATAGATGACGCGGTTTGCAGGATGATAAAAATCCTGACTGCTCAAAAGGGGGCTTATCTTGTCATAAGCCTCCTTGTGCATCATGAGGGCACTGAGAACCGATCTCTCGGCCTCATCGTTATGAGGGGGAACCCTCGTATTCCCAGCACCCATATGCGATTACTCCTCCACTGCGGCTTCTTCGGCAGCGGCGGTCACGACAGCTCCAGACTCTTCGGAAACCTCTGCAGCAGCCTCCTCGGCAGCTCCAGCGGCCTCAGCGGCTTCAGCCTCTGCGGCGGCAGCGGCGGCCTCAGCTTCGGCCTTTGCCTTCGCCTCGGCCTCAGCCTTGGCCCTGGCCTTCACCTCGGCTTCGGAGATGACGACAAGCTTGACATGGCTGGACTCGTTCTCATAGAGGTGAATGACGACATGATAGGTTCCGGTCATCTTGATTGCGTGGGTCGCAACTTCGATCTTCTTCCTTTCAATCTCGAAACCGGCCTTCTTGAGCTCCTCCTGGACCATCGAGGATGTCACGGAACCGAAAAGCTTTCCGGATTCGCCGGCAGAGACGACGATCTCGAGCGTTATGCTGTCAAGCCTCTCCTTGAGTCCTGCGGCCTGAGCCCTCTTCTCCGCCTTCCTCTTCTCGATTGCGGCGGCGCGGGAGGCGAATACAGCTGCGTTGGTCTTGTTGTACACGACGGCAGCTCCGGTCGGAAGAAGGTAGTTGCGGGCATATCCGTCCTTGACTTCCCTGACATCCCCTTCTTCTCCAAGATTGACCACATCCTGTGTAAGAATGATCTTCATCTTTTCTCTCCTATCTTCTTAATTCAAAGAAGGTCTCGGCAACCCCCAGCAATGGAAGTCCCAAGACAATTATGAAATTGATCCCCGGTACGAAAATGGCCACAGCCGCCAAAACAAGGAAAAGGGAGTAGCTCCGCAGTTTTCTTCCTCTTATCCTGAGTTTGTAATACACCACGCTGAACCCTTGTACGGCGTAGGCGATCGAAACACAGAGTGCCAAGTTGATCAGAGCGATGCCCAGCTGGTAAGGCAAAGACACAAAACGAGAGAAGAGGACCACCGCCCAAAGGGCGATGAATAGCCAGATGAGCCTTCCGTCCAACTCCACGGAAGCCACCTTGTCTTCCCAATCGCTTTCTCTTGAATGCAACACGGTTTCATACGAGAAACATGTCGCACAGACGAAGCACATCACCAGGGGCAGCAGGACCGACAGAACGACCGAAAACAGGATGGAAAAAAACATCTCCATGAAATCCTCGCTCATCCCTGTCACTCCTAAGAGCCCGGGCAGAAGTACCCCAAACACATTCTCGTAGTAGGTTCTCACCCCATCGAGAAGTGCCTTGTCATGCTCCAAGTACACGAATAAGAGAATGAAAAAAACCACAGCGGGGAGCATCGAGCCGGCAAGGCGGATCTCCACGCGTCTTTCCCTTGTCAGGAGCCATACGGCACCGGCCGCTAACAGCGACAAAGGGATATAAAGCTCGATAAGTATCAGAGGCAACGCTATCTCCGGCATATGCTCCGGGTAGAGCGACGTTGCGACCGCATACGATACGACCGCCACGGTCTCCACGGCCAGAGCAAGGAACGAGAGCGCCCTCTTATGATACACACCAACCATCAGGAGGGGAAGGACAAAGAATATCTGTCCGAATCCCACGTAAAACAATATGAATGAAAGGGCAACGGAAAACAGGAATCCGACCGCCGTCCTGTACGTATTGTTCCTACTCTCCTGCATGGAATGAAAACCTCGGAAAGCTCACTTCTTCTCGAAGGGAAGGTAAGCGAGCACGCGCGCCCTCTTGATCTCCCTGTTGAGAGCCCTCTGGTGCTTGGCGCAGGTTCCGGTGATCCTTGCAGGAAGGATCTTGCCACGCTCGGTGATGTACCTTCTGAGCATCTCGGGATTCTTGTAATCCGCGGGAGCGGCTCCCTGGCAGAACTTGCAGACCTTTTTCTTGAAGCTAGCCTTCCTCACGCCCATCTTCCTGTCCTTGAGGGCGTTCTTGTCCATTTCGTTGAAATCCTTATCTTCACGCATTTTCTTTCTCCTAAATTAAAATGGGATGTCGTCATCCTGAAAATCCTCAGGACCCGGCTGGTATTCCTCGCGCATCGCCGGCGCCGGCTTTGCAGGTGCGGGCTTTGTCCCGGCAACGACCCCCTGGTTCTGGAATGTCTTCTGGCCGCCGTTGGCGTTCTGGGCGGAAGAAAGGAGGGAGAGATTGTTGACAAAAACCTCCACCCTGCTCCTTGTCTGGCCATCCTGCTCCCAGCGTGACTGCCTCAATTCACCCTGGATGGATACCTGCCTGCCCTTTTCAAGGTACTGGTTGACGCTTCCTGCGTTGCGGCCGAAATACACACAGTCGAAATAGTTCACCTCGTCGTCCCAGCTGCCGTCAGCGTTCTTCCTGGAACGGTTGACCGCGATTGAGAACCTGAGGACCGCCGTCCCACCCTGGCTGTATTTGAGCTCGGCATCCCTTACGAGCCTGCCCACCAATGCCACAACATTCAAATCGGTTGCCATCTCATACCTCCTAAAACGGCCAAAAACCTATCTTCAGTTCTTCTCCGGATTGACGAACAGGAACTTGAGGACAAGCGTGCTGAGCTGGAAAGCCCTGCTGAGCTTGACGATGACCTGCGTGTCAGCCTTGATTTCGAAATAGACGTAATGTCCCCTGTCCTGCTTTGCGATCTCATATGCAAGAGTCTTTACTCCGAGATCTTCCTGCTTGGTGATTTCTACACCAGCCTTTTCAAACTCGCCCGTAACGAAAGCGAGCCCTTCTTTCATTTTCTCCTCGTCCGAAGAGAGAATGACGGTGAACTCATAATCTGCTGTCATGGTTCCTCCTTGTGGTCTTAGATCTTAATCTTCTGATCCGGACACAAGCCCGGATAAAGAGGCTTTAAGGATATTAGCATTTTTTTCCGTGATTAGTCAATTTGGACACGCTAAAAAAGCCCCAGATGGCCGAGAAGGATCTTGAGGCCGATACAAATGAGGATGAGGCCTCCGGCAATCTCGGCCCTGCTCTTGAACCTGGTCCCGAAAACGGATCCTATCTTGAGCCCAGAGGCGCTGAGCAGGAACGTACACACTCCTATCGTAACGACGGAACGGAGGATGTCCACATCAAGCACGGCAAATGATATGCCTACGGCGAGGGCGTCCACGCTGGTGGCCACGGCAAGCGGGAACATGGCCTTGACCCCGTAGCAGGAATCCTCCTCGTCCGTCTTCCGGCTTTCAACGATCATGCCCACGCCTATCGCGCAAAGAAGAAGGAACGCCACCCAGTGGTCGACGGATTCTATCATCCCCTGGAACCCCACCCCGAGATAGTAGCCCAGCAGCGGCATCGCAGCCTGGAAGAATCCGAACCATAGGCCTGCGCACAACATGTGTACGGGCCTGACGTGCTTCGTGGCAAGCCCCTTGCATACAGAGACGGCGAAAGCATCCATGCTCAGGCCGACGGCGACAAGCAAAAGCTCGATCAATCCCATTTTCTCCCTCCATTCCGGTGGCCGCACAAAAAAAATGACGCAGACCACCTGTATCACAGATAAGTCTCGTCATCTACACCAAGACCAGGAAAATCCAGTCTGTTGACCTTGGAGCACACGCGGTGCTGACTACTCCCTTAACAACCGGATTATCGCAGTTATCAGCGGAATAATCAAGGAGGGATGAAATTATATATCCAATCGGTTATAATCCAGCCATGCTGGATTTCCATGCGCACCATGGCCTCGACGACGGATGCGCCTACATAAACATAGTATCGGAAAGCGGTTTTTCCCTTGCGGAGAGCGGCCGGTGGTGCTCCATCGGCATACTTCCATGGCTGGAGGACATCGACGAGGAGTCAATCGCCGGACTTTTGGAAAGGAATCCCCGCCTGGGTGTCGGGGAAACCGGGCTGGACAGAAGGTACGGCGGCTGGCAAAGGCAATACCGCGTGTTCGAAAGGCTCTGCACGTACGCAAGGGACATGGACAGGGTAATCAGCATACACTCCGTCGGGCGAAGCGAGGAGATACTCTGCCTGCTCAGGAAATACGGAGTCCGGAAAGCGTTGTTCCACGGCTTCAACTCCAGCCATGAGGTCGCAAAAAAGATATGCAATGCCGGATACCACATAAGCCTCGGCCCGAAAAGCATCCATCTGCGCGACTACAAAAGGATACTGGGGCTTCCATTTCTTGTGGAGACCGACATGGAGACAGGAGAGGCGCAGAAGAAGGCGCTTGCCGGGCTGTACGACAGGCTCGGCATGGACAGCGGAAGGGACATCGCAGGAGAGGCCGTCGAGACGGGAAGGTTTTTATGGAAAGACAGTTTTTGAGGATATCCAGGTTCATTGGAAATGACAGGGTGGAACTGCTCCACGAAAAGAAGGTCGCGCTCGTGGGACTGGGTGCTGTAGGCGGATTCTGCCTCGAGGCCCTGGCCAGAAGCGGAGTCGGACATTTCACTCTTGCGGATTTCGACATCGTGAGCGAGACAAACATCAACAGGCAGGTGCTCGCCCTGCACTCCACCATCGGAAGAAGAAAGACCGAGCTTGCGGCACAAAGGGTTCTGGACATATATCCGGAGGCCGACGTCGATGCCTTGAATGTTTTCGTGAGCAGGGAAAACCATGAAAGGATCTTTTCCGGAGCCGATCTTGTGATCGACTGCATTGACAGCCTCAATCCCAAGATGGACCTGCTGGAGGCCGCAGTGAAATCAAAAATACCCGTCATCTCCTGCATGGGTGCCGCACTCAGGAAGGATCCGTCGATGATAATGTGCGCCAGACTGGAGGATACTTGGGGCTGCCCGCTTGCAAGGTGCGTGAGGACCGGGCTTAGGAAAAGAGGGATACAGGGCGGCTTTCCTGTCGTATTCTCCCCGGAAAGGGTGGATTTCAGGTTCATCCCCCCCGAGGAGGACGAGGAGCTTGAGTTCGACGACAAGATACTGGACCGTGGAAGGAAGCGGGTGATGCTTGGCTCCCTGCCCACGGTCACCGCGATATTCGGGATGAGGATGGCGCATCTCGCCCTGGAAATCCTTCTCGGGGACGGGACGCTGGAAGCCCGCAGGGAATGGGATCCCAGGAAGAAGGACCTCAGCTGAAAACGTCGAGGTCCTTCAAGACGATGCCCTCCATATGGATCGTCATCTTGAAGAGTGTGCCCTTTTCCGTATTTTCCAGAAGCTTCAGCGACACGGACGCCCCGGGCATGTCTGTCTTCAGGGTCGAGGTGAAATGATACATGACCCCGTTGATCCTCAGACGCAGGGAAAAATCCCTATCGTCGCCCATCCTGTAGAACACCTTCACGCGGGACTGGTAGGTCAGCACGTATCCCCTGTCGCTCTTGTCGATCCATATCGAGGACGAGTCCCCGTCTACCTGAAAAGGAAATCCTGTGATTTTCATAAGCAGAAATTATATTTCACAGCCACCGTATTTTCAACAAATCCGTTGGACGGATTGCAACTTTGCGCGATTAATCTTATGGAGGACGGGAAAACGCCGTTTCCGGCATAGCCCGTACTCCGGTTTCTTTTTATTCCACTCCATTTCTTCACGGCAGGTCCCAACGGGCCTGCCGGTAAAAAAAATACCACCGGAGAAATCCCCGATGGTAGCCGGATCGATTGCAAGAGGAATTACTTCTTCTTGTGTCTGTTCATTCTGAGTCTCTTCTTCCTCTTATGGGTTGCAATCTTATGCTTCTTTCTTTTCTTTCCGCAAGGCACAGTAATGCTCCTTATCCATATGGATTTAAAATGTAATTACCCGGATATTATCAACGTTTTCGCAACCATTAGTCAATAGGAAATTCCAAAAAATGATTCCTGTGCCCGGACTGTCCGGACAAGGACGGGGCAAACCGCCGCATATAGTTATTTCTGCCTATGCCGCACGAAGACCGCACATTTGTAATCATGCGTTTTTTTTATTATGATATTAGACATGAAAGTCTTGGTAATAGGTTTCGGTCCCCACTCCTCAGGCGCGGAAGCTGCTGAATTCTACAACAGCTACGGGCACGAGGTCGTGCTTTGCGAGCAGGGGCCCAAGGATTCCTACCTGCCACAGGCTTCAAGGCTGGAGGAGGAAGGGATCTCCGTCAGGTTCGAGAAGCTCGAAGCATCGGAGGTGAAGAAATACGACATACTTGTCAAAGCTCCCTCCATCCCGCTCGGCCTGGCCATCCTCCGCAATGCGAAGGAGGTCACGAACGACCTGGCCGCGCTGCTCAAGCATCCCGCGGTCGAAAAGATGAAGGTCGTCGTCATCGTCGGCAGCAAGGGCAAGACAAGCGTCGCATCCGCGATCGTCCATGGTCTGAACCTCATGGGTGCACGCGCCGCGATGTGCGGTGCGATCGGTGTTTCTGGCTTCCACATCCTCAGGGACATAATCGAAAAGGGAGACGACGCTTACACGCATCTGGTGCTGGAGATGACAAACTGGCAGATATCCGACACCGACTATTTTCTCTACAACCGGTGGCCCACACTCGACTGCGTGCTGCTGACCCGGCAGGCGGACAGCGCGAGAAGCGAGAAGAAGGAGGTCTACCGCATATTCGGTCCCTGGGTCGGCAAGGCCCTCGTATACAGGGATGCAAGGCAGACATTCGTTTCAAACGTGAATTTCAACAAGAAGAACATCGCTGTCTTCCCCACAGTATGGAACCCTTACAAGAACAGGGAGCCGCTCGAGTCCGCATACGAGGTGCTGAAGATATTCGGTTATCACAAGAAGGACATCGCCAAGGCTTTCTCCTCATACAAGGGCATCCCTCACAGGATGGAGCAGGTGGCCCTCAAAAACGGAATACTCTACATAAACGACAGCGCCGCGACGCTCCCCGAATCCGTCCTGTTCACCATGAAAATGATAGGACAGGCCTCGATCCACCTCATCTGTGGAGGTTCCGACAGAAACAACATCGATCCATCGGGAATGCGTTATCCCTTCAAGATGGCATCATCAATAATACTGCTCCCAGGCTCGTTCACCGACAAGCTTGTGGCTATCATGGAAAGGACCGGACGCAGGTTTCTGGGACCGTTCGGCAGCATGGACGAGGCCGTACTTGCCGCAAAGAGGGAGGCGGAGGCCAGGATTACGGAAAAGCCGAACAGCACGCAGATAATCCTTCTGGCCCCAGGAAGTCCGGGCTACGGAATGTTCGACAGCGAGTTCGACCGCGGCGACAGGTTCAAGGACGCCGTGAAAAGGCTTGGCTGACGGGACGAAAAAAGGACCGCACCCGGCACGGGAGCGGTCCGATCAATGCATAGGCGCAACCGTCAAGGCGCCCAGCCCTACTTCCTTCTCAGATACAGGACGGACGAGAAATCATTGAGGAAATCCCTCACGCACTTCCCGCCTGCCTTGAAGCCTGCGGCCCTGAGCTGGGAAAGAATCGAGAAGAATGTGGAAATCTCGACAGTGACGTCATCCGATTCCAACGCATCCTCCAGCTCGTCCTCGTCGACGCCTTCGAGATCGTATGTGGAGCTCTCAACAGTATCCACATCCCCGTTCGAATAAATAACGTCGAAGAAGGTTGTGACCGTGGCATCGTAAAGATCCTCGTCTTCCTTATAGTCCTGGTCGACATCCGTGTAGCAGACGACGGCCACGTCGGTGGCGTCTTCCGGAATCTCGAGAACGACATCCTCGTTCCCGATTCCTTCAAGTTTGGAAATCTCCATGCTCTCCTCCTCAGCCAACATTACCGTTGACATATTTGTAAACCTTGAGATGCTTGCCTCCGTAGCCGAGCGGCAGCCCGTCGACACACACCTCGCCGTCTATCGTCCTGATCGGCATCTCGAAGAAATGCTCGCTCTTGAGATAGGTGGTGATCTTGTCCACCTTCTCCTCGTTGTCGAACTCCATCACGGCCCCGACGGGGAAATCGTCGGCGAACACGAGCTCGCATGTGGCGTGCTCATGGTCGTCCTTGTCGGATGCGGCAATGAGCATGCCGTAGCTCTTGACCCCGCGGAAATTCGCGGGCTTGAGATTGGAGACGATCACGATGTTCCGTCCCAAAAGCTCGTCCTCCCTGTAATAAGGGACGATCGACGAAACGATCTGTCTTGGTTCAGGCTCACCCGTGTCGAGCTTGAGAATGTAGAGTTTGTCACCGTTTGGATGACGTTCGACTTCGCTGATTTTCGCGACCTTGAGGATGACCTTCTTCTTGAAGGAATCCACAAGGCTCAATTCCTCATTCGCATTGTTGTTCATTTTTTCCTCTTTTGCTTGTTCTTTCTTTCCGCTGCGCTCGTTCTGTGATCCGGAATAGCGCTCGCGCAACGTATCGATCAGCTTATCCTCGAGCTTGGAGAAAAGAAGCTCGCACCCGGCCACCCTGACATCGCCGGAGGCAATACCGATGTCGCCCCACACCGATTTCTCCCGGCCGAGGAAGGAAAGGATCTTCTCCCCGGTCGACGGAAGATACGGACTGACCATCACGGCAAGGTCGCGGATGATGAAATAAAGCGTTGCAAGCAGGTCTGCGGCCTTCTGCGGGTCGGTCGTTCTGACCTTCCATGGCTCTCCGTCCTGGAAGGCCTTGTTACCCATGTCCGAAAGCTCGAATATGGCATGCAGGGCATCTCGCTCCTCCGCCTTCTCCAGAAGGTCTGTTATCTCCTTCTCCTTCTCCAGAGCCTTCGCATAGAGATCCCCGTCCAGACTGTAGCCGGATATCTCGGAGCCATAGAACCGGGAAATGAAGCTCAGCGTCCTGTTGACCAGGTTCGACAGGTTTCCGATCAGCTCCTTGTTGACCTTGTCCTGGAAATCCTTCCAGGTGAAGGTGAAATCACTCTTTTCCGGACGGTTGTAGAACATGTAGAATCTCCAGCAGTCGGCGGGTATGCCTGTCTCCTGGACATCGTTGCCGAAGACCCCCACCCCTCTTGATTTGCTGAACTTGCCGCCTTCGTAATTGAGATACTCTGTCGAGGACATGTG
Organism: uncultured Spirochaetales bacterium; assembly: GCA_949300325.1. Taxonomy (GTDB): domain Bacteria; phylum Spirochaetota; class Spirochaetia; order Sphaerochaetales; family Sphaerochaetaceae; genus Ornithospirochaeta. Next base: position 18,291 of record CASGDQ010000059.1, read on the forward strand.
ATGGAGCATCGTCCATTTCTCACCGGTCGCAAGGAGGCTCGACGGGAAGATGACGGTGTGGAACGGGATGTTGTCCTTTCCGATGAACTGGAAGAGCTCGGTACCCTCGGGATCCCTCCACCAGTATTCCCAGTCCTCGACCGCATTGGCCGTTATCGATATGTATCCTATCGGAGCGTCGAACCACACATAGAAGACCTTGTCCTCGAAGCCGGGCTTAGGTACAGGTATCCCCCATTTGAGGTCCCTAGTTATGCATCTTTCCTGCAGGCCGTCGCGGATCCAGGAATTGGTTATCTGCACTGCGTTCCTGGCCCAGAACCCCTCGACGCTGGCCTTGTCCATCCAGTTCTTGAGAAGAGGCAGGGCCTTGGGAAGGTTTATGTACAGGTGCTTCGTATTCTTCAGGACAGGAGTGCTGCCGCACACCGAGCATTTCGGCTCTACGAGCTCGGTGGGCTCCAGGAGCTTTCCGCAGGCGTCGCACTGGTCCCCTCTTGCATCGGTGCTGCCGCAGTGCGGGCAGGTACCCTTGACATAACGGTCTGCAAGAAACCGGCCGCAGGTCGGGCAGTACAGCTGGGTCATCTCCCGTTCGGAGATGTAGCCGTTCTCATCCACCTTCTTGAATATGTGCTGGACGATCCTGGTCTGCTTTTCAGTGGAGGTGCGTCCGAAATAATCGAAATCGATGTTGAACCACTTGTATATCTCCTTGTGGATCTCATGATACTTGTCGCAAAGCTCCCTTGGGCTAACCCCTTCCTGGAGTGCGCGCGTCTCGCTTGCGGTCCCGTATTCGTCGGTGCCGCAGATGTACAGCGTCTCGTAGCCCCGGAGACGGCAGAAACGTGCGAACACATCCGCGCTCAGGACCTGCGTCAGGTTTCCGAGATGGGGCACGTTGTTGACATATGGAAGTGCAGAAGTAACTAATCTCTTTTTCAAAATGAATCTCCTGGAAAATTTTCCTGTTCATTATAACTCTTATGGGTATCCTTTTCAATTGACATGCATCCCCATGTCCGTCCTTCCAATTTTGACCGGTAGCTGATATATTCTTTAGCATGGAAAACCAGGAAAACATTTTTCAGGGAAGGAGAAAAAGAAGATTCGACTTCCATCCATCCCCGAAGCTCATCGTCTTCATCATCGTGGCGGCAATCGTCCTCGTGGCGCTGATGACCAGCTTCTTCGTAGTCGACCAGACCGAGAACGCGGTCGTGCTCAGATGCGGCAGGTACGTGCGCACCGTCGGCCCAGGACTGCAGATGAAGCTTCCGTTCGGCATAGAGGAGAACCACAACGTGCAGACACAGGTTGTGCAGACGCTCACGTTCGGCTACCGCTCGACCGATGCCACCGGGACATCGCTTTCCGGAAGCCAGGTCAGGGAGGACGAGTCGCTCATGCTCACGGGAGACCTCAACATCGTCTCCGTCGAATGGATCGTGCAGTACTACATCAGCGACCCACGGGCATGGCTTTTCAGCGTCAACGAGAAGGAACGGACCATAAGGGACATATCGCAGTCGGTCATGAACCAGCTTGTGGGGGATCTTCCGATCCTTTCGGTGATGACGGACCAGAGGACCAGGATAGAATACGATGCGCAAGAACTCATGCAGGAGATATTCGACCGCTATGAGTTCGGGATACAGATCGTGACCGTCAAGCTCCAGAACATCGTTCCGCCCGAAGGTGACGTGCAGGATGCGTTCGAGGATGTCAACAAGGCCATCCAGGACATGAACAGGTTCATAAACGAAGGAAAGGAATACTACAACCAGGAGATTCCCGCCGCTCAGGGAGAGGCGGAAAAGCTTGTGCTCCAGGCTCAGGGATACGCAGCCGAGCGTGTCAACAGGGCAACAGGTGACGCGGCCAGGTTCACTTCGGTCCTCGACGAGTACAAGAAAAGCAAGGATATCACGCGCACCAGGCTGTACATCGAGACGATGGAGGAGGTCCTCAAGAGCGGGAACGGCAGCCTGACGCTTGTCGACAAGGGCTTGGACAACTTCCTTCCGTTCGCAGACATCATGGGAGGTGCAAAATGAAAAAACTGATAACCACGCTCGTGATAGTCGCCGTCCTTGCCGTCATTTTCTTCGTGCTCGGACCCTTCTATGTGCTCGACGAGGGGCAGATGGCGGTGATCACGAGGTTTGGAAAGATCGTGGATGTGGACGAGGAGGCCGGTCTCTCGTTCAAGATGCCAATCATTGACAATGTTGTCAAATATCCCAGGAAGCTTTTGAGCTGGGATGGGGATGCGCAGAGGATACCGACGAAGGAGAACCAGTTCATTTGGGTCGACGCAACCGCAAGATGGAGGATAAGCGACGCAAAGAAGTTCTACGAGACGGTCAACACCATCCAGGGAGGGCTCGCAAGGCTCAACGACATACTCGACTCGACGATAAGGACCGTGATAAGCGAGAACTATCTCAACGAGGCGGTCAGGAGCAGCAACCAGATAAACAGCATACATATCGAGGAGGACGTCGGGAACATCGAGGACCTCGAGGACAAGGAGACGCTCAGGAGCCTGACGGCCACCGACTCGAAACAGCAGGAGATATCGATCGGACGCGAGGGGCTTTCAAACAGGATGCTCGCCCAGGCGAAGGACCTCACGATGATCTACGGCATAGAGCTCGAGGACATAATAATCCGGCAGATAAGGTATTCGGACGACCTCACTGAAAGCGTCTATACCAGGATGATCAAGGAAAGGAACCAGATAGCGGAGGCATACAGGTCGTTCGGACGAGGACAGCTGGCCTCATGGCAGGGCCGTACCGACAACGACAAGATGACAATCCTGTCGCAGGCCTACGCCGAAAGCGAGAAGATAAAGGGAGGAGCGGATGCAGAGGCGGCCAGGATATATGCCGATGCCTACAGCGAGGATCCGGAGTTCTTCAAGCTATGGACACTTCTGGAATCCTACAAGCTCACGCTTCCCGGCATCGACAAGGTTTTCAGCTCCGATCTCGATTATTTCGATTATCTCTATTCGGTTGAAAATGATAACTAGGCTTTCACGCACGGACCACCCGTCCGTGCTTTTTCATCTCAGAGGAAAGGAAGGAATTTTCCATTTCTTCATCTCCGCCCTGGAAGGGGGAGAAGGCTGCAGGCTGTATTCCAGCTCGTTTCCGGATGGAAGGACGCTGTACATCCTTGTGACTGCGGGCTTTCTGGTCCATCTTGCAGGAGACCCGTGCATGGACGGGGATACGGCGGATTTCATAAACGGCCTCGAATGGAGGATCCTGCTCTCCCCTGCCCCGCTCCTTTGCGGGGTGACGGACCGGATAAGGGCGGATAAGCTCGACAGGAGCTGCCTCATGTTTTTGACAAGGAACCGCCGTCCTTCGGACTGCAGGCAGGCCAGGATACTGAAAACCGCGGAATCATTCCTTGCCCTGACGGACCTTTACGACCGCATCGAGGGCTATTCACAGCTGTACTCCGGGAGCCGGGCGGATTTCATCGGAAGCCGCATGGAGGACAGGAGGAACAGGAGGCGCGCCGTCGCCGCAATCGGAGGCCGGAGGCTGTTGAGCAGCGCCACAAGAAGCGGAGACATGATAGTGAGCGTGTGCACCGACCCGGAGTACAGGAACAGGGGTTATGCGACAAAGGTGCTCAGACGCTTGATAAGCCATGCCTTCTCGAGCGATCCCGGGCTGGATGCGCTTTATCTGTTCTACAGCACGGATGAGGCCCGCCGCCTCTATATGGGGCTTGGATTCGAATATCTGGTGGATTATGATATATTGAGGAGATGGTAAGATGAAATACGTAAGATTCTTTACACCGGATGGGAATGTCAGATACGGGATCCTCGACAATGATTTCGTGACGCCGTTTGCCGGTTCATGGTACGAGGGCGACACGGAAGACTCGGTCAGGTACGCCTTGGACGACATAAGGCTGCTCTGCCCCGTCGAATTCTCGAAAGCAGTATGCATAGGGCTGAACTACGCAAGACACGCCGAGGAGCTCGAAATGCAGAAGCCGGCGGCCCCCGTGGTGTTCATCAAACCGTACACGTGTGCCATAGGGCCGGAGGACGAGATCATCCATCCAGCCATGTCGAAACGCATCGATTTCGAGGCGGAGCTGGCCGTGGTCATGGGAAGGGATGCGAAAAACGTCCCCATCGCCGATGCCTACACCTATGTGCTCGGATACACCATAGCAAACGACGTTACGGCACGCGACCTTCAGGAAAAAGGCGGGCAATGGACCATATGCAAGGGATTCGACACTTTTCTTCCGATGGGACCGTACATATCCGACGAGATCGATCCGGAAAACGTCCTTATTGAAAGCTTCGTGAACGGGGAACCACGTCAGAAGGGCAACACCCGGGACATGATATTCGACATACCCCACCTTATAAGCTACATCTCGTCGGTCATGACGCTCAAGAAAGGCGACGTGATACTCACCGGCACACCGAAGGGGATCGGGGGGATGGAGAAAGGCGACGTGGTGGAATGCGTCATAGAGGGACTGGGAAGGCTCAGGAACAGGAACGCATGATTTGCCTATACACCGATATGCTGTTATCATATTGATATGGACGATATCGTTGCAAGATATGAAAAGGGACGTGTGATCCTGTTCAGGAAAACGGATCCCGTCCTGCTGCCTGTTTTGGAAAAAATCGATGCGATCAACCGCAGGGCCGCGGTGTTATGGGCCTTCGAGGTCATAAAGGAACCGGCGGCATATCTTCTGGGACGGTATTCGAACCGCTGGCCGATAAACGAGGCGGTGGAGACGTGCCGCAGCTGGAGCCAGGGGATTGTGAAGATGAGCGAGGCAAGGCGGTGCATCCTTGGTCTCCACTCGTTCGCGGGCAAGCTCGAGGACAGGGCGGACCGTGCCCTGGTCCGGGCCGTGGCCCAGGCCCTTTCCACCATACACGTCAAGGACCATGCGATCGGATTCTGCATCTACGAGCTGACAAGCATCATATTCCAGGAAGGACTGGACAAAGGGCTTTCGCTGGTCCCCGAAAGAATCTCATATTACCTGGATAAGCTTGAATGGGCGGAAAAAACGGAAAAGGAGGGGATGTTCAACTGGGCCCCGTTCCTTCTGAACGGATGAAATCGGGACACCATGGTCCGGCATCCCGCCCACAGACGCACCACCTACCTGTTCCAAGCCTTTTTTCACATATATCTCGTTATAAAAAAAAGAGTTATAAAATTATACAAAAAAATTTTCAAACAGGTTGACGAAACATCTTAAAAATAGTAGATTACATGAGTACCAAGTAATGCGGTCGTGGTGGAATTGGTAGACACGCTAGCTTGAGGTGCTAGTGCTTGAAAGGGCTTGGAGATTCGAGTTCTCTCGGCCGCACGTTCTATAAGGTTCTGTGGTGTAATGAATTAGCTACAGAACCTTTTTTGTTTTCCGTAAGCTTAATTTCTTGGTAGTTCAAAAAAAGTTCATTTTAAATTAGAAACGAAACGAATCCTGTTAAAAAAAATTTATGTATAAAGTCAAAGATCATTACAGGTTGGTAAAGCAGAAATCACCAAAAGGAACGGTAACATGGTACTACTATTGCTATGATGAGGACGGCACGCGCTTAAAGAGATCCACCGGAAGAAAGACCAGATCCGAAGCCGTTAAAGTGATTCTTGAAAGGATCGATACCGGGCATCTGCAATATCCGGAAGGATTCAAGCCCAAGCGCCTGAGCCGAACCAAGACAAGCAAAATGCTTTTTGTCCGCAGCGTATCCAAGTCGATAACCTTCTCAGAATACACTGAAGTGTTCTTCGTCTACGATAAGGATCCTATAATACGGGACAAGATACGGCGTGGCGGCAGCTACTCCGAGAGCTTCTGCCACAACAACCGGAAATCTTTTGAGAAAAACATTCTGCCGTACTTTGCAGATTACCGCGTGAGATCTATTACCCCGTCTATGGTCAATCAGTGGCTCTTGACGCTCCCCCAGCAGGGATTGTCGCATGTGACCTGCAATAAGATGAAAAGCCTTTTGAACACAGTGTTCAAGCAAGCGATCCTGGATGGCCTCATAACCGATAACCCTGTTGACAAGATCAAACCCCTTGCTGAAAAGAAATCGACAAAGGATGCATTCACGAAAGAGGAAATAAAAAAGCTTTTCTCCGTGGAATGGGATAACGAGATCGCCAGGGCAGCAAGCCTTACTTCCTGTCTTACTGGATTGCGCAGCGGAGAGATCAGGGCCCTGAAAATTGAGAAAGTCTCTGCTCTTAAGATCATTGTAGATTCTTCATATGAGGATCGTATCGGGCTCAAATGCACAAAAAGCGGGGTAAGGCGGGAAGTGCCAATAACAAACAGCCTGTACAATCTTCTTGAGGATATTTACGAAAAGACCGGCGAAGGTGAATATATCTTCTCGATAACAAAGGGGGAAAGCCCGGTTTCAAAAGCCTTTCTGATGAGACATCTGAAAATTGCAATGCGGCGGGCCGGGATCTCCACCACTCCAGGGGAGCGTACTTTGACATTCCACAGCTTCCGGCACTTCTTCAACACATGCCTAATAGCTTCCGGAGTTTCCGGAGAGATCACAAGGGCCGTAATCGGACACCAGGAAGAAGAAATGACAATGCATTATCTGCATCTGACTGCGGATAACATGGATTTCATCAGAGAGATACAGGAGGAAACAATCAATGCCATGTAGGTTTTAAGGTGGGAATTTTCGCATAAAAAAATGCAGGGACTTTCGCCCGCTGCATCAGACATACACACACAAGCTAATTCTATCACAGTAAAAGATTTTTGTCTGCATAATTCAGATATTTCATTACTTTTTTTAACTATACTTAAGTATATGATCAAGCACCTGGAATATTGCGCTTTCATCCCAGAAAACAGCCCAGTAGATCCAGGCTTGAAAGCGCCTGAAAAAAGAGCATTAGATCTTCGGCAAAATATCCATTCTTGCAATCATAAAGAATTTCTTTAGTTTCGCAATTAAAGCAACAATTGAAATTAGTAAGTATGTTATTAAAAATTGCATTGCATCTATCATCTGAATCCTGATCAATCAGGATCCCGGCATCATGCAGATCTGAGTAAACATTTCCGCAATCGCTGAAACTGATGCGTGTACTGTCGCATGTAACCTTCACGGCTATCCAGTCATTGAGCCTATCTAAGTATGGCATCGTCACGATAAATTCATAATCGGAAATCTCCTGCACATGACAGATTTCATCAAACGCTTTGAAGAATTCGGCTTTTACATCCATACTTCATTTCCTTCCATAAGCTAAGTATCTATACAAGCTTATCTTGCAAAACATCCAGGTATCATCAAAAAAAAGATATAGGCATAAAACAAAACGTTTATACTTTCATCGGAAAAGATATAAATATAAAAGAAAACGTTTATGCTTTCGTAAAAAACTTTATAAAGATTATTGCCTCTTGCCTGGGTGAGACTGGCCCATAATAATCTTCAGCGCAGGAAGGAGCTGGTGATCATTCATACAGTACCGGACTAATGTTCGCATTTCTTGGTTTGATTCCACAAAATAAGCTTCTTGTGAAAGTTTTACTTTTTCTCCTCCAAGCAAATATTCCAATGAAACACCTATTTCTAATGACATTTTATAAGCATCAGGTAATCTAGGAAATCTATTTTGCGATCTCCACTGGCGTATAGTATTGTATGATATATTTGTTCTTTGAGAAATATCAAATAAATTTAATCCTTTACTATTTGCAACAAAATCAAATCTTTTCCAAAATTCAGATGCTTCCATATAACATCCCCTTAAAGCCGGAAAGCTGTTTATGCGTGGATCTTTCCCTCCCCCTCTATCCGCGCTTGTTCCACGATAAGCTGCAGAGCCGAAAGAAGACGGCCATCATTCATACAGTACCGGACTAATGTTCGCATTTCTTGGTTTGATTCCACAAATTGAGCTTCTTTTGAAATATTAGCTTTTTCTCCATAAACTAAATATTCAACAGGTACAGACAAGGCACTTGCAATAGCACAAGCGTCTTCAAGTTTCGGAACACGATTTAAAGATCTTTGATCTTTGATATTTTTATATGATACATTTGCCTTTCGTGCAATTTCAGCCATAGATATATTATTTCTAACAGAGTCAACTCTTTTCCAAAATAAAAATGCCACTTCACTCATATAAAAAAGATTATCACAAGGTACTTATTTACCAACCTAAAAAGTAAACAAAAGTCAAACTATTTATTGACAAGTACGTTTTAACGTACTATAAATATACTCATGAAGTCCGTAAAAACGTACCAAACAAAAATACAAATTACATCTTCGGAGGCGAAAAAAGCTAAAAACCTTGCAAAGTCTCAGGGCATGACCTTCCAGGGCTGGATAGGTTCGCTCATAAAGAGAGAACTTGCCCAGGATGAAAGAAATCACAGCAGCGAAGATCTAACACCACTGGAAGATCTAACAAAACATGGCGTTACCGAGATCCTTGATTCTCGTTAAGCATCCCTTTGGCACGTCTGCCCCTCGGCGTGCAACATTACTACCCCCAGAATATTTTTACGAGGGGCATTTTTAGGAGGAAAAAGTGCGCTTATTTACCGCTACGGAGACAGCTGCAATGCTCGGCTACAGCTACAAGTATTTTCAAAATCTGAAAAGAAAGAATCCATCAGCACTTCCGCCATCAATCAAGCTTTCTACCCGCAAGGAATTCTGGCGGGAAGAAACAATAGAAAAATTTCTTGAGGAGAAGGAGGGAAAACAGGATTTAAGACATTTCGGATAAGTGTATGAACTCACTATATCCACGATCAATTTTACATCACAACCACCACCACGAAAGAGTGGCCCTCTCTAGCCGTATCCGATACAGGAGAATAAAAGATGAAAACAACAACTTTATATGAATTTGGCGCGGATGCATTATCGAAGGGCATGGATAATGCAATTCACAATCCCGACATAGGTGAAATCAGCGTAGTCGTGTCGTACAACAAGGACGCGAAGAAGATCTCAATCAACACTGATTACACATTGCGAAAAAGCAGCAGGATGGTTCTCGGCTAAGAAGGAGAAAGGGTGGCGGATCCTGGTGATCCGGCCCCCTGCATCAGCATGAAAGAACACAACTACAGCATAAACAGAAAATCCGGCATCAATGAGGAAATAGTCGAGGTTGAAATCAAGTCAAAAAACCGGGAATGCAAAAACTGCAGATGTTGTCATGGCATAGACCGAAAAGCAAACAAGGTTGAATGCCACAGGCATAAGCAGGAAGCTCTATCCGGCTGTATATCGGTAGTCCCCTACCAAGAGGATTGCAGATTCTTCAAAAACAAAATTGTTCAGAAAAGGAGATTACTTTGATTAAACACATTACAAGCGTTTCATGCAAAGAAAGAAGCGAGACGCTTTTGATCGTCACGGTTGGCGGAATCAATGAAAACAACAGCCGCGAAACATTATCAGATGGAACTTCCTCAAGTTGTTTCTCTGCATCTTTTGAAAAACTTTCATCAATCATTGAGAAGATGGAAGGCATTGAGGGCATCCGAACCGAAGCGACAGAAATATGCAGAGTAATGCAGAAAATGAATGAAGGTGAGATTGTTTCCATCTACAACATAAAAGGGAAAATACTTCTTCCGCACTCTAGCCCCAAAATCAAAACAGGAGATCTCTACTCTTCGAACTATTACGAGTGTTTTGACTTCGGCGCTTCTGGCGTGACGGTGCTTTCCGAGGAAGATCAAAAAATAATCGATAAGGTATTTGAGCTTGCCACGCTCTTTGTTGCCGGGGAACGAAAATTCGGGCCCGACAAGGAGGAAGCATGATCTGGCTGTTGGGTGCAGTCCTGTACTGGGGGCTTTTAGTCTTAGTGTTTTACACAGGCTATCTATTCGGCAAAGCAAAAGGAGAGGAAAAGAAAAAATGAAAAAGACAGCATTTGTTGATTTGGAAATCAGCGATTTTGCAGATTCCGCAAATATCGCAAAGAAACTCGGAAAGCGCTTTGCTATCGAAGAAATAGCAAACGTACAGAGCTTTGATTTAAGCATACTTATTTATGTACCGCGGAACAGAAAGACAAGGATCCCTTGCTTTGAGATCGTCGATGCAATCCGTCCTGCACTTCCATTCCCAAAAGAAAAAGTCCTTTCTTTGCTTGTGGATGTCGTTTATGAAAGCCGCACAAACAGCTATGCATCCATAAGCGTCACATGGGACAGGGAGAGTAAATAATGGCGTCGTTCAAGCGTTCGTTATCTGCTAAGATTCTCGAAGGATCCAAATTCCTGATGCTTACTCAGAAGCAGCAGATCCTTTATATACAGCTTTGCGTCCACTCCGATGATGAAGGAGTGGCGGAAGGCGTATATGCAATGCTTCTATCGAGAACATCAAAAAAAGACTATGAAGCACTAGCCGATTCAGGCTTGATTATCAAGCTGAACGACAACTACATAACATATATAATAGACTGGCAAGAACACTCAATGCAGAGACAGGACAGGATTGCGCAAAGTGCATATCATGACCTGATTACTGCAAATCCTTACATTGCAAGCAAAAATAAAACAGAAGAGTGCCCGGAAGAGGAAACAACAGAGGACACTGCGCAAACATCTTGTCAGCAAGCTGATGCCGACATGTCAGAATCCTGTCAGCCTATTGACAGCGACATGACAGACACATGTCAGCAGAATGACAGCACTTTGGCGTCAACATCTTGTCAGCATGACAACAAAGTGTCAGAAGATTGCCAACTACATATTAATAATAAGAAAAATATATATCTCCCCTTTAAAGAAAAAATATATAAAAAAGAAATTTTCCCCTCTTTGGGCGATATCAGGCTTTCGCTTTCCGAGTCTTTCATAGATTTTCCAGAAGAGCTTGTACAGGAATTTGCTGATTTTCTTTCACAGGTGAAATGTGCAGAGAAGATTAGGCTTGATGCATACGCAAAGAAGGCTTTCGAACTTTCAAACGGAGATGCGGCAACCGCAAGACAGATCATCGAAAGGGCCATAAGGTGTGGCTATAAAGATCTCTATCCTCTTTCAAAACCACGCGGAGAACCTAAAGAAACTTTTGCACGGGATAAGACCGGGCAATTTGACGACGACGATTCAATTTTAGAAATATGACAAGGAGCAGACATGACACACAATCAAATCCACAATGGCGCCAAAGAGGTTGCCAAAATCATCGACTCATTAACCACAAAGAAAGACAACGGATTGATTGAGATGAATCTTGAAGGAATCCTCAGCAAGAAGGATATCAAGTTTATCTCCCGTTCGTCTGGAATATCCCTGGCTGATGCAGGAACCAAATATTTCCGCTTATCCGAAGAAGACAGGAACAAGATCCGCTTAAGCCGTGAAGCTTGGGAAAAAGAGCAGGAAAGAATAAAAATGACAGAAGAAGCAATTGAGCGCGAAAAAAGCATTGCAGCCGCTTATGAGATCTTTAAGCTTTCTGTGCCCTCAAGATACAGGGGCGCAAACATCGAGGCCGTCACCTCCGATGCAAACAAGGCAAAAGCGGCAATGATCGGCAAGATCCTTCAAGGCTCCAGCGCTTGCCTTGCCGGAGAGAACAGCATCGGAAAGACTTTCATGGGCTGGGCGTTATGCGACGAATGGAAGAAGAGCGGAGAAAGCGTTTGCTTCAAAAAAGCTCTCGAAATCCTTTCCGACATCAAGGAGCATATATCAAGCCGAGAAAACCCCTGCACTTACATCAGAGAGGCCTACGGGGCAAAGATCAAGCATCTGCTGATTGATGAGATAGACAAGATAAGGCAATCCGATTCTGACTTTGCATATTTTACCTATCTCTTCGATATTCGCTATGACGAATGTCTCCAGACCGTGATTTTCGGGAACATCCCGGATGGATGCCGGATCATCGACATTATCACCCAGTCAGTCTATGCAAGGCTTAAGGAAGAAGGAGTTGTTTATGTTATCAAAGGCGAAAACAAAAGAGAGAAGAATGACAAGAACATACAAATGGCAGCTGTTTAGCAGTGTCGCTTGCTTTCTTGTCGGCGGTACGCTGGTGATCTTCAGCTATTTTTTGCACGCAACTATGTAATTGGCGTAGTCCTGGCTACAGCATCGGCATTAGTTTGCGAAATCGCTGATTATCTCGAGAATAAGAATTTTTCATGCTTAATCGCAACTCCGGTTCTGCTGGGAGTATCGGCAGGGTTGGCTTTCATCGTGATACTCATTCAGATGGAATCCATGATTTAAAAAAAAGAGGCACAAATGAAAAAGAAGAAAATTGTAGTTGATCTGTTCTGCGGCGCGGGCGGAGAGTCACAGGGCATACATGATGCTTTTACCCGCCAGGGGCAGGATATTAGGCTTTTTGCAGTAAACCATTGGGAAGTCGCCTGTGCCACACATGCGCTTAACTTTCCTTCCGATGAATGTATCTGCCAGGATATCCAAACTGTGATCCCGACAAATTTGGTTAAACAGAACGAGGAGGTTGAACTGTTCTGGGCCAGTCCGGAATGCACGCATTTCTCAACGGCCCGAGGCGGAAAGCCTATGGATGATCAATCACGATGCACTCCGTTTGATATCATCCGATGGCTTACGATGCTGAGGGTGAAGCGTGTCATTATCGAGAATGTCCCTGAGTTTGAGACATGGGGGCCGCTTGGTGAAGATGCCAGGCCGATAAAAGATCACCGGGGCCAATTCTTTCAAATGTTTGTCTCCTCCCTCCGGGCAATGGATTACATAGTTGACTGGCGTGTGCTTAATGCAGCAGATTACGGCGCACCAACTACACGCACAAGGCTTTTTCTTCAAGCTGTGCATAAGGATTCCGGGAAAACTATTTCCTGGCCCGCTCCTACTCATTGCCGGGAGCCTGAAGCCGATATGTTTTCAGCGTGTGAAAAATGGAGAAGCGCCAGAAGCATAATCGATTGGTCGATACCATGCCAGGCTATTGACGACAGAAAAAAGCCCTTGGCTTCAAATACAATGCAGAGGATCCTGAACGGAATCAAGAAATACTGGGGAGAACAAGCTATGCCTTTTCTTGTGAGATATAACGGAGGCTCAAACAGATTTCACTCAATATCAGATCCAGTACCAACATTGGACACAAGCAACAGATATGGACTTGTACAGCCGCTTATTACATCTATCGGGCAAACCTCATCTAAGAACAGGTCGCGTACTGTAGATGAACCTCTTTCTACGGTCGTCACCAAGCAGGAGCATTGCCTTATAGAACCCATGCTTATCCCTCAGCAAAGTTGCGGTATTCTCCGTCCTGTAGATAAGCCCGTACCAACAATCGCCACAGCCGGAGCCATAAGCATCGTAGAGCCATTGCTGATGGAATACTACGGCAACGGAAATTGCATACCAGTTTCAAATCCTGTCGGGACGATTACGACGAAGGACAGGTTCGCTCTGCTCACGCCGGAAAACTGCCGGATCGGATTCAGGATGCTCACTCCCCAGGAGTTGCAGCTTGCACAGAGTTTTCCCGAGACGTATCGATTTACGGGAACGAAAACAGATGTGGTTAAACAGATCGGAAATGCAGTTTGTCCGAAAATTGCGGAGGCGCTGGCTTATGTCTAAATGCAACACATACATGCTGGTTGAAGCCTATGGGCTTGAACTTCCCCTGTTTGTTTCTGATACTACTAAAGAAATTGCTTCCTATCTTGGAATGAAAGATAGAGATATAAGAAGCGCTTTAGCCCGCGGAACCTGCATACAGAGGAAGTACAAGATTATCAAGACAAACACAGATGAAGAAATGCGGAGTCCTTTCTATATCCCGGAACTTCGAAATGGAAAACTTCTACCCCGCAAGATCTCATACAAGAAGTATATCGATGAATGCATCCAGCACGAGACGGATATTCGTCGATTCGCGACGCGCGAAGCGTGCTCACTGTTCTGTATGCAAATAAACAGACATAACGCATAAGGGGAAGCAATAGATGATCAACTACGAAGATACGCAAGAAAAACGGTACTATATCAAAGCTCTAACAAAGAGCCTTTATGATTTTCAGAATTATAGGATCAGGACTGCAGGGAGACTTAATCTGAAGGCTGATAAAACAGCACAGAAAGATAATGGTACAAAAGCATACCTAACATTAAGTGCAATAGAGAGCCTGCAAGAATGTTTTTCGTATATAGAAAAAGCTGAAACAATGTTTTCCCGAAAGCTTACACAAGCAATAAAGGAAATGCCTGAGTGGACAGGCTTCTTGACTGATATTAGAGGGCTTGGGCCTCTTATGGCAGCAGTCCTTATTTCAGAAATCGACATCGAGAAAGCAACGACAGTCTCAAAAATATGGCAGTTTGCCGGATTGAATTCTGGATCTGTAAAAGGGAAAAAGATTGAAAACGGATCAGCAGTAGAAACAAACGATCTTATTCGCGGAGATAAACCCGCCCGTGGCTATATCCTTCCCTATAACAAATTTCTGAAGACGAAACTAATGGGGGTTTTGTCTGTATGCTTCATCAAGACAAACTCACCTTATCGCAAATACTACGATGATTACAAATCGAGACTGGAGAATTCCGAACAGGTCATAACGGGAAAGGATTGTAAATGGTGCGAAACATCCGCTCTTCATCGTGACGTAGCAGCAAGACGATACATGATCAAAATGTTTTTAAAAGATTATTACATTGCGGTACGTTCGATTTACGGCATGGAAATAAGAAACTGCTACCAGGAAGAGTACCTAGGGCATATACATAAAGATTCGAACAAGAACAAAAAACAGAAGCCAAAATGACGATGTAAAAGAACATTCAGAGAGCGAGTCAGATGCTACAAATTAAACCATAGGAGGAAAGCGAGCCTTCAAAGCATAAGAAAACCGCAGTGAACAAGCGAGCCGGATATGTGCAGAAAACCATTATAAAAAAGCGAGCCAGATATGTGTAGAAAACCAAAATTTAAAAGCGAAATTAAAAAGATAGCAAGGAGAAGCAAAAAAGTGAAAAACGAGGTAATGTTTTCCTCAAATTCCGAAGAATGGGCCACGCCTCAAAAGTTTTTTGATGAACTGAACAAGGAATTTAATTTTGAATTGGATGTTTGCGCTACCCCGCAGAATGCAAAATGCAAACGTTTTTATACAAAAAACAATGATTCTCTTAAGCATGAATGGAAAGGACGATGCTTTATGAATCCTCCATATGGAAGAGCAATCAGAAGGTGGATAGAGAAAGCAGTCGATAGTGTCCGAGGGGGGGGGGACGATTGTTGTATGCCTCCTGCCTGCAAGAACGGATACGAGCTGGTGGCATGATCTTGTCATTCCAAATGCAACAGAAATCAGATTTATCCGCGGTCGTCTTAAATTCAATGATGGGAAAAACTCGGCTCCCTTCCCTTCTGCCGTGGTGATCTTTGGAGGGTTAAATGAAAAATGAACTGCAAGAGCGTTTTTCCAGGATGAAAAGCATGGCGCTCCGTTCAATTGCAAAAGAAATGAAAAAAGATTTATGCATCATGTCGGATGATGAAGTTGATGTAATGCTCAAGAATTTTGAAGAGAAAAAAGAAAAGGAGATTTGTAATGATAACAAGAACAGGAATGCACTGGACTAAAAATTTATCACATATGGACAAGCTGAATTTAGGCTGTTCAGGCTGTCATAATTGTTTCATCGAACTTAAGAAGAAAAAGAAAGGAAGATATCAATGTTTTGAACAGTTGTATATGACATGTTCCTATCGAGAGATATATGTAAGCGAATTAAAACCTCCCGTTTGCTATTCTTTTGTACCCAAGAACGGGCCGGATGGAATGTGGTTTGACAAGGAGACAGAGGAATGCGGGAAATAAAATTTAGAGCAAAAACAACAAGCGATAACGAATGGGTTTATGGATATTTCTTTAAGAATGCAAACGGAGATTGCTGTATATGCGAAGAAAATGGAACTACTCATATTGTGCAACCGGATACCGTGTGCGAAATGGTCTACAAAAACAATGATGGCGAAGAATTTTACGAAGGAGATTACATCTATTTCCGGGAAGAGCCTGAAACCGGATTATATCTTATCGTTTATAACGAAGCATATCTTTCATTCCTGCTATGCGGGGATTCGTCATACGAGGATCTTGAACAGTTAACATCGGAAGATGTAACGATGTCTGGCACTTGCTTTGATTCAGATATTGACTATTCTTGCGACGGCCACGGATCACTCGAAGTAGCGATATGGGGAAGTATGACGACATTCAAGACTGCCGAAGAGTTTATGCAGGCCTTATGCGGAAGTCTATACACTGATTTTCAAGACGTATTTGGGGAAGATCAGGATCCGAACTTTTATCTTGTCGAGCAGGGATGGATTATTGATGGTTTTCTTTCTTCTGCTGAAATCAAAGGTGCAACGCCTGTGTGGGTTGTATGGCAAAAGGAGCTGTGGGCATGACACATGCTGATTTGGTTAAGATATCTGTCAAAATGGCTCACAAGCTTGGATTTCCTCTTGCCATTACAGAGCTGAAAGCTTCCAGCACAAAAGGAGAAATACCTGATTGTCTTGCGTTCAAAGGCGGTGGAGATACCCTGCTCATAGAGTGCAAGACTTCACGGGCAGATTTTCTTAGAGATAAGGAAAAGAAGTTTAAAAGCAAATCACTGGGTATGGGAGATTACAGACTGTTCCTTTTTTGTGAAAGTGTGAATATCAGTCATAACGAAATACCCAAAGACTGGGAATACATTAAGGTCAACGAATCCGGGGAAGTTACAGAATCATCAATTAGAATAACTAATCTAGGTTTGATCGATAGCTTGCAGTTTAAAAAAAACGCAAAGGCGGAAGTTGCGGTTCTGTATTCATACATAAGGAGAAGCAAAATATGACACTCGAAGAAGCAAAGAAAGAATTAGAAAAATTATATGAAAAGAAGAATGAGGCTTTTTTTAGAACATACGTATCAATTTTTAGACATGAGGCAAACGGTATTAGTGAAGCTCTCCAAATTATAGAAAAAGTAGATACCGAACCTGTCGGAAAATCCGACACGTTGACATTGACTGGATTAGCTTATGAATTGTGCAAGATTTTTAATTTCAAATATTTAACACTTGATTCTGAAAATTGTCTGATTTGGGATAAAGAACCGTTTTATGCTCATTCGGAAGAATGGGTTAGTTTTGAAGGCGTCTTTTTTGAAGTCCCCGTTATCCTCATGAAGAATAATTTGGATTTGTCTGAATATAAAGACGAAACAGGAAAGATAGATTACAGCAAATGCATAGTGAAGGTGGAATTATGACGCTAACAGAATTGGCTTATAAATTAAAAGAGATATTCCCGCAAACAATATATGTGACTGTCGGAAATAACCCTCATGCTTCCATAGTTGGTGATAAAGTAGTATCCATATTCTATGAAAGAAACGGGCAGAAATTAAAGCCCGAATATAACAAAGATTCGATGTCTCCAGATACATGGGGAATAAAACATCCTAAATTAAAAGTTTATGAAAAACCATTTTATATTTCAGGTATTCATCAATTCTATCTTCATGAGATAAGCGATCTCGATCTCTCAGAATACGCAGATGAGAATGGCAAAATCGATTACAGCAAATGCATAGCAGAGACGGAATGAATAAAAGGCGTATTGATTGCGCTTACTGTTCCATGTGGGATAGCGCCTGCTGCTATCCCATATTGGAAACAGTTTCAAGACGATATCTTATGACGATGTGGCATGTGAGAAATTTGAGCCCGAAGTATCCAATGGAGCAAATAACAGGCAAATAAAGGAGGTCTGAATGGAGTTTGAAAAAAAGATGGGAGCTGTATGGATAAAAAATGTTTCCTATGACTGTTATTTCATGATTCTACAAACAAGCATTGGCTTTGTAGCAAAGCTTGTTATAAGAAAACTGAAGGTAAATTTAGATTATAAGCGCCACGCATATTTCACCACATTTGACGAAGCAAAAAAATGGTGTGAACAAATTGCCGGCAATCTTGCCGATACGTTTTCAAAGGCGAAGGAGGATTGAATGAAATATCTGATTACGATGGACGGAATGTTTCTGAATCACTATATGGCTTCTTCAAAGGAACTCCCAGTTTGGGACTGTCAAAGGGCCAGGCTTTTTGATAGCAAGGAAGCAGCCGAAGCAGTGCTTCAGATGGTGAACGCTAGATATATTAGAGACAGAGCAAGAATAGTAGAAATTGAAGAAGGAGAAGTATTGAAATGACCGTACTCGAACAACTTAAAAACGATCCAGTCCGACATGCATGGACGATGAACGATATTGTGTCTCTGACAAGGGAGCCGATTGCCAAGGTGCTTTCCGAGGTGCACAGGCTTATGGAAGAAGGCAAGATACAGATGGACGGAGGATTGTACCATCTGACGGAAAAGGCATGGAAGATATAAATTATGGAATATGAAGGTTGGTTGAAATCGCTTAAAGCGGGCGATACGGTTGTATTAGAAAAATTTGGATGGGGATATGACATACTCGAAGAGCGTACAGTTTCCAAGATAACCCAAAAAGGATTTATAAAGGTTGATACTTTTCTTTTTGATTCAAAAACAGGGGCATGTCGTGGCCCTCATGATGTAAATATCTTAGATCCTAAAGACGAAGATACAATAAATAGATTAAGAGAATGGGAAAAAGAAAAATATATCATGACCATTATGGGAAAGATGCGAGATATAGTTGATATCACGTATGAGCAGGCTGTTGAAATAAATAAGATATTGGAGAATAGCAAATGAGAGACATTGAATTTAGAGGGAAATACAAAGATCTAGGATGGGCAAATGGAAGCTTGCTTGTTTCAGATAAAGAATGTAAAAAGGCAGAGATATACGTGGTTTCTTCTGCTTGTAGGATGGCATATGAAGTAGATCCCGAAACAGTTGGCCAGTACATAGGCAAGAAAGACAAAAACGGCAATAAGATATACGAGGGGGATATTCTGCAAGTTGATGGATTTCCTACGTCCAAAAGTGGAAAAGATTATTACGCAAAAGTCTGCTGCGATATCGAGGATTTTTCATTTTTTTTATATGCGGTGAAGAAAAAGGATGTAAAAGATTTTAGCGCTGATCTGACAGGACATACTGCCGATATCTCCGATTTTGACAGCAGTTTTATTAAGGTTGTAGGAAACATCCATGACAACCCGGAATTATTGGAGGGGTAATGAGCTATTCGACACTATTTGCAATCACAGAAACAAATGAACTTGTAGAAGTAAAAACATTCAGAAATTCACGGTTATTCACTCCGTTGGTTTTTGAATATTTGTGCAAGAAGTATGTACATCAATCTTGGTTTAAAGGAGCCGGCGCTTTTGATAAAATGGTGCAAGCTGGAACCATAACAGATATGCCGGATCTGTTTGCATCCGGGCTGGCTGGGATGGAGATTTTCAAGATTGCCGATACTCCTGTAGTAATTAGGAATTTGGATATTTTTGCTAGCCGATACTATAGAACTAACGATAAGAAGCTTACTCGTTGGGCAGAGATCCGAGGAGAGCTGTTAAGTATATACACGGATCCAGGCGACAAGAGGTTTTTCGTTTTTAAAGGCACTAGTTGCGACGACAATGTTATTTCGTGGGTTGAAGAAAATAAAGAGGGACGTTGCTTTATGAAAATGGAAAATTTGTCATTACAAGGCGCTGTATTCGCCGAAGTTATGACTTTGGATGAAAACAATGAAATAGCCTATTTCCCCTTCAAAGATTATATGAAGGAGCAAACATGAGAAAGATTTCTTTTTCGCACAACTATAAAAAGCTTGCAGGGCAAACTAAAGCTAGGTTGCTTTTCGTGACAGTCTTCAGCTACGAAAAAGACAAATACCCTCATTTGACTGATTATGATACTGCAATCTTGGAAGGAGGCGAATATCAGTTAAAAAAAGGAAAATATGTTCTTCTTCTTTTTTTAGGAGACAAAGGGATCCTGTTTACAACGCTTCGGTCAAAAATCGGCATGTATGGATTAGATAAAGAAGAATACTACAAGAAGCATCTGAATGAGGAATTCCAGATCGTAATCAAAGAGGAATAATCCAGGGGGATCGATCATGGATTTGGACTTGATGAGAAAGCTTTCGTTGTACTTTGATAATGTATCTGAAATGCTCTGCGATATCTGCAAAGAGAAAAATACTTGTACGAAGCTCCCCGAGTCTTCTAATGGGAAATTAATAATGCCTACATGTGGGCTTAGCGAACCGGAAGAATATGTTGATTGTAGCCTGCTGGATCTCGAGGTTGATAAAATCTTACGGAAACGCTGAAACATGAAGCTTTTTACTGATACCATTTGCAAAGGAGCAAAAGATGAGCGAAAAATACGATGAATATTTAAACAAACATATCGAAACCGTTAATAAGTGTTATATGCTATTAACGGGCAGATCTTTAGATACCGGACATGATTCCAGCAAGTTTGGCGATGCGGAATACTATGCATATGATCATTATTTCTATTCTGACATGGAACCTGATGAAAAGGCAAAAACAGAATTCCAGTATGCACTACTTCACCACTTTCATTTCAATAAACATCATTGGCAGAATTGGGTTATGATTAACTCAAGCCAGGAAATCAAGCCTTTAGAAATTCCTCTCAAATACATACAAGAAATGATTGCAGATTGGGCATCTTTTCATTTTAAAGAGAATGGCGGATCGGATCTTATTGCCTGGTATGAAGATCATAAAGATCTCCAGATGATCCACGATAATTCGAGAAAGATCATAGAGGCATATATTGTAATAATGGCAAGGTTGATTGATGAGTATTTCATGGGTTGAGCAATTTGCCTCAAGCTCTCCCTTCATCGATGAGCTCATAAGAAGACAAAGCTGTGAGGCCTGTGCTGCAGCTGATGAATTCATACAAAAGGCAATAGAAGCGGGACTGCTGCCGCCGCAAGGAGAGGATATGAGTTATACATGCCGTATTATCAATACTGATGGATCTGTAACTTTGGTTGATTATCTGCCGAGAGGTAGTGTTATCAATTTAAATCCAACGTATCCAGCAGAAGCCGAATTTCATATTACATACAACTATGGGATAATCTTTAAAAAGGTCATAAGAGGCGGAATAGGATCCTTTGATGGGGTTTACGTGAAGAACACAATCAAAATATTGCAAGAAGCTATCAGCAACCTGAAGGACGACGTTTCCGCAGACTATTGGGAAGCGACTGAAGGTAATGTAAAAATGGCCCTGGAAGGGATGCTGGCGCTTGCCGTTCAATGTCCTGATGGCATATGGGAAATATCATAATGAATGCAGCTCAAAACCGGGCAAAGACATGTAAAGTGTAAAGAATTCTAATTGCTTAGAGTGTAAAGAATTATTTTTCAGACCAGAAATTTTATGATTAAGGCGCGTGACGCACTTGGTTGGGAAAACTGCAGCGTCCACAGTACCTTAAACACACCAGGGCCTAACATAGAAAGTAAAAATGCGTTTAAATTTCATGAGTCTGTAAAGAAAGCCTTTTAGTTTTGGCTCAAGCCTTTAAAAAAGTAAATCAATAAATCAAGAGTAAATAAAGTTTTAAAAACGAAATAGTTAAAGCCTGTAAATAATTGCAATAGAATAAATTAAAGTAAATCATTTTTTGATAAAATTTCTAATATTGTTTCACTTTTCTATTGCTTTATTGTACGTTTTCGCGTATAATAAAGCTATAAATAAAGAAGAAATAAAGAGGCACAAAATGAAACTTAAAACTACAAAGAAATCTGTATTACAAAACTTTAGCGCAGTCTACCAAGTCGGTTATTGCAGGCTCTACAATCTGCTCCGAGAGCTAAAACCTGTTGCATATATAGAAAACTCGACGGGCTGGCGGGCTGATGTTTATAACCTTGGTGATGGTATAGCGCTAACAACGGGATATACGCCATTCGGCCAAAAAATTGATAGTGAAGTAATAAATGAATATGAGTTCAAAGCTAAGCTTGCACGCTGCACAGAAAATAAAGAAGCTGCCACGAATGATTTGATTAATCAGTTCAAAGAAGAAATTACAGGGAAGTTTTTTAATTAATGATTGTAAAAAGGAGACGAAGAGATGAAGAGCACACCTAGATATAAGATTATTGTAGACAAATCCGGCGATGTTAGATTTTTAAAGCCGTTGATGGATGGTGAGGAAAAACTATTTATCTTCATAATGACGAAGACCGGAAGACTAATTGAACGTCGCGAATTCTTCGATGTAGACAGATGCGAATATTGCGTTTTGATAAATAACGATGTTTTCACTTTCGATGAATTATTACAAAAGGGCTACCGTTTAGGCAGTGAGTTTACAAAGTGAGTAAACCTTTATTTGTGCCACCTTTTAGAAGGCGGCACGATGTAAAGGCTTAAGCCTGGAGGGAAAATAAAAATGGAAAGATACGAAGTAGAAAGCGAGAGGATCGGCGGCGATATATTCCCGCAGAAAGCATCAAGCAAGGAGGATGCCATAAACAAGGCCATTGCCGAGTGGGAGCATCTGACGAGATTCGAAAGGCAGAAGAGTGCCATTCACGTTGATATTGTGGACGAAGAGGGTATTCCCATAGATCGTGTATGGTCAACGCAATGGGAGCCGGATAACATAGTAAAAATCAGCTTCTCGACAAAGGAGGAGCTTAAGGCGGTAATCGATGAGTATTACTTATGCAAGTATTGGAGCGCCCGCCCTAAGACCGTAGGCGATGTATTAACGTCTGGCAGTTATGTCTTGGAAATCGAGGAATACGATTACATCTACGAATTTGATAAAGGAGAAACAGTAACCATCTACATCGAGGTGGAGGAGTGACGCTCAATCAAACTAAAGCCAGTTGTTTGCCCCCCAGGGGGGGGGTACTAAAAAGACAGGATTATAAACAGTAGGAAAACAAATGACAGTTAAAGAAAAAAAGAATTTTATTGTTTATTACAATCGTGAAGTTAATCATTATTTAGAGCTTTGTAAATATAACGAGTTAAATAGTGATGTTGTCGTTAAGCAGGATAGGAAGATTTCACATTTAAGATACATTCTTCTTCATGTTCTTGAGCATGGTTGTCGTGTTAGTGATGATGGCAGGATTATTGAAATAACTTAAACCTTTATAGGTGCTACCTCGTTAAGGTGGCACTATATAAGGGCTTAAGCCCGAATAAGGAGATAAACAAATGTTTAAAATGGATTGTGGATGTTTTTATAACAGTAGGTCATTTAAAGTAGGACGCAAATACCTTTACGAACTGTCTGCTTATTCTGATAAGGTCCTTGCCAAAGTTGAATTAACACCATCAGTTATTGCAGACTTAAAGAAGATAAAGGAGCAATACAGGTATGACGACGCTCGCAGAACTTTAAATGTGCTTGCTGTAATTGATGGCGACTACGGCAATTATGATTATAAAGAAGAGGACTAAGATGGAAAGATACGAAGTATTAGTGCAGAAGGAAGCGGATGGATTCCCGACTGTATTCACGGACAGGGAACAGGCCATAAAGGAAGCAAAGGGAGAATGGGAACACCTAACGGCTTACGAGCACAAGCACACAGTCGTGAGTGTGAATATTCTTGATGATAACGACTTGCCGGAAGATTGCATTTGGTCAACTGCTGACAGGCCGGATCTGGTCGAAGTCAGTTTTTCGAACAAGGAAGAACTGGAGGCAATAAAAAAGAAATACTACAATCAGAAGTATTGGAATGTATGCCCGGAGACGGTTGGAGAGGCGTTATCAACCGGGAATTACGTCTGCCTTCTACATGATTATGACTACGAATCAGATTTTGACGACGGAGAAACAGTAACCATCTGCATCGAGGTGGAGGAGTGATGCTCAATCAAACTAAAGCCAGTTGTTTGCCCCCAGGGGGGGGGTACTAAAAAGACAGGATTATGAAATCAAAAGAGAAAAAGATAAGGAGATAGTTAATGATTAATTTTTTCATTTACAAAGACATTGGAAGCGTAAAAGTGCAATTAACAGAAGGATCAGTTTTTTATTTAAGAAACCAGGACGACGGGGAAGGACATGCTATAATTATGACCGAGTATGAATTTAACAGCCTGAAGAATAATCAAAAATTTACCTATTACAATCATTTTGAAATAAGCGAGAAAGGGGCATTTCTTCTCAAATACGATTGCGAAGATAGATTTTTTGAGAAGCTTGAAAGAGGTGAAATGTCTATTGGCAAAGATTATTTCAAACTCATACCTGGCGACTACCGGGCATACTGCAACTGGCATACGACATTGATAGTGCTTGTAAAAACAGAACAGGAGCAACTTCTAAAAAAGACACTAGATAAATATGAGTTTGAAGATAAGACTATTTATGTCGAGGCGAAAGAGCAAATATATCATTACTATATATTGAACAGCGAAGAAAGAATTATTTTTGAAGGCATAGACTTTAATACATCTATTTCAGATCAAATTGATAAAATTAAACATGAAATAAAAGAAACAAGCGAACAATTTAAGAAAATGAAGAAAGTAAAGACTGTCTATAATGATGAAGTCGTTGTTGATGAAAAAAATAAAACATTTATAAATTATGACAATAAAAAGAAAAAGATATATTATAACGCACAAGTCATTATAGATGGATATGCTACAGGTTTCTATACAGATTATTTTGAAAAGGGAACTATCGAAGATGTCGAAGAAAGACTAAAAGTACCTAATAATTCTATACGTCTTGCTTATCTAGGACGTGTAGGATTCAACCCAAAAGCACTTGACCCAGATAATAATATCTGGAATTCGTTTGTTTCAAAAATAAAAATAAATGAAAGCGCGTTTTTTACAAAAGAAGGAAACTATAAAAAGAAATTTGATATAGATCCTAAGAGTCTTTTATGAAATTAGCCCCTTCCCTACTCGAACTAGCATACAGTATGTGTGTGAGCGTGGGGGGGTATTTTGAAGGCAGGATTAATATTTTGCTTTTCTTGCCTTACCATACGTTTTAGCGTACTATAGACAAAGGAGAAGAAGAGGATGAAAGGATACACAAGCAAAGAAGCGGCTGAAATAGTCGGCTTGACAATACGGCGCGTACAGGCATTTGCAAAAGATCATCCAGATGTAGTGGAGAAAATAGGAAGAGATTACTTTTTTTCGGAAAAAGCAATCTCTTTATTGAAAGAACGAAAAGGCAAAGTTGGCCAGCCTAGAAATCCTATGGCAAAGTATTCAAGATTTAAAAAGGATCAATCTGAATGATCACTTAAATTTTACCATAGGCTGCAGGGCTTGCGTTTTCCCCCAAAATGCGTTGCCGATGAATCGATACCCTTGATTATATAAATTGCATACCTCCTCTGGAGGTACTGTTTTATAATCAGCCAATTCAACGTCGCTTACGATAGCTTGATTTAAAATACATCCCTCAAATAGATCTTCCATGTCTTCTTGCGAAACATCATTTTTCGGTTTAAATAAACTCTCCTCCCAGCTTCCATCAAAGTCAATATTAAACGTCACTGGAAGACATTGCCCTTTTTCTGCATTCCACGAAAGGCCGTCTTTTTTGGGCTCAAATTCGTAAAACGACCACCGCCCATTATAATCTTTTGCAAGAAAAAACCCGGTCACATCACATAAATTTTGTGGGTTAATTTTTCTGTCCATTCTGTCCTCCTGACTTGATTTTAAAAGTAACATACGGGAAATATCAGCAAAATTGCAGAAAAGAGCCGCGCCCCTCTGTTGAGAGACGCGGCAGAAGGAGTAAAAGATGCTCTATTGAATCAAGGACATCGCAACTATATAATCATAGAGCTCATCGCTCCATGCTACATACTTCTCAAGCAAGGCTGCGTAAATAGCTGAATTTGTCGCAAGATCATAAACGGTTTGAGGATCTGTGATTATTAATTCGTATCCGTCGTTCAGTCCTCGTGGAATTTCTGGCACGTTAACTTGCGGTTTTAAATCAACTGTTGACCGACAACTACTTGTGAAAAAAAGAGCGAGGATTACCACTGGAATTATTAATAGGCGTTTCATCTTTTGTCTCCTTCATTTCGAATAGTTTTTTCACGCTTGATGCCTGATCAGCCAACAACTCTTTTAATTCGTTCGGAATGCCAATTAGATCACTTGCATTTTCATCAAGATTTTCTGCGTGATCGACCGGATCTGAATCCTGGCAGAAAGCTTGCGTCTCAGACAGCAATTCGCTTGCAATGTTTTTCGCCTGTGCCACAGAAGACAAAGAAGGATCTTTTAGCCTCGTTTTTTCAATGAGTTCGAGATCGCTTAAGAGTTTTTCATTTGCAGCTGTCACCTTTGCTTCGGATACTTCGGCAGCTTTATTTGCAGCAGTTTTTGATGTTAGACCAAGCAATAGATCAATCGCAGAGTCTTTTTTTGCATCTGACCTTTTTAGTTTAAAAATGTAAATCAATAAGCCTGGGATTAACACTCCTAAAGCAACAATAATCAAATCCTTCATAAAGCATCCTATAATGTAGTAAAAAACAGAAAAAACATTGCAAACGCGAACCAAAGAATTAAGTCGTAGACTCTTCAGAGGTGAGATTTGCAAGAATCTTTTCAAGCTCTTCCTTTGAGTAGCTTTTCTTCTTTTCTTTATTCTTTTGTGTCTTTACGTAATTTGGATCCTTAAGGCCGGGAAAAAGCTTATCCCTAAACCACTTAACGATCCTGAGCGCTTTAAACTGTAAGAAAAAGAAAAGAATTGCCCAGGCCCAAGCAAATATATATCCACCAGGAATATACCAGCCGTCCGCTCCAAATGCCGAGTATGCCAAAAAGGAGCAAACGACATGTATTAGAGTTACCAAAATTCCAAAAATAAGGCCAAGCCACCTGGGACACTCATTGAATCTACTAGAAGATTCTGTTGCCTCGTCTTTTTTTGGAAAAAGCGTAGCTTTAATAAATTCGCTTAATGTGCCGAGAATGATAATATCAGCAAAAAACATTATCATTTGCCATCTGATCTCCAAAAAGCTTTGAGCCATTGCGATAAAAAAAGCATTTTCCATTTTGTATCTCCTTAAATAATTGTTTGGGCAAACCTAAGTGCAGTGCTGAGGCCATTAAGCACATTGATCATTTCTTTAGATCCGAACAAAATAAATGACATGAAAGCAATCAAAATAACTCCAAAAATAACAATTGCTTTGAAAAATTTTTGATTCTTTGTATTTTGTTCTGCAATCTCAATCCTCTGCTGTTTTAACTCCTTCGATAAAACAGTTGTAATGTCTTGATGATATTTTTCGATCCCGTCTATCAATTTAAGCTGAGACATGGATAGTTTGTGCAAAAGGCTGTTGAGATCTGCAAGCTCTTTTTTTCTAAGACGGATCCTGTTATGTGCTGCATTAATCCCAACATTTGCTTCTTCAAGCGCAGAAATATAATCAGCAAGCAGTTGTTTTTGTGCAGCATTAAAGCTAGTGCTTTCTTCTAAAGCTTTTCGAAGATATAAAATCCTTTCGGATCTTCTTTCTTCATATTCCTCGTTCTGATCTTTTTCTCCCAGCATGGATGCATTCTATATTCTTTTTTTAGAATGTTGGCATTGTTGGGAAAAGTACCGCACAATAGAACCCATCATACCCCCTGCTTTATATTTCTCAGATACTCTTCCGCAAGCAGGTCTATAGGCGTGGTAGTGTACTCAAGATATGCCAACAAAGAGTAGACTGACTCGATAAAATGCTCCTTGGAGATCATACCCTTATCAAGTAGATCTTTCTTTTTCCTAAGCCTTTTATGTGCTCTTTTTATTGTTGCTGGCTTAGGGGCCAGATAATGAGGATGCACCTGATAACCGCAGAATGTATCATAGCGATGAAAGGTGAAGATCCGTGTCTTGTTTTCTGACAACCGAAGGCCCAGCTTATTGATCACCAACTCATCTGTTGCTGATAGAATCTCCTTTGCTTCTTCCCTGCTTCTGCAAAGGATCCTTATATCGTCCATGTATCGTATGTAATACTTCTGTTTGAGAACATCTGTAATGAAATAGTCGATTACGCCACCGGTCAAATTTGCTTCATGCTGCGAGGGCAAAAATCCAATAGGCAAGCCCTCATCGATGGAGTCAATGATTGTGCAGTACAGCCAGATCACAAAATCATCAAAGTAAAACAGTCGTTTTATAAGCATCTTTAAAGCCTTGTGATTTATCGACTTGAAGAATCCTTTAATATCTATGGCGATCACTGTCACAGTGCCATACTTGCCGATCGCCCGGCGCAGCAGATCTTGATAATGCCTGCATCCGGCAGCCTGGCCCTTGCCCTCATGCAGTGTAGCATGAACATATGTTGCGCCCGGAAAGAGGGATGATGCATCCGTTTCTGCGTACTTCTTTGCCTTATAGTGAGGATAGCTTTTAGGATACGACCTGGAAGTATTGCTGGACAAATGATAATCAATTGTGTGCTCTTTGCCGTCCTTGTCCACAACCTTGACTAAAATGTATTCTTTTCCGGCTCTGCAGGCAAAGCTTGAAGGATGGAAATGTTTTTCGAAATATGGAAGAGTAACTCTGACTAATGCATGATGCACAACCCTGTCGTAGATCTTCGGCCTCGTAATAGATCTAAGCTTGGGCTCACGAATATTAAAAGTCACAGTATCGCCAGGAACATAAGAGCGATAGATCAACTCGTTTTGCATATTGATGAGATTCTCTTCAAGATTCAATCTGAATTCCTGAAATTCTTTTTTATGCCTCTTTCCTCTGGCAACTTCCAAGTAAGCCTGTTCCAAATTCTCGAAAGAATAGATCTGCTCTGCAAGTGTTTCCATTTTCTTTTAAAGCGCGTCGCATCCCGCCCGGAGGCAAGAAGCGACACTATGATTATCTTGCGACATTTGATCCTTCAAAAAGGGGCTTTTCTGCCTTGCCTGCCTCTTCGAATCGACGCGCCCCGACCCATTGTTACTCGAGTTGGACGGCGAATTGTTGTTGCCATTGAACTGGCCGAACCCGCTACTGGAACCCGTGTTGTAATTGCCACCGGCCCACGCAACCCCAACGCCTTTCATATCGCCTGTCACTGACTGTTAAGATAGTACAGCCAACCACCCAACTTTTCTGTGAATGCATGTTCCAGCTTATAGATATGCTCCCGATTGACTTTGCTTCGATCATCTTCTATGAACAGCCGGATCATGTATTCTACACGGATGAAGTCGTCCTGAGCCTCGGTTACTAGCTTCTTGGCTCTATATGTAAGATCTTTCCGAATCTTATAATTTGGATCTGTCGTAGCCTTATACTCAAGCTTGTTTGCAAGGTAGATTGCAGATCCGATTTCGGCCAATCCGGAAATAATCTTTTCGCCAATAGAATATTTGAGAACAACCAGCACATGGCGACCGATCACAACGCCCGCCATGTGCCGGTATAGCTCTTCAAATCTTGCCAATGCTTCCAGTTTTGGTTGCTCATTACGCATCCGATCTCATCCTTTGATTAATTTGATAAAATTGAAGCGACGCGCCCCGACCCAGTGACACTCGAGTAGGACGGCGAATAGTCGCTGCCATTGAACTGGCCGAACCCGCTACTGGAACCCGTGTAGTAATAGCCACCGGCCCACGCAACGCGGCGCATTCCCGCCTTGTTGCGCATGTAGGTGTATCCTTTGGGGGTATTCTTCTTAAGAGGAGCGCAGAGCATCAGCTGTGCATAGAGCGGGATATCTACCCCGTCCCTGGCTGTAATGCTGCCTGTAGAAAGCCCTCCGTACGGATCATCGACCGTTTGCTGATGCAGATACGATGTTGCAATCTCAAATGCCTTTTGTCCTGATGTTCCTGGATCATCCTTGTAGTCATAGAGCAGGGCCCCTTCCGTGTCCCTGGCAACAAAGGATCCATCAGGCATCAAAGCTTTGTAGGAATCTGATGTTTCGGCAAGTATTGAAGCTGTTGCGACTGCAGCATCATTGTTCTGCAGAAAGAGCCACTTACCAGCTTCGGTCATATAACCGTGCAGGATCTCATACGTTGGGCCGTTAAGCCCCCATACTCCAAAAGGCGTCCCATCATGGCGCCAGGCAAGCGGGCCGGATCCATTCAGAACATGATAGCTCCTACCCTGGTAGATGTATCCGCCAGGGATTCCATACTCGTTAGTCTTTGTCCCATCTTTACCATAGTTGTTAGCACCCCTAGGCTGGAATCCCTCAAGAACAGAAAGCATAGACAGATAGCAAAATTCTGCCCGCGTGATATTGTGAATTGTCTCACCCTCGACTGTACCTGCATTGATCCTGTCGCATTCCCCGGCAAGCCCTGTGTATGATACGGTAAATCCGCCACCGCCATATGCCGGAGGCAGGCCGTAAAGCGATACATGGTTGTTTCTGCCATTTGCGTATACATCCTTATATTTCCCAAGCCTGAATCCCAGGATCGATTTTTTGTTGACGATGAATGCCGGATGGAAGTTGATCAATAAGTCGTTCGAAGTGTAAGACGATGGCACGTCAAAATATGCGCCATCTCCGGAAAGCGTGCTCAGCCAGCTCCTTTCGCTTGCCATAAAATTGACCATGATGTTCGGCCGTCCCAGCTTGTCAAAGATCACTTCGTTGCGCCCCTCCGACAAGTCATAGATCATATCAGCCAGGGCCCGCAATCTTGGCAGATCCACATCGTCCGGCACAAGATCCGTACCCCGGAGGCATATGTCCGTGATTTCTTTTTCCCAGGCGTTCATAAGCTTCCATTTCTGATCAGTAGTGTATCCCATCTTAAATCTCCTCCATGATCTCTTCCGGATCTTCTTTAAACAGATCCGCATACTCATCCTTCAGTTTCATAGCGACAAGGCAAAGCGCTGCATCTTTAGCCTCTTCACTCCCCGGATTAAGATCGACAATCTTTGCACAGATCTTTTCTCCGGCCTCATCTTTCCAGAAAACTTCGAATTTGTTTTCATCGGTATTTGTATAATCCCAGCTCTTCATGCTTCAATTACCTCCAGCTCAGACGAATAGCCACTGCTCCTTGCATATAGGCTTGGAGCGCTTTCCCCTGTAAATTCAAAACAGATCTCTTCTCCCGGCTCCAAAGGAATGCCGCCCTCGTAGATTGCAGCGCTCGAAGTATCTCCGATCCAAATTAGATTATTACCCCGATTGCGCACAATGAGCCGTTTCATCCCTTCCAGCGGAGTGCTGCCGCCTGCAAGCAGGATTGACGCCCCGTAAGTCGCAATTACTGTAGACGATCTAGGTTTTACTGCAGCAACAATTGACTCTTTCTGCCTTACCGCAGCAGCACCTACAGCTTGCTTGACCTGCAGTACGGATCCTTCCGTCGGCACTCCGACTATGTTCTTGATCATGCTGTCTCCTCCTCTTCTTCAACTAATTGATATTCTTTGATAATCTTTCCGTTTCTAACGGTTGTGATCTCTTTATAAAGCTGCCCTTCGATGAGTACAGTAGGCGTTGCGCTCTGAGACGCTACGGCAAGCATCTGGTTATAAAGTGCCTGCATTTCAGCAAGCTTGGTGTTAACCCCTGATAATGCATTTTGTGCTGTTGATGCAGATCCGCTTGCACTGTTGGCGCTGTTGGTTGCGCTTGTCGCTTTTTCCGTTGCCGTTTGTACCCCGGCATCCACGGCATCTTTCTGCTCATCAATATGAGGCACTATATTGCCTGTAATATCGCTGTATGCATCCGCTACGCTATCAGCCTGAGCGCTTACCGTTTGAGCTGTCGCACTGATCTCTTCTTTGTCGCTTTCGATATCATCAACTGCATCTTTAACTTGTTGCGACAACGCTTCAACATCGGCGCCAAATG
>CASGDQ010000060.1 GCA_949300325.1 uncultured Spirochaetales bacterium
AACACAACAGGAGGAAACTATGGAAAAAATCAGACGTTCGATTCTCATGGGGGGGGGGAATAAGACCCTACTGTTAGGCTTTGCCCTTCTTGTTATTGCGCTTGTCGTCATAAGCTGTGAACAGCCGAACAACAACGTGGCTGATTACATAACCACGGCTGACGGCACATGGGAAATCTACACCGCACAAGGTCTTCTTGACTGGAATGCATATGTCATGAAGAACACCGGCACAGCAGACAAGCCGGACTACCCGAATATTGGTACAAGCGCCATTCTGATGGCTGATATCTCACTGGAAGGCAAGATCTGGACTCCAGTGGGATGTGATGGCGTTGTCGACGGAAGATATGTAGAGTATTATTATGCCGGCACATTCGACGGTGGCGGATACACAATCAGCAACCTGAAAATCGATTCGTCAGATAGTAATTACTTAGGCTTGTTCGCATATATTGCAACTGACGGCGTAGTAAAAAACCTTGCATTAAACGACGTAAAAATATCTGGATATGAAGACATCGGAGGCATCGCCGGAGACAATTGGGGGACAATCGAAAACTGCAGCGTATCCGGAAGCGTTTCAGGATCATCATACTATGTCGGCGGCATTGCTGGATATAACTGGAGTACCATCAGCGATTGTAGTGCATCTGGTAGTATTATCGGAATGTATGGATATACAGGAGGAATCGCAGGTGGAAATGAAGGGGAAATCATAGCATGTCATAATGCAGGGGATGTTTCCTTGGAACAGAGCGGTGGTGGTGTTACGGTTTATGTTGGAGGCATTGTTGGGAATAATTCAAACTGTGTCATAGCCTGCTACAATACAGGGAATGTTGGCTCTGGCTTTTCCTTATATTCAGGAGGGATTGTTGGGGATAATTATGGTGAAATCATTGCATGTTACAGTATCGGGGACTTAAGTGGAAAATACTCATACTCGTCTGGAGGAATTGTTGGTTCTTACAGTACAGGCAAGCTACAAAGCAATTACTGGGCAAAAGGAACAGAAGGAACCCCTGAATTGGGTATCGGCAACAAGAAAAGTAATGATAATGCAACCGAAGTCGATGGATTAGAAGGTAATACCTGGGCTGACGCGACGGAAGCAATGAATGATGCGATCACCGGCTGGAATAAGGAGAACAGCAATAAATGTGATTATCATTTCATGCAGAATGATGGAGAAAGCGAGCCGCTTGTTCTTGAGAAAGGTGCACCCGCAACAACATGATCGGCCTTGCGACTTGTGAAGGTTGTCCGCTCCAAAAAGGGGCGGACATTCTTTCTGCCGGAACATAAGAGTGTTGTTATTCCTGCTGCAACTGAATTTTGGCGGTGTGAAGAAGCACCTGTTCCCAAAAGGCGCACACTCAATGAAAATGGGCCCGGGAATCCAGATTGCCTGTTCTTCTTCCTGAAGGTCGATCTTGGAACATGAGGATCAGCCGGGCATTGAGTTGTTCATGACGAATATCAGAATTCATTTGGACATGCTTCAATATTGGACGTGGAACGGTTTGAAAGGGATATCCTGTTCACGTTTCTTCGATAGCATCTGCAGCGTGTGTGGAAGGGTTATGAAACGCTCTTCGCGGACGGTAAGGATTTCAATGGGGCATGTTCAGGTTTTATTCTGCTTCAGTGAATTATTCGTAAAACAAGACATATTTGACAATGTATCCGAATTGCAGTATTCATGTTATCCGGTTGCTTCGGTCCTGGACAGGGGCATGTATTGCCATGCTTGAAATGGAGAGAAACGGGTTTTGCAGTATTGGATACCGCATATGGAGTTCCAATACCGTGCAAAAAGGATTTAATATTCATATAGGTCTTGGGTATAATTAAGAAAAAACTTTTGCATTGGTATCGATTCCAATGCAGGAGGAGGAAAAAATGAATGAAAAATCATTGTTGTATGATTTGTTGCTATCTGTCAATTGTTTTGCAAAATATCTGGGAATAAATCCTGGAATATATTCGTTTAATGAAAATGAGATAATGATCTCTTTTCCTGGCTCGGTTTTCAACCCGACCCAGTTGCTTGAAGATCTTGAGAATCCGATGGTGTTTGTTGTGAATAACTTTGAAGGAATGTTCTCGGGATATGATGATGATAAGAAGTACATCGACATGTTGATCAATCCCAATGACAGCATCTGGGGGGCGACAATGGATTTCCGACCTGAATGCGGCAAGGGGGTCTTGCTGACTGATTTCATGATCAGGTTGTTCTTCAGGGATTCCGGGGAGCGCGACGTTATCTCAAGCATGCTTGAAAACATCAATTTCCTGTATGCATCTTGCTTTGTCATTGAAAACAATGAATTTACAAAAAAACATCTTACGTCCGATTTGGAGGGAACCAATCTTATCTTCATGAAGATCGATGAGGATGATGACCCTTCCCGAATCAAGGAAAACATGGTCAGGGATATGAGCATAAGTCAGATGAAGGGGTTGTTTGACAGGTATTTCAGGACAAAGCAGGATTCATTGGAATTTTATTATATATTTGAGAATTCCTCCTTTTGCTCCTCGTTGCTTATCGCTTTGCGGCAAAGCATGAAGGACAATGACATCCGCCTGCTGGATAACGCCGATGGTATTGAGTTTTATTCCGAAGATTCCCGGATCCGTTTCAGTTATGATACGGATGCTTATGCTGAAAAGGTCATGCTTGCCTTGTTGTTTGGAAACTCGCAGAGAAAGGGGATTCCCAGATTATGATGTATGACGACAGACCCAGTGGAGATGAGGTTTTAAGAAGGATACAGCGGGAAGAAAGCGAAAAAACCAGGAAGGATAGGGGAAAGCTCAAGATTTTTTTCGGATATGCCGCCGGTGTTGGCAAGACATATTCCATGCTTTCTGCCGCACATGATGCAAAATCCCATGGAACCGACGTTGTGATAGGATATATCGAACCGCACAGCAGGCCGGAAACCTCGGCTCTGATAAACGGTCTTGAAGCTGTCGCAACAAAAAGGATTGTATATAAAAACATAGTTTTGAACGAGTTTGACATAGATGCCGCCATCGCAAGGCATCCCGAACTGATCCTGGTGGACGAACTGGCCCACTCCAATGCCGCAGGCTGTCGTCATCCCAAACGATATCAGGACATCGAGGAATTGCTGAATGCAGGCATAAACGTATATACAACCTTGAATGTGCAGCATTTGGAGTCGTTGAATGATCAGGTTGCCAGCATTACCGGGATAAAGGTCAATGAAAGGATACCGGATTCCATCTTTGACGACGCGGACCAGGTCGAACTTATCGACATAGAGCCGTCCGATCTCATCTCAAGGCTTGAAGAAGGAAAAATCTATAAGAGAAGACAGACGGTTTCCGCGCTTTCGAATTTCTTTGTCCGCGATAATCTGTCCGCGCTCAGGGAGATCTGTTTGAGGCGATGTGCCGACCGCATGAATCTGAAATCCCAGGAAAAGGAAAAATATGCTGTGCAGGGAGGCTATGCCAACGACCACATCCTGGTATGCCTGTCCCCGTCCCCTTCCAACGCCCGCATCATCCGGACCGCCTGCCGGCTTGCTTCCGCCTACAAGGCAAGGTTCACTGCTTTGTATGTGGAATTGACAAACGCGGTGGCTATTTCGGAAGAAAATAAAAAGCGTTTGGATGGCAATATCAAGCTTGCCCGTCAGCTTGGAGCCACCATAGAAACCGTCTATGGTGATGATGTCGCATCGACCATTGCGAATTTCGCCCGGCAGTTCAGGGTTTCCAAAATAGTTCTGGGCAGAAGCGGAAGCAGAAGCTTCTGGTCCCTCAGGCCAACCCTTGTCGACAAGCTTATAAAAGATAATGAGGATCTGGATATATACATCATTCCTGATAAGAACGTGTCCCGTTACAGGCCGAGAAGGAAAAAAATCCTTCAGACGAATGAGAAAATGGTCGACATGAAGGATTTGCTCATCACGGTTGCGACAACAATCCTTTCCACGCTGTTCTGTTTCGTTCTTTATCATCTGGGCCTGACGGATGTGAACATTGTCACGATTTATATTTTTGGGGTCTTGATCAATGGACTACTGACAAAGGGTATTGTTTTTTCGGTCCTCTCCTCGCTTTTGAGTGTGCTTGCCTTCAACTATTTCTTCACCAATCCGCGTTTTACCTTCAACGCCTATGGGTTTGAATATCCATTCACATTCCTGATAATGTTTCTTTCCGGATTTTTCACATCAACCCTGGCCAAGAAGCTCAAGGCTCAGAGCAGGAAGTCCACCGATGTCGCTTACAGGACGAAGCTGCTTTTCGAGCTCAACAGGGTGATGCAGAAATGTGAGGATGAGGATGGTATAATAGAAGTCACCGCAACCCAGATAAAGAAGCTTTTGAGCAAGAACATTGTTTACTACCCTGTGGTGGATTCGAAGCTGCAGAGTCCCAAGCTGTTTGTCGATGATCCAGGGGCAGGGGAGGCGATCACAAGGGATGAGGAAAAGACCGTTGCCAAGTGGGTCTGTCTGAATAATACTTCCGCCGGTGCCACAACCGATACCCTTTCAAGTTCCAAGTGCCTGTATTATTCGGTCCGTGTGAATGATGTCGTCTACGGGGTTTTGGGAATAGAAATGAAAGGGCAGACCTCTTTTGTCGGCTTGGAGTGCAATCTGACTCTTGCCATGCTCGGGGAAGCCGCGATCGCCATTGAGAAATACAGGGTGGAGAAGGAGAAGGAGATTGCAAGGACAATGGCCCGGAACGAACAGATGAAGACGAATATCCTTCGTGCGATCTCCCATGATCTGAGGACCCCTCTTTCCTGCATAAGCGGCAACGCCGATCTTCTGTTGCATCAGGAGAACAATGGCTTTCTTTCCAAGGAACAATGTTCCGCCCTGATAACATCGATCCATGATGATTCGATGTATTTGATCAACCTTGTCGAGAACCTGCTCTCGATAAGCCGCATAGAGGATGGTTCGTTGAGCCTGAGGCTTTCCCCCGAGGTGGTGGACGAAGTGATAGACGAGGCGATACGCCATACCAATCATTATGGTGGGAAATACGATATAAACGTTGAGCATAATGAATCGATAGTAGTCGCATCGATGGATGCCCATCTGATAGTTCAGGTGATCATCAATCTCATAGACAATGCGGTCAAGTATTCCGGAGAGAACGCAAAGATCGATATTTACTCGAAGGTTGTTGATAAAACCGTATATGTGAGTGTCGCGGATAATGGCCCTGGGATTCCGGACGACGAGAAGGATAAGATTTTCGAAATGTTCTATACCGCACATGGGAAGGTGTCCGATAGCAGAAGAAGCATGGGATTGGGCCTTTCCTTGTGCAAGTCGATCATTGCTTCCCACGGAGGGGAGATACGGGTGACCGACAATAATCCGAATGGAGCCGTTTTCACATTTTCACTTCCATTGGAGGAGGAGACGATAAGTGAATAAATTTCTTATTCTGTCAATCGAGGATGACAAGGCGATCAGAAACCTGATTTCCCTTACTTTTGAGAACCAGGGATATAGGTACATAGTGGCCGCGACCGGAGAAGAGGGACTGATGCAGGTGGCACAAAGAAACCCTGATGTTGTCTTGGTCGACCTGGGGCTTCCCGACATGGATGGCATCGATGTGATTAAAAGGATCAGAGACTGGTCGAACGTGCCTGTCATAGTGATAAGCGCAAGGTCGGAGGATGCGGATAAGATCAAGGCCCTGGATGCTGGTGCGGATGATTATCTCACAAAGCCGTTTTCCGTAGATGAATTACTTGCCCGCATAAGGGCGATGTTCAGAAGAATCAGCTATGTGAACAGCGAGGCGGCCAATCCTTCTTCCGTTTTTGAAAACGGGGACCTGAAGATAGATTATCAGGCAGGATGCGTGTATGTACGGGATGTGGAGCTCCATCTGACTCCGATCGAATATAAGCTTCTGGTGCTTTTGTCGAGGAACGAGGGGAAGGTCTTGACACATTCTTATATCACACAGCAGGTCTGGGGTGCTGCCTGGGGGTCTAATGTCGCATCACTGCGTGTTTTCATGGCGACCTTGAGACGGAAATTGGAAAAGATGGAAGGAAATGCCGCGAGCTGCCTGCAGACACATGTGGGTGTCGGATACAGGATGATAAAGCTCTGACATGCAAGGCCTGTGCTACACATCCGAGGAATGATTGTCCCGACCTGCGCAAGCAGGCACATGTGTCTTCCTGCCTTTTGACCAGCAAGGGCCGGTTCCGGCTCCATTCACATATCTTTTGAATTTCTTTTTACCACATACGGTCTTGTCGCGGTTCCGATACAGGTGGATGAATGTCGTTTGATGCGGTTTCCGGCTGTTGCGGGGTATCAGGCATGCGGATTCCGCATAAAAGGAGAATACCGTCAGCCTGGCCGGTGAAAAACCGGAATCCGTTCCGCATTTGTCCCCCTTGTTCGGATTTTAATACAAAATTAATATTCCAGCTTGTTTGTTTAACACCTATTTTAATTGCAATTCAATAAACTCTTTAAGCGTCGGGATACATGAATCTTGACCAGGAGATTGGATATGGTGCTCATGAATATTCTTATGTTTGTCCTGTTGGGACTGTCTTTCGCAGTTGTCTACTGCTTCACCCTGTGGTGTTTGAAACTTATTAACAAGGTCGAATAAATATGTTGATTGGTTACATTGTTTTGGGAATGTTGATTTTCGGACTGGCTGGTTATCTGCTGTATGCCCTGGTCAATCCGGAGAAATTCTAGTTATTGTCGGAGATGAATATGTTGCAACTGGCATTATTCTTGATTATTTTCTTCATTTTGGTGATTCCTGTCGGAAAATACTTATATTTGGTCGCTTCCGGAAAGAAGACTTTTGCGGATCCGGTTTTCGACCGCGTGGACCACGTGATTTACAGACTCGCTTTCGTCGACGAAAAGAAAAACATGGATTGGAAGCAATATGCTGTTTCCCTCATTGCGACAAATGCGGTGATGGTTTTCATCTGTTATCTGGTTCTCATCATGCAGAAATATTTGTTTCTCAATCCGAACGGAATCGGGAACATGAGCGGGGATCTGTCCTTCAATACTGTCATAAGTTTCATGACAAATACGAATCTCCAGCATTATTCAGGTGAGAGCGGACTTTCTTATCTGTCACAAATGATAGTCATCACATTCATGATGTTCACTTCCGCCGCAAGCGGATATGCGGCATGTATTGCTTTTGTCCGTGGAATTGTGGGTAGGGGAAAGGATGGGCTTGGAAACTTTTTTGTTGATCTGGTGAGAGTAACCACCAGGGTTCTTATTCCGTTCGCATCCATTGTTGCCATACTGCTCGTACTCCAGGGAGTCCCCCAGAACCTCCATCAGAACATCACGCTGGAAACAATCGAGGGTACGGAGCAGCAAATTGCGATGGGGCCGGTCGCAACCCTCGAGTCCATCAAGCATGTGGGAACGAACGGAGGTGGTTTCCTGGGCGCGAACTCATCGACCCCGATAGAGAATCCGACGATTGTGTCAAACATGATCGAGATGCTTTCGATGATGGTTCTTCCTGCCGCCTGTGTTGTCATGTTCGGTCTCATGTATGAAGACAGCAGAAAAGAAAGGGGGCTGTGCTCCAAGGGAAGGATCATGGGCATGGAAGGCAGGACCTTGTTTGCCGCAATGGCGATCATCTTCCTTCTTGGCCTTTTGCTCTGCGTGTTCAGCGAAAGAAGTGGCAATCCGTTGTTCGGGGACCTGGGCATGACCCAGCAGGGAAACATGGAGGGAAAGGAAGTAAGGTTCGGAGTCGATCAATCCGCTCTCTTCACGACCGTCACCACTAGCTTCACGACCGGCAGTGTCAACAACATGCATGACAGCCTTACTCCTCTTGGAGGCCTTGTGCCCTTGCTGCACATGATGCTCAATCTGGTATTCGGAGGCAAGGGCGTCGGGCTCATGAATATTGTGATGTATGTGATCCTTACAGTATTCATCTGTTCCTTGATGGTTGGAAGGACCCCGGAGTACCTAGGGAAAAAGATCGAGGGCAAGGAGATGAAGCTGACAGCACTCTGCATCATCATCCATCCTTTGCTCATACTTTTCTTCTCGGCAGTCGCCGTCGCTGTCGATGCAGGACTGGCCGGCATCACGAATCCCGGTTTCCATGGCTTGAGCCAGGTGCTTTATGAATATTCCTCGGCTTCAGCAAATAACGGCTCGGGCTTCGAAGGTCTTGCTGATGCCTCCGTCTTCTGGAACATCACGACGGGTTTTGCAATGTTCTTTGGAAGATATCTTGCAATAGTGATCCAGCTTGCCATTGCTGGTAATCTTGCAAAAAAGAATTATGTGAACGAATCGGAAGGTACTCTGAAGACCAATACGACAACCTTCACGATCGCCCTGGTTTTCATCATCTATGTTTTTGCGGCCCTGACTTTCTTCCCGGCGCTTGCCTTGGGTCCGATAGCGGAACATTTGATGATATGGGCTTGATAGGAGAATAGAAATGAAAAACAACAAGGATAAGAAGTTTATTTCTTCCGAAATCATTCATACGGCGGTCAAGGATTCCTTTGTGAAGCTTAATCCCCGTTACATGATGAAGAATCCGGTCATGTTTACTGTCGAGGTGGGGTTTGCAATCACGTT
This sequence comes from uncultured Spirochaetales bacterium, assembly GCA_949300325.1. Classification (GTDB taxonomy): domain Bacteria; phylum Spirochaetota; class Spirochaetia; order Sphaerochaetales; family Sphaerochaetaceae; genus Ornithospirochaeta. The sequence continues at coordinate 8,649 of CASGDQ010000060.1, forward strand.
GGTGCTTTCCTTCTTCCCTGGTTTCTTTGGGAAGGGCGGCATGGATTTGGCTGTTGCCAGAATCTACAACATAATCGTTTCAATAGTTCTTTTCATTACGATCCTGTTTGCAAATTTCGCGGAGTCCGTGGCTGAAGGCAGGGGCAAGGCCCAGGCCGCAACCTTGAAGAAGACTCAGAAGGAAACAAGGGTGAACAAGGTCCAGGAGGACGGCAGCGTAACAATAGTCAGCTCGTCCGAGCTGAAGAAGGGCGATATCGTCATCGTGAACGCCGGAGAGATAATTCCCAACGACGGCGAGGTCATTGAAGGTGTTGCAAGCGTGGACGAAAGTGCGATCACCGGGGAATCCGCTCCCGTCGTACGTGAAAGCGGTGGCGATTTCTGTTCGGTGACCGGAGGAACGACAGTCGTTTCGGACTATTTGAAGATCCGGATCACAAGCGAGCCTGGGAACAGTTTTCTGGACAGGATGATTTCCCTTGTCGAGGGCGCATCCAGAAAGAAAACACCAAATGAGATAGCTCTCAACACGCTTCTTGTGTCATTGACGATCATCTTCCTTATCGTCGTCGTGTCTCTTTACCCGATCGGGGCATACAGCGGTGTGGCCCTTGATATTTCCACATTGATCGCTCTCACGGTATGTCTCATCCCAACAACGATCGGAGGCCTCCTTTCCGCAATCGGCATCGCGGGGATGGACAGGGTCACCAGGTTCAATGTCATTGCGATGTCTGGTAAGGCTGTGGAGGCTTGTGGCGACGTCGACACGATGATCCTTGACAAGACAGGCACCATCACGTTCGGAAACAGGATGGCATCGGCGTTCATTCCTGTCAGGGGTGTTCTTCCTAGGAGCATGGGAGAAGCTGCGGTTCTTTCTTCAATATGCGATGAGACACCTGAAGGAAAGAGCACGCTCGAGCTGGCAAGGAAGCATGGATATGCAATTCCGAACATCAAGGTAAAGGAAGTGCACGAGTTTTCCGCACAGACGAAGATGAGTGGGATAGACCTCGAGGATGGAAGGAAGATCCGCAAGGGCTCCGCCGAGGCTGTTCAGAATTATGTTGTCGGATCAGGAGGAAGGATTCCTTCCGATCTGTCCGAGATAGTCGATTCCGTTTCCGGCCTTGGAGGAACTCCGCTTGTCGTATGTGTGGATAACAAAATCCTTGGTGTGATTTATCTCAAGGATACGGTGAAGCCTGGCATGAAGGAGCGTTTTGAAAGGCTTCGTGCGATCGGTATCAGGACAATCATGTGCACCGGGGACAATCCCCTTACCGCCGCGACCATAGCAAGTGAGGCCGGAGTTGATGATTATGTAGCCGAGTGCAAGCCTGAGGACAAGATCGCGATAATTAAAAGGGAACAGGCGCTTGGCAAGATCGTCGCGATGACGGGGGATGGCACGAACGACGCTCCTGCTCTCGCCCAGGCGAATGTCGGTATTGCGATGAACAGTGGCACGACAGCAGCAAAGGAGGCTGCGAACATGGTTGATCTCGACAGCAATCCGACCAAGATCCTCGAGGTTGTCGAAATCGGCAAGCAGATGCTTATCACAAGAGGTAGCCTTACGACATTCAGCATTGCGAACGATATAGCGAAATATTTTGCAATCATTCCTGCGATGTTCATGATGGCCATTCCGGAGCTGGGCGTCCTGAATGTGATGCATCTTGCAACACCTTCAAGTGCCATACTCTCCGCACTGATCTTCAATGCGATCATCATCCCGTTGTTGATTCCTCTTGCCATGAAGGGTGTGAAGTACATTCCTATGAGCGCAAGCAGGCTCCTTGTCAGGAACCTGATGATCTACGGCCTTGGCGGCGTCGTCTGTCCGTTCGTAGGCATAAAACTTATTGACTTGGTGATCAGTCCATTGCTTGGTGCGATCGGACTATAAGGAGCGAAGAAGATGAATAACGATGAGAAACATAAGATTATAAAGCCTGCGATATCGATAACAATTTTGATGATTGTGCTATGTGGCTTGATCTATCCATTGGTGATTACCGGTTTTTCCCAGCTTGTGATGCCCCCCAAGGCTAATGGTAGCTTGATAACGGTCGATGGCGTTGCTGTGGGAAGTGATATTGTTGGTCAGGAATTCACGGAGCCGTATTTCTTCCACTCCAGGCCAAGCGCGGTGAATTACAATACCTATGAAAAAGGAGAGGAGGGTTCTCTGGCCTCGGGCTCGAACAACTATGGGGCGAGCAATCCGGCTCTCTTGGAGAGGGTGGAATCTGAAATCGAGACCATTCTTGCGGAGAATCCGGGCGTGGAAGCGGACGAAATTCCTGTCGACATGATCACGCAGTCCGGCAGCGGTCTTGACCCCCATATTTCATTGGAGAATGCAAGACTTCAGATCGACCGGATCGTAGCCCATTCCGGACTGGAGCGTAGCGAGGTGGAGGAGATTGTTGAAAATAATACGGAAAAAAGATTTCTTGGTATTTTTGGTACTGACAAGCTCCACGTTTTGAAGGCGAATCTGGAGATTGCTTTAAAAATGGGGTTGATTGACGGTTTCGAGATTTGAATGAATGGGGGTGTTGCCGGAATCAGTGGATAAGAGAACACAGGGCAACACCCCGTTTATAAGCCCGAACAGAAAATATTGAATACCATGTACTTACATCCCGTACTTGGAATGTTTTCTCATGTGTGCACAATGAGTTCCGTTGGTTTCAGAATTGACTTGGATGAATGCTGGAACCTTATGCTTTGGTCTTTTTATATGCCGTTGAAAAGGTTTGTTGAGCTGTTTTCTCTATCCTGAGCTTATCCGAAGATCCGGATGGACAAAAGCCTGCATCATTACTGTAATGATATTATATGGGCTTGAATATTCAAGCCATCCGATCAGCGGAATAACGGCGATGTGCTTTTATTCCATGGTTTCTTGGAAAATGGTTTTCCTACCTTGCCGGAAGTACAAACTAAAGCCGGGTTCCAGAACTGTTCCAGAAATCAAAAATGCAGCAGATCATCCAGCCTTATATTTTTGGAACCGAATGTTTCATATTCATATTTGAATACGGAAATCAATTATGATGTAAAATGATTTGCTTTCTGTTACGATTGTTTTCATGGAAAGAAAAGAACCCTCATTCATAGATCTTCTTCTGGATGCACACATAAACCTGGATAGACAGGGCCCGGGGAGCATCGAAACAACAGAAAGAGCTTTGAGTTTCATTGAAGGCCTTACTGAACAATCCAAGATTGTAGATCTCGGATGCGGAAGTGGAGGTGGTACGCTCACAATCGCTCGGAACATGCCTTGTGCAATCACGGGCTTGGATATTTTCCCTCAGTTCATTGATGCTTTCAGTTGGAATATGAATAGAAAAGGATTATCAGATAGGGTGAAGGGTATTGTAGGAGATATGGGAGATTTGCCGTTTGAGAAGCACTCTCTTGATCTCATCTGGTCCGAAGGGGCGATTGATAATATCGGATTTGAAAGGGGTATTTCCCATTGGCGCGGTTTTCTGAAAGATGGAGGTTATGTCGCCGTAACATGTCCATCATGGCTGACAGATGTCAAGCCAGAGGCTGTCAGGAAATTCTGGGAAGATGCCGGGAGCCATCTTGATAGCGTTGATGAGAACATAAGAATTATGATCAAACATGGCTACAGGTATATTGCATCATTCACCTTGTCTGATGAATGCTGGACGGAGAATTACTTTGCTCCGAGAAGCAAGGCGGTCGAAAGGTTAACTGAGAAATACATGGAAAACGATGTTATGAAAGCTTTCATGGAACAGAATCGATACGAGGAGGAACTGTTTTCAAA
>CASGDQ010000061.1 GCA_949300325.1 uncultured Spirochaetales bacterium
CACAGAATACCTCGATAGCATGTAATTTGGCAAAGGATATCGCTGTATGCAATCATCATTCTTTACATTCATGTGAAGTGCCTTCATTAAAGAGTTCATATAACACCTAGTTTTAACCTTAAAATTTATTATAACTCTATGAAGGTTAGAATTCAATAATAAGTTAAATTAAATTGTTAACCTGTTATACTCAAGCCAATGTTTAATTTACTCCATCTGAGTCAGCCAAACCAAGCATCCTAGAATGAAACCAAAAGCCTTTTCAAATTACATCGGAAACATGACGATGACAATTGGCCACCATCGTAGCAGTCAATCCTCTTTCATTGCAATGCTTTTACCATATGTTCCAATATTGTTTTTCCAAAGATTTTTCAAAATTTCATGTTTTTCCAATTTGTGAAGTTGGCTGTACATCTCCACCCCTTTTTGAGAAAATTATTTCCTTATGCTATAAGGATTCCTTTTATATATATTATCTATTTTTACCCTGAAATGAGCCCAAAACGTACCAGAGAAACATTATGCAATTTCCAATAAGGCAAGATATTATGAAGAGCTTGAGGAATATGCCGACGGACTCGAGAAAAAGAAAGGAGATAAGACATGGTGCGTTTGATTATTCAACAATATTCATGACAGAGAAAAGAAAAGGACTTATAGTAATAAAGCAAGAGAGCCGTAACCTTTGAGTAAAAAAATGGATAAAAAAGAGAAAGAGGAAATCATCCGGAATTTATATTGGGATTATGACATCGTCCCGGCAGATGTGCTGAAGCTGATAGAGCATCCCAATGAAGGAGACGAAGCCCAGTTAAGAAGGATCTTCATACGGGCATTCGAAAATCTCAGATGGCATGAGCTCGTCTCGCTTTTCGGAATCGACACCGTAGAGAAGCTATGCACAAACGAGACCAGAGAAGGTCTGAGAAAGGAGGCAAGGCAAAGATTTGACATCGCATGCGCAATACTACGAGGAGAACCTATACCCTCTTCAAGACAAGATACTGAAAACCGTAAACTCGCTCTCAAGCCCTTTTTATCTGACAGGTGGTGCGGCTCTAAGCAGAGGATACTTTAACCATAGGTATTCAGACAATCTCGATTTCTTTGCAAATGGCGCAAAGGATTTCCAGAGCGTCGTCTCAGAAGCTGTAAGGCGTATCAGACAGCTTCCAGGCATCACGATAATTCCATCACTTACATCAGTTTTCGATTCCTATGTCGGTTTTACAATAAAGGATGCCGACGGAACGGCTTTAAAAATAGATTTCCTGAATGATACGCCATACAGAAACGGCGAAACAGTCATGCATCCAGTCCTTGGCCGCATCGATTCCGTTGAGAACATACTGACAAACAAGCTTTCCGCATTGATAGGACGATCGGAAATCAATGATGTGGCCGATCTCTGGCAGATAAGCAGAAAGTATGAGTTCTCTTGGAAAAATGAAATCGAGAAAGCAATACAGAAAGAAGCCTGCATTGACACGTTGCTCATTTCCGAAACGATGAGACAGGTTTCCGAAGCCGATTTCAACAGCATAAGATGGATACGGAAACCTGATTTCACAAGGTTCCAACAGGATCTGGCATTCATTGGG
>CASGDQ010000062.1 GCA_949300325.1 uncultured Spirochaetales bacterium
CACCTTCTTATTCCCGTAATGACCTTTGCTCTGCCATTGCCCATCCTTTTTATAATGCGCTGAAGATATATGTCTCTTTTTATCTCAATCATCTCATGCTCCGAAAAAAGTGCAAATTATCATCGAATTCGTATTAATCATATGGTGTCAATCTTTGATAAGTCAACATCAACTCCGGAAAACATGTAAAATTTCTGAAAATTCGGAGTGGTAATACACGAAGGATGAAAATAGCCAGACAGAATAGCATCTTAGGATTGCGACGAGCGCGGAAAGCTATCGCCTTTGCAGAGACAATGCTGCGTGAGGACTGGCAAAAGTTCGACAGAGAAAATTACAAGATGACTTTCGGTGAATATGCAAGAGATCTCTTCACCGACGAGGATTCCAGAGGCTTCAGGAAGAAGGAAGCCAAGAACAAGCGCTATACGATGCAAAGTTCTACTTTAGACACCAGGCTTGATAACTGCATCATGCCGAAATTCGGAAGCTAATTTAATTATTTCCCTGTCCTACTTAACAGGTGCACCCCAAAAGGGATAGTTTTTTCCTGAGCATACCAATACTCAATTATTGTAAATAGATTGATTGAGGCGGAGTAATCCGGAGAAGGGTCTAGGGCTGGCCGAAAAGATTGATCTGCCTGAGCTGGGGGCATTTCTCCAGCAATTTTTTTGAATTTATGAGTGAATCTGTTCTTTTGATATTTTTCCTAAGTAAGAACCTTTTTGCATTCGCTATAGCTTATTTTACGTGAATATTGACTTTATAAAATTCATTTTTCGATATATAATAATTTTTGCAGAGGCGAAATAATGAAAGACTACATAAAGCGTTACGTTGAACTTGACAGGATCCTTGATCGGAAATCGGTATTTCTTATCGGCCCCAGAATGTGTGGTAAATCGATGTATGCAAAGAACGAGGTCCGAAAGCCGGTGCTCTACTGGAATCTGCTTTCCAATACTCTTTACTACCGTATTGTTCGTAATCCAGCGCTTCTTGAAGAAACGCTCAAGGCAGAAGGACTCACAGAGGGGCTTGTAGTCATAGATGAGATTCAGCGTGCTCCACAGCTGTTGTATACAGTCCACCAGTTCATTGAAGATACAAATCTTGTGTTCCTTATGACAGGATCAAGCGTGAGAAAGCTTAAGAGCGGGGGCGTCAATCTTCTTGGAGGACGTGCGCTTGAGAAAAAGCTGCACCCACTCTGTTATCCAGAGATCAAGGATAGGTATGATTACACTCTTGAGAGAATATTCAGGACAGGCCTCCTTCCGGAGATGTACCTCTATCCTGAAGATGCTGAAGAAGCTCTTGACGCCTATGAAGGACTTTATCTTGAAGCTGAAATCCAGCTTGAAAATGAAGTTAATGATCTTCCAGGATTCATCAACTTTCTTGAAAAGGCTGCGCTCTCGAATGGACAGCAGATCAACTTCTCTGCATTCGCATCTGATGTCGGTGTGAGCCGGCAGGCAATAAAGACCTGGTACAAGATCCTCCTTGATACATTGATGGTGAAGGAGATCAAGCCATACGGAAAGACAAGGAAGAGGAAGGAGACCTCCTTCTCCCGTTTCTATTTCTTCGATGTCGGCATTGCCAGAAGCATTGCCAGGATGAATGTCCCTACAGAGACGATGACTGAATACGGCACTCTCTTTGAGACATATATTGCAATGGAACTTGCCGCATACCTCGACTACTCAGGACATCATGATACTGCTCTCACTTATTATCGCACCAG
>CASGDQ010000063.1 GCA_949300325.1 uncultured Spirochaetales bacterium
TCCGCTTAACCAACCAATAGGGATTGAAAGGGAACTGGGACAGACTCCTGTTGAAGCTCTAGGCTTAGGAAAAATGCCGTCCTCAGTTCCATCAATTATATCGTTTATGACCCCATCTTATGGGATTTATTGTTAGGAGGGAAAAATGGACAATTATGATGTGATCATCGTAGGCAGCGGTCCTGCAGGAATGGGAGCCGCGTTCTCCCTGATAGAAAAGAAAAAAGATGCCAGGATACTCATGCTTGACAAAAAGCCTTTCAGTACTGGCGGCATGAGAAACGACTGCAAAATGAATTTCACCTTCCCGATCGGTTTTCCACTGGAATATTGGCAGGAGGATGTGGCCAACCAGTATCTCGACCAGGTGACAAAATTCCTCAAGCCGACTATTCTTCCCAAAAGCAACATATCCACATACCAGCAGAGAGCTGAGAGGCTTGGCTGCTCGCTTTTGGAAATCAAGCAGACACACCTGGGAACGGATGGAGGGCTTGAGCTCATCAAAGAGCTTCAAAAAAGGCTGGAAGATGCAGGAGTAACACTCTCTTTAGGAGAGGAAATGCTCAGCATCGACAATGAAAAGAAGTTCATAACAACGACAAAAAGGGAAATCGGATATAAGACGATATTGATCGCCCCTGGACGCCAGGGGTTCCACTTCCTGCAGGATGTGATGAAAATGCTCGGAATCTCGTATATGGACAACATCATCGATGTCGGAGTACGGGTTGAAACCAGGATCGAGCACTATCCCATCGTAAAGGACTATTATGATCCGAAATTCTACTTCAAGGAAAAAGTCAGAACATTCTGTACAAATAGCGGAAATGCACATGTTGTAAAGGAAAAGTATGCAACTGCCCGCGGGGATGTATGGTACAGCGTCAACGGACATGCATTCAAAGCCGATGAGAACAAGAACAACGGCCTTGTCAATTTTGCAATCCTCAAGACAGTACGGTTCACCGAGCCGCTTGCTTCAGGACAGGAATTTGCGGAACATCTTGGACTGCTCGCTGCGCTGATGGGAGGAGGAAAGCCCCTCATGCAGAGAGTCGGCGATTTCCGCCTGGGCAGAAGGAGCAAGCAGGCAACATTCACAGGGGACCTATACGATTTCGAGCCAAGCCTGAAAGACTGCTGCCCATCCGATATCTCCCTTGCTATGCCAAGCAAGATCCTTAGATACATCTGGTCGGCCATGAAGAACCTGGATACCATCGTTCCAGGAATACTCCATCCGTCCACCATCATGTATTACCCTGAAATAAAGCTTTATGCGAACAAGCCGGAATATAAGGACCATAATTTCCAGGTCACTGATTCGGTATTCTTTGCAGGAGATGGCGCAGGCACCAGCCGCGGCATCACCGGAGCCTGGGCAAGCGGCATCAGGGCAAGCGAAGGAATGCTCAAATACATTTAAAAGCGGATATCAAGCACATGCTTCAAAAACCCGACCGATTCATCCAGCCATGCGGATACGGCCGGGTTTTCTTTTCCGCTCTCGCGGCTAGCAACCGAGAGTCCATGTACGCCATTTGCAAAGATATGCAGGCTGCAGCAGATCCCTTCCTTTTTCAATGCTTGGAACATTAAAATGGAATTGACCGGGTCAACAGAAGCATCATCTGCAGTGGTCCAGATATATGTTGGAGGAAAAGCGCCATCAACATGCTCCTCCACGCTGTAGTAATCTCTTAAGGAGGCATCGCCCATGGTGATCATGTCTCTGCTTCCTTCATGACAGCCTTCTTTCATCGTGATCACAGGATAGCTCAAAACCAAAGCATCAGGACGATCAGAACCGCCATAACACGAAAGCAGCGCAGCAAGATGCCCTCCCGCAGAAAATCCTACACAGGAGACCTTGCTGGTATCGATCCCATCAAGCGATCTGATCCATTTCATACATTCTTCAGCTTCCTCAAGAGGATTTGAGGCCGCAATATCCTTTCCTACGGAATAATAGAGAATAAAGACATCAAAGCCTAAAGCAAGATAACGAATTGCAACCGGCTCTGCTTCTCTGGGGGAAACATGGTTATAACCTCCACCAGGGATGACCAGCATTGCAGGACGCAGGCGGATGTACGCCTCATCACAACCAAATTTCTCATAAAGGCTTTCATGCCTGTAGGCGACAGCATAAGCTTCCGCTTTTCCTAACTTTTTCGTCAACATGTCCATGTGCAAGAGTTTCCCATGATTGATTGTGCTTGTAAAGAAGGGATATAATCGCAATATGAAATTCCTGATTTTTTCCGATATACACGGCTGTGCCGACAGCGCCTCTTTCATAGTAAAAAAGGATTGCCTGCTCAAGCCGGACAAGATATTGCTATTAGGAGATATCCTGTACCACGGACCTAGAAACGATGTGCCTATGAATTACAATCCGAAAGATGTCATAAAAGAGCTGAGCCGTGTGGCTGACAAGATAATCTGCGTAAGGGGAAATTGCGAGGCGGAAGTCGATCAGATGGTGCTTCCATTCCCTGTAATGAGCGAACAAGCCATGATATTCGCAGACGGTGCGTCCATCTTCATGACGCATGGGCACATATACAATCCAGAAAAACGCCCAGCCTCAGGCTATACTCATTTCTTTTATGGGCACACCCATATAAACAGTTTGGAAAAAAAGGATGGAATAGTCTTTCTTAATCCAGGATCGATATCCATTCCAAAGCAGAATCAAGACAGATCCTTCGCCTATTGGGAGGATGGTGCGATAAGCATTTTCTCAATCAGCGGCAATCTTATTTCGGAAATGAAAGCGTAACGGTTACAAAACCATCCTTCTCATCTATCTGGACAGATCCCTTATGGATCTCCATTATCTGGTAGACAATCGGGAGGCCCAAGCCAGATCCGCCCTGATGCCTGGAGCTGTCACCTCTGGCCCACGGCTCGAAGAACTGCGGACGAGGAGATGGAAGGCTGCCCTTGTTGCTGATGCGCATGGTTATGAAATCGCCATCATCCATGACCTTCCAGATTATGGTGCTGCCTTCTGGCGAGTACTCTTCTGCGTTATTGATGATTTCAGCAAGTGCGCGCTTTGCGAGATTGAAATCCGCATGAACGGACAAAGACGATGTACACTCAAGGCTGCAATTGCTCTTTCCCTGCAAAACCGCATCAGCCAGATCGTAAACATCCACATACCTCATCTGTATCTCGGGCTTATCTCCGACAAGATTTGAATAATAGGAAACAGAAGCTATGCGCTCCATGAGCGTATCGTTTTCCTTTTTAAGAGCCGCGACAAGATCCTTGTCAATGTTGAAAAGCCCATCATCGGCTCCTGAAAGCAATATGTTCATGCTTGTGACGGGAGTATTGAGGTCATGGGATATGTTTTTAAACCATTCACGTCTGGACTGCTGGTGCCTCTCAAGGTCCTTGCCAAGCTGTACTATGCTTTCGGAAATCACCCTGAACTCATCTATCTTGAAATCGCTCTTGTCCATCTTGACATCATATTTTCCATTTGCAAGAGCACTCAATGCATCCTGTATGTTCATTATATGCCGTGCGTTGCGCTTGGAAATGAAATATCCGGCGACAAGAGCAATCAGGATCGCAATCGGGAGGAAATAGAAAAACACCTTGGTTGTGCTATGGATAATCATATACGTCGGGCCGTATACATCCAAATCATAAACCAGGATATCGACATAACCATAAATCTTTCCGTTGTTGAAGAACCTTATGGTTCCGGCGATATCGCTTTCCCTGATAACAGATGGAAGCTTGACCTCTTCATGGCCAATGGCATCCGACTGTTTCACCGAAAAGCTGTCTATCACTATCTCACGCCCTTCGACATGGCTTTTAAGATCTATATCATAAGCAGCCTTGCGGATGCTTTCTGTGTGGTATTCCCGTGTCGTATTGACCGAGATGGAAAAAGGCTTCGGAATAGTTATCTTGCCACCAAAGGAAGAAACATCTTCAAGATTGCCAGTATCCTGCATCTGAGGTATGAACTCTCCACGGCTGGAGGATCCGATGGATATGCTTATATCTCCGACATCATCACGGATCAAAAGCCCGGATACCCTGTCAGGAGCACTTGAAATCAGGCTTGACATAAGTCCTGTAAACGAGAGGTTTTCCTGAGAAGAGACATTCTCCTGTAGAGAAGCAATATAATTCTCAAACACATTCTCCTTCCATGTCTTCTGCAACGAGATCACCGAAGCAAAAAGAATCAGCGTCTGTGCGGCCATCACACAGACGGTTATCAAGACAATAGAAACAAGAAGCCTGAGATAAATGTTTCTCATTACTTATCCGCTCTCTTTCCTGCAAACCTGTATCCGTAACCTCTGACGGTCTCTATCCAACCATCACCCTTGAGCTTGGCGCGGATGTTTTTGATATGGGTATCCACAACACGCTCATAGCTTTCAAAACTGTAATCGAAGCACTCGTCAAGAATTTGGCTTCTGGAGATAAGATTCGGGCTGTTTGCGGCAAGGTATGCGACAATGCGCCATTCTGCAGCTGTAAGCTGGATCTCCTCATCGTCGATTGTCAGCTTATGCTCATCCTCATCGATGACGAGAACAGAACTTCCAAGCATATACCTCTTGCACTCAGTATCTTTTCCGCTGTCATCCACACGTCGGAAAAGAGCCTGCACCCGCAACACAAGCTCTTTCGGGCTGAAAGGTTTTGTGATATAGTCGTCGCAGCCGAGTTCAAAACCCAATATCCTATCGGATTCGTCGATACGTGCTGTCATGAATATGATTGGAAGCCTAGGCCATTTAGCCCTTATTTCTTTGACAAAATTGAACCCATCCCCGTCTGGCAGCATCACATCCTGGATCAGCATATCGGGCACCTGCTTCTTAAAAGCCTCCCTGGCACTTTCCAAATTTCCACAGCCTTCAGCTGAAAAACCCGAGAGTCCCAGATACTGGACAACTCCGTTTCTAATCACATCATGATCTTCGACAACATATATCAACTTCATACAATATATATTAGTTATGAAACGGCTTTAATTCAAAGGGAAAAGAGAAACTACATCAAAACTCCAATTTGGATTAACCGGCAAGGCGTTTTCTGATACAATCTGCATAATGGAACCATTAAAGACGGACAAAATGATGCAGCAAAGGTCGGAAGCACTGCTGACAACATTGATCCTCACTCTTTCCGGAGGAGCTCAGGATGCATACTCCTACATGATCCGTGGTCATGTTTTTGCAAATGCCCAGACAGGAAACATAGTGCTGCTTGCCGCAAACCTTATTAATGGAAACATTTCATTGCTGCCGCATTACATCATACCTTTGCTAGCATTTTCTTTCGGAATACTTTGCGCCGAGCTGATACATCTCAAATATAAGAAACTGCATAAAATACATTGGAGGCAGCTTGTAACGATACTAGAGGTCCTTCTTCTTTTTTCTGTAGCATTCATTCCAGCAGGATATGACAGCATTGCCAATGCAATAATATCCTTTTCATGCGCAATGCAGGTACAGGCATTCAGAAAGGTCAGAGGCCATGCCTATGCCAGCACAATGTGCATAGGAAATATACGTTCCGCAATGGACAGTTATGCAAAATTCCTGTTCTTCCGGAACACCGAGTTTTTAAGACAGGCAAACGAATATCTTGTGATAATATCCACATTCTGCCTCGGCGCCGCGCTTGGGGCTCTTTTTTGCAACATCGCGAAAACAAAAGCGATCTGGATTTCCGCAATCCTGGTTGCACTCTCATGTCTTATCATGAACAAGAGGCCGGAAAAGCAAGATGACATGCAAAAACAATGAAATTTGTGCAAATTCAATACCTGAACCCACGCGGCTGATGCATTATCCGATTGCAAAATCGCAATGTAATGCTTAAAAAAAAAGCTTGCCGAAGCAAGCTTAATTTCAAAAATTGGGATACATGCTCTTCCGTATTGAGGGCAGCCGTAGGAAAAGCCTGAACAAAAGATGCAGATAGGGAATGCACATCCTTGCTCCAATTTCCCGTGTGGACCGGGCGTATCCCGAAAGAGAGGTTACTTCGAGTAGAACTCGACGACGAGCTGGTCGTTCACCTGTACAGGAATCTCACTGCGCTCAGGCATCCTTACAAGCTTTCCAGAGAATTCCTCTTCATTCCTTTCAAAATAAGGAAGGTTGAAAGCGGGATGGCCGAGGAAACAGTTTCTGAACTGTTCGTTCTTCCTTGAGGCTTCCTTGAGGCTGATCACATCGCCGACCTGCACCTGGTAAGAAGGAATATCGATCTTCTTTCCATTCACAAGGATGTGTCCATGTGAAACCAGCTGGCGGGCAAGACGGATTGAATTGCCGAAACCGATGCGGTATACGACATTGTCAAGCCTTCTCTCGAGCGAAATAACAAGTGCGTCACCTGTCATCAAATTGCTCTTGAGAGCCTTTTCGTAGTAACGGTGGAGCTGCTTCTCGAGAATTCCATAGTATGCCTTGAGCTTCTGCTTTTCGGTAAGCTGTCTGGAATAGTCGGTAGGCTTCTTCCTCTTTGCGAATGCAGGACTTCCTGCTCTGTTCATTGCTTTGGGGTGTCCACAGAAATTGACCCCAAGCCTTCTGCACTGTTTGAATCTAGGACTCATGTTTCTTGCCATAGATTTTTACCCTCCAGTAACATTAATGTGCGTCAGGATTCTCCGGCATAAAGCCGGCTTGTTCAAAATAACGCTTTACGGGGCTTCTTGTCAATAACAATCCAGCTCCTTAATTCCTTATAAGCGAAAAAACAGCAATAAAAGAGACTCAGCTGAAAACACGATAAAGCGCTGCAATCCTTTTTATCCCCTCTTCCACAGTTTCCTCGTCCGCTGAATAATTAAGACGCAGGCATTTATCATAGTGAGGATGGGGATAGTCCAATCCCTCATGCTGCTCTTTCGAGCCGAAGAAGAAATACTCTCCTGGAACAGTTATGACTCCTTCCTTCTTGAGCTCCTGATAAAAATTTCTCGAAGGAATGGTAAGACGAGGAAGATAAATCCAGCAGAAAATCGACCCTTCGATCTTGTGATACATGTACTTTGTACCTTCAAAATACTTTTTTATCCAGCTTTCACAAAGGGCCTTCTTCTTTTTATAAAAAGGCATGACATACTCCCTGGCCATAGAGACAAGAGAGCCATCTGCTATAAGATTCTCAGCCAAAGCCTGCCCCATAGAGCCGGAGGCAAGGGAGGCGATGGCATTTATTCCAGAGAGGGCGGATACGACCTCCTTCGAGGCGATTATTATCCCGGTACGTATCGAAGGAAGCCCTATTTTAGACAGGCTCATCGAAAGGATTATGTTCTCATCCCATATCGGAGTGGCCTCATCGATGAAAACTATATCAGGAAAAGGAAGCCCGTAGGCGTTATCGACTATCAAAGGGATCCGATATTTCTTTGAAAGGGCATCAAGCTCATGGATTTCGGAGTCGGTAAGGACGTTGCCTGAAGGATTGGTAGGCCTCGAGACGCAGATAGCTCCGACTTCAGGATGAGAGGAAAGATAAGAGGAAACGGCATCGATATCCATGGAGTATTTGAATGTGCAATCCTCAAAATACGTGCATTTTGAAGGAATTGAAACGAATGTTCCCTCCTCAAGCCCCTGATCGGCATATCCTACATATTCCGGCATCAGAGGAAAGAGAAGCGTCTTTCTCGTTTTGCCAGCCTTACCTGAAAACATATTGAAAAGGTAGAACATCGCGCTCTGGCTTCCGTTCGTAATTGCAATATTATCGGCGCTTATGTCCCAGCCGTACCATTTTCTGAACGAATCTGCCAGAATTTCTATAAAGGACATCCTTCCTTGCGGACTGTCATAATGGCTTATCACGTTCTCAAACGCTTGGCTTGAAAGCAGTTTTTCCATTTCCTTGCGGTATGCCTGCTCCACCTGAGGAACCCGTGCAGGGTTACCCCCTCCCAGAGGAAACGGTGTCACACCATCGGCAAGAGGCTTGCCCAGATCGTCCATCAAAAGAAGTATGCCGGAGCGGCTTGTAAGTTTTTTCCCGAAATCAGAAAGTTCCATAGCTTTCATGATAGCCAAATGTGTCGACATTGTTAATAAAAAGAAAAAACCGGATGAAAAATATTTTCCCATCCGGCAAATTTTATAGGGGAGATAAAATTTTTATACCAAAAGCGCCTCGATTGCGGACTTGGGCCTTCCGCCCACCGTCACCGAAACGGTATTTCCATTCTTGATATATACAAGCGTCGGGATGCTCATGACTCCGTACTGCTGGGCAAGGGCGGGATTCTCATCCACATCTATCTTTACGATTTTGACCTCCGGATGATCGGATGCCACCTGCTCCAGTACTGGTGCAAGCTGCCTGCATGGTCCGCACCATGTTGCAAAGAAATCAACAAGCACCGGCTTGTCCGAATCAAGTACAACCTCTTTAAAGCGATCCTGTGAAATATGTTCTACTGCCATACGCATTCTCCTTATTTCTTTTTTATTATACCAACAATATAATAACAAAAACCGGACGGGTCAGTGATTTTATCACAAAAACTTACCTCAAGGATTCTTTTGCCCTGTTTTCAAGCCTGGCCATATCAGTTATCTCGATTTTTCCACGGTTAAGGCGTACCTCTCCTTCTTTCTGAAGATAGCCGAGCGTGCGGCTGACAACCTCGCGGGCAGAACCTAGATGCTTAGCAAGCTCCTCATGAGTGGCATCTACTGTATTGCAGCCGGATATCCTGGCTTCATCGACAAGAAGCGCCGCAAGTCGGGTATCGAGCTTCTTATTTAACACCTGATCCATGAGCCACATGACATCGCTCATGCGGGAGGAAATGATGTCGTTCATAAACTTGAGCACACTTACATTCTCATCGGCAAGTGCAGAAAAGACCTTTGTAGGAAGCAGGAGAACCTCTGTATCCTCCACCGCTTTGACAAGCACATCAAATTCAAGATTCTTCATCATGCATGAGGCGCTGAAAATGCAGCAGTCATAAGAAAACAGGCGGAAAAGGTTTATCTCCCTGCCCATTTCATTGAGAGCGGAAGTTTTCAGCTGTCCGGAAACGACAACTATGAGCCCGCTGCATTCATCTGCGGTATGAACCACATCCCCGGCGGAAAAAGAAAGGCTATGCACCGAAGCGCGTACCTTGATTTTCGACATCTCATCAAGCCCTTTATAAAAGGGAATGTATTCACTCAGATCAACCATACAGAAAATATAACATCAAAACAGCACTTGGTGGAAACGCCTTTTGTTCCAAAACATCATTTCCTTTACACCGAAGAGTCCCGGGTATAAAATCCTTTTTATGGAAAGACCTCCTCTCGATGAATATCCGCGTCCGCTGATGCAAAGGGAAAGCTGGATCAATTTGAACGGATACTGGGACTTTTCCGTAAGCAAGGATGGAAAAGAGGATTACAAGACTAAAATCCTTGTTCCCTTTCCTCCCGAAAGCATGAATAGCGGAATAGAAAGGATCACATGCCCCGATGAAGTTATTTGGTACAGAAGACCTGTCCATATGAAAGTGGAGCCTGAGCACCGTCTCATTATCCATTTTACCGCAGTGGATCATGCATGCGATGTGTTCATAAATGAAAGACGGGTAGCACACCACGAGGGTGGATATCTTCCGTTTTCTGTGGACATCACCGATTATTTTAGCAAAGATGATTTCATGCTGCGTGTCCGCGTCACTGATCCCAGTGATACCGGCGGCCAGCCGAGAGGCAAGCAGCGCCTGAATCCTTCAAGGATATGGTATACGCCGTTTTCTGGAATCTGGCAGAGCGTATGGATGGAACAGGTCCCAAATGACCATATCGAGAACCTCCTCATACGCCCAGATTATGATAAGGCCGGCGTTGAGATAACCGTCAAGACAAGCCGCATGGAAAGCGAAGATGCGGAAATCCTTCTTGAAGGCAGGAAAATAAAGATTAGAACAAATTTTAAGAATTTCCTACGCATTCAGGAAAAAAGGCCATGGACGCCAGATGATCCGTATCTGTACCGTTTCAGCATCAAATACAAAGAGGATGAGGTGGGCTCATATTTCGGGCTGAGGAAATTCTCAATCGAAAAGGGAGAGGACGGGATAAAAAGGCTTGCATTGAACAACAAAGCTATTTTCCATCACGGAATCCTGGACCAGGGATATTGGAAGTATGGATTATCCACACCATCAAGCGATGATGAGATGATAAACGATATCCTAAAAATGAAAGAAATGGGGTTCAATACAATAAGGAAACATGTCAAGATCGAATGTCCAAGATGGTATTATCATGCAGACAGGCTGGGAATGCTCGTCTGGCAGGATATTCCGAACGGAGGAGGAAAATACAACGACTTCACAGTCACCCTTCCACTCTTTTCTAAGTCTTTTTTATCAGATAGGAAACACAGAAGGCTCTTTTCAAGGCGTGATAAGAAAGAAAGGGACGGCTTTGTGTTTTTCACTTTAGATGTTGTTGCGCACCTCTACAGCCAGACATCAATCTGCATGTGGGTGCTCTTCAACGAAGGATGGGGACAATTCGACTCTGCCGATCTTAAGGCAAGAGTGGAGGCTTTTGATGATTCGAGAACTATCGACCATGCTTCGGGCTGGCACGATCAGGGGATCGGAGATTTCTCTTCCAGACATGTATATTTTTTCCCTTTCAGGATGAAAAAGGATGAAAGATGCGTAATCCTTTCCGAGTTCGGCGGATATGGTCTTGATGGAGAAAAGATATCGGAGAGAAGAAAATTCACATATAAGGACAGCAAGGACAATAGTGAACTTGAAAAAAATCTCCAAAAACTCTACAGGCGCGATGTGATAAGAAACATACCCAAAGGGCTGGCCGCATCGATCTATACGCAGCTGTCGGATGTGGAACAGGAAAAGAACGGCCTCCTTTCATACGACCGCAAAACCGTGAAGGTCGAAAAGGAGGCCATGCTCGAAATAAGGAAGGAAATAGATCAGACGTTGAACTTGAAGAACATTATATCCCCGTCCTGAACGACATATTCCTTTCCTTCAAGGCGCAGCTTGCCCGCTTCTTTGACCTTCTGCTCCGAACCATAACGGAAAAGATCTTCGCAGTTGTATACCTCAGCCTTGATAAACCCTTTCTCAAAATCGGAATGGATCACGCCTGCGCATGTCGGGGCCTTGTCCCCTTCATGGAATGTCCAAGCCCGGTCCTCATCCTTTCCCGCAGTAAAGAACGTCCTTAATCCCAAAGTCTTATATGCCGCGCGGATAAGCGGGTTCAGACCGCTTTCCTCAAGCCCGACCGCTTCGAGGAATTCCGCTTTTTCTTCAGCACTGTCCAATGCGGCGATCTCGCTTTCTATCTTTCCGCAGATTACCACAACCTGGCTGTTTTCCTTATCCGCTATGCCGCGTACGGTATCAACATATTGATTATCGCCGCCGATGGAATCCTCATCCACATTGCATACATAAATGACAGGCTTCATAGTCAAAAGATGCAGATCATAAACAAGAGCCCTTTCATCCTCATCGCTTAAGATGTTCCTTGCTGGAATCCCTTCAGAAAGCCCCTTCATCAATTTCTCATAAAGAGGAAGCACAAGCTCATTCTCCTTCTGCTGCTCCTTGCTGACCCTGCCAAGCTTTCCCTGTTTCTGGTAGCGTTTTTCTACCGTATCGTAATCGGCAAGGGCGAGCTCGATATTTATCGTCTCTATATCTCCGGCCGGATCTATCTTGTTATTGACATGAATTATGTCGGGATCCTCGAAGCATCTGACGACATGCGCTATCACGCCGACTTCCCTTATAGAGGCAAGGAACCTGTTGCCCAAGCCCTCCCCTTTGCTGGCCCCTTTCACAAGACCTGCTATGTCCACGAATTCCACAGTGGCAGGGATCACCCTTTCCGGGGGAATCAGCTTCACGATCTTGTCCAACCTCTCATCGGGCACATTGACCATGCCCACATTGGGATCTATCGTGCAAAAAGGATAGTTGGCCGCTTCCGCAGGCGCGGATGTGACAGCCGAGAATATTGTTGACTTGCCCACGTTCGGCAGTCCGACGATACCACAATTGAGTGCCATATATTCACCTCGAAATGTACTTTATCATAAATGGACATGCTTAACCACCCTTGGCTATAATCATATTTCATGGAAGAAGGTTTTGTTTTGCTGATAACCCTTTTCTCTCCCGGACAGAGAGAAAGGAAAGCCTACATAGAAGAAATGGAAATCAGAAGCCTGCTTGCGACTTTAGGCCTGAAGGTGGGTTTCCATAAGATGCTGACACATAAGGAAGACAACCCAAATTTCCTGATCGGACCGGGACAAGCAGAAGAAGCGGCTATGGTTGCAAAGGAAATCGGGGCAGAAGAGGTGGTCATAAACGCCTTCTTATCTCCAAGGCAGGAAAAAAACCTCGAGAAGCTGTTCCAGATCCCGGTTGTGGACCGGGAAAACGTAATTCTTTCGATATTCTTCCAGAACGCCCATTCCCCGGAAGCACGACTTCAGATAATGAAAGCACAGGCCGAGTATCTCAAGCCAAGGCTCCAGGCACGGGAGGAAAATCTTTCGCAGCAGCGCGGCGGCGTAAGGGGTGCAAAAGGAGAAGGAGAACGAAGAATCGAGCTTGAAAGGAGGCTGATCGACGAGAAGATCGGCTTTTTGAAAAAGGAAATCGAGAGGATAAAAAGGAACAGGCAGACGCGCAGCAAGGAAAGAAAGGCAAATGACATATATACCTTTGCCCTGGTCGGCTACACCAATGCAGGCAAGAGCTCGATAATGAAGGCTCTTACAGGAGCCGACGTGCTGGTGGAGGACAAGCTCTTTGCCACTCTTGATACCACAACAAGAGCTTTGAAGCTCCCAGGAGAAAGAAAGGTGCTTTTAAGCGATACTGTAGGATTCATTTCCAATCTTCCCCACCGCCTGATAGAATCTTTCAGCTCAACTTTGACTGAGGCGCTGGATGCGGATGCGATCATAATCGTATCAGATCTTTCCCATCCTGATGCCTTCAGCTGCTACGAGACTACACTGGCCACTCTTGAAGAGCTTGGGGCTAAGGAAAAGATAAAGCTGCTCGTACTGAACAAGAGCGATAACATTTATGATGACTTTTCGTATCTGAAGCTCAAGAGCACAAAGTTCTTGACCGTGGAAACATCTGTAAAAGAAAACAGGGGAATAAAGGAACTGCTTGATGCAATGGCTGAAATAAGCAGCGAGAACATGAAAGAGCTGACGATAAGATGCAATGATGACGGCAGGCTCATTCCCGCTTTAAAAGGCAAGGCGGAAATACTCTCCTATCTTTGGAAGGATGACCATGCAGAACTTGCCATACGCTATGACAAGAAATATGATGCCTTCATAAAAGAGGCTGTAAAAAAATCCGGATCCCAGCAATTGGAATCCGGAAACAATCATTAGTTGAACATCCAGAGGGCACCGATGTAGCCTGCGAATGCGAAGCCGACCTTGAGATCCGTATTCTCCATGATCGACATTCCCGGAGCAAGGCGTACATAAAGATTGATGGGCACTTCTGGGAATGTGTACTCGATTCCGACCGGAACGAGGATATCCAGATCAAAGCCGAATTTATCTGCAAACCTGAAACCTGTAGATGCGCCAAGTCCGACAGTGATCGGCATGTGGTTCTTCCTATCGATCTCGATATCATATACCTGGTAGGATACAGCAACATCGCCTCCAAGGGTGAAGCTGTCCTTTGTGACCTGGAAATTGCTCAAACCGATGTTTGCAAGAATATCGAATTTGCCGAATCCGAATTTCAGGCCAAGACCGGTGTTGGTGCCAAGGTTGAGGCCTACACCGACAGTTCCATCGTCGGTGGATCCCTTATAGGAAGCGGCGGTGGCCGGAACAAGGACAAGTGCAATCAGCATAAGAACCAAAATAATTTTTTTCTTCATTTGTTTTCCTTATGATATAAAGATTATGGGCAAGCCCATATGATTAATTTACCCCAACCGTTTTTCATTGTAAAGTGAAGAAAGTATTGAAAAAATACGCACAACAATGTAACTTTCTATAATTGTTTCGCAACCAAGGAGATATCCAAAAATGAAAGAAAGCCTTTTTTGTAAAGAAATTGAAGAGATACAGCATATCCTATCGCTTGAAAAAAAATTCCAGGCCAGGATTGTCAGGGATTTTCTTATAAAAGGGGTAACAGACTTTGAAAACATGACCAGCCTGCCGAAGAAGGACAGACAGAGATTAGGTGGAAGCGCATTGACAACCCAGGTGGTTGAAAGAATGGACAGCCTTTCCACAATAAAGCTTGCAATAAGGCTGCAGGATGGACTGATCATAGAATGCGTAAGGCTTTCAGATGGAAAGGACAGGTATACCGCATGCCTTTCAAGCCAGGTAGGCTGCGCAATGGGCTGCTCTTTCTGCAAAACAGGAACCATGGGGTTGTTGAGAAATCTCACAGCCTCCGAAATCGTGGAACAGTTCGTACAGCTTCAAAAGCTTGGAGAACCGATAAGCCATATCGTTTTCATGGGCATGGGGGAAGCCCTTGCCAATTTCAATCCTGTGATGGAGGCCATCAGATGTCTGCATGACGAACAGTGGTTCGGAATCTCCTACAGAAAAATAACAATAAGCACCTGTGGCCTGGTACCTGCGATAACCAGGCTTGCGGAAGTGGATCTGCCCATCAGGCTTGCTGTCTCCCTTGTAAGCGCAAACGACGAAGTAAGAAGCAGGATAATGAAAATCAACAGAGCCTACCCTCTTTCCGATTTGAAAAAAGCATTGATTTCTTTCCAGCATCAGGGAAACAAGAGGATAACGCTTGAATACTGCATGCTCTCAGGGATAAACACTGATGAGGAATCTGCAAAAGAGCTTCAAAAATTCACACGCGGGCTCGATGCGCTTGTAAACCTCATTCCTTGGAATCCTGTAGAGGAAATGGATTTCAAAACACCTGGAGATAAGGAAATAGACAATTTTACAAGATTGCTTGCCAGGATGGGGGTAAACTACACGATCAGGAGAAGCAAAGGAAGGGATATCTCAGGAGCATGCGGGCAGCTTGCTGCTGAAAACAGTCCTCAGCCCTGATTCTCTTTTTCAGAAAAAAGAAACCTGCTGGCTATAGCGCACACCGTCTGCTGCAGCACTATTCCCGAAATGACAGGGATTGCGGCAGCAGGAGGGAAAAAATCTATCGCAAGAACAAGGGCGGCGCTTATGTTCTTCAATCCCACTGCATAAACAAGCGAGACCGTCTCCTCTCGGCGCAGGGAAAAAAGCCTGGATGCAAGCCATCCCAGAACGAAGCCGGATAGAGAAAGGAGCAATGCAGACAGCACTTGAGGCACATACCTCCAATCAGCCTCGCTTATGAGTCTCGAGGCCACCTGGGAGGTGTTTATCATGATGACAAAAAGCAGAGCAATTTTTGTAAAAGGTTTGAAGCACGGTGCGGCATGATCGTTGCAGCGCCCATGGGTGAGATAGTTTATCAGCATCCCCGCCAGGCTCGGCAGGACGACCATCATCACCAGCGACTTCATCATCCCCGCCGTATCAAAGCTGATATCCGAATCGGCCAAAAGATTCACAGAAAAAGGCGTCATGACCGGGGCAAGGCAGGTTGCAAGCACCAATATCGTGATCGACAGGGCCATGTTTCCTCCGTACATTCCGCACCACATGCAGGAAACCACAGCCGTGGGAATGCAATAAAGAAGGATATATCCTGCAATGACATCTTTGCTTCCATGAAAGAAAACATTCACATAAAGGCAAACCAGGAGCGGCATTGCGATGTATCCGCACAAGGCAAAAATGAAAATAGGTTTTGGATGCTTTATCGTCGAACAAAAATCATTTACCCCGACACTCATGCTGTTGATCAAAGTCAAAAAAGCAAACAGAAAGGAGACCGCGGGCTTCATCCAGGATATCGACTCACCTAAAATAAGGCCCAGAACAACCCCAGATGGGGTAAGAAAAGGCATGAAACGCTCAAGATTCCTGTTCAATCCCCTGAGATTAGCCTCCAATGCATATACATCAACCATTATGAGCTCCGAAAAACATCAAAAAATAATGGGGAAACCGAAATCTCCGGATTCCCCATCTTTGAAAATCATTTCTCCAAAACGGCCTTGATTCTTCTGATTCCAGCTGAAGAGGACTGTTCCTTCAAGATTTTGAAATGCCCCATATCGCCCGTATGGGTTACATGAGGTCCTCCGCAGACCTCTTTGGAAAAATCACCAATCGTATAGACAGTGACCTTTTCCCCGTATTTCGAATCGAAGAATGCTATCGCTCCGGCAGCCCTAGCCTCGTCAAGGCTCATGGTCTCGACGGTGACCTTCAAATCCCTCTTGATCGCATCGTTTACAAGATCCTCCACCATCTGGATCTGCTCCTTTGTCATCGGCTCCGGATGTGTGAAGTCGAACCTGAGCCTTTCTGCGGTTATGTTAGAACCCTTCTGGCCGACATGCGTTCCGAGAACCTTTCTAAGCGATGCATGAAGAAGATGGGTTGCAGTATGAAGCGCGGTGGTCTGCTCGCTATGATCTGCAAGCCCGCCCTTAAACTGCTGCTCGGCACCGGCACGTGAAATTTCCTGATGCTTTGCAAAACATTCCTCGAATCCTTTCTGATCAACATCAAAACCATGCTCCGCGGCAAGCTCCTTTGTCAATTCGATCGGGAATCCATATGTATCATATAGCTTGAAGGCAAGACGACCGGAAATAGTTCTCGAATTTCCCTTCATCAGGTTGGGAAGCATCTTCTCAAATTCCCTTTCCCCTTTGACAAGAGTCTGGGAGAATTTGTCTTCCTCTTTGGCAAGCTCCTCCATGATGAAGGCCCTGTGCTCCTCGAGCTCAGGATACGGCTTGGAATAAAGAGAAAGGACGACTTCAGCAATCGAGGATAAAAACTCATGGTCTATCCCGAGTTTCTTTCCATGGCGCACTGCCCTTCTGATGAGACGGCGCAGGATATAGCCCTGCCCGACATTCGATGGCGCAACCCCTTTCTGGTCACCAAGAATGAATACACTGGTGCGGATATGATCGGAGATGATGCGGATGGAGATGTCATCTTCTTCATTCTCACCGTATTTCTTGCCGCAGAGAGCTTCGATGGCATGGATTATAGGCTGGAAAACCTCAGTCTCATAAACGCTCTTCTTGCCCTGAAGGACGGCAACCGTCCTTTCGATGCCCATGCCTGTATCGATGCATTTCCTTTCCATCTCATGGTATGTTCCGTCCTTTTCTTTACGGTATCCCATGAAAACATCATTCCAGATCTCAAAATATTTTCCGCATTTGCAGCCAGGCTTGCAATCCGGACCGCATGCAGGACGCCCGGTATCGAAAAACATTTCAGAATCAGGGCCGCAAGGACCTGTTTCTCCGGCCGGACCCCACCAGTTGTCCTCACGAGGCATGAAATAAATCCTGGAACGATCGATTCCCAAAGAAGCCCATCTGTCGGCAGCCTGGGTATCGCGAGGGACCTCGTCATCCCCTTCGAAAACCGTTACAGAAAGCTTTTCAACGGGGATTTCAAGCACTTTTGTAAGGAATTCAAAACTGTACCCGATCATTTCTTCCTTGAAATAATCGCCCAAGGACCAGTTGCCGAGCATCTCGAAGAAAGTCAGGTGATGAGGATCCCCGACGCTGTCGATATCTCCGGTGCGGATGCACTTCTGGTAATCGGTCAGTCTCTTGCCTGCAGGATGCTCTGCACCGAGAATATATGGTACTAGAGGATGCATTCCCGCAGTGGTGAACAAGACCGTAGGATCGTTTTCCGGAATTAGGGAGGCTCCGGAAATCTGCTTATGTCCCTTGGAGACAAAGAAGTCTATATACAACTGTCTCAATTCATTTGCTGTAATCTTTTTCATAACGGAAACATAGTAGTATTTAAGCCCTGCTTGGTCAACAAAGGAGCATGTTAAAACAGATCTAAAGTAAGTTCGTCAGCGCCGGCCTTGCGCGCTAAGCGGACTTTAGGGGATAAAAGCTTTTTGAAATCCTTCTTGCCATCGAACTGCAGAGCTCCTGAAACGATATGCTCAAGCACGAACGAATACCCGGTCCTGTTCATCATATGGGAGGAAACAAGGCGCAGGCTGGAAGACGGATCCACGGAATCGAATATCCTCCACGCAGGCCCTCCATCCTTCTCCTCAACCAGAAAAACCTTATCAGAGAGGACCCCGATTGCACGATTACGGATCACCTGGTGCCATTTCTCCATTTTCGCCGCGGGTCCGAACGGGCTTATTATAAGGCCTCCGCGTTTCATTATGTCAATCATCTGGGCCTTCAGCTGTTCGTTAGGAGCCTTTGTCGGAAACTGGGAAGAAAAGGCTATCACGTTTCCGCTCTTTTTAAGCATTTCAGCCATCGACAGGCTGGAGACGCCGACCATCAGCGGACAGAAGAGCACCAGCTTCTTCTCAAAAGCAAAATCCGCAGCTTCTGCAGCGATCTCCACCCCCATCTCGCTCGGGGCCAATGTACCGAGCACCGTCAAGCGGGGTTTAGAGAGCAAAGAAAGGTTGCCTACGGCATAAAGGAACGGAACAGGAAACTCAGAAGAAGTGAGAGAAGGTGAAAAGAAAACGCTTTTTTCATCGATTATCTCATACGGGGCTCTGATCCTATCGTATGCGGCCCTCACGCCTCGCCAGTGCAAATTGATATCCTCCTCCTTGATTTTCAGTACGGACGAGGCCCTGTTGGAATAAGCAGGAAGCGGAGAGTCAAGATCAAACTTCTCCCTCAGCAGGGAAAAAAAGCCATACGCCTTCTTATAGTCATAGCCAAAAAGCTCCAAAAGCGTCTCATGTGTCAGGGATGCCTCAATACTTTTCAACCACATGCCTCCTGGCTTCCAGAAGAATCGAAGAGAAATCCACAAAAGGTGTGGCTATTCCATGTTTCTTGCCCAGCCGGGAAACGGCGCCTGCAAAATACCTGTTCTCTGTTTCCCTTGCGGCCTGCACATCCTGAAGCATGCTGGTTTTCCCATGGTCAGTAAGAGCTCCCACCCGCCTTATCATTTCTTCGATATCATCCTGAGTGATGCTTATTCCTTCGGCTTTAGCAACTATCTGCACCTCTTTTGCAACCAGGCGCACCGCTCTGACAAACGATGTATTGTCGCACATGGCGCAATAATCGGCATCAAGGATCGCAGAAAGCGTGTTATAGCAGGTATTGAGCATGAACTTCCACCACTTTTCATGCATGATGTCTTTTGGAATGACAAAACGCTGCCCCGCCTCTTCAAAGAGTTTTGCAATCCTTTCCACCCTGGCGGTGGCGGAATTATCCTTTTCTCCGAAAATTATGGTGCCACTGTTTGAGAAACAGACCGTCTCTACACCAGAATGGTTGCTTGAAAGGTCTGTAATGAACGCATAAAGCACCTTCTCAAATCCGAATTTTTCACAAAGGATCCTTTCGGCATCTATTCCATTCAAAAGAGAGATTATGGCGGTATCATCCCCTACAAAAGGAGCGATATCATCAAGGATATCCTCAAGCTGGAAGTTCTTGACAGCAACGATCAGCAAATCAGCCTTGTCTGCCTCATCGGGGGACAAGACCTTGAAATCAATCCTAGTGCCGTTTAAAAAAATGCCATGCTCGTATTTATCTTTTCTCTCCCCTTTTGCAATCAAAGCAAAATCGGAGACATAGTTCAATTTAGCGGCTACCACGACGCCAACTGCGCCAGCACCTATAAGTCTTACTTTCATAAATAGGATTTTATTCCTTGCTTTGATCATTATCAAGAAGAAGGGATGCATTTTTGTCCTGCTAAATCATTAGACATGCATCCACATCTTCTTTTTTAGGACAAAGCATCCCCGTCCTGATATCACGATGCCCTTTTTCTCTGGACCATCTTCTGGATCTCGACAACCGGTACTATCAAGAAAGCAAGTGCAAGAGCTATGAGGAATTCGGCAAAGGATATATGCGTAAAGCTGAATGCATCGCTTAAGAACGGTATGTAGAGCACAGCCAAAGTGAAAAGGAAGGAGCATATCAGGGTTGAATACAGGATCCTGTTATGGTTTTTCAGCCTGAAAATGGATTTATCCAAGGATCTCATATTGAACGAATGGAAGATTTCCGCCATGGAAAGCGTCAAAAAGGCCATGGTCATCCCATCCTCGCTCGATAAGCCCAAATGGATGGCCCCGTTTTCAAATATCTCCCCTGCCGCATAAGAGACAAGCGTTATCAAAGCAAGCGCGATTCCCTGAATAGCACAGTTAGCCCCCAGGTGTCCTGCAAAAAGCCCTTCATTTGAAGACCTCGGAGGCCTTTTCATGATCTCATCATCACCGTTTTCCATTCCTAGTCCGACAGCAGGGAAAGTATCCGTAATCAGGTTCAGCCACAAGAGATGCGTAGGCTTGAGAAGCGTGATCCCGAAAAGGGAGGATACGAACACAGCAACGACTTCCGCAAGATTGGACGAAAGAAGGAACTGGATCGTCTTTCTGATATTGTCATATATCTTACGTCCTTCCTCTACCGCAACAATGATTGTAGCAAAGTTGTCATCTGCCAGGACCATGTCCGCTACACTCTTAGTCACATCGGTTCCGGTAATGCCCATCCCGATTCCTATATCGGCATTCTTGATCGAAGGCGCGTCATTGACGCCGTCGCCGGTCATTGCCGTTATTTTTCCCTTCTGCTGCCAGGATTTGACAATCCTCACCTTATGCTCAGGCTGGACACGGGCATAAATCGAGTATTTATCGAGGCTCCTCAAAAACTCCTCATCCGACAGCTTGTCGAGCTCTGCCCCGGTGATGGCTTCGCTCTTATCATTTATGATTCCAAGCTCCTTGCCGATGGCAACAGCGGTATCGATATGGTCACCTGTGATCATAATCGGCCTTATTCCTGCGCTGCGGCACTCCTTGATGGCATCCTTCACCTCCGGACGGATCGGATCTATCATTCCGGCAAGGCCAAGGAATATCAAATCATGCTCAAGCGAATCGGGAGATGTATTCTCAGGAACCGACTCAAGA
This sequence comes from uncultured Spirochaetales bacterium, assembly GCA_949300325.1. Taxonomy (GTDB): domain Bacteria; phylum Spirochaetota; class Spirochaetia; order Sphaerochaetales; family Sphaerochaetaceae; genus Ornithospirochaeta. The sequence goes on from CASGDQ010000063.1 coordinate 21,113, forward strand.
TTTCTCATCGCACCTGCAAGAACCCTCAAGGCCTTATCTGCAAAATTCTTGTTCGCAGCAAGAATGGCCTTTCTATCCTCGTCATTCATATCCCGGACTACTTTGTTTGAATATATCTTCGTGCACTTTGAAAGGAGCATGTCGGGAGCACCCTTTGTAAACTGCACATAGCCGCCCTCTTCGTTTGTATGGATGGTGCTCATCATCTTCCTTTGAGAATCGAACGGCGCCTCCCCGACCCTCTTATGAGAACCCTTTTCAAGGATATCCTTGTTCATATCCAGAGAAAAGGCCCAATTTACAAGCGCAGCCTCGGTAGGCTCTCCCTCGGCTTTCTGATCATCCCCCATATGGGCATCGGAGCAAAGAGCCATGGCTTTTGCCAGAAGCCTCTTGTCCTCCCCATATGAATCCACGACAGTCATCCTGTTCTGCGTGAGAGTGCCTGTCTTATCCGAACAGATGACCTCCGTGCACCCAAGAGTCTCTACTGCGGTAAGCTTACGAATTATGGCATTCTTGCGGCTCATTTTTGTAACACCGATCGAAAGCACGATCGTCACAACTGCAGCCAGCCCCTCTGGTATTGCGGCAACAGCAAGCGATATGGCGACCATGAATGTATCGATAACGCCGGCAAGATGGATATCACCTTTGATGGCCATGCCGATGAGATTGAATGCGAACATGACTACGCATATTCCAAGAACAAGCCATGTCAAAACCTTTGACAATTGGTCAAGCTTCTTCTGCAAAGGCGTCTCATTATCCGCGGCGCTCGAAATGGCGGCAGCAATCTTTCCCATCTCCGTATCCATTCCTGTCGATACGACAACAGCCTCTCCGCGTCCGTATGCGATAGAAGAACCCATGTACACCATATTCTTCCTATCTCCAAGCGGAACCTCATTGCCTGAAAGCTTGTCGGAAATCTTGTCAACAGGAACCGATTCTCCGGTAAGAGCGGCTTCCTCGGCTTTCATAGAGGCGGACATAAGGATCCTGGCATCTGCTGGAACGCTGTCCCCGGCTTCAAGTTCAATGATATCCCCAGGCACCAGCTCCTCGCTCATGATCGCAGTAAGCTTACCGTTCCTTCTGACTTTCGATTTTGCCTTGGACATGTTCTGCAAGGCTTCAATGGCTTTTTCCGCCTTTGACTCCTGCACGACGCCTAAAACAGCATTGATGAGAACGACAATCAATATGATGATTGCATCCGTCCATTCCACATCTCCTGACACAGAGGATGTGATTACAGAAAGGACAGCTGCGGCCATCAGGATGATCAGCATCGGATCGGACAATTTTTGAAAAAATCTTTTTATGTTGCTGTCCTTTTCCTTCTCTTTCAATTTGTTGGGGCCGTGAGCCTCATATCTGGCCGCAGCCTCTTCATCTGAAAGGCCGCTTTCAGTCGAATTCAGCCCTTTCAGCACTTCTTGCTTATCTTCTAGATATTCCTTCATTTTATTTCCTCAGAAAAATAGCCCATAAAAGGGCAATATTTCCCCTTGAAACCCCATAATCTGGCTACTTAGCAAAGGGTTTCAAGGTTTTTTACAGCATCTTGATCTACATTTTCCCATGAATAGACCCCGTCATTCCAGCCGAAGGGGCCATTGCCTGCGGTTTTGTAGTATATCGGTTTTCTCAGATCGAGATACTTGATCATTCCGGCAGGACTGAGATCAAAATTAGAAACGACCCAGTCTGCAAGCTTCTCATCCAAATGATCGTTCTGGGAAAAGGTGCAGACCGATAGGGAAACAGGTTTTGCAACCCCTATGGCATAAGCAACCTGAAGCTCGCACTCATCTGCAACATGTGAAGATACGATCGTCTTTGCAACATGCCTGAGCATCAAGGCTGCAGTACGGTCGACCTTTGTAGGGTCCTTTCCGCAGAATGCTCCGCCTCCATGATGCGCATATCCGCCATAAGTATCGACGATGATCTTGCGGCCGGTCAGCCCTGTATCGGCGGCTGGTCCGCCTTGAACAAAGCGTCCTGTCGGATTGATATAGATCCTCGTATTTCTATCCAGCATATCAGAAGGAAGCGTTTTTCTTATTACAGTTTCCATAAGATCGCCGCGCAGCTTTTCTATCGAAACATCTGGATCGTGCTGTGCAGAAAGGACGACAGCGGCAATCCTTACAGGCTTTTTTCCATCATATTCAACGGTCACCTGGCTCTTTCCATCCGGACGGAGATATGGAAGCACCCCATTTTGACGGGCTCCTGTCAGATTCATTGCCAATCTGCGGGACAAAATCGCCGCAAGGGGCATTAGGCACTCGCTTTCTGCAGATGCATAGCCGAACATCATGCCCTGGTCTCCGGCACCGATGTTAGTACGGTCGCCGGAAGGATCATCCACGCCAAGGGCGATATCGGGAGATTGCTCATGCAGGGAAACCTTTACAGGAACCTTATCATCAAATCCATATTCGGGCCTAACATAGCCGATATCCCGTATGACCTTTCTTGCGACGCCCTCATAATCCACATCGGCCTCTGTCGTGACTTCTCCCATGATATGCACAAGCCCCGGCTCGACCGTGACCTCGCAGGCGCAGCGGGAAAGAGGATCTTGCTTCAGCAGCTCGTCAAGAACCGCATCCGCAATCTGATCGCAGACCTTGTCCGGATGTCCGATGGTCACGGCTTCGGAAGTGAACTGCCTTCTCATCTTACGCCTTCCTTCTGTCTCCAGAGCTCATCGGCAACCGGCGCCCATTTTTCAGCCTTCTCCATGCACTTTCCTGCAAGCTCCTCCACTTCTTCAGGAGCGGCAAGGTCTGTGGACCTAGCCTTGGTCTCGTTCACCATAGTCATAAGCCTGTCAGGATTGTCGAGAAGAGGACATGGCCTTAAATGATTGCAGTTGAAAGGCTGCTTTGATCTGTAATCGGCAAAGAGAGGCGATGAAAGAACCTCAATAAGGCTCTTTTCATGTATGTTGCTATCCGAGTAATGGATGAAGGCACAGGGTTCCGCATCCCCGTTTGCATTGATATGGAAGTAATATCTTCCTCCGGCGATACATCCTTTGACATACTCTCCGTCATTCCAGAAATCCAAAGTGAACAAGGGCTTTGTTTTCCTGAATTCCCTTATCTTATGATACATCTCAGCACGCTGTTCTGCTGATACCATAAGATCTGTAGGTGCGCCTTTTCCAACCGGCATATAAGTAAAGAACCAGCAGAATTTTGCGCCGCAGTCGATCATCCAGTCGAAATACTCCTCGGACCCGATGCAGGAGGTGTTCTGCGAGGTATAGCAGCAGGAGAAGCCGAAAGGAAGCTTCCTTTCCTTCAAAATGGAAGTGGCTTTCAGAACACGGCGGTAAGTGCCATCCCCGCGTCTTGCATCCGTAGCGCTCTCGAATCCTTCCACGCTTATTGCCGGAATGAAGTTCTTCACACGCAGCATATCATCAGCAAATTCCTCGTCTATGAGCGTGCCGTTTGTAAATGCCAAAAACTCAGAATCGGAATGCTTTGAACACAGTGCGATTATATCCTTCTTCCTGACAAGCGGTTCGCCGCCAGAGAAGAGGAACATATGGATGCCGAGCTTCTTCCCCTGCTCGATGATATCATCAAGATCATCAAAACTCAGATTGAGCCTGTCTCCGTATTCGGCCGCCCAGCAGCCTGTGCAATGCAGATTGCATGCGGAAGTGGGATCAATCAGCATCGTCCATGGCGCCCTGAACCCATACTCCTTCTCGTTGGCTTTCTGGGTCTGCGACCAGCGGAAGAATGCATTTACTATGAAATTGCGGAACGCGGTCTTCCTTACATCGGCATCGATATCCGTCCAAAGTGATATAAGCAGCTTATGCCAAGGGCTGTCCTTATCCTGGATGGCCATCTCGAACATCTTGAATTTGCTGTCATATTCCTTATCAGGCATTGCTTTCCTGACTATCGAAAGAATTTTCGGAAGATTCTCCTCCGGATTGTGATCGAGATATTCATATACTTTGTTGAAACCCATTTCAACAGTTTTGGTGCGTATGTCCATTTTTCATTCTCCTATGCATCATAGTATGGGCATACAGAAGAAAAAACAGCTATGAACGGTTGTTGCGGGTTGTACTGTTTTTTTACAAACAGAAGCAAATGTAAAAAATTTCAGGTTCCTTCATGAAGGAATTTGATGGTGCTTTTCATATTGTATTCAAGCAGATCTGCAAAATGGGAGAAACGATCTCTCTGCTCCGGCGCGCCCATGCCAATCCATCCCATGATGAACTCTTTGATCATAAGCGAAGTGAACTTGATCGCCACCATCCTGTCATCGGTTTTCAAGGGATAATCGATTATCACATCGTCCACCATCGAGCTTGCCATGCTCTTTATTACAGGCTCAAACCTCCGGCTCATCTCGTCGATCTCGACATGATGGTAGATATTGAGCACCATCTGCCTATGGCTGAGCAGATAGTCGTAGATTATCAGCATGCAGGTGCTGAAATCCTTCTCGTCTCCTATCAGAGGAAGAAGCTCATCCTCAAGCATGAAAAGAGTAAGGTCATAGATATCATGGAAATTATAATAGAAGGTCTGCCTGTTTATACCTGTCCTGGCCGACAAGTCTCCAATCGTGATCTTATTGAAAGGCATCTCTTTCAACATGTCCTTGAATGCGGAAGCAATGGCACGCTGAGTAATGAGTCTCGACAAATCATCCCTCCCATGATGCGATGTATATGCATATGATTTCGTCAAGCTAAGCATACTTAAAAAAACGTAATTGGTAAATAATATAAGCAGAATCGGAGAAAATAGGAGTATTACCAAGCCTGTAATTGCACTATACTCTTCCAATTGCGTGTTTCTTATATCAAAATCTGAGAGTATGATCCCTCAGATTGAAGATGTTTATGGTCTGATTGTTCATGAAAGACAAAACAAAGATTTTAGCAAACTGTAATTGTTTTATTAAAAAATGAAAACAAGTTTTTCCTTAAAAAACAACAGAAATATTCAATTGCTTGATATTCTAATCTTTATATAACAATGAAATACAAACATAAATTTTTTTATTCTCTTTTTTTTATAAAAATATATTGATATTGTTGCGATTCTTTGCTACATTAATGCCGTTGAAAGCAAGTCAACGATGCCGCTTTAGCTCAGTTGGTAGAGCAAAGGACTGAAAATCCTTGTGTGCCTGGTTCGATTCCTGGAGGCGGCACTAAACCAAGAAAGTTAACTCCTTGTCACAAGGAGTTATTTTTTTCAAAAAGCCCAAAATCCGTCCAAGGGACCGCAAAAGGTCCGAAAAACCCAGTGTTTAAAGTACAATTTTAGAAGAAGGTTTGCGTACACCTTGAGAGAGCATACTGATTCATCAAGCGAGCTAGAAAGAAGAACATTTACGTGATTTTCGAGCATATGCCGTACAGGAAAAGTTCAGCACAGGAACCGAGACATGCGTAAAGATATCGCCTTTGCAGAGACAATGCTGCGTGAGGACTGGCACAAGTTTGACAGAGAAAATCACAAGATGACTTTCGGTGAATATGCGAAAGGTTTCTTCACAGACGAGGATTTCAGAGGCTTCAGGAAGAAGAAGGAAGCCAAGAACAAGCGCTACGATGCGAAGTTCTACTTCAACCACCAGGCCAGACTCGATAACTACATCATGCTGAAATTCGGCAGCTATCTGCTTTCATCAATGATTGCTGTCCTCTGTGTCTTTATAAGCATGGAGGCATGAGAGCAGCTCGATGTATTCGATTCGAAATGGGGGAAGAAATATCCATCCGCATTAAAGAGCTGGAGGGGCAACTGGAACGAGCTGACATCCTTCTTCCAGTATCCTATGAGATGCAGAGCCTGATCTATACGAACAATGCCATAGAGGGCTTCAACAGACAGATGAGGAAGGTCACGAAGACAAGGACGGTGTTTCCCACAGACGATTCGCTCTTCAAGCTTCTTTTCCTTGCGATGAGGGACACAACGGCCAAGTGGTACGGCAAGCCCCGTAACTGGGGCCTGATCATATCCCAGCTGATGATCTCGTTCCCCGGCAGGATAAGTGATGAGGATTTTGCCTGATTTGGATCAACTGATCGAGTGATGGGAAAGGCACTGCCAGCGATATTCGTTGACAGCGCCTCTGCATGCATCTATACTTCTGATGGCTAGCAAAAGGCTGCAGCTGCAGCCTCAGCTACAGATCATTTTCCTTCTTCCGACTAGCTAAGAGGGAATGTCCACAAAACGAATTACACTCCCCAGGAAAGTTCTTGGATTCAAATCTCCTATGGAGTTGTTCGAATCTGAACTTCATAATTTGTCCAAGTATTGCACTTAGTTTGACAATTCTCTTATTGGAATACATATTTACTCCACCTTGAACCATATTCCTACAAATTCAAGATACACGTCTTTTCCTTGTGGAACTTCATAAACGATATTACCAGATGCTTCACCACCTGGATAAAGTTCAAAATCAATAAGCTCATAATAGTCAAAATAATCCCATGCCCAGTTCTTTCCACTTGAGATCTTTACTCCGTTTGAGGTAGCAAGATTGAAATCTGAAGGAGCAAGCGGAAGAGGAGTGTTCTCCTCGGAATCAGCGCCGATTGAGAGATTAACGATGATGAGCTCATTTCCTCTCTTCGGCACATACTCTTCGTAAGAATTGTGATAATAGATTGAATAAGCTGCTTCATACTCTGCTTCTTCCCGCTGATAGGTGTTATAAAGTTCGAGTGCCTTTTCTCCCCTGACTGAATAATTGACCTTCAGCCGAACTATATAATCTGTCCTCTGGTCGAGCATACGGTTCTCGTGATAAATTCCCCACTCGCCGAATTCACCAATCGGAACAGGATCTTTCAGCGTCCCCTCGTGAGTTGTCCATTCTGCTGGCTTTATGTTGGCTTCCATTCGTGCAGAAAACTCTGCCGGAGTTTCCATTGCTGATGAAACAGCTTCCAGCGAATTACATGATGAGAATAGTAGCAGTACTAGGATTGGTATAATAAAAGATTTCCTCATATTACTCTCCTTTTAGTGTATTTCCAGAAATTCTGCCTTAGCAGTAATCATCGATAATATTGCCTCCAGTCCATTCATGCCCTAACGCAATGGTATAGTATTTCTCCAAGCCTTCTTCACTGAAAAACCTATCACATTTATGAATAAACCATTTCTTATCGCTATAGTTGATTTTTATGAGTATGTTCTGTTTTACGGACTGTGAATCTATGCATTTTATTGCCAGTGTATTCCCATCTTCCGAAATACCAAAATCCACAACTGTGTAATCCCTGTACTGATGATGAAACACGGTGCACCCAACTGAAAGATTGTCTGCATATTCCTTCAATGAGGAATTATCATGCTGAGGACAACAGGGGAATTCCCCTTTAGGAAACCAGCCATCAGCTTGTATAGCGTAATCTGTGACAGAGCGCATTCCTTTGGAGAAATCGACAGGACGGGAAGTAATGTATTCCATTTTTAGCCACATAACATCTGCTTCGGCTTGTGATACTGAATTCACCCATGCCAAATTTGGAGGAAGTTTCAGGTTGTGGAGTACATCAATATTTTCAATGATCTTTTCAATGGGCAAGCCGACAGCATGCTCTAACTTCTTTCTTGTCAGAGGGTTATTTACAAGGTTTTCTAATCGTGTGACATAGTGAAGATTTGAGGGTCTGTTGTTGACCTTGATTGTGTCCTTATGATCAACAACAAGGGTTGGATCGGCCTTCTCTCCAAGATAGGCAGCTGCAACAATCAAATGAACTCTGACTCCTCCAATTGCAGGATACCCAGCTCTATCCTTTGTTCCAAATGTCCAGACATCATCATTCTTTGTTTTGCGTCCTGTCGAATCGGAAAGCCTCATCACCGCACCGTTATCTCGGACAATATACCTCCTACCCTTATACACACATTCTTTTTCTTCTCTGAATTCATCATTGACAGAAATTGACACAAAATACCTCCTCATGTGTCAGAACAAATTCTCATTCCATCCTTCTGGAAGCCTCATACCACCGGAACGACGAATCGATACCAACCTCTCAACCTCTTTTACTTTCGGCCACTTTCCAACAACAGAGGCTGAATTGGTAATATTCGGATTACCAATAAGCATAAGCTCCAGTTTTTCTCTTTCCGCATCTGTCAGAAGTCTCTGGGAAATGATGGCAGGAGCATAATCGAATAGAACCATGTACCCCTTTTCATCTTTTGCCTTGCAGATATCGATGACACAAGGATGTTGATTAAGCGATACGCCAAACTCCTTCGGAAAAGAAAAGAAATGACCATTGTTGTAATATCGTACTGGCGTAAAACCTCTTGTTGGTGGATCCGATATTTCCGGTATTCTCCACTCACCTCCGACTTTGATTGCACTCCTTAGTTTACCCCTACGAATCCATTGCCGAACAGTACCAGCTTCAATCTTAGAGAGTGATGCAAATTGTTCGACTGTGAGCAGCCCAACCGGGTAGTTAATTAACCGGAATCTCTCATCGATATCAAAAATGACATTACCCTCTTCATCTTCCTGAATGGCAGAAACATGTCGGATATACAAGGCTGCATCCTTGTTGGTCACCTCAAACGAATAGAACCAACCTTCTGGTGCATCGAAGATATTCCTTGATGCAATTTCTACGATGACCTTATCTAACAGCGATGACAAAGCATTGTAATATTGCAGTGTATGCTGAGGACTGTTCCTCATCTCAGACACAATGCTTCTGCTGGCATTGTCCAAAGTAGCAATGACCGACCGCTTGTTTGTAGGAAGGATTTCCCAGGCTTTTTCCACCAACTCTCTTGATAGCATTCTTATTTCCTATTAACTGTATTGTAACAGTACATTTTTATAAATTCAATACAAAATTATAAATTCGACATGTCGCTCCATACCGATTTTCCCGTGTTGAAAAGGCAACATGCACCTCAAAAACAAGCGTGTACCATCCTCCCGAAATCTCTTCGAGAGATACACGCTATAACGTATTGATATTTCAAGACTTACGTTTTTAACGTGAACGCCCCTTATTTATCTTGCCCAACGTATACATTTCTATCAGATTCAGAATCATAACAAAATTTTTTTATTGCTATTTCCAAGATTGAGTTGCTTATTAATTGAAAATTTCCTAAACAAGAAATACACTATCAGTATGCTTTCAATTGACGATTATTCAACAGCCAGGGAAATGGCAGAAAGCTGGGGAATCACCACCAGGATGATTATCCATTATTGTGATCGGAATCTGATACCAGGTGCTGTGAAGAAAGGCACAGTCTGGCTCATTCCTACCGCTTCACCCAAGCCAGAAGACAGAAGAACAAAATCATACCGTAGCAGACAGAGGACTGAAGAATGAATATTGCACTTTTTCTTCCAACCATATCCGGTCTGGCAATCAATCCAGCATCATGGCTGGCAAAAAAACATAATGAATGCAACGATTGGAATCTCTGCCGGAAAGAGGCACTGGAAAACAATCTGATGCAGATTGAGAAAATTGCCTCGGCAGAGAGGTATCTTGCATATACCATCAAGCTTCTAAAAGAGCTGACGAAAGATGAACTGTCATTGCTCTCTGATAGCGATATTGCCAGCCAGAGGGCTATGATGTGGCTCTCATTTTGCCGGACATACCCTTTGATCGGCAAGTTTGCTGATACAGTAATAAATCAGAAATTCAATCATCATGACTTCCTTCTTTCTACAGGAGACTGGAACGAATTTCTCTCCAGGGAAAGTCATGAGCATCAGGAGATAGAGGATATCGGGAAGACATCCAGAGCCAAGGCAAGATCAGTCCTTTTCGGAAATCTCAGGAATGTAGGCTATCTATCCTCTTCAAACGAACTCAAGGAAGCTGCCCTCTCAAGGGAAGTGGCCTCACTGATTGGAAGTGACATCCGATACTTCCCTGTATTCATGGAGCGATGAGATGAATGGGAAAGAAATGGATTACAACGAAAGATACAAATACCTTATGGAACTCCTCGATGATGACAAGTTCATCCAGAAAAAGTATGTCGGTGCTGAGATTCCTAACTACATATGTGCCTTCCCTCCAGAAGAAGTCTCTTCATACAACGACATGGTAGAGAATCTTGATAAGAATCTGACAAGGAAAGGCAGGAAAGTTCTGCATCTCAATGTCTATGAAATCATGATCGAAATGCTCAAGGATTCAGGCGACTTTGAGGATTATCTTGAAGAGTCTTCTCTTACACACAAAAGCATCATGGAGGACTTCGAGGGGGTACTCGACAATGACACGGAGTTTGCGCCGAAGGTTGCCTCGATTATCAATGATAGCATTCCGGATCTCGTTCTCATGAACGGTATCGGGGAATCTTATCCTTTCATAAGAGTCCATACGCTTCTTGAGAAGCTTCCACCCCTTCTAAAAAGGCTCGTACCGATAGTCGTCTTCTATCCGGGCAATTACGACAAGATCACAGGCAGTTCAGCCTTGCAGCTTTTCGGAAAGCTTGAACACAAGAATTACTACAGAGCATTCAATATATTCACGGAGGTTCGCTGATGTCACTTAAATTTGAGTCCATCTTTACCAATCAGATTGCCAGAGACATAAATGGAGTTATCAATACTGATAGCCAGTCCACTCTCGGAGAAGAGTTCAGCGAATACGTAATCACGAATGAAGTCGCAAACTGCCTTGACGGTTTTTTTGAGAAATATAACGAGCATAATCCAGTCTACAACGGGGTCTGGATCTCAGGCTTCTTCGGTTGTGGTAAATCACACCTCCTGAAGATCCTCTCTTACCTCATCGCAAACAGCGACATTGACGGGAAGAAAGCAGTCTCATATTTCGATAACAAGCTAAATGACAATCCGATGCTCCTTGGCCAGATGAGAAAGGCTGCAGGTATTCCATCTGAGAGCATCCTCTTCAACATCGTCCAGTATAATCAGAACGATAAATCAGAGCCGATTCTCCACATATTCCAGAGAAAATTCTACGAGCACTGCGGCTACTATGGAAACAATCCGAAAATCGCCGCATTCGAGATGGAACTCGATAAGGAAGGGCTCTTTGAGAAGTTCAAAGAAACCTTCAATCAGATTTCAGGCAAGGTCTGGGAAGAGGCAAGAAAGAAGCCGAACATCAACAACAGACATATCATCAAGGCTTTTGCCGAGGTCACAGGAAATGCAGAAGATCAGGATCTCCTCGACAGTTATGAGGCAGAAATCAGCATTCACGACTTTGCCGTACAGGTAAAGGAATACATGGATTCAAAAGGCTCTGACTTCCGTCTCAACTTCTTTGTGGATGAAGTCGGCCAGTTCGTCGCAAGATCTAGCCGTCTCATGGTTGATCTCCAGGAGATTGCAACCAGCCTCAGTTCTGTCACAGGCAACAGATCCTGGGTCATGGTCACAAGCCAGGATGAGCTTGAAAAGTTTGTGAAGAACCTCGACAAACAGGACAAGACTGACATAAGCAAGATCATGGGCAGATTCTATGTGAAGATGTCCCTGTCCAATGCCAACGTCAATGAAGTCATTCAGAAAAGGCTCCTTGAGAAGAATGAGGAAGGAAAGAAGATTGTCGGATCTGCATATGAAATCCAGAAGGAGAACTTCAACACGCTCTTCCAGTTCGTGAACGGGCCGAAGAAATACAGGGTCTACAGGGACAAGGATGAATTTGTAACAACATATCCATTTGTCACATACCAGTTCGACATGTTCAAGACAACCCTAGAGACCCTTTCGCTGCACAATGCCTTCCCCGGGGAATATACATCCACTGGAGCAAGATCCATGCTTGATGTATTCCACAAGGTTCTCAGGGACTTTGCTGAGAAAGAAGATTCGAACGTCGGAACATCACTTATTCCCTATGACGTGATGTATGACGGTCTGAAGGATCTTCTGAAAGAAAACTTTAAGAGATCGATAGATCTTGCTGAGAACAACATAGTTGATAATCCGTTTGCCATCAGAGTTCTGAAGACACTCCTTCTTGTGAAATATCTTCAGAGGGAATTCAAACCGACTGCTCACAACCTCAGCGTACTCTTACTTACAAGCTTCAATGACAACCCTGCAGAGCTTGTCGAGAAGACAGAAGAGGCATTATTGAGGCTTACGAAGGAAACCTACATCCAGCGTAATGGTGACCAGTACGACTTCCTGACAAACGAGGAAAAGGATGTCGAGGAGGAGATAAAGCAAACCTATGTTCCTCCGAAGGATCTTACTGATGAAGTCAAGGCAATCATATATGACAACATACTTTCCGGTGTGACAAAGGCTCAAGATGAGAGAAATCTCGTAAGCTACCAGTTCTCAAGGAAGATTGACGGCGAGACTGTTGTCTCAAGGAATGCTGAGCTCAGCATCAATATACTCTCTCCCTTCAGCGGAAGCGATTCGCATCCTGAGTACCGGGATACTCTCACATCTCCGGATACAGAGCTTGTGATGCTTTTAAAGCCAGATAAGAGGCTTGCAGACGATCTTCTTCTCTACCTTAAGACAAAACAGTATGTAAAAAACAATGCTGGAATGACCGTCTCTGAAGACAGGGAGAAAGTCCTCAAAGCAAAAGGAGAGAGGAACACAACAAGACGTGAAGAAATTGAAAGTGTAGTCAGGAACATGATGAGCGAAGCTGAGTTCTATGTCTCGGGAACAGCTCTTGATGTGACAGCTTCCCCAAAAATCGATGCACGTGTTGAGAAAGCTTTCCAGATACTCATCGAGAAGGTCTACCCTAACCTTAAGATGGTCACGAAGGAATCATCAGGGGAGATGAATGCAAGAGGACTTATCGACAAGAATGTTGATTCAGAGCTCTTCAAGGAGACTCCATCTGAAGCTGAGACACAGATTCTCAACCAGCTGAGAATCGATAAGGAGAGGATCACAACAACCATCTCATCCCTTCTCGAAAAGTTCAGGAAAAAGCCATATGGCTGGCCGGAGACAGCGCTGATCTACAACCTCATCCTCCTCATGAGGAAGAGCCTCATCAATATCAAGAAGGATGGTAAGGTCGTTGAAAATCCTGCTACACTGAAGGGTTTCCTATTCTCATCTTCACAGTATGGACAGACTGTTATCGAGCTCTGTCAGGATATCGATCCAAAGAAGATCAAGGAGCTTAAGACCTTCATTTATGACTTCACAGACATGAAATGTCCTTATGATGATGCGAAGAACACTGCCGGGATGGCAGCAAAGGCAATCAAAGAAGTATATGATGCTGTAAGGGACAAGGCCTATTCACTCAGATATCCATTTACAGAGACCATAAAGGACAAGCTGAAGCTTCTTCAGAATGCCGTAGGACAGGATTACCTCTGGTTCTTCTCCGATGAGTTCGAAGATATAAGCGAGAGAATCCTTGATGCAAAAGAAGAACACTTTGACAAGTTCCTCTCATTTACCAACAGAAAGGAAAACATTGAAAAGTATGAGGAGGCAGAACACCTCATCAGACGCAATGAGAGTATAAAGGATCAGCTTGACACAGAATCCTGGAATAAGATCATCAACATACTGAATGATAAGAATCTCTACAGCAACTCATCGATCCCTGAACTCGAAAAGAATATCAGTGCGCTTAAGCTCAGCATCGCCCAGCTTGTGACCAAAGCAAAGAATGATGCTCTTGAGGATTTTGAGAAGTATGCGGAGTCTGTCCAGAAAGAGACTGCCTATCGTCTGCTTGATGAAGACCAAAAAGGTTATATCAACGGCCTGGTAACAACTGCAAAGACGAAGATAGCAGCTATTTCCTCCATTGATGAGCTCAATAATACAAATACATTCACTATCAAGAATACGAAACATACGATAACAGCACTTCTTGAAGAAGGCAAGAAAAAAGCCCGGGAGAAGAAGATCATCAGACTTTCAGCAATCCAGGCGTCTCACGTCACTGCTCCTATCAGGACGGCAGATGATGTAACTGCATTCATTGAGAAGCTCAAGCAGGAAATGATGGACAGAATTAACGAAGGATACACGGTGGAATAATATGAAGGGAAGCGCACTCGAAAGATTTGCATATGAAGCAAGAATACAGCTACAGAAGGAAGTAAGGGCCAGACTCAACCTGATTCAGAAAGGTGATGCCTCAATCGACCTCATCGAGAACAGAAATGCAGTGAATGCACTGGGCAGGCATCTTGATGAACTCAAAGGTAATGAAGATGCCCTTGTCGAGGAAGTCGCATACACATGGTTCAACAGAATCTCTGCTCTCCGCTTCATGGATGCATCAGGATACAATGCCACGTTGATAGTCTCTCCGGCAAAAGGAAAGACCCTTCCTGAAATCCTTTCTGAGGCGCTTTCTGGAATCATAGATGAGGATGTTGTCCGAAGCACAAAAGATCAGGAGAGGATCAGAGGACTTGTTGATGGTTCAATCGCCTCGAAGAACCCGCAGGCTGAGATATACCGCATCCTTCTTGTCGCATCATGCAACCACCTCAATAACAGCCTTCCCCTACTCTTTGAAAAGATTGAGGACTATACAGATCTGCTACTTCCTGATGATCTTCTCTCTTCAGAATCCATAATCACGAAGACAGCGAATGCTATCAACGAGGAAGATACGGAATCTGTCGAAATCATCGGATGGATCTATCAGTACTACATCTCAGAAAAGAAAGATGAAGTCTTCGCCTCCTTCAAAAACGGAAAGAAGGCCGGAAAGGACGAGATTCCAGCTGCTACCCAGCTCTTCACTCCAGAGTGGATAGTCCGCTACCTTGTCGAAAACTCTCTTGGTCGCCTCTGGATGCTTAACCATCCTGAATCAACTCTCAAGAGCAGGATGAAGTACTACATCGAACCTGCGGATAAGGAAACAGATTTTATCAAGGTTGAAAGCCCTGAGAAAATCAAAGTCCTTGATCCTTGCTGCGGATCCGGTCATATGCTCACATACGCCTTCGACATTCTTTTCGATATCTACACTGAATGCGGCTACACGGATAACGATGCGGTAAAGCATATAATCGAGGACAACCTCTATGGCATTGAAATCGATAAGCGTGCAGGGCAGCTTGCCTACTTTGCCCTCATGATGAAGGCAAGAGAGAGAAGCAGAAAAATTCTCAGAAAAGGAATAACACCAAACATCTGCATCCTCCAGAAGATCGTATTCGAGAAAGATGAGCTTCCAAATGTCATTAACCTCTTTGAGAATCCACCTCTTACAATCATGGATCTGATGAAGGACTTCGAAAATGCAGATATCCTAGGATCTCTTATCACGCCATCTATGTCAAACATAGCTTTCCTGAAAAACACGCTGAAAGCAGATCTGAATTCAAATGACATGTTCTCGGATGTGAATACTCTCAGAGGAAGAGTAAAGACAGTACTTGATCAGGCTGAGTATCTAAGCAGGAAATACAATATTGTCATAACCAATCCTCCATATCTTGCACCATCATCTTCAGATTCAGTCCTTCAGAACTTTGCAAAGGGTAAATATCCAAACAGCAAGACAGATACTGGAACAATGTTCATAGAACGCAATCTCAAGTTCATTCCAAAGAATGGCTATGTTGCTATGATTACTCTCCAGAGTTGGATGTTCCTCTCAAGCTTTGAAAAACTCAGAGATGAAATCATCAATAACAGATCCATCCTCTCCATGATTCATATCGGAGCAAGAGGCTTTGATACAATCGGAGGCGAGGTTGTCTCAACTACAGCTTATATCCTCTCCGGAGAGAAGGGGGCGACGGGGGTTAAGGGGCAGTATGTCCGCCTTGTTGATGGTCAGTCAGAGGATAAAAAGGCAACCTCTCTTTCAGCAGCTATATTAAATCATGGTTGTGGATATTATTTCGAAGTATCAGCAGATCAGTTCGAGAAGATTCCTGGAAGTCCGATTGCGTATTGGGCAAGCGAAGCTATATTTGCGTTATTCGCAAATACAGCGCCCATTGTCGGCAGTTTGAAGCCCTACCAGGGGTTGGCAACTGCCGACAATGGGCGCTTTTTGCGCCTCTGGCACGAAATATCAACTGACAAGGTTTGTTACAATGCTGATTCGATGCAAAAAGCACTTAAAAGTCATAAAAAATGGTTCCCTTACAACAAGGGTGGAGACTACAGGAAATGGTATGGAAATTATGACTACTTAGTAAACTGGGAAAATGATGGATATGAGATAAAACATTTCGTTGATGATAAAGGTAAATTGCGTTCACGTCCTCAAAATACAACTTCATATTTTAAACAAAGTGTTACTTGGTCTTTAATTACATCTAGTAATTTTGCTGCAAGATTTAGGTTAAAAGGAAGTATTCATGATGTTGCTGGTATGAGTGCTTTTGCTGAATCCGTTGAAGAGTTATATTTTGCATTAGGTTTACTTAATACCAAACTTGCTAATTATTTTTTTAAGATTCTTAATCCTACAATGAATTTACAACTTGGTAATTTCATGTACCTACCTTATAAAAAACCAAATTCAACAAATGAAAGAATAGTACTCATTGATACAGTAAAATCTAATATTCAAAATTCTAAACAAGACTGGGACTCTTTCGAAACCTCATGGGATTTCTCCATCCATCCTCTGCTTGATAAAAAGGTTATTGAAACTGACGGTTTTGCTTTTGAGGATGATCAGGAGCTTCAGGAATATCTTGGAGATGATGAGTATGACAGAATCTTCAAGAATGGAATTGATGGTTCAAGAACTGCGTGGAGTCCCATCGAGTTCGCATATCTCCGCTATAAGGACTGGGCAAACAAGGCATTCTTCCATCTCAAGAAGAACGAGGAAGAGCTGAACAGGATCTTCATTGATATCTATGGCCTTCAGGACGAACTTACTCCGGAAGAAGATGATTCGATGGTGTCCGTGCATAGGATCTTTGATGATAAGTCTGAGATTCCAGAGTCCATGAGAAAAGGACAGTATGCACTTACCAAGGAAGATGTGATCAAATCATTTGTATCCTATGTGGTCGGATGCATGTTCGGACGATACAATGCATCTCGTCCGGGGCTTGCCTTTGCAGGTGGTGATTTTGATGTCTCATCCTACTCTAGTTTTGTTCCAGATAGCGATAATGTCATTCCAGTACTTGGAGATTCCTGGTTCAAGAATGATGCTGAGACTTATTTCATCAGGTTCGTTGAGAAAACATTCGGGCATGACAGTCTCAATGAGAATCTTAAGTTCATTGAGAATGCTCTTGGAAAATCAATCAGGGAATACTTCTATAAGGACTTCTACAAGGATCATCTGAAGACTTATCAGAAGAGACCGATCTACTGGATGTTCTCATCACCGAAGGGATATTTCCAGGCACTGGTGTACATGCACCGCTATAATGAGAACACAGCCAATGTAGTACTCGATTACCTGAGACAGTTCAGAGACAAGATCCGCCTTCAGATCAAGCTTGCCGAGGATGCAGGTGAGACCAAGAAGAAGATTGAATATGAGAACATAGACAAGGATCTCAATGACTATGAGGTGAATGTTCTCTATCCTCTTGCAATCCAGCATCTCGTGTTCGATCTTGATGATGGCGTGAAGGTGAACTACCAGAAGCTCGGGAATGCTCTGAAACCAATCAAGTGAGGTGAGGATGGAAGATTTCGAATTGCAGAATATAGAATACAAAGCCATCTGGAAGAAGGAATTTCTTGACGAGATCTGCGGGATGGCCAATGCTTCAGGCGGTAAGATATATATCGGAAAGGATGACGATGGCAACACTGTGGATCTTGGAGTCAATGAAACAAGAAGATTGCTTGAATCAATCCCTAACAGCATAGTCCAGGCTTTGGATTACTCTAATGTCTCTGTAGATGCAAAGAAGGATGACAATGGCCTTTATATCGAGATCATAGTCCATAAATCAGACACTCCTGTCTTCTATCATGGGAGTATGTACAAACGCATCGGGACTGCTAATTTCAAAGTGGAAGGAACTCAGCAGCAGAAGGCATTGATTGAAGTCAGGAACAGGACATGGGATTCATCAATTGTGGATAATGTCTCAATTGATGATCTTGATGAAGAGAGTTTCGAAATATTCAGAGAGGAAGCTGTATCATCAGGCAAACTGAGCGGAAAAGCTCTTGAAAGCAGAGAGAAGATCCTTGAGGAGCTTGAGCTTGTAAAAGATGGCAAGCTTACAGTTGCTGCAGTTCTCCTGTTCCATAGAAAACCATCGAAAGTGTTATCAGGGGCATCTGTACTTATTGGCAAGATGAGAAGTGATGCAGATGTAGTGAGCAGTGATGAGATAAAAGGATCTCTGATGATGCTCAGCAGAAGCATCCTTGATATCCTGAAAGTGAAATATCTTTATGCACTCATTTCCTACGATATGCCTACAAGGATTGAGACATACCCATACCCGTTTGATGCACTTAGGGAAGCAGTTTTCAACTCTTTAATGCATAACGACTGGTCATCAGGTCAATCTATTCTGATTAAGGTTTATGACCATTCACTCAGCATACTCAACAGGGCTATTGTTGATGAGGACTGGACAGTGGAACATCATAAATCAAGACATATCAATCCACTCATATCCAATGCCTTCAATAAAGCGGGGCTGGTAGAGAAATTCGGCACAGGTATCACCAAGATGATTGATTCATGCAAGGAGGCAGGGAATCCTGAACCTTTGTTTGAGACAGCTTCCACTGGACTTGATTTCTGCGTGACATTCAAGGCTTCCAAGCTATACAGGGCAATCGAAAAATACAGGGAATTGAACAACGATTCTGTTGTTGATTACCGGAAGGTACTTACCCAAATGGATAAGCTTACAGAGGACAATCCTGATGGCACTATAAATGGCACTATAAATGGCACTGATGGCACTATAACTAAAATCAAAACGCCTAGCCACGATTCCAAATCAGATGATTACGTCTTTTCTCGAAAAAAACGCTTGCTTTCTGAGCTGAAGAGAAATTCTCAGATTACTCTTGACCAGCTTGAAGCTGCTCTATCTCTTCCAAGAAGGACAATAGCAAGGGACATCGAGTGGCTGAGAGAAAATGGCTATCTGGAACGTCTTGGATCAAAGAAATCCGGTTCCTGGCATGTAATCAAGGAGCTTGAATAAGATGAATGATACCTTGTTAAGCAATCTCATGAAGCAATTTGAATCACATAGAGTCGTCTTCTGGTATGATCCATCTTCAGAATTCTCTGATCAACTTGATATGATGCCGGATGGCGTTACGCTCATCAGAGCATCTGAATACAACGACTTTGCCATCAAGTACAGACTTCTCACAGAAGAGCCTGAGAAGAAGTTCCTGGTCTATTATAAGAAGGATGAGCCTGAATATGAGGACAACTGGCTTTTAGACATACAGCTGGCAAACACTGTGTTCAGGACAGATAAGGAATCTATCCTGCTCTCAGAGCTGAACCTGCCACATTCTTTCATCGGAATTCTCAGAAAGCATCTTCCGTTCTTCAACAATAAGAAACTTGTAAAGAGGCTGGGGGCATTGGTCAGCAAAGATATGAGTGAGGATTCCTTTGAACACCTGCTTCTTGCAATCACAGGTGGAGAAGACTCATTCAATCTCCAGACAATCATTGATTCCCTTGTCACTGACTGGGCGGAGAATGATGGCGGGCTCTATGAGGTAGTGATGGAATATGGGCTCGATTCTCTCTTATGGAATGATATTGCTTCTCTCTACGGTTATTCGAAGGAAAACCCGAGTATTGAAGACTTCTATCTTTCAGTATTCGAGACTTCGCTTCAACACTTCCTTGGAACAGAGACAACACTACAGGCAGATGCATATGGTCTTCTGAAGCACTGGAAGGATTCTGGAAAGTTCAAGGACTCAGGGCTATATAAAACCCTCTCAGAGAAAGCCGCTGAAGAGCTTTCTGCGCCTAAGCACCTTGCAGACATCCCTATCGAGTCTCTCTCCTCATTTGATGATTACTCCTTCGTTGAAGAAGAGATCATCGCAAGACTTACATCCAGCGCTCTTAATCAGACAATGGGACTAGAAGATATTAGACAAGTAGCAGAGAGAAGGAGAAGTTCGTTCTGGTACTCGGAATACAGCGCCGCTTATCAAAGCATAGTACTGGCAAAGACGATGCTGGATACTGTGAAGAACATCTCCTTCACTATGGACAGCCCCAATGCCGGAATCAATAAATATGTCCAAGAATGGTCTCATATAGATAACGCATACAGGAACTTCAAGACACAAGTCCGTGGCTGTCTCAACATCAATACAGACATGGAGGCACTCTCGGATAAAGTTGAAGCTTCTTATGTGACCAACTTCCTCATTCCACTTGGTGAGAAATGGACACCGTTTGCAAAGGAAATGCTTGAGAAAGGCTGGAGAACAGAAGGGAACCTTCAGCGTCAGAGCATTTTCTATCACTATAACATCAAGAACCTTAAGGCGCGGGGAAACAAAGCCGTAGTCATCATCTCCGATGCAATGCGTTATGAGATCGGAGAGGAACTTGTAAGCGAGATAAATTCGCAACAGAGATATAAGGCATCAATCCATCCCCTTCTTGCAGCAGCTCCGACATATACACAACTAGGTATGGCAGCACTGCTTCCGCATGAGACTCTTACAATCTCACCAGATGGAAGTACCGTATATGCAGATGGATCAAGTACACAGGGAATTGTCAACAGGGAAAAGATCCTGAAGACTGCATCAGATGGTAAAGCCGTAGCACTGGATTCTGATGATGTCCTCAAGATGAAGAGCGATGATCTCAGGACTGTCATCAAGGATAACTCTGTAATCTATATCTATCATGACCTGATTGATCGGGAGGGAGAAGACAACCTCTTCAAGGCCGCTCACGAGGCAATTGATGAGCTGAAAAACATCATCAGAAAACTGGGATCCTCCAATGCGAATACAATCTATGTCACAGCAGATCACGGCTTCCTGTTCCAGGAGAGTGACCTTGAGTCTCATCAGTACATCTCAGATGGCTCGGTCAGAGGAAAGGATGTTCACCAGGTCAGCGGAAGACGCTGTGCAATAGGCTACAATCTTGAGCCATCGGATTCCATCATGATTGCAAAGCTCAAGAATATAGGACTCTCAAACGAAGATGATCTGGAAGTTGCATTCCCGAACTCAATTCTTAGAATGAGAGTACAGGGAGCTAACAATAATTTTGTTCATGGAGGCCTTTCTCTTCAGGAGATCATCATCCCCCTCATCAAAGTCGATAAGGCTCGCAAGGACGACATAACTGATGTCTCAATCGAGATACTCACGAATCTAAAGACTATCACTACAGGAAGCGTTGCCGTGACCTTCTTCCAGGAGGATTATGTCTCAGACAAGGTTCAGGGCTATGAAGCTACATTCGGCTTCTATTCTCAGGATGGCACTGCAATCTCTGATATAGAGAAGAGGACAGTTGCAAGTGAGGCGATAGATCCGAAGAAGAGAGAATTCCAGATTGTGTTCTACCTTAACAAGAAGTCAGAGAAATACAACAGACGGCCAGTATTCCTGAGAATACAGAAGATCCTCCCATCTGGCAGGACTGTTTTGATTGCTGAGAAGGAGTGTATTCTCTCCCGCTCGATGAGTTCGGATTTTGATTTCTAGGAGGAATGAGGTGAAAGAATTTGATCAGAAAATACATGACGCCTTTCCAGGACTCGTAGTTAGAAAAGACCTTGTGAAGGAAGTGAAGGGAAATGCCATTGTTCCTTCCTATGTGCTTGAATACCTACTTGGGCAGTACTGTGCCACAGACGACCAGGAGACGGTCAAGGCTGGAATCGAGAGCGTCAAATCAATCCTCGCAGCACACTATGTGCATCGCAATGAGGCAAACAAGATCAGGGCTGAGATAAGCGAACGTGGGCAGAAGAAAGTCATCGATATGATTTCTGTGACGTTCAATGAGAAGAAGGACACATACGAAGCATCATTCTCAAATCTCGGTATCTCAAGAGTACTTGTTGACTCTGACACAATAAAAAAACATCAGAAGCTTCTTGTGAACGGCGTATGGTGCATAGCCACCGTAAGCTACCAGCTGGATGAAGAATCAAAGGAATCATCTCCTTGGCATATTGAGAACCTGAAGCCGATACAGCTTTCAAACTTCGACTTCGATATGTTCCTTGCAGGCAGAAAACAATTCACATCTGATGAGTGGATTGATGTCCTGATGCAGTCAATCGGATTCAATCCGGAGATGTTCTCAAAAAGGTTAAAGCTTCTTCACCTACTCCGCCTTGTACCGTTTGTAGAGAGAAACTACAACCTCATCGAACTCGGCCCGAAGGGAACAGGAAAGAGCCACATCTATTCAGAGATGTCTCCGTATGGAATGTTGCTCTCAGGTGGAGAAGTTACAGTTGCAAAGCTTTTTGTGAACAACAACCGCAACCAGCTCGGACTTGTCGGATTCTGGGATGTAGTTGCATTCGATGAGTTCGCAGGGCAGGCAAAGAAGGTTGATAAGGCACTCGTCGATATCATGAAGAACTACATGGCAAACAAGTCGTTCTCCCGTGGTATTGAAACGATGCATGCCGAAGCTTCCATGGTTTTTGTTGGCAATACGAAGCATACAGTTCCATACATGCTGAAGAACTCGGATCTCTTTGAAGAGCTTCCCAGTGCCTATCATGATCCAGCATTCATAGACAGAATCCATGCATTCGTCCCTGGCTGGGAGTTTGACAGCATACGCTTTGACATGTTCTCTGATGGCTACGGATTCATAGTTGATTATCTTGCAGAAATGCTTCGCTATATGCGTAACCTTGATTACTCGAACATGTATCAGGACTACTTCACTCTCTCTTCGGATATCACAACTCGTGACAAGGATGGCATCAACAAGACCTTCTCCGGACTTATGAAACTTATTTATCCAAATGGTGAAGCTACAAAGGAAGAGTCTAAGGATATCCTTGAATTTGCAATTGAACAGAGAAAGAGAGTAAAGGATCAGCTTGTCCGCATTGATGCTACATTTTATGACACGGAGTTCAGTTACCTTGACAATTCTTCAAAAGAGAAGATCCTGGTTCTTGCCCGTGAAGAGAAAGAGTTCCCGGAGCTTTACAAGAAGAAGGCAAACGAAACAAGCTCTGGAGAAAAGAGTGAGCCAGAAAAACAAAATGAGAACACGCAATCCATTCCGGATTCTCTTAAATCCAATGCAAAGATACTGGGGCCTCTGTTTCCATCTCCAAAAGCAGGTAACTTCAGATATGAGGAAGATCAGAGTGGAGTATCTTACGAGAAGCTCTTTGGAGAGTATCTTGAAGAAGCTACTCGGATTGAGATTCAGGATCCGTACATCATCAAACCCTATCAGACAAGGAATCTGATGGAGTTTATGGAAGTTGTATATCACCACAAGAAACCGGAAGATGAGATATCTGTAACGCTACTCACAAAGGCTGACAGAGATTATTTCGAAGATCAGGACATGAGGTTGTCGAGAATTAAGGATAGCGCAGCTCTTATCGGCATTGATTTCGAGTACTCCTATGATGGCACTGACACAATCCATGATAGAAACATCATCTTGAACAATGGTTGGAAGATTATTCTTGGACGAGGACTCGATATCTTCCAAGTATTCGACACAGACATGCTTTCATTTGCGTCTAGGGTACAGGAAATCAGGAAATGCAAGGCATTTGAAGTGACTTATGTTAAAGAGACTTAATAGAATAATTTGTCTTTCACTAACTTTGTTATTATCTTTCAATTATAAAGCAATATTACAGAGAGGAGAGTTTGATTGAAGGGGGGAGAAGTTGCTCAAAGGGGATTCCGTATTCAGTCTATCGTTACTTTACTCGCAGCCTTTGGCCACGGAGCTAGAGATTGGGATGAATTGGAGGCAGAGGTAGAATCCCAAAATGATAAAATTGATTACGGCTTCTATAAAGATGGTAAGCTCATCATTGTTGCTCAGGTTAAGTCAACTCAAAACGCATTTTCCAAAAGTGATATTATAAAGTGGCTCAACGATTTACATGCTGATAAGCCGGATGCAGATGAGTATGTGCTTGTTCTTGCAGGAAATATCAGCAAGGGGGCCTCAGATTACATCAACAATATCAACAAGGGAAATTTACCATCGGATATCACGCTTCAACAAAAAGTTCAAATCCATCAGAAGCCTAACAACATCGCTGATCTCATAAAAATATACCGCCAGGACTTATACGAATTCATCAGTGCTAACACGATAATGAATTCAATGCCGCCTCATATTCTAGGTGACGTAGCTGCGCTATTGGAAAACGAATTTCAAAATCTAGTAACACGTCAAAGCAGATGGAATCACACGGATATTGTAGAATTCTTATCAGAGAAGTTACGGCATTTTGCAATTGAAGTCGATGACAAATATACGCCGTTGTCTGTGATTACTTTTGAACGAGCCATTAAGACTACACTTGAAGAGACTTCTCATGAAAACTGCTTGGATTTAAGAGATTTGTTTGAAGGAAGATTTCTTAGGAATGAGTACAGTTGGGATGATATCATTCAGCGTATCTCCACCTTCGTCAGTAATCTGGAAACAAATGTTTCATACAAGCTAACCGTTGAGGCAGGTTTTACGATTTCATTTGCTTTAGGAAGATTGATGGATGGAAAGAGTGGCCTAAACATTCATTATGCTCAGAAAACACTCAAGGGAACACAAATATGGAATATAGATCCAGAGGCTTTTAATTCGAAATTCGACTGTAAATATCTTGTTGAAGACGTAAGTGATAGCAAAACCGTTGCTGTTATTATTGGATTCACAAGAGACGTGATACATGATGTGAAATCATTCATATCTGAGGAAGAAATCGATGTAGGAAAGATTTTGTATTTCAGGCCGGAGACTTTTTCAAATCAGTTTTCTGTATTGAATGGGAATCATGCTATGGCTTTAGCACAGTGCGTTGCGGCTGAAATCCAAAAATGCAAAGCACAAAGAACATTATTTTTTCCATCATGTCCTGGAGCTGTATGCTTCATGTTAGGACAGCTGTCCAGGCCTCTTGGACAAATTACAATATTCGAATTTGATTTTGAAAAAGAAAGGACTTATTACCCTACATACACATTCAAATAGGAGTTGACAAGTGACATTAACAACATATTTTTCAGATTTCATAAACAATATCAGCCTGACAAACGAGCAAAAAGAAAAGCTTCAAGAGGCTCATACAGGGTTACAAGAATTTCTTGCTAAAGATGAATCAATTAGGGATATATATGTAACAACATTTCTTCAGGGTAGCTACAGAAGATCTACAGCGCTGAAGCCTACGAATGGAGAAGCGTCAGATGTGGATGTTGTACTTGTTACAACTGTTGATTACAAGGCAACAAAACCTAGTGATTTTCTTAAACGAATTTATGACTTGATAAACTCTCATTATCATCATTGCAGAATGCAAGGACGTTCCATTGGTATTGAACTGGGAAGTGTATCTATGGATCTCGTACCAGTAGCAGTAATCAACCCAAGCCAAGAAGTACCTGGTTCTTTTATCAAGATGTATCGCAATAACACTACCCTCGAAAATCTTCTGGGCAGCAGTCGACTTCCTGAGTCTGATAGTGTTGCATATAGTCCTGACAATCCATTAATGCTTTCTGACAGGAAAACAGAAGAATGGGAAAGAACACATCCATTGGCTCAACTTGAATGGACGTATCAAAAGAATAATCGATGTAACGGGAATTTCCTTCATGTGGTTAAAGCTATCAAATGGTGGCACAAATCTCAGCATCCAGAGCAAGAACATCCAAACAGCTATCCTTTGGAACATTTTATAGGTGAATGTTGCCCTGATTACATTAAATCCGTAGCAGAGGGTGTAGTTAAAACATTAGAGACTATGATACTTTTTACAGAGAAGCCAAATTTGCCAGATAGAGGTGTTCCAGAACATGACGTCTTTGGTGGAGTAACAGAAGCAGAATACCAATCATTCTATAATGCTGTTTGCAAGGCCGCTTCACTAGCAAGAAAGGCTTATGATAGTAAAGAGATAGATGAATCGGCAACTTTGTGGGGGCAATTATTTGGATCAGAATTCCCTAAACCACCTAAAAAACAGGTTTATTTTACAAATAGAACAGAGCCTACAACGACTGTACCTCGTGGGAATTTTGCTTGAGCCATGAGTGTTCAAGATATTCTTCGGAGTGCAAGGCGTTTTATTGAGGGCTATGATTGGATAAAACTCCTTGATGATTGGCAGGAGGACAAAGACAGTAGAAGTTGGCATCTTCATTTGTCGATTCATATTGATATAAATACCCCTCTATTTCCATCTGACTCTGAATGGTATTTTATTGCTGATAACTCATTTCCTGCTTCAGAGGTGAAAGTCTTTCCGTCGGTAAAAAACAGCATTCAGACTACGCTATATCATCAAGCCAAAAATGATAGAATATCAGCAAATGGATTATGGCGATTAGGCGATATATGTATCAGGGAAAACACACTCAATGAATTTTCCCGTATGCCGTATGGCTCAGAGGAATTACTGATTGTTAGTATTTTAAGAACACGGCAATGGTTAGAAGCCGCCGCAAAAGGTGTACTTGTAAATCGTGGGGACAGATTTGAGCTGCCGTCTTTCCGACCTTACAATAATAAGATTTTTGTTTACAAAGAAGATGGAAAAAGTTTTGAACGATGGAATTCATTGAAAAAAAAAGCAGGTCTGGTTCGGTTAAATGAACATGAAATAAATGAATTTAAATATTATAGGCCAAGTATATTCTTTGATGATGATAACAATTTTATTCTTCAAATGGACTGGGGAAGCTATTTCACCAAGTTCAACGAACCTTCCCAATCAACTATTGGGATTTGGGTTCTTTTGAATGAAGTTCCTGTAATTCGAGACTGGCAATCTCCTTCTACATTCGAAGACCTGATAGCAGTTACAAAACGAAACAACATTAGTCTTCTGGATGAACTAAAAAATTGCATTTTCAAGAACGAAAAACAGTTCAGAGATGGTGAAAGACATTTTCTTCTTATAGGTTTCCCTGTTCCTGAATTCTTTGGTTCTAAGAATGCGCAAATTGTGTGGGTAGCAATTTGCCTTCCTCTTTTGACAGGAATCAATGGTAAGGTCATCAAAGGTTTTAGATGTAATGAAATGGGAAGATGGGAAACAGATAAAAGAACTATTCTGAAGCCAGATATTACACTCGACTGGTGCGATTGCAATAATTGGGACTCTACCTCGATATTACAACGTGGAAGCTTGCCTTCAGACATAGCAGAAATGAGAGTATTAATAATAGGTGCTGGATGTGTTGGAGCAATGGTTGCTGAACTATTAGTCAGGGAAGGAGTATCACATATTGTAGTCGTTGATGATGATACTCTTCAGATTGGGAATTTGACTAGGCATACTCTTACTATTAATGACTTAGAACTCTACAAAGCAGACTCATTATGTAAACACTTAGCAGAAATCAATCCAAATGTTTCAACAAAGGCATTTACTAAAAAAATCACAGAAGAAAGCGATTTGCATAGCTTCGGAGATTGCAACCTAATAATTGACTGTTCAGCTTCGCCCCAAGTCCTAAGAGCTGTTTCTCATATCAACTGTGAAAAAGAAATCTTTTTTGCATCAATATCTTTAAGTTTAGGAGCTCAGCAATTCTTTATCGCATTAAAACGTGGATGTCACTTTGAATTTGATGATTATGTTAATGTGATAAATTCATACACGGATGCTAATGATGACATTGATCCAAATACATTTCCGAGGGATGGTATAGGATGTTGGCATCCAGCTTTTCCAGCAAGAATGGATGATATCATCATGGGTGCTGCGATTAGTGTAAAAACACTTGAGCACTTCATTGAAGAGGACAACCGCTCATCTGTAGTTCTTGTTTATAGCAAAAAACAAGATGGATTTTGTTCTACATTTCATATCGTAGAGGAGTTATCCACAGAACAGCTATGAGATTTTGCAGTGATACCAATAATCTGTCGATTCAAATATCCGAGAATCTAGTTGAGAGAATAACAACAGTATGTAAATTGTCTTATCCATATGAGTGCGGTGGAATTCTGATTGGATATTACATGGAAGATCGCACAACAGCTGTTGTCATTGAAATAACAAATCAAATTGGTAAACACAAAACTCGCTTTTCTAGGGAAGAGTCTGGACTAATAAAACTTTTGGATAAGCAATGGCTTAAAGGGTATTATTATATCGGAGAGTGGCACTATCACCCTGACAACTCTTCCAAGCCAAGTAACATCGACATAAGTACCATGCGAAAACTTTCAACGGCCAACGGGTTAAAGTGTCCTGAGCCAATACTAATGATTATTGGAGGAAAAGATGGAAATTGGAATTACAATGTAAGCGTTACAACAAAAGAAAGTTACATCCCTCTGCGCTTGAAATAAATTTACATCTGCGTACATACTTTCAATCTACACCATTTTAACATAATCACTATGCCACCTAGGCATAAGTCAGAATAATGCCATCTTTATTCCATGCATCAATGACAGATGCATTGGATAGTAAGCATAGAAAACTAATCCAGGAATCCTGTCTTTTCCTTGCTTTTTTTGTTCCGTTTCTCAGCGCATAGATAATCGCAGAAACCAGGAAAATGGATATCGTCCCCATGATATACTCAGCCTGTGATTCAGCATAGAGAATTGTTCTGAGAATGAAATAGAAAGCAGGTGTCAGGATGAGCGAGAGATTATCTTTCTGCTTCTTCTGAAGTATGTAGAAGATGATTATGAACGCTGGAGCGATAATACTCCAGTCGCAGATCAGCGATATCGGAAAGAACAGATTTAAAGCGGCAAGTGCTATCAGAAGTCCATTTCTATCGAGAAGATAGATAATAATCAGGCTGGCAAACAAAGTGAATAGAACGTTCAGTTGTAGTCCAAACAACAGTCAGAAGGGAATTTCAGATATCACAGCCCAGAGGAGAAGTCTCTCGGCATACTTCAGAACGGATTTCGTGTATCACAGCCCTTGAGGAATGAATAAGCTCATTATCACGATTGTGAAATTCCCGAAGAACTGACAGATGTTGTAAAGGTCATTTCCTTCTATCAGAAAGACAGTTTTGATGTATGATCTGCAGTCATAGCTATGATTACAAGAATCTTCAGAAAATCTCTTGCTGTGCTGTACTGAGGTTTATCAGTGTTCATACGTAGTAATCACCGTAGACGGCAACACAACTATCCCAGTAGTCCTCGCCATAGTATCTGATAATTCTCTTCTTGATATACCTACACCTGCTGCTGATTCCTGGATGGACGTCGAGGAATCCGGATACCAGAGCTCTGAGAGAGAATCCTTCCGTGTACTTTGAGAGAAAGAGATAATTGCCAAAGCCGTAGCCTAAATCCACGCCGAACATATCAGCACTGCTTTCAGCCCATTTGCCATCAATCCAGTAGAAGATAAGATTTATCAGGTTGAAGATTATCCCTGTGATTGCACCGAAGACTGTAAGCAGTAGTCCATAAAGTCCCGCAGCAATCCCCAAAAATGGAATATAGGAAAGAATTCTCGTGATGAACGTGACAATCATTAAGAGGAACGTGACAGTGTTGATTGCCACATTGCAGATCAGGGAAGCATCCGTGTCGTAGTGATAGTAATGTCCAAGCTCATGAGCTATCACTCCCTGTGCTACCTCTATTCCTTCATCAAATACATCACGTGCAACCACGATATTACGGCAGGATGAGTATGCATTCTGGCTGAATGTATCTGTAACGTAAAACCTAGGGCAGGAAGGAAGAGCTTCTTTATCGGATTGACTCTCCTCATGACATCATTGATCCCCAGTTCTTCCATATCATCCCTGACGAGTTTCTGTCCTTCTCTTACTGATGATCCATAGAATATGACAGTGGCAAGATAACAGACTATCAAAATAATGATGACAGCATAGACTTTCATTGCCACATTAAGTCCTAATGGATACAGCCAGCAGAACATGGGGCTATATATGAAGAAAGACGCATAGTTACTCCATATTTGCAGATCTGTGATATTCAGTGCATAGAAAAGGATCAGGTAGATCCAGCATGAGGCAAGAGTGAGCATTACAATCGATTTGATCCGGAGAAATGCAAGAAGCTTTCCCCTGAAGATAAGCTTCCATATACAGGTCACAAGAGCAAGCAGCTCCATGCTTCTTGCAACCGGCTGAAGTTCGAAGCCCTCCGTGAAACTCGAAACAACAAGGGAGAATATCTCTCTATTGAAGATGAGTCCGACAATGAGCCAGAAGCACTGATATGATTCATTATGAAAAGCTGGCCAGACTGCGAAGACAACAATAATCAGAAGAATCAGAAAACATGCATTCCTTATCTTCGATAAAAGCCCCAGCAGGCTGAATCGCTTCTTGGGTATTTCATTATTTGCATCCGCGCTATCAAGCTGATAGTTGTATGAATTGTTGCTCATCATGTCTCTCTATGGTGCAGGATTAGGTGATTTGAGATGGTCACTATCCTGATGGTTACCTTAATAATATTATCTTATAAAATCATTAAAGATAAAAAAATTTATAAGTATAAAATATCTAATTTCTTGTAATAGAAATATTTTTAAATATAATTCATTTATACATCTAAAGTTATTTATAATATTATAGTCTTGACTGCAAAACTAGACTGACGCATTATAGATATAAAGGAGAAATTCCATGATCACAATCGCTCTGATCAATCAGAAAGGTGGCGTCGGCAAGACCACAAGTGCTGTTGAGATTGCATC
The DNA here is from genome assembly GCA_949300325.1 of uncultured Spirochaetales bacterium. Lineage (GTDB taxonomy): Bacteria > Spirochaetota > Spirochaetia > Sphaerochaetales > Sphaerochaetaceae > Ornithospirochaeta. Next base: position 51,946 of record CASGDQ010000063.1, read on the forward strand.
CAGGTTTGCGGTGGCAGGAAAGAGAACACTTTCCGTCGATGCAGATCCGCAGGCCAACATGACATATATCTATGGCATCAATCCTGACAAGGAAGGTCAGCATACCCTCAAGGATGTCTTTTCCAAAACCATTCCGCTCCAGGATGCTGTAATCAAGACATCGGAGGGAGTGGATCTTGTTCCCAACAACATTCTTATGAGCAATGCGGACAGGATGTTCATAGGCATCAATTCAATGCAGCTCCTGAAGAGCGCATTGAAAGATGTTTCATCGCTTTATGACATATGTATCATAGATTCCCCTCCTACTCTCGGCATCATCAACTGGAACGTTCTTATTGCCGCAGATTCTGTTATCGTTCCAGTCAACGCAAATGCCCTTTCCATTCAGGGGCTCAAGGCCCTCTCAGAGACAATCAATGAAGTGAAAGAATCTGCCAATCCCAGACTGAAGATCCTGGGCCTTCTTGTTACCCGTTACAATCCACGAACCAGGCTAAGCAAGGAGGCGATCCCGGATCTTGAGATGATCTCATCAAAGTTCCTTGATACGAAGGTTTTTGAGTCAAAGATAAGGCAGAGCGTTGCAATAGAAGATTCCCAGGCTAACAGGAACAGCACAGTCAAAGGTAAAAAGAGTCCAATAGCAAAAGACTATGATTCGCTCTTTGAAGAGATTCTGAAGGAGATTGAAAGATGAGCAGACTGATGGATGCATGGAAGACTGAAATAGAAGAAAAAAAGGAAGTTGAGCCAGTAACACCGCAGAAGGATGTAGCAGAGCCAGCCATGCATAATGATACAGAAAGGCCCAGGAAGAAGATGGGGCGTCCGAGTGCAACGCTGGACAGGACGAAGATCATAAAGAACGTTACAGTGAAGATGGCTGCCAATGATTTCATATATTGCAATATGCTGGCAAAAGAAATGAATGAAGACGGAATCTGCGGAGGGGATGTATCAAGTTTCATTGCATATTTGATCAAGGAGAGCCGGGCTTCAAACCCAGAGGTATCAGAAGCAGCTGATGCGATTTACAAACTTCAGACTTCAAGACATAAAAACAAGTAAGTACTTTAATACTTTAAAAGTATAAAATTGTAATTACTTGTATGGTAGAAAATAGATAATTTATACTTCTAAAATCTAAATATATTTAATACTTAGAAAATTGTAAAATATAAATATGACTGTTATTTCTGAAGATAAGTTATCCTGCAAATAAAGAATAAAAAGAGTCCTTCTGTCAATCAAGTACCGATTTATCTTCGAGAACTCTGATATAGTTCTTTCGGATGCTCTTATGGTCTTTGAAAAAGACTTCCTCTGCTCTTGACAGTTCCTTATGTTCAAGTTTGATTTCTAACAACTTCATCGTTGCAATAAAATCTGCTGCTTGAAATAATCTATAATCAGAGGGATAAACTTTCCTGAATTCAACGTTTTCAAGAAGAGCATTGAAAACAGAGGAGAGAAGTTTGCTGACTTCAATTTGCCCGTTGTCATAATAAATCTTCACAATATCGAACCACTGAAAGAATGCATAGTTCTCACGGATGAATTGTGAAAGGATCTTAGCAAGTTTTCCCGTTGCTTCAACAGCATTCTCGATGTGATTCTTCTCGATAAAAATTGTTTTACAGCTAACATTGATTCTTCTCAGGAAAGCCATAAAAGCCTTGAGTAGTTTCTGCCTGCTTTCAAGAGTTTCTTTTCTGTATGGATTCTCATTCCTTATAATCGGCCCAGCATGAATGCAGTGATGCGAATAGCCAATTTCTGATAGACGTTGTTCCAGCTTTTCTATATCCGGATTGATATCATTCTTTTGGTCATGCATTACAAGGGATATGATGTAATATGAGGAATGTTCAGCATAACTCCCAAAGTCACCGGATTCATCTACAAATATGCTGAGCTCTCTCATTTGCTGCTCCAATTCCAAAAAAAAATAGCGGGTGTCTTACCCGCTGTCAGGGGGGCCAGGGTCAATCTTGACCAGCCCCTAACTGGTTTCCCAGCTACATCTAATTTATAATTAATGCGGAGAAAAGTCAATCTTTATCTGAGGTCCATGCAGTCAAGTTTTAACTTGACCGATTGCTTCAGCATACAAGAAATTTGTTATGAGAAACGATTACAAGATATGTTGATTTTGGCCAGAAAAATAAAGATATTATTTTATATAATAAAAGAAACTAAATATATAATTCAATATTTTATAAATCGTATTTAGATTTTGTACGTATAAATTATTAATCAGGTTTAGATTAGTTTAATAGCAAATCAAAACCTCCAAGGAACTGTCGTCGTAGCAAGATCAAGGCGAGACTTCTTATCAGCGAATCCACGGCTAAGCGAGATTTCAAGGAAGAAGGGAGGAACAATAGTACCAGGTTATTTATGGAGGGGTACTACTATACTGTGGATCACGTTTACGCTTATGAATGCTTACAATTCTTCAGACATTTGATTCGGACCTTTTATGAGATTTCCACGAAAAAGGCCTTAGAACTAATCGTTCTTGCATAAAACATGAAATTACACCATCATTGGATCAGAATGCGTTCTCGGCAATCCTCGCGCGTCTAAGGGCATATTCTCGCAGAAGTCTCACCTGCGATTTGCGTTGCGGACACTTTTAGCAGGGTCGCAAAAAGTACATAGTGACCGTAAAAAGTCCGCAACGGATAATAACACCTGAAGTTTCTTGACCTCCGTAATTCCTTGCTTTAAAGTAATTTCTAAACACTTACAGTTTCGTGGAGTTTTATCGTCGTACCTGGAGGCGGCAATAAACCAAGAAAGTTAACTCCGGAGTTATTTTTTTCAAAAAGCCCAAAATCCGTCCAAGGGACCGTAAAAGGTCCGCAAAACCCAGTGTTTAAAGTACAATTTTAGGAGAAGGTTTGCGTACACCTTGAGAGAGCATACTGATTCATCAAACGAGCCAGCAGAAAGAACATTTACGTGGTTTTCGAGCATTTGCCGGACAGAGAGTTTAGCACAGGAACCGATGACATGCGTAAAGCCATCTTTTTTGCAGAGACAATGCTGCGTGAGGACTGGCATAAGTTCGATAAAGAAAACTACAAGATGACTTTCGATGAATATGCGAAAGGTTTCTTCACAGACGAGGATTTCAGAGACTTCAGGAAGAAGAAGGAAGCCAAGAACAAGCGCTACGATGCGAAGTTCTGCTTCAACCACCAGGCTTATATAATTATTATATATACATCTAAAGTCTAAATACGTTTAGAATTATAAACTCTCAAAATTGCAAAA
>CASGDQ010000064.1 GCA_949300325.1 uncultured Spirochaetales bacterium
AAACGGGGACGGGGCGATGGTCGTTGTCCTTGCAGGAGATGCCCGCATATTCAACGGCGGCTTCAAGCGCAGGTTCGGCTTCAAGCCCTCCATGCTGGATGCCGAGGAGACCAGGAAGTTCACCGGATTTTTCCCCGGCGGGGTATGCCCGTTTGCGCTCGATTCCTCTGTGCCGGTATACATTGATGAATCCCTAAAGCGCTTTGATTTCGTGTATCCTGCGGCAGGGACTGCGGCAAGCGCAGTCAGGCTTTCTGTTGACGAGCTCTTTTCTTTATCCAAGGCCTCCGGCTGGGTGGATGTTGCAAAAGATTGGCGCTGAAAATGACCTTTTTCTGACATAGTATTTAAAAAAAATCCTTTTTTATAAAATTTTTATTCTTCCTCCGGACCGTTTGAGTCCCCTAGAATTTAATCAAAACTAAAAAAGGAGCTTTTTTATGCAGGTCAACACAGGCGCTTTGATCATTGTCATCGGATATCTGGTGGGAATGCTTGTCATCGGTTTCATCGTTGGAAAGGTGAAAATAAAGAACAGCCGTGATTACATGATCGCAGGACGCAGGATGGGGCTTTTCATGGTGGCCTTCTCTTTAAGTGCGAACAATATCGGAGGAGGATCGACCACAGGGCTTGCCGGCAAGGCTTTCGATACCTGGGGCATGAGCGCCATATGGTATGTTCTTGCCGCTTCCGTTGCCATGATACCCCTCGCTTATTTTGCGCCCAGGATCAGAAAGACGATGGCTGTTACGATTCCAGAGGTCATAGACAGGCGTTTTGGCAACGGCAGCTCGGTCTTCTCGGCGGTATTGAACATCCTTGCGCTCTTCTGCCTTACTTCAAGCCAGGTTGCCGCCAGCGGCAGCGTGGTCGCAACTCTTACTGGCATACCATTGAACGTATGCCTCATCATAGCTGGACTGGTAATAATCATATACACCACGCTGGGCGGGATGATTGCCGACCAGATCTCGGATCTCGTGCAGTTCGTCATCATCCTCTTAGGCCTGGCAATTGCAACTCCGATGGTCCTTAATGCCTGCGGCGGCTGGGCTTCGCTTTCTGCGATGCTTCCCGGAGAGCAGCTGAGCTTTACCAAGATAGGCTGGGTGGTCATAATCGGATATATATTCAATTATTTTTGCACGTTCCTTTCCGGGCCGGAGATGATAAGCCGTTTTGAGACTGCAAAGGATGAAAAGACCGCTTTTAAGGCCTCTATATTATCTGCAGTCCTCATGGCTGCAATGGCTGTGTTCCCGACGCTGTTAGGTCTTGCTGCGCTGGCCCTCAAGGATCAGATTCCTGGCATTACCAGCTCGACTGCCATGATGGCGGTGACACAGGCATATGCGCCGACACTAGTAACCGGCCTTGTATCTGCGGCCATAATTTCGGCTACGATGAGCAGTGCGGATTCAAACCTGCTTTGCATGTCCACGATGTTCATAAACGACATTTATCTCAAGTATTCCAAAGTTGGGCGCAGCCTATCGGATAAGCAGACGATATTCGCCACCAGATGCTGCAATGTCCTTTTCTGCGTTATCGCGATGTTCATAAGCCTTTTGAACATTAATATCGTGACGATGAATACATTTGCATTCGCAATACGCTGTGCCGGACCGTTTGCCGCTTATGGGCTTGGGCTTGTGATCCCGCGTGCGACAAAGCATTCCGGACAGATTTCGATAATCACGGGAACGGTTGGTGTTGTATTCTGGCAGATCCTCTCGGGAGGGGATTTCTATCTGGGGATCCTTCCCGTGGTTTTCGGCTGCGCCGTGGGAACCATCACCTTCTTCTTGGTAAATCTCATAGAATGGAAGAAGGGCGTCTCTCCGGCTCCTTCGGCTTACCTTACCAGCGAGGAGCTTGCCGAATTAGTGAAAAAGGAAGGCTGAAATATTTTCCATCCTCCATATCCCGCAGGCGCCTGCGGGATTTTCTTTTACTTCCTCTTTTTCCGTTTTTTTTTGATAGCAAGTTGACATACTCCCTTTCAGGGAATATAGTTATGAAGGTAAATCCATTTTTCCTGAAATAAAAATCAAATAATTAATTTATATATTTTTGGAAATTCTTTTAGTTATATTTGGAGTTGATTTTAATGGCTGAAGAGACCATGAATGTTGCTGATGAACAGCAGGTTGTCCAAGAAACCAAAAAAAGAAGGGGAAGACCCCGAAAGAGTACGGCTAAGGCCGTAGAAACGGAAAAGAAAGAAAAAATCGAGGAGACATCAGTCAAGGAGCCCGAGGCTCCAGCTGCAGAAAAGAAGGTGTTCAAGATCAGGCCAAAGGTCAAGATCAAAAAGAAGAAGGATGAGGCTGCTGAGCCTTCCGAGCCTGATCTTTTCGAGACTGCAGGGCAGGAAGGCGCTGTGGAAGAGGGCATTGAGATAGAACCCGATACCACGCGGGAGAGCTTGGAGAGCATGCCTGTCCAGAAAGCTTCTGAGGAGTATATGTCCGAGGATGGCTGCCAGCAGGTTTCCGAGCAGGGCGAGGAAGCTTCCTGCCAGGAGCCCTCAGAGGAAGAAGCCCAGTATGATTCCCAGGACCAGTGCGGTCAGGACGAAAAGGACGGCAGCGCTCAGAAGGGGAAATACGAGTCCAAATATGAGCGCTACGGAAAGAAGAAGAACGGCAAGAAGAGCCAGAGGGAGGATTATCCTATGGAGGTCAATCTGGAGGAGAATCCGGATGCTCCGAAGATGTTCCTCTCCGTTTTGACCACAAAGCATATAGATGAGCTCAGGCAGCAGGCCAGGAGCATGGGGATTGCGGAAGACGTCATCCTCGACTCGAGGAAGACCGAGCTTATCTATAAGATGTGCCGCCTGCATTCCCAAGGAGGCGGTGCGCTGCTTGTCGAGGGTATTCTAGATATCATTCAGGAAGGCGGGTACGGGTATCTCAGGTATGCTGTGAACAACTATCTGCCAGGAGGGGAGGATGTGTATGTCTCGGCTCCGGTGATAAAGGCTACAGGCCTTAAGACCGGCGATCTCGTTTACGGCCAGATCCGCGCTCCTCGCGATGGGGAAAAAGCTGCAGCCATGATAAGGGTTTTCAAGGTCAATAACGAGGAGCCCAAGATGGCTAAGTTGCGCGCTCCGTTCGATACCCTGACTCCTCTGTTTCCGAATGAGCGCCTCCATTTGGAGGTTGTCGAGGAAGGAAAGCCCGGAGATCTTTCCACCAGGGTCGTGGATCTGTTCTGCCCGATTGGAAAGGGGCAGAGATCGCTTATTGTCGCCCCTCCAAGGACAGGAAAGACCGTGCTGATGCAGAAGATTGCCAATGCAATAACCACAAACCATCCCGAGGTGTATTTGATAGTCCTGCTTGTCGACGAACGTCCTGAGGAGGTTACCGACATGAGAAGGAACGTCAATGCAGAGGTTGTGGCCTCCACCTTCGACGAGCAGGCCACGCATCATGTGCAGGTTGCGGAGATGGTCATAGAGAAGGCAAAGAGGATGGTCGAGTATAAAAAGGATGTCGTCATCCTTCTCGATTCGATAACCCGCCTTGCCAGGGCTTACAACCAGACTGTTCCCGCTTCTGGAAAAATCCTTTCCGGCGGTGTGGATTCCAATGCTCTTCATAAGCCTAAGAGGTTCTTCGGCGCGGCTAGGAACATAGAGCAGGGGGGATCCCTTACAATCATTTCGACCGCATTGATCGATACCGGATCCAGGATGGATGAAGTCATCTTCGAGGAATTCAAGGGAACCGGCAACAACGAGATCGTTTTGGACAGGAAGATGGCCGACAACCGCAAGTTCCCAGCCATCAACATCAAAAAGAGCGGCACGAGAAGGGATGATCTGCTTCTTGCCGAGGATGTGCTTACCAGGGTATTCCTTCTTAGGACTGCTTTCGGCAACCTTGATGATATGGACATGTCCGTTTCCCTTATTGACAAAATGAAGAAAAATAATAACAATAAGGAGTTCCTGGACAGCATGAACGCCCAAGCGGTGAATCAGGCTATGCAGAGAGGCATGTGAATCGACATACCCCGTCTGTGAAAGCAGGCGGAATTACATATAAATCCGGAGGAAAGGAAGATGAAGAAGGATATCCATCCAAAGTATGAATTGCAGGAAGTACGCTGCTCCTGCGGCAACGTAATCAAAACCAAGACGACAAGCAAGAACCTGACGGTTGAAATCTGTTCTGCATGCCACCCGTTCTTTACAGGAACGCAGAAGCTTGTGGATACGACCGGACGTGTCGAGCGCTTCAATAAGAGATACAACAGGGAAACGAAGTAATTGTTTTCCGCATGGACGGCCTTCCTCCGGGAAGGCTTTTTTTTTTCATTTTTGCAAGACTTTTGTTTAGTAAAATTTTGTTGCTTCCACGCGAAACTAATGTAATCATAAATTAAGAGGAATTTTTATGTACAGGGTGCTGATCCATCATAAGAATGAATATGGCGAAGAGCCGGAAGTTGTCGTCGATGTGCCAGGAGTGATGACCATCCTCGGGGCATATTCCGATTATTGCTCCGGTTATGCTCTTATGTGTACGAATGACCAGGGCCTTCGGTTGGCGATTTCAAGGAGAAAGGATAGCACGGTCAGAGTCTACAACCATACCATACAGGATAGGAAAAAATTCCAGCTGGTAGGGCTCAAGTGCAAGGCCGACGATAAATGGATATCCACAGTGAAAGCGATCTTTTTGGCCTTGCAGCATGATGGCATAGTGCTTCCGGGAATGGATGTGAGCATCACTGGAAGAACCGCCCATTCCGATTACGATACCCTCTCGGCTGCGGTGGCTGCCGGTTTTCTGATAGGTTTCAACGAGCTTTTCAATCTAGGCCTCGGGCTTAACGACATGCTGCGCATAGCTCATGCCTCGAATGCTTATTCCAACGGCTCATGCAAGCTCCGGGACCTTCTGACACTCTTTATAATAAAGAAGAAGGAGCTCGTTTTATTCGATTTGGAGACCTATTCCTACCAGACCATGGAGAATCCTTTTGACAACGAGCAGATAACATCATATATCCTCGACTGCGGCATTCCCAAGAACATCCTTTATGAGGAGGAGCGCAAGGTTTTCCAGAAGACGAAGGATACGATGGAAACTCTTAAGAAGATAATTCCAAAAGGGATGAAGCTGCGCGACATATCGATGAGGGAAGTGCGTTACAGGAAGGGGGACATAAGCGAAGAGTGCATGAGATACGTGAATTTCACGATCTCTGAATCGCATAGGGCCCTGAAGGCCTGGGATGCTCTAAAGGAAAAGGATCGTAACCACTTTTGCAAGATACTGCTTGAGCAGCAGGACGGCATCAGCGAGGATCTCGAGGTCACCTGCCCCGAAGTCGAGTGGCTGATCAAAAGAAATGGGGAGAACCCGCATATCTATGCTTCATCCCTTATAGCCATGGGTCTTAGCGGACATATCCTTGTCGTTGGCGAAAATGACCTCAAGCGCTATTACGAGGATAGGATCGAGGAGTATGAGCATATTTTCGATTTCCATGCTTCCTTGAGGCATTTTTCGCCCACAGGCGGAGTGAGGATACTCTACGACGATGAAGATTCTGTTGGTTAACGACGATGGTTTCCAGGCAGAAGGCATAAGGGTTTTGGAGAGCGTGCTTTCCTCCTATGGCCACGAGATCTGGGTCAGCGCGCCAAAGACGCAGATGAGCGGAAAATCCCATGCCATGACTATTGGGAACGATCTGGAAATAACAAGATATGATATAAACCATTACCATATGACCGGCACTCCTGTCGATTGCGTGCTCTATGCGAAAAGATATGAGCATTCCCTTTTCCCGGGAGATCCTGATCTTGTGGTCTCCGGGATAAACCATGGCTATAATCTCGCTTCGGACATCACTTATTCCGGAACATGCGGAGCAGCAAGGGAGGCAGTCCTTTGTTCTTGGAAGGCGGCGGCTCTTTCAAGCGAAGGAAAGGATTTTGATAAATGCGCGCGTTTTTTTGCCGATAACCTTCCTTTGCTCATGCCTTTTCTGGATGACAAGTGCTTTCTTAATCTCAATTTCCCTCCTGATTTCAACGGATGCATGAAGCTTACGATTCCAGGGGATGTGAGGTATCTTGACGAGGTCAGGCTGATAAAGCGGGATGGAGATACCGATGTTGTGCGCATCGATTCCGTTGCAAGGAAGGACCTGCATGTCGAGGGATATCTTAATGATGTCGAAGCATGCAATGAGGGCTATGCCTCCATAAGCGCGGTTGCCATCGGAAATTTCAGCTATTCTCCGGTCTTTGATGCGTTAAAGGGCATTTTCAAATGAAGTGGGAGGATATATGTTCCCGCTGCTCGCTTTGCTGCCATGAGAAAATCATCGATGGCGATTATCTGATAATAAGCGACATGGCTTGCGATTATCTTGATGCCGAATCTGGGCTTTGCACGGTGTACGACAAAAGGTTTGAGAAATGCAAGCGGTGCATGAAGGTCAATCTTTTCAGGGCTTGTTTTGCCTCTTATCTTCCTCCCGGGTGCCAGTATGTGCTTTGGGCGAAGAAGCATCACATCCGTTTTGCAAAGGATAAGAAGCTCATCCTTTCCTATGGAAAGGACGCAGAAACCGATAAGCTTGACTAGAGTCGTGATAATGGCTAATTTTTATTCATATAAGGAAACATTATAATGGCAGACAGATATGTCTATTTGGATAATAACGCCACAACGGCGATGGCGCCGGAAGTGAAAGAGATCATGAGGGAAAACGAAGACCTCTATGGCAACGCTTCCAGCATGCATGCCATGGGAAGAATGGCTGAAAGTGCCATCCTGTGGGCGAGAGGAAAGGTCGCTGAGCTCTTGGGAGCTGAAAGCAGCGAGATATTTTTCACCAGCGGTTCCACTGAAGGGAACAATACGGTATTCAATATTTTCCGCGACAGAGCCGACGATGGCGCTTTGCGCAACAGAATAGTTTTGAGCGCGGTCGAGCATCCCGCTTCTGTTGAGACTGCGAAATATCTCAAGAGGAAGGGCTATAAGATCGATTTCTGTCCGGTCGATAAGATGGGCATGATAGATCTCAAGGCATTGGAAGGCCTGATGGGCGATGATGTCGCACTGGTGTCCGTAATGACCGCAAACAACGAGTCTGGAGTGATCCAGCCTGTTAAAGAGGTGAGCCGGATGGCTAGGCAATGCGGAGCCTATGTCCATACCGATGCAACCCAGGCCATCGGCAAGATCCCGGTGGATGTGAATGCTTTGGATGTCGATTACCTCACATTGAGCGGACATAAGTTCTATGGGCCGAAAGGGGTGGGTGCGCTTTATATCAGGAAGGGCGCTCCACGCAGCCCCTATCTTCATGGCGGCCATCAGGAAGGAGGGCTGCGCGCAGGCACTTACAACAACCAGGCCATAATAGGCCTTGGCAAAGCCGCAGAGCTTGCCAAGGAGGGCCAGCAGGAGGAAAGAGCTAAGCTCTGGGCGATGAGGACGGCCTTGAAGCATGGAATAGAGGAGAGCATAGACAACGTGGTATTCAACGGATCGGACGATTATGATACGGCGCTTCCGGGAACCCTTGATGTCTCCTTTGTTTCTGCAGAAGGGGAATCGATACTCCTTTATCTCGATTTGGAGGGTATAGAGGTCTCTACTGGCAGCGCATGCGCTTCCGGATCCTTGGAGCCGAGTTATGTCCTTCTTGCCTCCGGGCTGGATGTCGAGCTTGCGCATGGCTCTATAAGGTTCTCGTTCGGACGCTATAACAGCATGGAGGATGTGGATTACGTATTGCAGAAGCTTCCTCCGATAATAAGCAAAATCAGAAGTATGAGCACAAGGAAGGTGTGATATGGCAGAGAGTTTCATGAGCCAATGGGTATATACGGACGTGGTCAAGGACCACTTCATGAATCCGAGGAACATCTGGTCTGACAAGGAAGACTTTAAGGCAGATGGGATCGGGGAGGTGGGCTCCCTTGCATGCGGAGACCAGATGAGGGTCGGAATCAAGGTCAAGGACGGCCGGATTTCCGATCTCAGGTGGCTTACATATGGATGTGCTTCCGCGATAGCCAGCACGTCGATGATGAGCGAGATGGCGATAGGCATGAGCCTCGAGGAGGCATACCAGCTCAGCCCGAAGCAGATCACCGAAGCCCTGGGAGGGCTGCCCGAGCATAAGTTCCATTGCTCCGTGCTGGGGGATAAGGCTTTGAGGGCCGCCATCGACGATTATCTTGAAAAAAACGGCATGGACAACCCGTATAAGAGAAAGAGTGCGAAAATAATCTGCGAATGCAAAGGTGTCACGGATCAGATGATCGAGGAGCTCGTCAAGACGGATAAGGTGAAGACCTTTGAGGATCTTCAGCGTCTTACCGGCGCTTCTACGGGCTGTGGCAAATGCCGCGAGCGCATTGCTGCGGAATTGTCGGAGATGCTGCATATCTACAATAAGTGACAGAGCATGATTTCCGTATATAAAGAAGCGGTGCGCGACGCGCTTTATCCGAAAAAGAATGGTACGCTGACGCGCAGGAACAAGTATTTCACCACAAGGCCGGTTGAGATGATGGATGCCGGACAGATAAGGAAGCTCCGAAGATATCTTCAGCTTTCAAGGGCTGTTTTTGCGGATATGCTTTCCGTGTCGGAAAAGACAGTGGAGGCCTGGGAGAGCGGGATCAACGTCCCCTCGGGCCCTTCGTTGAGGCTGCTCAATATGATACAGAAATACCCGGATCTCCTGATGGAGACCGGGGTATTCGTAGAGAATATCAGATAGCCCCGTAGATGGATCCTCCGATGAATTCCCTGAGAAGGGAATCGGAAGGAACCAGGCTGGAATCTATCGGATAGACAAATGAGAGGAAAAACAGGAGGCGGCGTGCGATAGCATACGCCTCTTTTTCATTCTTATCCACGCTCTTTAAAAGCGGTATGGCCTTCGGGGCCAGCACCCCGAGCTCGTAATCGAGCGCGCTGTTCACCATTACATCCGCATTGTTCTGGTATGGGAATATATGGTTCTTCTCGCCCCTTTCTACGCTCGGCCAGCGGTTGAATGTCTCCACCGCATCCAATCCCCTTGTCCTATAGTCCCTCACAAGCCTTCTGAGCATGCGGTTGTCGGTGGTGCTTATCCTGGAGCAGGTATCCAGATTAAGCTGTGTCAGAGCCGAGATGTATATGCGGTAGATTGTCTTTTTATCTATTTCAGGAACGAGGTCGGGATTGAGCCCGTGGATCCCCTCGATGATGAGGATGGAGTCTTTTTCCATCACATAGGAATCCTTGCTGAAAGTCCTTTTCTGCTCCTTGAAGGAAAAGGTTGGAAGAAAGACTCCTTTGCCTTCAAGCAGATCTTTCAGCTGGGATCTGAACAGCTCCAAATTGAGGGCTTCCAGGATCTCGAAATCGAAATCGCCGTTTTCATCCCTCGGCGCTTCGCTTCTGGGCTTGTAGTAATCATCCAGCGATATTTTTATAGGCTTCTTGCCCATGACCTTGAGCTCGTCGGAGAGCTTTAATGAGAAAGTTGTCTTTCCTGAGGAGGATGGTCCTGCGATAAAGACCACCTTTACATCCTTTTTGGAGGCGATATCCTCGGATATGCTGATTATCTTCCTCCTTTGCTGCGCCTCAAGCAGCAGTATCGTCTCCTCCATCCTGTTGCTGCTCTGCCTGTGGTTCAGCTCGCCCAGATTCTTAAGCCCTATTGTCCTTGCGTTCTTCCTGCTTTCCTCGAATACGGAAAAGAGGAGGGGATTGTCCACAAATTCCCTAATCCTGTCTATGGACCTCGTTTGCGGATATCTTAAAAGCAGTCCGCCTTTGTACTTCCTCAGCTCCCATAATGATAGAAGATGAACATCAGGGAGAACCGGTTCTGTATAAAGCTGATAGTATGGCCCGATGCAAAGGAATTTGTATCCGCTCTCGTTTTCCGATGACAGCAGCCTTTCTGTCTCGTAAAGCTTTTGCTGCCTTGCCCAGGAAATTGCATCCTCATGCCTCAGCACCACCTCCTCAATCGGAGCTCCGGAGCTTATGATTGCTTTCATTTTCTTTTTCATCAGCTCTATATCGGTATCAAGGTCATCCTTATAGTGGAAGTAATATCCGTCTCCCAGGCTGTGTCCTATCACCAGCGTGCGTTCAGGATAGACAAGAAACGAGGTGTACATGAGCACGAGGGTGAGCGTTTTGCGGTAGATCCTCTTTCCCAGAGTTGAAAACAGATGCACCTCCTCGATCTCGGAATCCCCTTCTATGCGGGTCCCAAGCGGGCTGAGCACTCCGTTTAAAAGCACACCGACTACTGGATTGTCCTCGTATCTGCAATCCTTTTTCAGGCCGAGCACGTTTTCCACGCTCTCATGCAGCGAGCATCTTTTTTCCCCATGACACGTTTTTATAAGGATTTCGTTCATGGAACAAATGATAAATCACTTTTTGCGCCAAGGAAACACCCTCTTTAACATCCGATTTTCTAAGCCCCTGATTAATATTTGTCCAAATTTGGATTATAATGGACTGCATGAGCATCCTTTACGTGGACCTTTCCAAGGGCGGCATAGAGAGCGCGGCGGACAAGAATGAGACTGGTTTTGCTCTTACTCTTGCCCTTGCCGGGGAAAACCCTGATTCCATAATTTTCACAGCTATCCCGGAGGAGGCTTATTCCATCCGTGGCGCATCCAGCATGACCTTCTGCTTCCATTCATATCTTACAGGAAAAAATGAGGCGGGCTTTGTCAATTCAAAGGTCGGGTTCATACTGCGCAATTTCGGCTATACTGCGATGGTCATCTCGGGCCGCGCCCAGAGGCTTTCGTACATATCGTTCCGCGGAGATGGGGTTGAGGTCTGCCAATGCGAGAACCTGAGAGGGACAAGCCACGAGGATTTTGCAGCTTCCATTAAGAGGCAGGTCGACGATGTTGTCATATCCACCGGGGTTGCAGCCGATAATCTTGTGTCGATTGCCGGCCTTTATGAAAGATCCCGCCAGATATGGCGCGGCGGGTTCGGCTATTCGTTTGCAATGCACAACCTGAAGGGCTTGTGCTTCCAGGGCTATATCGGAAAGAGGACGGAAAGCGACGAGGGGAAGCATTATATGAAGAAGCTCACCTCCTCTTCGTGCTGCAACATGCTCAGAAGAAAGGGGGCCGTGTCCTATATAAAGAAGGCCTCGAGCGATGGCTTCCTTCCTGTGGATAATTGGACCAGACGAAGCGATCCGAGGGCGATCTTTTTGGATGGGACATATCTTAAGGAGAAATTCGGCCTTTATACTGAAAGCTGTATGGATTGCTATGTCTCATGCCTTAGAAGGATAAAGGACCGAGGGTTGGCCCCCGATCTGATCGATTCGATGCATCTGGGATCTTTGCAGGGCATTTTCTCATCCCTTACCGTGTATGAGATGAAAAAGACCGTCTATTCATTGGGCCTTGAGGTAGCAGAGACAGGCTCCATTCTTGCAGCAAAGGGCTTTGATGATGCCGATGCTGCTAGAAACTATCTTTATTCCCTTGCAAAGGGAAGGAATACCGAGGACCTCCGGCTGGGCTTCCGCATAGGAGGGCTTGCTCCTCTTGTGGATTATAGGGGATGCCAGGAAGCCGCGGTTTTTGCAATGCTTGGGGAGATATCCAATCCGCTTTACTCCATGTACTCGAGAATCAGGATAAAAAGGACGGATATCTCTGCGATGCTTGCCATGTTCGAAAGGGTTTATAATTATGCCCTTGCATCCAGAGGACTGCCTATAACAGGTTTTTTCGCAGCATATGTTGCTCCTCTTAATCCGGTTGTTTTCTTTTGTCCGCCTCTGCTTTTTAAGTGCATGACCACGGGAAAGAGATTCGGGATCGAAGCAAAGACGCTGCTTAGAGAAGGGCTTGAGATAGTCTTGCGCCTGCCTGATGTGCGCAACAGGATTCCTGACCATTTCATTTATGACCTCGATGGAGGCTCGGAGTCCGTGAATCCTACAAGATTGCTGGGCTTTTACGATTATTATTTGTCAAAGCTTGAAAGAAAGCTTTTTAAGGACAGCCGACGAGGAAAAGCTGAGTAGGGCGATTCCATCTTCCTTTATTATTGCATAGGTCGGGCCCTCCTTCGTTCTGGGCCGGCTAGGAGAGCCTGGGTTAAGAAGCATCACGCCTTTGCTGTTCTTTTTAAGAAGCGGAATGTGGGTATGCCCGGATATGAATATGTCCCCGCTGGAGAGGGGGAAATCCTCGGCTGAATACCTGTCCCCGTGCGTGATGATGATCTTTCTGCCAAGGAAATCAAGCTCAAGATTCATCCTTGGTATCATCTTGTCGAAATAGTAGTACCTGTCGCAGTTGCCCAATACGGTCAGAAAATCCGTTGCCAGATCCTCCATGTCCCCCGACGGGCAGAAATCGCCTGCGCAAAGGATTTTGTCCGCACCTTCCTCTTCTTTTATTCTCTCAAGTGCAATGAGCGCCTGCCTGTCTCCATGTATGTCCGAACAGACTATGTATTTCATTTCATATTTCCCTTACATGTAATATTAGCATGGGAAGAGCATTTTTTCCTCTATGCATGCGTCATATTCCAAGATGGTGTATTTGGATGACTTTTTGGTATTGCTGTGTTATCTTTTGGATAGCCGGGAGACATTTTATGAGAGAAGAAGAATTGGTGATGAGGGATGGGCATAGGCTCTTTTACCGGGTTTGGGATTACCCCGAGCCGCGTGCGAGCGTGCATATCAATCATGGCATGGCCGAGCATGGCGAAAGATATGACAGGTTTGCCTCAGCTTTAACTGATGCGGGCTATGTCGTTTATGCCCAGGACCACAGGGGGCATGGACGCACCTGCGAAGAGGACGAGAGGGGATGGTTTTCTGAAAAGGATGGCTGGTCTCTTATAGAAGAGGATGCTTTTGCCCTCGACAAGCAGATAAGCCTTGATTATCCCGGTCTTCCTCATTTTGTATTCGGACATTCCATGGGCTCCTTCGTCACCAGGATCTGCCTTTCCCGGCATCCCGGGTATTACGGGGCTGCGGTAATCTGCGGAACCGGCGCTTCCCAGGGGCTTATGGGGCGCATCGGGCAGATGATTGCAAAAAGCCATATAAAGAAATGGGGCTCGAAGATGAGGGACCAGGACATGGACAAGCTTGCATTTTCTTCCTATGACAAGCATTTCAAGGGCGAAGGCCCCTTTGCCTGGCTCTCAAGGGATGCCGAGGAGGTTAACAAGTACCGCGAGGATCCGCTTTGCGGCTTCGTCTGCTCTTCCGGGTTCTACCATGATCTTATCGAATTATCATTCCAGGCCAATGACAAGGGGAATATCGGGAAGGTGGATAAAGACCTTCCAATCCTAATAATAAGCGGCTCAGAGGATCCTGTAGGTGGATATTCCAAGGGAGTCAATAAGGTTTTTAACCTTTATAAGAAGGCCGGGGTGAAGGATGTGAGGCTGAAGCTTTATGATGGCGCCAGGCACGAAATCCTGAACGAGACGAACAGGGATGAGGTCTTCAGTGATATCATAAGCTTTTATAACGGGGTTTTGGATAGATAGATGGATATCAAGAGATTGGATAGGTTTTCGGCGGTTATGTCCCGGTTTGTGCTATGGTGGAAGGACTATTTCAATGTCCTTGTGCTCTCTTTTACAAGGATATCCCGCGACAATGTCAGCATCATGGCCTCCGGCATGGTTTATTCAACCCTGATCGCACTTGTGCCTGCGGTCACTTTTCTCTTTGCTTTTTTCTCCATGTTCGGAGTTCTTCAGCCATTTATCGATCTCTTGACGCATTTTTTGGTTGAGACGCTCGGCATAGAGGATGGGGCTGCTCTTGTAAAGACGCTGGAGCTTTATACCGTCAACGCGATGAGCCTTGGGGTGGTCGGGCTTGTGTCTTTCACAATAACCAGCATCCTGCTTATCAACAAGATCTATACTGTCATGAACCGCATATTCCGCACCCAGCCCAGAAGCGGAACGCTTAAGCGCTTTGTGACCTTCCTTACCTTTCTAATCGTCTCGGCCTTCATAATCGTTCTTCTGATCGCGGCCAATTCGAAGCTTTCTGCTTGGGCGGAAATAATGCTTTCGGATAACGAGTATCTGATAGAGAACAACACCCATTGGGAGAGCTTCTTGGTGATCCTTTCTGTATGGGGTGTGCTGTTTGCGATGATAAAGTTCCTGCCGAATGCGAAGATACGTTTTAGAAGCGCTTCTGTAGGAGCTACTACGGGATGCTTGAGCGTGATAATTGCATCCGAGGTGTTCAAGCATATAATCAAGTCCACGGTCAGCTATTCCGTAATCTATGGCTCCCTTGCCTCAATACTCTTCGTGCTTCTGTATTTCTATATCATCTGGTACATCGTCATGGTCTCTTCTGAAATCACATATGTCCATCAGTTCCGTCCAGACCGCGGGCAGCTCAAGGGCCGTCCGGAATCTCCGCTTTCCCAGATAACAGAGGGGATAAACCTCCTTCTTCTAGTATCGGACCGGTACCGTTCGGGAAAAGGGGCTACCGGGGAAAAGGAGCTGATAAGGAAGCTTGCCGTTCCGACAAGCAAGCTGTACGGGTATATAAACTGTCTGGAGGATGGCGGGCTGCTTTTGCCTGTGAATGCCCAAAGGTCGTCGTTTGTGCCCGCTCTTCCGCTTGATAAGATCATGGTGCGGGATGTCGTGGCTCTCCTTTACGGCAGCTTCAGAAAGGATAAGGATGATGTGGTGACCATGGGAGAGGCCGTCGCCATTGAGCTTGAGGAAAAAGGCATCAAGGGCTTTGACAATCTTAATGTGGAAAATCTTTTGGAGCGGTTATGATAGTTGATATATCTTTTGCCCCGGAAATCGGCAGAGCGGATTATCCGACGATCCCCGATTGTGCTACGGGGAAGGTCGGCGGGTTTGAGGATAAGGAATACGGCCTTTCCTTCGTGCTTTTGAAAAATCCCCAGCCCCTCGGGGAGAGCATGGAGGCCATCTTTTATTCTGTTGCTGTCCTAAGGGATGGCTGCTTGATCTTTTGCGCGTCCATCGAAGCGTTGGACCTCAGGAGCCTTGCCTCTGCTTTAGGGGTGAGCGTGAAGGAATTGCAGGCCGAGCACTCGACAAAATCATTTTATTCCAAGCCTCATATAATCGTTTATGGAAATGATGAGAGGGAGGATATAGGGCTATATCTTGGAAGCATGAAGGATGAGGATGTGTTCGAGTTTTTAAAGGATGTGGCATACGATTCGTTTGATGACGGGTCTGATGATGTTTCATCCTGGCTTGTAGAGTGACGGATGCCCTTTGTATTTTCTAGTCTCTTCCTTTGAGGGGAAGGGATTTTTTTGTGCCTGTTCCTTTTAAGATTCTCTGTTATGAAACTTATGTGTGAAAAGCCGGATTAATATGGTATTATCGGAAAAGAGGGTTCATCCCGGGGGGCTTATGCGTTACGAGGATATGGAGTATCAGAATTTCAGTAATGTTCTCAACTGTGTGTTGAACGAACTTCCTTCCCCGTCGAAAGCGGAGATTGCGAAATATCTCGGCCTCAGCAGAACCGCCTCGTCCCAGATTGTAAACAAACTGATTCATCTGGGCATACTCCGTGAAGGCGACAGCTACAGCAATTCCCTTAGGGGAAGGCCTGGAAAACGCATCATGGTGGATAATGGGCGGTGGTTTGTTCTCGGCGCCTCTTTATATGAGCAGACCTGGCAGTTTGTGGTCACGGACCTTTCAGGCAAAGTAAAGGATTTGCATAAGATCAGCATCGATAATCTTACTCGTGAGACACTGCTTGACACTTTAATTGAGGGGCTGTCCTTGATGAAGGATAAGTATGGAAAATCCCTTATCCCTGGGGTGGGAATAGGCATTCCAGGGGTGGTTGATACGCAAAAAGGTGATTTCGTATTTGCTTACGATTTGCAGTGGTTCGAGCGCTTTAATGTCTCATCCTGTGTGGAAAAGGCCATTGGAATGAAGGCCTATGTCATGAACCGTTTCACCCTTGAGGGGGTTGCTGAATTCAAATTCGCCAATCCCGAAAAGGAAAAGAACATGGTTTACATCGGTATCGGCACAGGAATCAGGTCCGCAATCTTCATAAACGGCACGCTGCTTGAGGGGGCCACGTTCAGTGCGGGAAGAATAAGCCATATACAGGTGGACAGCGCTGGAAAAAAATGCTCCTGCGGACGTATAGGCTGCTTGATTACAGAAGCGAACGAGGATGCTTTGATCTGCCATCTCAGAAATGCCATTGAAAAGGAAGGCGTGACCTCCGTATTCAGTCTCTCAGATCTTTCCAGCATAAGAGCAGAGGATGTATGCAAGGCCGCAGATAATGGCGATCAGGCCTCTTTGATTGCTTTTTCCATAGTTGCCAAGGCTTTATATAAGGCGGTGATCATCCTTTCGGATCTGATAAATCCACATAAGATCATAATCGGCGGTCCTGTAGGAAATTGCGCCTGCCTCTCTGAAATGGTGAACCGCATGATCGATGCAAGCCAGGACAGGATCAAATATGATTCTGTCTACATTTTTAGAAGCTCGATAGGTGGAGAATTATCTTCGGCTATCGGCGCAGCAAGCCTCGTTACCGATCATATTTTGGAGCTCCTGCTTTAAGAAGGAGCTCTTTAAGTCTTTGCATAAATTTATACCAAATTTTGTTATTCTTTATTAATTCTATTTGAAATAAGCAATTATAAGTTTTTGTAATTTTGATTGACAAAATGCATATCTCTGTTATTCTTAAATTATAAATAGTAAATCTGAATGACAAAATAGGTGATTGTATGAAAAAGGTGGGATTTGGAATCATCGGTACGGGCAATATTGCGGATCTCCATGCCAGAGCTTTGGAAAACACATCCAATGCATATCTTGTAGCCGTGTTCGATATCGTTTCGGCAAAGGCCGAATCCTTTGCTAAAAAGTACGGATGTAAATATTATGCCAGCTTGGATGAATTTCTTTCTGACGAGCAGATTGAGGCGGTTACCATCACGACTCCTTCAGGCTATCATCTCGATCCTGCACTCAAGGCTATAGAAGCAGGAAAGCATGTCCTGATTGAAAAGCCGTTGGAAATCACCCCAGAAAGATGTGATGCGATAATCGACGCCTCAAGGAAAAAGGGCGTGAAGCTTTCAGGCATTTTCCAATCCAGGTTCCATGACGCCGCGCGCTTGGTTAAAAAGGCCGTGGAGGAGAATAGATTCGGCAGGATCGTGCTTGCGGATGCATATGTGAAATGGTATAGATCGCAGGAATATTATGATTCCGGCGCCTGGAGGGGCACCAAGGAAGTCGATGGCGGTGGAGCGCTCATGAACCAGGGAATACATGCAGTCGATCTTCTTCTCTATTTGATGGGAGATGTGGTAAAGGTGGGTGCATTCACCTCAACTCTTGCCCATAAGAATATAGAGGTCGAGGATACTGGAGTATCGATACTTAGATTTGCAAATGGAGCGTTAGGCTGCATAGAGGCTTCCACAGGCTCCTATCCCGGATCATTGAAGAAAATTGAGATCCGCGGGGATCGTGGCTCGGTTGTGATTGAGGAAGAATCCCTTACAGAGTGGACATTCATGGATGAGCGCCCGGAAGATGAGGAGATACGCAAGAAATATATAAACGCGACGAAATCTGGGGGAGGAGCATCCGATCCGATGGCTATCCAGACTCACGGGCATGAGGCCCAATTTGATGATTTTGCCGCTGCAATCCGTGAAGATCGCGATCCGTACATAACAGGGGAGGAGGCTGCAAGATCGGTAAGGCTCCTTTCCGCAATTTATCGAAGTGGTGATTCAGGCGCATTTGAGTGCGTTCAGAAATAAAAAGGAGGAAAAGATGAAAAAAATCTTGATGGTTTTGTTTGTTTTGTTCGCATCTGCCACCTTTATTTTTGCCCAGGGTGGAACAGATTCCGCTGCTTTCCCGTCAAAGACGGTAGAGGCTACGGTAGGTTGGGCTGCAGGTGGTGGCGGAGATGTTGTATTTAGAGCTTTGGCTTCCGTATTCCCAAAGTATGCCAACGGCCAGCCGATGGTCATTAAGAATGTAGAGGGCGCATCCGGCATAACCGGTGCAATCGAGTTCCTCAATGCTTCAAAGGATGGATATTCCATCATGCACTGGAACAATGCATCCCTTACAAAAACACACCTTTCCGATGTTCCTGTAACAGGAGCAGACACATTCGTTCCTGTTTGCCAGGTTGTTGCTTCCTACAACTATCTTGTAGTACGTGAGGATTCGAAATATCAGACGCTTCAGGATCTTATCGATGATGCGAAGGCCAATCCCGAGACGATCACGATCGGCAACGCAGGGGCTCAGGGCGGCAACCACATGGCTGCTTTGCTTTTCGAGGATGCCACAGGAACCAGCTTCGTGCATGTTCCTTTCTCCGGCGGCGGCCCGGCTATCACTGGTCTTCTTTCCGGTCAGGTTGATTGCGTAATGGCAAATGCTCCTGAGGGAATCAGCAACGTTGAGAACGGCCAGCTCAGGATTCTTGCCGTCTTTGCTGCTGAAAGATATTCTGCATTCCCCGATGTTCCCACAGGAATCGAAGAAGGTGTCGATCTCGAGCTCCCGCAGTGGAGAGTGGTCGTATGTCCTCCTGAAACCCCTGCTGATGTCGTTGACAAGCTTGCCGCTATTTTCAAGCAGTGCGTCGAGGATCCGGAATTCATAGAAGCTATGGAAAGCCAGTGCGTTGAAGTGGTCTACAAGGATCCTGCTGCAACCGATGCGTTCCTGCATGAAGAAGATGCAAGGTACGAAGAGCTGGTTAATTCAAAGAATTTCTGATATCGCTTTGGAAACTGTTTTATTGGGGATGGTTTCTGCCATCCCCTGTTTTAGGATTTGCTATGGTAAAAAATACTAAAAAGGCTTCAGATTTTTGGGTTGGCGCGATTGTAATGGTCATAAGCGCTATTTTTTTCATAGAAGCTTGCAAGATGCCTTCCCAGAGCAGAGGCATCGGCCCTGGGGATTATCCCAAGTTTGTATGCGTCTTATTGTTCATACTTGGTGCGGTGCAGGTTCTCAGGACGCTTTTGTCCGGAGGCTTTCCTCTCGTAGACTGGAAGAATATGCAGACAAGGTACCTTATTCGGGCTTTCATAATGATTGCTGGAACATATGTGTACTATCTTCTGATTGATATAATAGGCTTTCCTCTGATTACGCCGGTTTATATTTGGCTTTCAATGATGTTCTTCGGCTATAAGAAGAAAGTCGTCGCCGCTGTTATCGCCGTGGTGTTCTCCACCGCCGTATATCTTTTGTTTACAAAGGTGTTCATGGTGCTTCTGCCCGGTGGGTTCCTGTTTTAAAGGAGGTTGGATATGTGGGTTGAATTATTAAACGGATTTGCTAATGTGTTCCATCCGCTGACATTCCTTTTGGCGATATTTGGAACTTTTGTGGGAGTTGTCATCGGCGCGTTGCCCGGGCTCTCCGGTTCAACGGGTATCATTCTTCTGCTTCCTCTTGTATATAGGCTGGATGCATCCGTAGCTCTTGTCATGCTCTGCGGTCTTTTCTGCGGCTCCATGTACGGTGGATCGATTGCCGCCATATTGCTCAATACCCCGGGCACTCCTTCTGCATCCGCAACGGTTTTGGATGGATATCCTCTATGCAAGCAGGGACAGGCAGGAAAGGCGCTCGGAGTTTCTGCTACCTCTTCCTTCATCGGAGGACTGATTTCGACAATATGTCTTATTTTGATCGCTCCTCAGCTGGCAAAGATAGCTCTCTCATTCCATGCTGCGGATTATTTTGCACTCTCCCTGTTCGGCCTGACGATCATGGCAAGTACGGACAAGGATGTTGTCAAAGGACTAATTTCCGGTGTGATGGGATTGCTTATTTCCACAATCGGAATCGATTCAATTGCAGGATCTGACAGGTTTACATTCGGGAACTACAACCTTATGCGCGGCTTCCAGCTTCTGCCTGTACTGATCGGAATATTTGCATTAAGCGAAGTGTTCATGATCGTCCAGA
Organism: uncultured Spirochaetales bacterium; assembly: GCA_949300325.1. Taxonomy (GTDB): domain Bacteria; phylum Spirochaetota; class Spirochaetia; order Sphaerochaetales; family Sphaerochaetaceae; genus Ornithospirochaeta. The sequence goes on from CASGDQ010000064.1 coordinate 20,061, forward strand.
AGGGCGGTGAGAGGGAGGGCTCAAGCCAGCAGAAGGTAGGAAGGGTGCTTCCATCATGGCTTGATTTCAAAGGTTTCCTTCTTGCTGCGGTAGTTGGAAGCGTGATCGGCGTTTTCATCGGAATCATTCCTGGTACCGGCGGGTCCATATCCTGTTTCCTTGCCTATCAGGTTTGCAAGAAGATCTCAAAGCATCCTGAAAAATTCGGTCATGGTTCTTTGGAAGGCATTGCCGCGCCTGAGGCATCCAATAATGGAACAACAGGTGGAGCTCTCATCCCGATGCTCTGCCTTGGCGTCCCGGGCGATGTGGTCACATCGGTCATGCTTGGCGCACTTATTCTTATCGGCGTCCGTCCAGGTCCGATGCTCTTTGTTGAAAGTCCTGATATCGTGTACATGATTTTCGCAGGAATGTTCGTCATACAGTTCCTTATGCTTGCCATGGGTCTTGGATGCGCAAAGTTCTCTCCAAAGATCTTGAAAGTGCCTCAGACCATATTGATGCCGCTGGTTGCAGTATTATGCGTTGTAGGTGCGTATTCGAACGCAAACAACATGTTCGATGTCTTTATTGCAATCGTGTTCGGCCTTATCGGATACGGCATGAAGAAGTTTGGCTACCCAGGAGCTCCGCTTGTTTTGGGTTTGATTTTAGGACCCATCGCAGAGCAGAATCTCAACAGGGCCTTAGTGATTACGAACAACGATTGGTCTGTGTTTATTACGAGCCCCATCTCATGCATATTCCTTATCCTTTCGGCGGCATCGATCGTCTATGCGGTTGTTTCGAACCTGAAGGCTATTAAAAAGGACTCCCAAGAAGCTGAAAGCAAGTGAGGTTGTTTGCAATGGATATAAGAACGGAATCTGAGATAAAGATACATAGATTGCAGGCTTTGATGGAGGAATTGAAGCTTGACGGGATCTTTTTGAAGCGGCAGGACGATTTTGCCTGGATTACCTGCGGAGGCAGAAATTATGTCGGTGCAGGGGATATGGGAAATGCCGGTGTGCTTGTGAAAAGCGATGGCAAGGCTTTCTTGGTAACAAACAACATAGAAGCTCCACGCATGGCCGATGAAGAGAACGTGGCTGCTTTGGGCTATCAAGTCAGAGACTATCTGTGGCATGATAATAGCGGAGAGAAGAACATCCTCTTAAAATTGGTTCCTTCAGGAAGGATTGGGATGGATTTCGGCTCCAGCAGCATCGCAGATGAAGTTAAAAAGCTTAGGTTCAGCTTGACTGAATCTGAAATCGAGAGGTATGTGCTGATAGGCTCTGATGCCTCCTCATGCATGGAGGAAGCCGCTTTTAACATCATTGAGGGGCAAAGCGAATATGAAATAGCCTCAAGCATCATGGCCCGCATGGAGAAAAAGGGGTTGGAGCTGGTTTCCTGCATGGTTGCCGGGGATGAGAGGATAAGCAGATACCGCCATCCTCTGCCCACAAGCAACAAGATAAGGAACCTTGTCCAAATCGGAGGCAATTTCCGAAGAAACGGACTTATTATCTGCATGACGCGCTATGTCTGCTTCGGCAGCCTTCCTGACGGACTTTTAAAGCAGTACAGGGATAACCAGCTGATAGATTGCACCTATATCTCCGCAACACGCCCCGGATGTGATTTCATTTATCCTCTTCTTGAAGGAAAGAAGAAGTATGAAGAACTGGGCTATGCCGATGAGTTTGATAAGCATCATCAGGGCGGCCCGATAGGATATGCAGGCAGGGATTACCGTGTGGATTTCAATACCAAGGGAAAGATTGCTGAAAATCAGGCTTTCTGTTGGAATCCATCGATAACCGGCACCAAAAGTGAGGATACGGTCATTGTTACAACACAGGGTATAATACCCGTTACAAGGCCGGTATTGTTCCCAACAGTCCATCTTGAGGTCGGCGGCATAGCTTACGACAGGCCTGATATCCTAATAAAATGAATTTCTTGAAGCGGGGCGACCCGCTTCTTTTTTATGTTATATTTTCCAGATTAGCTGAAAAGAAAAAGCTTCCTGTGGTCATAAACCCTCAAAGCCGATAAATACCGATATCTTGGAATGCAACTTAAAGGAGTACGTCGCTTTACACCTGAGATAGCTTTCCTATGAGATGGTCTGGACCATAAAGCACACTTTGAAATATCATAACCTGCATTAGAATAGGAGAAATCTTTCATGCTCTGCATTGCAGCAGCTCCCTGCGAAGCCTGAAGCGGACGGCCGCATGGAGCATGTATAAACACAAGTCCGCCAGGCTTTGCTTCAAAAACCAACAAGGAGCAAAGCAATGAAAGACGAAAAGAAATTCAAGAGTTTCATATTATTATGGGCAACCCAGACGCTTTCACGTCTCGGGTCTTCGTTAACGCCATTTGCGCTGATTCTCTGGGCCTATGGTGAGACCGGCTCTGCACTGAGCACCGCTTTTCTTACGGTATCTTCCTACGTGCCATATATCCTTCTCTCGCTTCCTGTGGGAACGCTGACAGACAGGATGAACAAGAAGCGCCTGATGCTATCATCCGACACAGCCGCAGCCATATGTACGCTCACGATACTCTTCGTATGGCTCTCAGGAAATTTGGAACTATGGCACCTCTATCTGATGAATTGCATCACCGGGACGGCACAGACATTCCAGCAGCCTGCAAGCGAGGTCGCCATCACTCTCGTCACACCGGAGGATAAATACCAGAAGGCGGGAAGCCTCAATGCGCTTGCATACAGCGTGGTTAATATGGCATCGCCTGTGATTGCAACCGCACTGTATTCCGTTGGAGGGCTGGCATTGGTGATCATGATAGACCTATCGACATTCGCCGCGGCATCTCTCTTTCTTCTCTTATTTGTCAGGATCCCGGAAGAAAAGGGAGAGGAACGGAAAGACAGCCATATCATGATGGATCTGAAGGAAGCACTAATTTTCTTAAGGACAAATATCGGAATACTTGAGGTGATACTCTTTTTGGCCGCAATCAACTTCATAGCATCAATCTACAATGCAGCACTTCCTGCAATGGTCCTGAGCTTCAAGAATGAAAGCACACTTGCTGCGCTGCAATCTGTATCAGGCCTGGCGATGATTGTCGGGAGTGCGGTTGCGGCTATGCTGCCGAAGCCAAAAAGCAGGGTCAGGATGATCATCCTATCACTTTTCATATCAATGAGCACGGAAAACTTCATTCTCTCATTTTTCAGAAGTCCTGTAATGTGGTGTATCGGTGCATTTCTTGGATGGCTGATGATCCCCGTGATGAATACAAATCTGGATGCATTGCTGAGAAGCAGGATTCCCTCTATCATCCAGGGCAGGGTGTATGCGGCAAGGAACATGCTTCAGTTCTTTTCGATACCGCTTGGTTATCTTGCTGGAGGATTTCTTGTAGATAAGGTGTTTGAACCTTTTATGGCTGACAGGTCTGCTACTATTTTTAATAAGCTGTTCGGGAATGGGAAAGGTTCAGGTGCGGCATTTCTCTTTGCCATAATTGGTGTGGTTGGAGTAGCTGTTTGTGTGATTTTCTCCAAGCTCAAGGCTATGAGGAATCTTGAAAAATAATATTTGTTGCTTTGCTGTCCAAGTTAACAAAGCAATAAAAAAAATAAGGAGCGGCTCCTTGGATTACCGCTCCTTGTTTTGTAAGAAAAGGCTTTGTATCACCTTTTACGTCTTTAGATGGGCCCAGCTGGATTTGAACCGGCGACCCAAGGATTATGAGTCCTTTGCTCTAACCGCT
>CASGDQ010000065.1 GCA_949300325.1 uncultured Spirochaetales bacterium
AATGAACAAAATGCAACCGGAACGAATAGAGAAGTCCTACGAAAAGAATAAGGACTATGATGGGAACACCCCAAACGAACGAATTCACCTTGTCGTTGACCGCGACCAGAAAATCCATCATGGGCTCATCCTCCTACCCAACGAAATGATAAAGCTATCATATACTACATAACAAATATGTAAAAGAAGAAAAGACGCAATCTCTTGATATTATTTTCCAATAGGATCCTAAATTATTTTGCTACTATGGAAAGGATATCCGTAAAGTGTATATGCGAAATATATTTCACTCTATCCTCATCCTGATTTTTGATTGCCTCTAATAACCCTTTATGCTCAATTTGAGCAGAAATGATAGCTTCAGGGCTGTATTCAGTAATCAAAAATAATTGTTTTTCTGTTATTTCGTATAGGTTATATATCAAAAAAGAATACATCCTATTTTTCGTCGCTTCCGCAAGAGCAATATGAAATTCAATATCATGTTCATGATATTTCATAGGATTGTCCATGGATCGGTCCATCGCATCATAGATTTCCCAAAGTTTCTTAAAATCATTCTCATCTGCACGGTGCATATCTAAAAGAAATATCTGAGTTTCAAGCGATTCCCTCACCTCAACTATATCTTTCAATGTTGTGCCGTTGTTCAATAACATCTTCTCAAGGTTTTCCGCGAATTTTTTATTCCTTTTATCAACCTTCCGTGCGCCGCTTCCCGGAATTATCTCAATCATTCCCATCTCTTCAAATTTCTTCAGGACTTCACGGATGATGTTACGGCTAACGCCATATTTGCTTACAAATTCTCTTTCTGACGGTAGTTTATCCCCAATTTCCAATGATTTGATTTCTTTTTCCAATTTTCTGAAAACTCTTTCAGACAAGAATTCCGCCACATTATACCTCGTCACCAAGCACCTTTATATTGGATGGTGATAGTACTGCTTTGCGTCCCCTGCGCCATAGCCTCATCAATGGATTTACCGGCAATAACAGCACATAAGAAACCAGCTATAAAACTATCGCCAGCACCCATGGTATCAACCACGTCACAAGGTATTATACCATACTTATATACATTGCTTCCATCAAAAGCAATACTGCCTGCAGAACCCAACGTGACAATGATATTGGTGTATCCTTTTTCTTTCAATTTCTTCATGAAACCTAAAACCATATCCTCTTTTTTTTCATAAGGCCAAGAAAAAAAAGCATAATCAACAAGCCCGGCACATGAATCGATTATAGGAGAATCAAGCTTATCCGCGAAATCAAAAGCAATAGGAATTCCTCTCTTTTTTATTTCAGGAACAAAATCCTCGCATTTGCCCCATATTCCAGAAACAAACATCTCCGACCTGCTTATATATTCGAAAGCTTCTTCAGACAATGAAAAAAATTCATGAACTCCTTCATCATACCCGCAGAACACCCTATCGTTGTCAATCAATCTGACCTTAGTGACAGCTGTTTTCCCCGGAATAATGCGCACCATGGAAATATCCACTCCCTTATCAAGCAAAGCAGATGTGACAATCCTCCCATTTTCATCGTTCCCGACAAAGCCGATATATCCTACGGAGTCAATATATCTTTTAGCATAAACCGCAACATTGACAGGATTACCTCCTGGAAATCCTTTATCCAGATCGATATAGTAGTCAATACAATTATCACCAGCAGCAACTATTCTCATATTCATACCATCGTCATGACCATTGGAATTGTAAACAAAGATAAAACCATGCTAAGAAGCATTGTTTCATTTGCAAAATTCACATCAGCCTTATATTTCTCAGCAAAAATAACATTCAATGAACCTATCGGCAGAGCTGTCAAAAGGACAACAGATCCGACGAACCCCTCGTCGGCTATTAAAGGCTTCAATACCAATAATCCAATTATCGGGAAAAGAATAAGCCTAAAAAAACAAACGAGATAAGAATCGATGCTCGAAAAAATCCTTGTCCAATCAACATCCACCATCCAGGCTCCGACTATCATCATTGATATCGGAACAGTCATATCACCGACCTGCACAAGGACATCATTGATAACAGGCGGAATCTTGTAAGGACTCAAAAAGAGCAGAATTGCAAGAACCGACGAAATCGATAAAGGGTCGATGACTATTTCCTTCCAAGAAGGCCGGTTATCCTTAGAGCCAAAAAGACGTATTCCAACCGTAAACAAAAAAAGATTATATAGGAGATTATATACCACTGCCACCATAAGGCCAGAAGCGCCATATAGTATTTTTGCCAATGGTATGCCTATGAACCCCGTATTGGCAAATACCGCCATAGTTACGGACACTCCCAACCGACCATTATCTTTATGGATCATTTTAAATGTAACATATGATATCGCCAATGAGACCAAATAATATATTGCTACCACCAATGCACATAACAATAAAGAGAAAGCCAGATCAGAAGTGCCCGTTTCATTTCCCGAAGATAAAACAGAAAAAGGAAGGACCACAGACAATAACATTTTTGACATTTCAGATACGCCGCAGCCAGAAATGATTTCTTTCTTGCGTAAGACATATCCTAGGACTATCATCATGACAATCTGCACAAATGATGTCATTAAAGTCTGCAAATACACTTCCTTTTCTCCTGTTCGAATTACATTTCAGCAATAACCTGCTGAACCTTGCTTCTTACATTCTCCATAACCTTCTCCGGCGTCATATCACCGCCAACCATAGCCTGTATGCCAGAGAGATAAACCGCACATACTTCTGCATCTGTAGCATTATCCAACCAGAGATTTATAGAGGAAGCAGCTTTGATCGTATCGGCCATAGCCATCAGCTTTTCATCTGCTGTTTCCTCATTGATTGCTCCATCAACGCAGCTGAACATCATACAATCCTTTACAAGAGCTTCTGAATTCTCCATATTTGTCAGATACTTCAAGAATCTGATGCAAGCATCCGGATATTTCGTCGAAGCGGAAACCATGAGGCCTTGAGGCGCACCTGTCAATGCGTTCTGATCACCTGCGGCGCCTTCGATATCGGGGAAATCAAACCAAGACCAATTGAATTTTGCGGGAGCAATATATTGCATCTGGTTAAACTGCTCATAATAGATTGCAGCCTTTCCGCTAATAAAATCATTGATGCCCATATCATATGTCACGCTATTGAACTCAGGAGTGAAGTAAGGTACGAGCTCCTGTAAATACTCCAACGCCTCAATGTAAGCAGGATCAGAGAAATCCCCTTTCAAATCATAATCATTCTGGAGCACTTCTGCTGGAACAACCCTCTGATTCAATGTTGTCATATAATGTCCGGTAGCCCAGTCCTCAATATTACCAAGAGAAATAGGTATGTATCTGCTTGCCTTCAAAACATCCAAAACATCAATAAACTCATCCCATGTCTCGGGAACAGCCAGGCCGAGTTCATTGAAAATATCCTGATTATAATAGAAAGCCTTTCCATCCATCATCAAAGGTATCCCATAAATCTCGCCATTGAAAGTAAAAGGCCCGAATTGGTTCTCGATGAACGACTCATACCAGGCTTTATCTTTTTCAAAGTATGGGCTGAGATCAAGCGCTCTGCCTCCATCAACAAAATTCTTTGCATAATATCCACTCCAGGCAAAGAAGATGTCAGGGCTGTTATTGCTTGCCAACCTTACGTTTATCTCCTGCTTATAATTCTGGTTGTTTGCACTTGAAAGAACAACCTCGATATCAGGATTCTCCGCCATAAACGCCGCGGCTACACGCTCGAAATAGTCTTTTGTAGCCCCATCGGAAAAACGTGTGAACACCTCAATTTTCTGCACATCCGCCTTTTCTGAAGAGCCAGATGCAAATGCGATCGATGGGATGAGCAGCAAACACACGGCAACTACCGCCAAATTAAATAATTTCCTCATTTTTTTCTCCTTTTTAAGTTTTTAATACTCGACAATATGCATATATCTTCTGATATCTAATGGATGATTTCTTTCCACAGCGATCTTCTTGCAATACAGCCGACATATATTGTTTAAAATCAATGTGGACATATACCCAACATAATTTTTGCTTATTCCATCAAAACAGAATTCAGACGTATCAATTATGAACAGCTCCTTCGTATATTTTTGGCAAAACTTCAAAGCCCGCTCTTCCAAGAAACGGCAATCACCTGAACCTAACAGAATGATGACAGGGCTGTTTTCTTCAATAATTTCAAACGGGCCATGGAAAAATTCTCCAGCATGGATAGGAATTGCATTTATCCATTGCATTTCCATCAAATAGCAGTTGCACATGACGTACGACTGCGAATAGTCAGTTCCTGCCGCCAAAGAATAAATCACTTTTGCATCTTTGCAACGCTTGGCAAAGTCTAAAGCCTTTGGCTCATACCTCTTTTTTGCTTCGGCAATAATAGGTTGGATTTTATGCAAGCTATCAACCATCTCGTTAAAATAACCAGTTCCTTCCTGATTATCTATAATTCCTGAAACAAGAAGGTATACGACGCCGTAACTGGTGTCTATCGCATCAGCCGTCTCATAATAGCCATATTTCACAAAGAGTTCTCCCCCAGCATCTTGCAATGGAGAATTATCCACCATTGCAATCGTAATGACCGTAGCGCCCTTCTTTCTTGCAAAAGCCGCTGCAGCAACTGTTTCTGGAGTTTTTCCTTCTTGCGAGCATAGTATGACAATGGAGGAATCATCCAAAGAATCCGGATCAAGATAAATGAATTCATTGGAATTATAATGTTGTGGGAACAATGTTTTCGCAAATTTGTCCACAAAAAACTTTCCTGGCATCATCAGGGCCTGGGACCCGCCACAGGAAACCAAAAACAATCTTTTGAACCTCTTACCTTCCAAAGAAGCCAAAACCGAACGTACCGCATCCAAGCACATACTTTCCTCCTTTTTTAAAGCAATGTCATATCGACACGATTTCGCATTTTTTCAACATATGGGTACATTCCCAGATTATAGGAAAGCACATCTATCATTCTTTTCGAGTATGCATCAAAATGGTCGCCTGCAATATGCGGCGTAATAATTAACTTTTCGGGATCCCATCGCCACAATCGATCGCTTGGCTGCAATGGCTCTTTTTCAAATACATCCAAGCAAGCTCCGGACAAGACCTCTGCTTTTATTGCAAGCAGGACAGCATCAAGATCCACAAGAGCTCCACGCCCGCAATTGATGAGATATGCTCCTTTTTTAACATTCTTCAACAAATCGGCCGATACGATATGATGGGTCGCTTTTGATAAAGGCAGTGTCAGCACTATGTAATCGCATTGAGCGGCCATATCATTTATTTGCTCAGGCAAATAGACTTTCTCCACCCCTTCCACGGGACATGCAGAAATGTCCATTCCCAAAATGCGCATATCAAATGCCCGGGCTCTTTTCACCACTTCCCTGCCAGCCATGCCCAGTCCAAACACTCCTAAAGTGGCATCGCGAAGCTCTCCCATGCGCGTATCGGCATCCCAAATGCAATTCATCTGGGCAGAATAGTATTTAAGGACTTTTCTGACATGTGCAAGCATCATGGCAAGAACATACTCAGCGATGTTGCTTGCATTGATGCCTCTGCTGTTTGTAAGGAAAATGCCTCTCTCAATCAATTTGCCGACAGGAAGATACTCCATCCCTGATTGACCGATATGAATCCATTTCAACGCCGGCATCTTATCTATTATTTGCTCTGAGAAATCATATCCATAAGAGAAAACCCCCTCAACAGCAGCAAGCTGAGCATTATCCAGCATATCCAACTTGCAGTGGACGATATCTGCTTTGCAAATTTTGCTCAAATATGACTGTTCTTGCTCATTCAAACCCAAAGTTGAAACAAACATAATTCCTCCTCAACCTTTCACTCCTCCGGCACTCAATCCGGCGATAAAATATTTTTGCGCAAAAATAAATAATAAAATGATTGGAATCGCAGATATCACCAATCCAGCAAGAAGCACGCCCCAATCAGAATACATTTCCCCTTGGAAGGCTAACAACCCTATCGGGATCGTCATCAAATCATCAGCCTTCACAAAGACCAAAGCAAATGTAAATTCATTCCATGCATAAAAACCGATAAGTATCATTGATACAATGAAAATCGGCAGGCTTAATGGAATAAACACATCAAACAGGATCTGTCTGTCCGTTGCGCCATCAATACGGGCGGCATCCAAATAAGACTTATCTATATTCGCAAAAAAAGCGTAAATAAGCATGAAAGACATTGGTATCTGATATGCAGCATACACTACGACCAAAGACAACCTGGTATTATATAGTCCTAGGTTCTGTATTTCCTGATAGAGCGGGAAAATACTCACTATCGGAGAAAACATCAGCCCTAAGACGGCAATCCCGTAAAAAACTTTTTTCCCTTTGATGTTGAATACATTCAATGCAAAAGCCATCAGAGAGCATACAACCAATGTAAGCACAACAGTACACAATGTCACTAAGACGCTGTTCATGAAATATCCGGATATTCCGGTGCCCCAGGCTGTAATATAGTTCTGAAATTGCCAAACATCTGGCAGAGACCAAATATTTGAAAAAATCTCATTCGTAGTTTTGAATGAACTTGCAACCATCCAAAGCAATGGAATGATTATTGCCAGAAGGAATACAAACATGAAAAAAGTAATCAGGCAGATCAGGATCCCATCTGAAGGAATCGAAAAAAGATTATTAAACTTCCGTTTCATTCAATCCCCCTGCTTTTTTGCAACAAGTTGCTGCAATACAAAAAAGATTCCAGAAAGGACAAGTATTATTATTGATATTGCCGAAGCATAACCTACCTTGCCGAAAGTAAATGCATTTTTGTACATTATTGTGCTCAGCACTTCACTGCTGCCATGAGGGCCGCCATTTGTCATCACAAACACCTCATTGAAAACCAGAAGGCCTCCGCTGATATTGATTATTAATGAAATCATTATCATGTCTTTAATCATCGGCACGGTGACGGCTCTGAACTGCCTGAACTTTGTAGCTCCATCAATCGTTGCTGCTTCATATAGGTCGGATGGTATGCGTTGGATAGCTACTACAAGCAGCATCATCGTATAGCCGATGCTCTTCCATTGGCTCACTGCAATAACTGCATAAATCGCGGTCTTTGCATCTCCCAGCCAACCTTTATTGAATCCTTCAGCACCCAAAAGCCTGATCAAGCTGTTCAGAAGCCCATCAGACATATATACGAAGGAAAACAAAAGGCCAATAACAGTAAGCGAAATCAATGATGGCAAGAAAAAAACTGTACGAAAAACAGTCGAAAGCCATTTATGCCTATACTGCTCAACTGTTGCCGCAAAAACAAGAGCCACACCAACTTGGAAAAAGAGAGAAATTACGATGTATTTCAGGTTATTTGCCAAAGCTGTGAAAAAAGTCTCATCAGAGAATAATCCAATGTAATTATTCAAGCCTATAAAACTTTTTGTACCTTTAAACAGATCCCACTTCAGAAAGCTGTAATAAAAATTGCATAAAGAGGGGTAGTACATAAACAGAATTAGCAACAACAAGGCTGGAATAAGATAAAAGTATGGAATTATTCTGGAATGTTTCATTATTCCTTCATAATTGGTATAACTGGTAGTACCAATTACAATTTCATAATCCCACCCTTTTCAGCCCCTGTCAAGAAAAACTTTATTTCCTTAGGACAAGTGCAACTTGCAGATTCCTATGACAATACGTTTCCCTGCAAGCCCAAGCTTCTAGATTCAAAACAAAGCAAATTATTGAAAAAAACAGCGCATGGCAAAATCAAAACACGAGGGACATCCACACATGGCTGTATCATCTTCACATTTTAATAAAAAATCAGTCTTTCTTAAAATACTTTGCCAAACGCTTGTAATTGAATTCAAATGTACCTTCAATAATTGAGATTGCAGCTTCGGAATCCCTTTTTTTGATTGCTTCCAAAATCGCTTTATGGTTCCTCTTGGCATTGTCCCAATTATCATCCCTGTTATCTCCGGACATCTCATAAAAATACTTGTACAGTATATCCCTGCATAAATCATAAATACGAACGAATATCGGATTATGGGAACCTAATATAATCGAATAATGAAACTGGAAATCCGCATCGACATAGTCTTTTGCCGACAATGCGGCTTCCATATCCCGATAGGCCGCCTCTATTCTTTCAAAATCGGATTCCGTTCCATCTGAACAGAGCAGCTCGATTCCAGTAAACTCAAGCGCACGCCGCATCTGTATCATATACAAATAGTCGTTTGCGCTCAAATCTATGCCTTCCAGATCACCGCCTTCATCGCGATTTCTCAGAACAAAAGAGCCTTTGCCAGGCCTGGTGACGATCAGGCCCTGAGCCTGCAGCTTATGTATCGCCGCCCTCACGCTGATCCTGCTGGCGTGGTATTCGCTGCAGATTTGATTTTCAGATGGTATTTTTTCGCCGACAGCCCATTTCCCATGCATTATCGCCTCATGAAGATTATCGTAAATCTCATCCGATATAAGTTTGACAGACTCCATAAAATACCACCTGAAAACAACACTAGACACTTAATGACAGCATAAGTATATTCCTAAAAGCCAAAAGAATCCAACAGCTCTACTCGTCACCTCTCAGTTTTGTCTTCTTATTTCCAAGTATCAGAAGCGCAATCAGTATGATCAGCACGATTGAAATCGGCCTGAAAACAATATAACTGAACAGGTTGATGTTCTTTGCCGCTGCTATGACAAGCGACTGCCGCAGATTCTGCTCGGCCATGCTGCCCAAGATCATACCCAAAACAGCAGGGGCGACAGGAATCGAATTCCTTTTGAATATCAGCCCTATGACTCCAAATATCACAGCAAGCAAAACATCAAAGACGCTATTCCTTGCACTATAGGCCCCAAAAATGGAGAATGCGATGACCGCCGGAATTATAAACCGGGTTTTAACCCGCAGAATCTTTGTGAAGAGCCTTGTTCCCGCCAGGCCGAGCACAACCATCAAAATCGTGCTTATGAGCAGGCCTATCATGAGTGCATAAACAGTATCGGCATGTTCGCTGAACAGCTTCGGGCCGGGGATCATCCCCTGCACGGTCAGCGCCCCGAATATTATGGCGCTGGTGGCAGATCCAGGAATACCCAAGGACAGCAATGGGACAAAGGATCCTCCTACAGCGGCATTGTTAGCGCTTTCCGGCGCAATGATGCCGTCAGGAGCCCCGTATCCGAATTCATCTCTTTCCTTGCTTGTCCTTTTTGCCTCGCCATAAGAAATGAAAGAAGCAATGGCGCCGCCGGTACCCGGCAATATCCCGATTATGGTTCCTATAATCGAAGACTTCACCATTATCTTCCATCTCTTGAGCATATCCTTGACGGTATCCATCAGCTTTGAGGAATTTATCTTATCTGTGACAAATGAATTGTTCTCCGGCTGCATCAGCAGGGAAAGCATTTCCGCAATGGCAAAAAAGCCTACGCTTATCGGAATCAGATCTAGCCCGGCCTGCAAATGGAGCTCATTGAAAGTGAACCGGTAATTCACGCTTGTCTTATCCATTCCAACAATTGACAGCAACAGACCGAATGCGACAGAGAAGAAACCTTTCGCGGCATTCTTGCCCATGAGGCTTCCTACAACCGCCAAGCCGAGGACGCTGACAAGGAATAATTCCGGAGGACCGAACTTCAATGCCGCTTTTGCAAGTATTGGAGTAAAAAGCAGCATTACAATAACACCGAAAACACCACCGAATCCGCTGGACAAAACGGAATAACACAATGCCTCTCTGGCTTTTCCTTTTTTTGCCATGGGATTACCGTTCAAGGCAGTGCATGCGGCTTCTCCAGTACCGGGGCAATTAAGAAGAATGGCGGAAATGCTTCCTCCATAAGTTGCCCCCATGTATAGCCCGCCTAAAATTATCAAGCCGAATTCAGCCGGCATATTGTATGTCATCGGCAGCAGCAGAGCTACGCCGACAACTCCATTCAGACCAGGCAAGGCTCCAAATATTATGCCTAGTAAGACTCCCAGGACATTCATGAGAATGCCCATGGGAGAAAATACAGAGGCCAAACCACTGAGAATATACTCCATCGCTCCAGACCTCAAATTAAGAATCAATTGAATGTGTCAGGCATCGCTTCAACAAGCTGCTCAACAAGCTGATAATCCTGATCAAGCCTTTCCTTTACCTGTTCAGCATTCAAGAACCGGTAATTTTCACCCATTTCAGCCATCTTCTGCTGGAATTCAGCAGTAGAAGAAACACGTTCAATGGTGTCTGTGATTTTCTCGCATATCTCCTTCGGAGTTCCAGCCGGAGCGACAATGACGCGATATGTTTCCGTAGAAACGTCATATCCGAGGCTCTTGAGCGTCGGTATGTTTTCTACAGGAGGAATTGGCTCGGAAGAGAATGTTGCCAAAGGAGTCACGCCCATGCCTTCCACCTGCGACACGAAATTCTTGTCCATTATCGCAAGATCAACGTGCCCGCCAAGTATGGATTTGAGGGAATCATTGCCGCTGCTCTGCATGACAGTGGTCACCTTGATTCCCGCGGCCTGTTCAAACAGCGCAGCCTCGGCAATGTGCGTCATGCCGGAAATCGAAACCGTCAATTCACCGGGGTGGTCCTTCGCATATGCAATGAGGTCGTCGAGCGTCTTGAACCCGGTATTCTTATCATTTGAGTAAATGATGTTTGCCGTAGTGTTTATCGCACCGAGATATTCGAACGAGTCATAATCATATGCTACGTTGTCCGCAGTGAACAAAACAAGGATATGGTCAAGATTAGACAGGGCTCCAATGGTATATCCATCAGGAGAAGCCGCATTCAGTTCGGTAAGCCCGACCTGTCCAAGCCCGCCGCCCTTGTTTGAGATGATTATCGACTGCCCCCAGTCTTTTTCCATGGCATTGGCCAAAAGGCGCATCAATGTATCTGTTCCGCCTCCTGCTGAATACGGGATGATGAAGGAAACCTTCTTTGTAGGATAATCAGCGGGATTCGATTCAGCTCCGCCCTGTGCAAAAAGACCTGCCGCCAAAACACAAGCCAAAAGCACGACTAAACAAATTCTTTTTCTCATTGTTTTACCTCCTAAAATCATATGAGAACACCTGCCGGTGTGATTAACCCGAGAATAAAGTAAAATGAAATGAAGCAGACCAGCAAAACAATCAAGGAATAGGCAATGCAGAAAAGCAGGGAATGCCGGTCAAGCGGAAACAGCATGACTAGTGATATTCCAAAAACAACCGGCAGAAGAGTCGCATAGAAGCCAAGAACCTCATAAAGAGGATAAGATGCCAGCAATATAAGAATCATCAAAAACTCTTTCAGATGTATCTTCACATCCGATACCGGCACGTATTCCTTTTTCACAAAGACCTTATAAAACTGAACAAATGAAGACATCAAAATCACAATGGCAATGAAAATTGGAAACAAACGGCTTTCAGGGACATTGATAGCCGAAATCTGCCATAGGACAATGAAAAAAACAGCGAGCATGCCAAGACCGACATAGAATTCGGCATTTTTCAACACCTTCTTATCCATATGATTACTCCTTTGAATACTTCTTCCATCCGCCAAGGCAGAATTCCTTGCCGAATTCCTTCAAAACATCTTCTTTGATCTCAACGCCGATGCCGGGGCTGTCATTAAAGATATAACGCCCATCGGCGATCGTCTCTGTCGGACAAGCCAGGGCTGCACGATCCTTTACGGCCATGAAAGGATATTCCATAGGAATTCCGGTCATGCCAAGTGCGGAAAGGTGCGCGCTATGCGCTGTTGCAACCAAGCCGTTCGGGTTATGCAGCGAGACCGGCTTGAAGCAATGGTTGCAGACCTCAATCGTTGTTTTCACTACGCTGGGCCCTCCAATGTATTTGACATCCGGCATTATGACATCATATAAGCCGGAATCGATGATCTCCTTGATTTTAGAAAAGCTTAAAGCATCTTCCCCTGCGGCAAACCTGACTTCAGGAAATCTTTCGACAACCATGCGCTGTGCTTGATAATCATCAATCGGAACGGTATCTTCAACCCAGAACGGAATACCGAACTTGTCCAAGACAGTCTTGAGCATCTTTGCCAAAGATTCGCGGGAGAACCGCTGATGGCAGTCAAGAGCACATTTCTCGACCGGAATGCTCTTAAGAACGTTCTTGATCCTTTGCAATGGCAAATCGATATTAAAATAAGGATTGGACGGGTTTATTTCATCGAATGGGGTGCACTTGACCATTTGATATCCGGCCTCATAAGCAAGGCGGGCATGCTCACCCATCAATTCAGGATCCCTGTTGTTCCGCAATGCCTTGTTTAGGTTCGCATACAGAGCAATGGAGGAGACTGACGAATTACCATAAAGAACATGCAGCGGGACATCGTATTTTTTTGCAAAAAGATCCCATAAGGCCTGATCCAGGCCGCTTAATGCTGTACTGAAGCAGCGCATGCCGAGTTTCGACGGGTATTCCCATTTCCTTATCTTGAACAGGATATCGGCAATATTATCTGGACTATTGCCTATGACATATTCCTTGAATCCCTCGATGCATGAAGCGACGCCGCTGAAATCGAGAGATCCCGTAACCTCACCCCACCCTCTGATACCGCAATCCGTTTCCAAAATGACCAGATCCCATTCATCGGTTTTCAACTTCAACCTGACCGCTTTGACATCGATAATCTTCACTTGCATCTCCTGTATTAGCTGTATTACAAGTAATATTGTAAAAGCACAACTCCGGTTTTGTCAAATTTTTTATTTGGAGCATAATGCTGGGAAACGAAGGCCTTTTGGCGATATCAGCAAAGGGCAAAGAAGGAAAGCGGATAATCCAGAGAAATATCCGGATCAAGGCGGCAATAGAATAATGATTGGTCCATCAATACGCCGCCTTGACTTTAGCCTCGGTCCTCAAAATCGAAAATGGCCTTAGATTCCAAATAAGATGCATAATCCTTTTTCCATTTTTTATGCACTGAGCTGTTGTCATAGGAATCCAAAGCATTCTTATCCATATCGATGGAAATCATCAGATCATATCGGTTCGGGCGGTCGATGCAGTTTTTACGCACGACTACCTCATTTACTCCTGGCACAGTGCCGACAAGATCGCAAAACAGGATCTCAACTTCCTTAGCAAACGAATCTTTATCCGTTACTGTATTGTTGTACTTGACTAGAATATTATGAATCATATCCCCTCCTGTTTGTGCCTATGATACAACAAATCCATGCCAATATCAGCAGAAAAAAGGAAATCACAGCTTCCTATCCAATATATCTGCTATATCCGCACCCTTGATTCTGATGTTCGGAGAAAAATCTATTTCCTTCCATTTTTTCTTATCGCTTTCTATAAAGCACTTGTTCTTGCAGATGCTGCAGGCATGCTTGCTGCAATACCTTACGCATCCGTTTTTTTTCACACTTTTCTTATGCAGGATGAATCCCATCGGGCAAAAAACTTTATCGCCATCCCCGACCCTTATAAAATACCCCTTTTTCGAAAGAGCTATGAGCTCTTGCTCAGTCATGGAATCAAGGATGATGCCATAAGAAGAATGATCTTTCATACCGATATGATTACACATATCAAGAGCTTTTTATATAGCTGGGAAGCTGAAAACAGCATTATTGCAAAAGGTAAAACCCTAAATAAATATAAAAAAAGACTTCCCCTAGTGGGAAGCCTCGAAAAAACAGCAGGAATTCCAGATCAAAGCCAATCTGGGGCGATGTTTCCAGAATACTGTCTGACTATATCCTCATAAACTGCCGAAGATTTATCCACGGAAAGAGAAAGATTGCTGCACTTGTAAAAGACATCAGATCCGAATGTCTCAACGCTGCCGGGCACGTTCACCGATTCCAAGGCAGTGCAACCGTAGAAAGCCTCATCGGCTATCGACTTCAGGCCATCGGGCATAACAACCTTTTTGAGGATGGGACACTTATAAAATGCCTGTTTGCCAATCGTCTCAATGGATGTAGGTAGTGTCATTTCTTCAAGATACGGCATGGAGGCAAATGCGGCAAAGCTGATATCCTTCACGGTTTCAGGTACGCTGACAGACCGGGCCGAAGACAAGTAAAATGCCTTTTCCCCTATCTCTCCCACTCCTTCCGATATGACGGCCGATGGCACAGAGCATTCCTGGAATGCACCGTTTCCGACAACCCTGACAGTGCCCGGAATCACAAGCTCTTCAGCAATGGTTGCTTTCTTAAAGGCTTCATCACCTATCAGCTCGACACTTTCAGGCAGAGCCTCCACTGACACCCCATATAGCGCCCCGGAGTATATATTCTTCAAACCGGCTGGCAATGTGACATTCTTCACATTCGACCCATAGAATGCCTTGGCATATATGCTTTCAACAGTATCTGGAATCACAACAGTTGCAGAACTTTTACCAACGAATACAAGGTTTTTCATATCGGCTGTATAGATTATGCCATCAATAGTTACGAAATTCTCGTTGCCCTCTCCGATAATGAGGGAATAAGGCCTACCTTTTGCAAACGCCATGGGATCGATCTCCTTGAGGCTGTCGGGAACGGTAAGCGAAAAATCAGAGTTCGACTTGAATGCCTCAGCTCTGATTGCCAATATCCCGTCCGGAATGGTGCAATCGACACGGGTGGAGCCAAAGGAAACGCTGAAGCCGTTGCTTGAAGTTGTGCTCTTTCCCTGCTTGTCCGGATCCATGAGGATGAGGGCCTTATCTTTTTTGTCATAATAATTGCCGCCGATATCGGCATAAACCTCATTTTCTGGATCTATCACAACCTCATTGACGCGGCCAAGCAAAGCAAAATCGATATTCTTAACTGTCTTAGGCACTACAAGTCTGGTACCATAGCTGGTATCGCCGAACAGTGTCCGCCCATTCGGAAATTTTTCCGTATAAGGAACAAGAAACTGGACCTCTCCCTCATACTCATTATCCTTGCCATAGTCTTCAAGCGGTACGCTTATTCCTTTTTCCTCATCAAAATAATAGGAATACCACAAGTCGACAATCGGATAAGCTTTTCCAGCCTCCTCATCCAAATAATATTGTTTCCAATCCTCGTCCCTGATTATCTTCGCACCATCATACCAGGTACTCTTTACCTCATACTCTTTAGGAATCGTATTCTTTGCCGCAACGACAGCTGGAACATCCTCCTTCTTTTCACTGACATCTTCATAAACGGTTTGCGCTGCTGCTTCTGCCTCAGACACACTCTGCGCTTCCGTTTGCGAGGATTTGCTGCAAGAAAAAAGCACGGCAAGGAGGATTGCACATAAAATAACAAACCCCTTGGTTTTCAAGCTGAAAATTCTCATACAAAACATCTCCTTGATAATATTGCATTAAATTTTGTGAACCCCATAACTCAATCGGATAATCGAAAAGTAAATTGAAATGGATTATCCGCAGTCAATCGACTACTTTTGGTCAATTATTTTTTAATAAACATACTATAAGATATATTTTATATTTTTGCAACTACTATCGGGACAAAAAAAGAGGCCCGCATATAAGCGGAACCTCTACGTAAAAAATCAGAAAGCAGCTCAGATTTTCATCCCTACCTTCCAAGCCTGCCATATCACGGTCCGAAGGTTGCCGACCTTGTCCGCATCTCCGACAAGATGCACATGCCTTCCTTTTGGAGCATCCAAAGAAGGATGGTAGCCTAGGGAAACAATGACATCATCTCCCTTAATATCAAAGACGTTGCCATCCTTATCCTTCACGCACACCCCGTCGTCAGTAATTTTCAAAAGCGTGGTATTCAAATGGACAGGCACCTTCTTATAAGCAAGCATCTCCCTCAAAAACGAGGAGTTTGCCAAACATACGCCCTTGACAGGAATCAGATCATCCTTCATCTCGACTATCGTAGGATTTTTTCCCTGAAGCACAAGCTCATAGGCGATCTCACAGCCGGTGAGGCCTCCGCCAATGACGATCACATCATTTCCTACGGGTCTGCCTTTTAAGAATTCAATAGCCTCAACAGCCTTATCCAGCCCCTCGATGCCAGGCCTGTTTGCGACAGCTCCTGAAGCAACCACCACCTCGTCTGCCTTCAGATTCTTGATATCGTCCACAAAAGTATTCAAGTGCACTTCGATCCCAAGCTTCTCAATCTCGTGCCGATACCATTTTATAAGCTGCTTGTCATGCTCCTTGAACGAAAATGAGGATGCCTCGACAAATACTCCGCCAAGGCGGTCGCTCTTTTCATATATGACCGGCTCATGCCCTCTTTTCTTCAACACGATCGCAGTCTCCATTCCACCTATGCCGCCGCCCACTATCGCAACCTTCTTAGCATGCGCGGTTTTAACGATTTTGAACTTGTTTCTCTGCATCGTCTGAGGAGTCAAAGCGCAACGGGACATATAAATTGCATCAAACAGATCCTGATCATTTGCGGAATTGCCGTGCTTTGCCATAGTAAAGCAGGCATTGTGGCAATTGATGCAGGGCTTGATATCCTCCTCCCTGCCCTCCATGAGCTTTGTTATCCACTCTGGATCGACCAGAAACTGCCTAGCAACCCCCATTGCATCGATCTTCCCTTCTGCAATCGATCTGGCCGCAACATCAGGGGTCATCTTACCTGCACATACAACAGGAATATCTACGAAATTCTTTATATGCTCCACCTCTGCAAGGTTGCAGTTATCAGGCATATATACCGGCGGATGGGCCCAATACCAGGCATCGTAAGTGCCATTATCGCAATTAAGCATGTCATATCCCGCATCCTGAAGCATTTTTGCCGCTATCTCGGATTCCGCCATGTCGCGTCCGACCTCCGTATATTCTTCTCCGGGCACAGCTCCCTGTCGGAAGCCCTTGGTCTTTGAGACGACGGAATACCTCAAGGTAACGGGATAATCGGAGCCGCACTCCTTCTTGATGGCCTTTACAATATCGATGGCAAAACGCAGGCGGTTCTCAAGGCTTCCTCCATATTCGTCATCTCTCTGATTAGTGTATTTCATTGCGAACTGATCGAGGGTATAGCCTTCGTGCACGGCATGGATCTCCACCCCGTCCACTCCAGCCTCCTTGCAGAGCTTCGCGGTCTTTGCAAACGCCTCAACCATCTCGTTTATCTCAGCCTTGGTAAAAGGCCTTGATGGACAGCCGTCCGCCCATCTGTTGGGATTGGCCGAAGCACTGGCTGTGAGATAATCCATATTGAATATGGGCTTACCCAAAAAACCGAGCACCTTGCTACGCATCATCTTGACCATGATGTCGTTTATTGCAAGAGAGCGCCCGAATCCGGCTGTAAGCTGTACAAACATCTTTGCACCGGTCTTATGGAATTCATCCATATATTTTTTAAGCTTCTTATACTTCCCCTTGCCCTGGTAAAGCCATTTTCCTCCCAGGGTATCCCTGATCGGCGCAATGCCGGGAAGGATAAGCCCGCAGTTGTTTTTAGCCCGTTCAAGCAGGAACGCCGCAGCCTCCTTATCGAAATGGTTCGGCTCCATCCAGCCGAATATCGAGGTTCCTCCCATCGAGGTTTGGACAAACCGGTTCTTTATCTCCACATTCCCGATCTTCCAAGGCGTGAAGAGGACTTCATATTCCTTTTTCATATTTTCTCCCTGATGCATGATATATGATAATCCTATCATATTATCGGGCTGGAGGTGCAATCCTATAACGAAAAACCTTTTCTTCATTGAAATAAAAACGCATGCATGATAAATTCGGCCTGGGAAAAAGAGGAACTCCAGTTCATGGCAACAACAATCTTTACCGCGATTGCAACCTTCATAAGCACAAATATCGACGATATCTTCCTTCTGATGTTCCTTTTTGCGCAAACCGATGCCCGAAAGGACAAATGGAGCATCGTTATAGGCCAATACCTTGGATCATCCATCCTTTTGGCGCTCAGCATATTAGGAGCCTCAGGCCTTTCCCTGATAATGGAGGAAAACGCCAGGCTATTAGGAGTATTTCCTATACTTATTGCTTTCAAGACCATAATGGAAGACAAATACGGGAAGAAGAATGAGGAGGATGCAAAAGATAAATCCTCATTTCTTCTGACCACAGCGGGGCTTGCAATCGCAAACGGAGGGGACAACTTAGGAATACTCATTCCACTCTTTGCCCAATATAAAGCCAAAGAAATTACAATTACAGTGATTATTTTCATGCTTCTTATGGGGCTTTGGTGCTTTTTCGGATATAAAGCCGCCTGCTGGCCAGCCTTGAGAGACTTCATCAGAAAATATAGAACCATAACAGTCTTTACCGTTTTGGCGGTTATCGGTTTTTGGATACTCTTCAGCTTATAGAAAAACTTTTTTATCGGCAGATTTTGGTCTATCATCATATTTGGAGGGAATAAATGGAAATTTTCAGTGAAGTTAAAAATAAATTCGGATTCGGATGCATGCGTTTCCCAATCCTTGCAAACGGAAATATAGATCTGGATCAGGTGATGAAGATGACAGACCTGTTTCTATCTTCCGGATTCAATTATTTTGATACCGCCCATGGCTACCTTGATAAAAGAAGCGAGACCACGATCAAGAAAGCATTGACTGAACGCTATCCAAGATCAGCCTATATTCTTGCAGATAAATTATCAGGAGGCTTTTTCAGCACGAGGGAAGATATAGAGCCGTTTTTCCTTTCACAGCTTGATGCATGCGGAGTATCCTATTTCGATTACTACCTGATGCATGCCCAGTCATCCCGCAACTATGAGCAATATCAGAAGTGCAAAGCTTATGAAACAGCCCATGCCCTGAAGGAAAAAGGATTGATAAGGCACCTTGGCATATCCTTCCATGACAGCCCGGAGTTCTTAAGAAAAATACTAAGCGAGCATCCAGAGGTGGAATTTGTTCAATTGCAGCTCAATTATCTTGATTGGGAAGATGAAAAAGTGCAAGCAAAGGCCTGCTATGAAGTATGTGTGGAATCTGATAAGCCGGTCATAGTAATGGAGCCGGTCAAAGGAGGGATTCTCTCAAGCCTGATGCCGGAGGCTGAAAAGGAATTCAAAGCGGTGGACAATGGTTCGGCGGCGAGCCATGCGCTCAGATTCGCAGCCTCGCTTGAAAATGTGGCATTGGTGCTTTCAGGTATGTCCAGCATGGCGCAGATGGAGGACAACCTTCGTACCATGACAAATTTCAAAGCAGTCGATCAAAAGGAGTTGGAAGCAATAAAGAAAGTTGTGCGGATAATAAGGGAAAAAGGAGATATAGCCTGCACCCTCTGCCATTACTGCACTGAAGTATGTCCCAAGCATATTCCGATACCGGAGATCTTCTCTTTGATGAACAAGGAAGCTACCGGCAAAAAAGACGAAGGAAGCTACGATGACATCACAAAGGGCCGTGGACGCGCCTCAAGCTGCATAAAATGCGGCAAATGCGAAAAAGCTTGTCCTCAGATGCTTCCGATCCGCAGCCATCTTGCAAGGGCAAAAGAAAAATACGAGACCTCAGAATAGAGCCTTCAAAAGCAAAACTTCGTCTGTAATAAGCGCACTTGCACCTTTTTTCACAAATATTTCCGCATCCGAAAGCATATTCACATCCCAAGGGGCGAAACGGTACGAGGGATGCTTGTCCATCTCCTTGGAAGCGATGTTTGCTTTCGGATTCAGAAAATCACAATCAAAAAATAGCCTGCCCAGGCTGCTTCTAAGATAAAACGGAGTGGTCTTTTCCCTATCGTAGATTATTGCAGAGGGGTACTTATTCCTGGAAATTGAAGAGAACCTCCGCATCGCAAGAGGATTGAAGGATGAAACCATAACGTTCCTTTGGATATCAGGAAAGGCCTCCAATGCCGAATACAGGATATCGGATATTCTTGTATCGGTTATCGGATCAGCCTTGATCTCTATATCGAAAAAGACAGGGCCCAAGGTTTCAAACACCTTCGGCAATTCGGTGATATCCGCCGCTATTTCCTTTATGCGGCAAAAAGGAAGATCGTGGATACGCTCCTTAGCCCCATAAAGCCTAGAGAGGGTCGGATCATGGCTTATCACAAGATGGCCATCGCTTAAAAGATGCACATCCAACTCCACCCCGTCTGCCCCGCTGTCCATCGCACAGCAAAAAGCATCGAGGGTATTCTCCTTAATGCCATCTATATGCCTGCCCCTATGGGCTAGGATCAACACTTTCTCCATATATTCAATCTAACTGAAGAAAACCCCCTTTGCAACTGAAGCAAAGAGGGTAATGAGTTTCAGATCCTGTGTCAGATCAGATAGTTTATATCCTGATTCTTGGGTATCTCGTAATAGCCTATGGATGCCCCGTCAAGAGCCTTGAGGGCCTCAGAAACCCTAAGAGCCGTTATTCTCCTATCCGTATACGGGGAGAAATAATAGGTGGCGCTTTCAGAACACATTACCGATGTGCAGAGGGTCTGCTCGTAATTCTCATGATACGGGCTTTCCTTCAAGAGCCCCTCGGGAATGTCTACGACTGCAAAGCTGTGGAACATCCTAGTGATTCCATCGATCTCATCCACCCCTTTTGGCGCATAATTCTTCATGAAAGCAATACGCACGAAACGGCTAGGAGAAGAATAGTCTCCAGGAAGTCCGAACATTCCGCCGGTTCCATCCCCGAAAGCGGAGAACTGCTCACCGGCAATCATCCTCGGTTCGGTATGGATGTTGGAAATGGCGACATAGTTCTTGAGATTGGTTTTCTGCCACTCGTAATTAGGACTGTTTGCCATGACCCCTATCGTATTGCGGTGCACACTGATCCCGCCTTCATCGGGTTCGATGATTATGGTCTCTCCCGTGCTGTCAGAAAGTATGTAGTGCACCGACATCACCTTGCCATAAACAAGTTCATCGGTCAGGTTGATCTTCTCCATCGCCTTTGCCACTTCGTCTACAGTCGCACAGGTTCCCAAAAGATAGCCTAGCAGGCTTCCGGGATATATATCAATGTTACCTTTTGCCTTATTGGTGTTGAAATACCCATATCCAGGGAAATTAAGAAGACAGCCCATGAGCCCCTTCTCGTTCACGCCATCAACAAAAACCGGGGAGGCCGTCGTACCGACAACCGTCATTCCTAAAAACCCGTATTCAGTTTCAACGGTCCTTGAGCCATCGGGGGAAAGACTGAGCTCATAGCCCTCTCCAATGACCGATATCTTATTGGCATCGAGATTGCCAAACATGTCGTAGGTCCTTCCAAGAAGATGCTTGCCATCTTTTGTGGACCAGGAAAAACTGGAGCAGTTCGCATCCAGCGGAGTCGGCTCAGCTGCAAATGCAAATCCAGTGCAGCAGGCGGCCATTAAAATTGGAATAATCATTTTTCTCATCATATCCTCCGAAGGCATCAGCCTTCAATCAAAAAATAACTTGGATGCAGGATAAAAACAGAGCAGGAAAGGAAATCATATACATTCTCCATAAAAGAAAAATAAAACCGTGTCATTTCATCCTCTATTGACATTTTCTTCATCAGAGCCAATGATTTTTATGAAAAAGCAAGGAGAAAAAACCATATGAGAATCGCAATATATGGAGCCGGAAGTCTCGGAACAATCCTTGGCGCTTATCTTACAAAGGCCGCTCTTGACACCGAACTGATAAACAGAAATAAGGCGCATATTGAAGCGCTTAGGAAAAACGGCGCAAAAGTCGTCGGAAAGAAGAACTTCACAATACCAGTGAAGGCATTGGCTCCGGAGGAGATGGAAGGATCTTACGACATCATATTCCTGATGACAAAACAGCTGGACAATCCAACCGTGGTTAGGCATCTGAAACCATTTTTAGGGGATGAAGGGATAATCTGCACCTGCCAGAACGGCCTTCCTGAACCCGGAATTGCAGAAATCATAGGAAGCGAAAGGACATATGGATGCGCCATCGCATGGGGTGCGACCCTTCTCTCCCCTGGAGTGTCCGAGCTCACAAGCGATGAGATCAGTTTCAGCATAGGAGGGTTCAACGGCAAGAATGACAGGAACCTTGAGAAGATTGCTTCAGTGCTTTCAAAAATGGGCACCTGCGTCATTGAGGAAAACTTTCTAGGAGCACGCTGGTCAAAGCTTCTCATCAATGCGGCCTTCTCCGGCCTGTCAACAGTCACAGGCTGCACCTTCGGGCAAGTGGCGGAAAACAAAAAAAGCCGCAGGGTATGCCAGGCAATAATAAAGGAATGCATAGATGTCTCAAAGAAAGCCGGATATACGCTGGAGCCTGTGCAGGGAAAGGATATTGCAAAGCTTTTCAATTATACGAATCCGATAAAGAAGAGAATATCTTTTGCCTTGATTCCGTTGGCAATGAAAAAGCATGCAGACCTCAAAGCCTCCATGCTTCAGGATATAGAAAAAGGAAAGCCTACGGAAATAGATTTCATAAACGGGATAATCTGCACTTATGGCCGTAAAACCGGAGTTCCGACGCCGGCTAACGACATGGTTGTGAAAATCGTAAAGGAAATCAGCGGCAAAACCCGGCAGGCCTCGATGGAGAACATAGAGCTGTTCAACGTCTGATCACAGTCCGGGAGGAAGCTTGTCCTCCATCAGAGAGCGGAAATCAAAGCGCTCTCCATCGGCATAGAAAGTACCGTCTGAAACCGCATGGCAGATGCGCCTGTCGCTCAAAGCTGGATTGACCCAGAGCCTTCTGGCCTTAAGAACCAGAAAACCATATCTTTCAATATGCTCTGTCAGAGTGCACTCGATTGAAGCGAGGCACTCTTCTATCAATGGAGATTCAACGACCTCCCCCTTGATCGGAGTAAGCTGGAAGCGTTTGAATTTATCTACATCCCTTCCGCTTACCATGCCTATTTCGACAGCAGTCCTCAAAAGGCTTACAGGAGGAATGGCGACAACGCATTCCTTAGTTTTTATGATTGTCTCAAAGGACATGTTCCAAGGGCCGGAGGTGATGACAAGATCCTGTGAAAAGCTAGAGGCCATAGTCCATGTTATGGTCATCAGATTGCACTTGCCTCCATCAGATGTTGATATGAGCGTCACAGGCCCAGGTTCCACATATGTGAGCACTTCTTCAATTTTTCTCTTTTCAAGCATATCTTAAATTATAAAACTCAAATAGAAGTATGTATTATAAAATAATTCTGCTAAACTGTAAGCGGAGGACTCATGCAACTGGAGATAATGCTTTTTTTCCAATCGGTCCAAAATGGATTTTTGACAGCGCTTGCCAACTTCTTCTCGTTCTTCGGAGAAGAGGTCGCAATGATATTGATACTCCTTTCAATCTATTGGTGCATAAACAAGAAAAAGGGATTCATCCTTTTTTGCAACCTTATGACATCGCTGATGTGCATGCAGATTCTCAAGGCGATATTCCGAGTACCCCGCCCATTTGTAAAGCATCCAGAACTGATCGATGCAGGAAGGGTTGAAACCGCCACCGGCTACTCCTTCCCTTCCGGGCATTCCACGGGAGCCTCCGCCTTCTTCGGATCCCTTTACAGGCTTTTTTCAAATAAAATCCTTAAAGTGCTGTGCATCGTCTTCATAATCTGTGTGCCGCTTTCAAGGCTTTACCTCGGAGTCCATTGGCCTGTGGATGTACTTGTAGGAACTGCGATAGGACTCTTTTTTGTATTTGTTCTCACAAACGCCTTCTCCCACCTCTTTGACAATAAAAAGGAGCTCATAAAAGTCGCCTTACGCTCAGGAATAGCCATATCTGTAATTTCTCTCATTGCTGCTTTGGCCCTGCATTTTCTGCCGATGGATGAGACTGCGTTTTCAGATCTCATGAAAAACATGGCAATTCTGGGAACAGCCCTGATAGGCATGAGCCTGGAGGAAAAGCATGTCAGATTCAAGACGGACGGCACATTAGCAAAAAAAATTATCAGGCTCGTTTTGGGCTTGGCCGTGATAACGCTTTTCCAGGGCATGAAATTCGTTTTCCCCGAAAATCTTTATTACCCCGTATCTTATCTGCGCTACAGCCTCATAGGAATATGGGCGACATATCTGTTTCCATTAATTGCGATAAAGACAGGGCTCATGGAGTCTGAAAATGCAAAATAAAGGATATATGATGCTTGTTGCATCCGTCCTGATATGCACCATTGCCGCCGCCCTTTTGGTCTTTTTCGTCCTGCCTGGAAAGATAAGGCTCTCAAGCACAGCCGATCCTGTAAGTAGCTGGCGGCTGCTTCTTATAACATTATTGCCGCTTGTTCCGATTTTCCTGTTCTCGCAAAAAGGCGCTGGAAAAAAATTATGCATCCTGATGACAATATCAATCGAGCTCTATGCCTTCTTCATAATTCTTGGCAATCTTAAAATCTTTACGTTAAACTATCCCGTCGTCTTCCATATTCTTACGAGCCTGCTGTTGATTTTTGAAGCAGTGCATCTGAAAACAAACAAAAACAGAGATAGCCGGATTGCTATAAACTTCAAATGGATAGACGATTACGCTTCATGGCTTGAAGTGCAGAAGAAAGGATTTTGGACCGCATTGTCCCTTTGCGCAGTGCAAATCGTCAATACTGGATTATATATCTTTGGCATGTACACATTCAAAATAAGCGCAATCATAACCGCTGGCAGCATATATCTGGCGATCCTGATCCTTTTCAGGCTGGCTAAGCCGGGTCAAAAAAGCGTAAGCTGAACAGATAGAGGACGCTCTATCTCAAGGCGCCTCGGATATCCGCTCTGATTGTCATTTCCGTAAACCTGGCGCATGAAGTCTTCCATCGCGGAATCTGAGAAAAGCGCATCGCCGCAAAGCCGAGAAAAAAGCTTCCCGCATATGAATGCATCATCAAGCGCCATATGGGCATCATAAACCCATCCGAAATCCTCCGCCAGGCTTATAAGCCGGTAGCTCGCCCTGTTGGCAAGCACGTGCCTAGAGAGGGACAAGGTGCAATAATATTTCGTCTTCAACCCGCCCACCTTGGCCGCTTCTGCGCTTGCCTTAAGCACAGGCATATCGAAATTCGCATTATGTGCAACAAGAGGAAGGCCATAAATGAAACCGGTAATGTCATCCCAGATCTCATCAAGCGTGGGAGCCTTGGAGATATCCATAGGATCGAGGCGGTGTACTGCAGTGCACCGCGGATCGAAGGCGAGGCGCGGCGGCCTGATCAGAGAGTAATACTTGTCCTTCAGACAGCCTTCCTCATCAAATTCGCAAAGCCCTATTGCACATGCGCTATCTGGATACTGGTTGGCTGTCTCAAAATCTATGCTGCAATACCTCATGTGTACCCGATGCCCTTAAAAGCATGATAGCCGATATCATCATCTCCGTCTGCCCCTAGCCTGCTGTCATGCTTTTGAGAGGATTCTCTTATAGAACTCCACCCCTTTTGAAAGGGTGTCGATATTTATGTTCTCATCGATGCCATGTATCGACTTATACTGCTGCTCGTTTATCTCCAAAGGAGCAAAACGTATCGCATTTTCCGTAAGCTCGCTGTAATGGCGCGCATCGGTGCCTCCTGTCATGCAATAAGGGACAGGAATAACGGAAGGGAAAACCTCTTTTATGACATCCTCGACCATATGAAAGGCTCTGCTGTTGTAATCCACAACCGGATAGGCATCATGCCCTTCGATCATCTCAACCTCGACATCATGTCTTGCTGCGATCTTCTTCAAGGCGGAAAAGGTAGCTTCTACGCCCTGCTGGTGCGAAAACCGTATGTTGCCGGTGACATAGGCTTCTTGCGGAAGCACATTAAGCCCGTCGCTGCCCTTTGCCGTTGTAAAAGCTATCGTGGTTGTGATCATAGCGGAGGCAAGACGGTTTACGCGCGGCAAAAGGAATTCCAAAAGCGGTGAGAAACCTTTTGAATGCCTGAATACGAATCCAAGAGGCCCGGACATATGCTTGCCCAGACGGCGGAGCATCTCGCAGGAAGTTGAATTCATCTCCGCTTTGAACGGAGAGTGCTTTTCCACATCCAAAATGAAAGCGGCAAGCCTTACAAGCGGCGTATTCCTGCCAGGTGTGGAAGCATGGCCGCCTGCGCTTCTTGCAATAAACTTGAAATTGCCGGTACCCTTCTCCACACATCCGATCATGGCAAAACGGCCGAGTGCACCCTTTAGAGGCTCGGCTTTGATCATCCCTCCTTCATCGAGAAGAAACTGCAGGCGCACGCCCTGGCTTTTAAGATATGCAGCAGTGTCGGCGGCACCAGGCCCGCTTGTCTCCTCGTTGCAGGAGGATGCTATATAAATGTCGACAGGGGGTCTGAAATCCTCCTCTAAAAGTTCCTCAACTGCTTGGAAAATACAATAAAGAGAACCTTTGGTATCGACTGTGCCCCGTCCCCAGATGACACCATTTTCGATATCGCCGGAAAAAGGAGGATGCTGCCAGCATCCGGAAGCCTCTACGACATCCTGATGGCTCATAAGGAGCACAGGGTCCCCTTTTGCAGATTCCGACTTCCATCTCAAAAGCAGGGCTCCGGAAAACTCCTTCACCTCCATCTTTTCAAAGCAGAGCGGAAAAAGCTCTCTCAGCACCATGTGGAAAGCTTCAAACTTATCCTTGTCATAATAATCCTTGATGCTTACGGTATCCACCATTATCATCTTTTTCAGCCTGATTGCATGAAACATATCGCCATTCATTTCAGCCACCCCTTCTTAAACATGATATATGAAAGCCCTATGCTCAACCCTCCGATAAGAATCAGCATAGTGCTTGTCTGATTGATCAGCGATGGGATCAGCACGCAAAGCAGCGACATAAGAAAAAGAGGGAATACTGAAAGCTTGAGGCTCTTTGAGAAATACTGCATCCCCAATGCGCCGAAAAGGGCCGGCAGAACGTTGTCGAAAGCCGGTTTTATCACCGGATTTTCCAATACCGGCGTCAAGGGAATCAAAAGAAGCACCCCCAAAAAGATCACAAGCATTGTGACCAGCGAGGAAACCGCAACGCTGAGAGTGGATATGATCTCACTTTCCGCGCTCCCAACTTCAGCACCAGCTATCTCCCTGCTGTTGAATGCACATGGAAGCTTTAGATTAGTGATGTTTCCGGTTATGAAAGCCAGATAGCACGCCCCTGCCCCCAGCAAGGGAACGTAAATCAAAAATTCCACCACGCACGAGGGGATGTAGACAATGAGCACCTTAACCAGAGCAGGCCAGAAGCCCTGCCAGTCTATAGAGGCGCCGGTCAGGCGGGCAATCACAAAAGGAGCTGCAATAAGCATCAAAAGCGCTATTGAAAGGCATATCCTTCCTGTAAGGTGCAGGCTTTCAACATAATCTTCATAACTGAATTTCTTATCCTTCATTGATATTCTCCTTTCTAAATCAGGATATCCAGCACGACCGCGCAGGCCATTGCAAAAAGCATGCTGAGCGCAAGAGAAAAGCTCTCAAGCCCCGTCATGCCTTTTTTCCTCACAAGGTAATCAAAGACTGCCGATACTACAGCAGCAGAAACCGCTGTAAGCACAGGGACAGCTTCTCCATAGACACAAAGCCTCCCCACATAAGAGCCGAGGAATGTCGCGCACAGCCCTATGAACATGGCAACCATCGCCCAGGATGCGAACGACGGGCCGCTCTTCTTCTCAACATCTGGAGATTTCGAAGAGATCTTCTTCGAATAGGCCTTCAAAGTGAAAATGGACAATACGCAGCCCCAGATTATGCCCATTGTCATCACCAGCATGATCGTGACAAGCGCATTCATATCCAAAACGGATGAATCAAGGGCAAGGCCCATGCTCTCTGCAGCTATGGATGCCACCGTGGCCTCATACTGCAGGTTGCCGATAACCGAAAGCCTGAGCCATGAAATGGGTACCCCGAGGGACCCTGAAAGTGCGATCACTCCTAAAAGAATGGAGATGCTTGGCAGAATCGTGAACATCGCCGATGAGGTTATCGCCTTATTGAGAACCTTCCTATCCATGCCGATCCTGAGCCCCGCCCTATAACTTTTGATTATGAAGATCAGGCATACAGCTGCGATAAAGAGCAATATGGCAGAGACAACAAGATAAAGAGGAAGGGAGTTGGCCATCCCCAGATATCCGCTCATATGCTTTCCTCCTGAAAAAAAGCAGAATAAGTTTTTTAACAAAAACCTATTGTTTTGTCAAAAATAAACTCCTAATGCAATATATCTTATTCCAATGCATCATATCAAGGGAAAAAAGGGGCTGTCGCAAAAATGCTTTTGAGAATCGACAGCATCAAAACAATCAATTAGGCTTCGGTCCTGCTTTGTTTATTGAAACAGCCCAATATATGCCGAATCTGCCCATTTGGGACAAAATCCCCCCTCCCATGGCAATTCTGAAATCAAATATGCATTGGAATGCTAGCCGGCCTCTTTGTCCATCTTGAACCAGAAGGGAATGCCTGCACGACCACTGGCAAGCCGATGGGAGTATCCCAACGCATTCCCTGCCATGCAGAGAATCATCCATTCCGTCTCTATGTTTTCCATGCCATGGTGCCGGAACCTTCGGCAGCCGAACACGGGCTTGAGAAGCGAGAACGAGCCCTCGGCCTGTATGCTCCTGTTCACCATTATCCCTATCCCTTTGCTGCTTGCTATGAGCGCTTCGCTTCTCCTCCTGTACCTCTCCGCCTCTATACCAAACACCAGGCTTTTGCA
>CASGDQ010000066.1 GCA_949300325.1 uncultured Spirochaetales bacterium
CACCATTATCCCTATCCCTTTGCTGCTTGCTATGAGCGCTTCGCTTCTCCTCCTGTACCTCTCCGCCTCTATACCAAACACCAGGCTTTTGCATCCCCTGCGGCAAGCGTAGACGCTGCCTTTCTTCTCATCCTTCTCGTGGTGCAGCTTGAGCATGGAACACAATCTCCTGCGAATGTCGACATCCGAACATCTTTGATGCTTACATCATCGCATAGCACATCCATCAGCCCTGGTGCGTTATAGAGCTACTGTCAGATTCCATGACCAGGACTCTGTTTATTTTTACGAGTGCTGAAGCAAGAGCTATGGCAGTTGCGGCCTTTCCAACACCACCTTTCTGGTTTGCCATCACGATTGCTGTCATGAATACCTCCATATCTAAAGAAATCAGTAATCCTTCAAATATTGTTTTGGTGGCTTACATAACCCAATAGCATGGAGCTAACTCTTTGTTTGACAAAGCATTATAATCGAATCATGAAATATGATTGCACACTTCTGGATCATCATTTTATTAAAACAGAATCATCAATCATACTCATGATGGAACAGGTGGCAAGGTGTATCTTTTTCTATCAGAACACAATCATGCAAACTGCTTGCTGGACACAAATCCATTGCACACTTTTTTCTGCCACATCAATCTGGGAATGCGATTTCAAACAACGTTCCCGTTCCAGAGATCCGAGAGGAAATCCTTGTAAGGCAGAACGAGAATTCCGTTATCAAGAAGTTGCGGATACTCCTCCCTGCATACCAGGATATGCTTCTCCATCAGTTCTTCTTCCATCAGAGCCTTCAATCCTTTCAGATCCCTTGGAGAGACACGCTTTGTCGCCTTCACTTCAACAGCAACCTTGTCCTTGATGATGAAATCGACTTCCTGTCCGCTCTGGGCATGCCAGTATGATAAGCCTTCAGTATCCATGCCTGAATAATCAAGGAAGCTGCGGATCTCCATTGCAATATAGTTCTCGAAATACCTTCCATACTCCGCAGTTCCTTCCTCGATTGCAGACAGCCCCTGGAGCTTCCTTGTGACACCGACATCAAAGAGATAGAACTTGCTTGAAGCATTAGGCTTCCTAATCTTCGTCTTCCTGTAGGGAGGAACTTCGAAACCGATGAGAGTGTCAATAAGGATGCGATACCATTCACGGACACTGACTCCGCTGATTCCGACATCCCTTGCTACATTCTCGTAGTTGGTGATCTCTCCGCTCTCTGCTGCCGCTATTCTCAGGAACTCCCAGAATGGGGGAAGATTCCTCACTTCACGCTCCGCTTCAATTTCTTCCTTCACATAGAGCCCGACATAATCAGAGAGAAGGCTTTCATAATCATCGCCACTGAATGCTGCTGGAAGAAGACCTGATTGGAATATCGTATCAAGGGACGTTTCAATCCCTTTGATCTCTGGCCATACGAGGGAATGGAAAGTGAGTCTTCCGGCTCTGCCTCCAAGAAGATTCACACCTTTCTTCTTCAGCTTCCTCGCACTTGAGCCTGTGATCAGGAAGTGGATGCCAGTTTCCTCAATGAGCATGTGCACTTCATTGAGAAGATCCGGCAGTCTCTGGATCTCATCGAGGACGACAACACCGTCATTGATTCCTTTTGCCCTGAGAGTATTCCTCAGAAGTGAAGGACGCATTGAGAGGTCACGGTAAAGCTCATTGTCCAGCAGTGTCCACGAAAGCCTTGGCTCTGCAAGCTGGTTCTTGATGTAGGAGGACTTTCCGGTCTGCCTTGGGCCGAAAAGAAAGAGTGATTTCTTCTCAAGTTTCTTGTCTATTTCTGCAATTCTCTCAATGTAGCTGTTCATTCATGACTCCTCACCCACTGAGTCTAACAGATAAATCATGAAAATCAAAGTTGCACTTTAGATTTTTTAGGAAATATCAAAGTAACACTTTGAGATTATCGACTTTTCTACAGGCCACTGAAACAGATTCGGATTGGAATGAGGTGACAACCAATACGCACCTTTCATGAACTCAAAATATGATGTTTTTACCTTAGACTAGTGTAGAGCCTAAACATAAATGGCTCAAAAACCTAGAAATCGTAAAAAGTGAATTTATTGCTATTCAAGAAATTACATTTTCAAAGCGAAGACGGGGACGGATGCGGCGATCTGATTCAATTTCTAAAGGAATATCAATGCACAACTTGAAACACGTAGTGAAGAATTGCATGAAATGCAACTTCAATGCGCAAAAAACCATTGAATTCACACCCATCACACATACCTCAGCGCATGATTCCCAATAGGTCATGTTTCAACACGGAAAATCACGTTTTGAGCCACTGACAGGAGACGGGGGAAAAGTTGGCGAGCTCGGGCTGACCAATTGAAAATGCAACTGTCTTGCACAGGACTGAAAACCCATTTCACGGGCTTGAGAAGCGAGAACGAGCCCTCGGCCTGTATGCTCCTGTTCACCATTATCCCTATCCCTTTGCTGCTTGCTATGAGCGCTTCGCTTCTCCTCCTGTACCTCTCCGCCTCTATACCAAACACCAGGCTTTTGCA
>CASGDQ010000067.1 GCA_949300325.1 uncultured Spirochaetales bacterium
TATACAAGGAATAGAAAAGGCAAAAGAGGATTATGCAGACCAAGGGATCTCAGTAATCATAAAAGAGGTAGAGGGGTACGATGAAAACGTACATCTTGAAGGGATCAGAAGCCTTGTCGGCCTACATGTGGATGCATTGGTGCTAGCCACGTTGGACACACCGAGGATATCAGAGTATCTTGAGCAGGCTGGATTGCCGTTTGCGGCAGTCAACTCCGACCTTTCTTCAAAGAAGAAGCTGTTTTATGCAGGTCCGGATTACAGGAAAAAAGGAAGGCTTCATGCAAATCTGCTGTCCATGCTTGGAAAAACGAAGGCAGATATTTTAATTCTCAAGGGCTCAAATTCACTGAAGGGGCATGACAATCTTGTCGAGGGGTTTGTTTCAGGACTGTCTGAAGAATGGAGCTATGAGATAGCGGAAACCAAAGACAATGATAGAAAAGCAGAAGAGGTCGTGAGAAAGAGGATATCTGAAAATGCAAAAGTGGACGTGCTCTTCATTTCCACAGCTGGCGCACAAGGTGCAATAAAAGGCCTTTCAGGAAAAAAGCTGCTTGCCTTTGCCAATGATGATACCGAAGAGGTCAAAACGCTTGTGGAAAGAGGAGATATTGCCTGGACAGTTACGCAGGAACCGTACAGGCAGGGGTATGAAAGCATCAAGAGAATGCAGGATTACTTCATCACAGGAGATAAGCCTGAAGATCTGATAACACGGAACATAATCAAGATAAAACAGAACATAAGGGAGGAATGATGCATACTTTAGGACTGGATGTCGGCACACAGAGCATCAAAGCAATAATCTACGACAGCGAGAAAAAGGAAATAACCTCTGAAAGCTCCTGCCCCATTCTGCTTACAATAAAAGATGGAGGAGTGAGGGAACAGGAAGCGAAATGGTGGGTGGATGCAATCTGCCAGTGCTTTGCAGACCTCGATGAAAAGGAAAAGGCCAAGGTCGCGGCCATTTCAGTATCCGGACAACAGCATGGCTTTGTCCCGGTAAGAAAGGATGGAATAGTGCTTTCTTCAGTAAAGCTTTGGTGCGATACTTCAACAGTAAAGGAATGCAAAGAGCTCACCGAGGCCTACGGCGGGGAAGAAAAGCTGATAGAAACTCTCGGGAACCCTATCCTTGCCGGATATACGGCAGGAAAAATCCTATACTTCAAGAAGCATCATCCAGACCTTTACCAACAAATGGACTATGTTCTTCTTCCTCACGATTATATAAATTTCTTCCTTACAGGCAGATTCTGCATGGAATACGGGGATGCATCAGGGACAGGCTTGATGAACGTAGAAAAAAGATGCTGGGATGAACGCATATGCTCGCTGATTTCATCAGATCTCATCAATAAGCTTCCACCGCTATCAAACTCTTGCGGGTTCATCGGTTCTCTGAAAAGCGAAATAGCTCTAGAATACGGGTTCTCATCCGATGTGCTGGTAGCAAAAGGAGGAGGAGACAACATGATGAGCGCCATCGGAACAGCCTCCATCAGGGAAGGCGAAATGACCATCAGCCTCGGCACATCAGGGACGGTGTTCGGATCAAGCGAGAAACCTGTGCACGATAAAAAGAAACGCCTGGCATCCTTCTCTTCCAGCCACGGGCCATATCTTCCCCTGCTCTGCACGATGAATTGTACGGTCTCCAGCGAAATCATGCGGGCATATATGAAAAAAGAAGCCAGAAGTTTCGATGATCTTGCAGCAAAAGCGCCTCTTGGCGCAGAGGGACTCTTCCTGCTTCCGTTTTTCAATGGAGAAAGAACCCCTAACCTGCCAAACGGCAAAGGAACTCTCATTGGCATGAATCCTGACAATGTAAAAGATACAAATATTGCCAGAGCCACCCTCGAAGGTGTCACCTACAGCTTGCTGCTTGCTCTCGATGCATTTAAAGAATCGGAAATTGAGCCTACTCAGATCACGCTCACAGGGGGCGGAAGCAAAAGCCCGTTCTGGAGACAGCTTGTTGCAGATATGACAGGCCTTCCAATAAGAGTGCCGGTCATAAAAGAGGCGGCAGCATTCGGCGCAGCGTTGCAGGCGTTATGGGCAAAAGACGGCAGAGATATAAGCAGCATTGTGGATGAGCATGTAAGCTTCAATCCTGATATGAATGCATTTCCAGATGAAGAAAGCCATAAGGAATATATGAAAAACTATTCCTCATGGCTTGAGTACGTCAAAGCGTTGGAAAAGATTTTTTCCTGATGCTCAATTCAGCATGCTATCTATTATCCCGATGGATTTCATATACATCCTCGGGATATGGAAAGGCCCTTTGTAAAGATTTCCTTTTATGCTGGTCGCAAGGCTTCCATCCCGATGGAAATAACCGAACCA
Source organism: uncultured Spirochaetales bacterium (assembly GCA_949300325.1). Classification (GTDB taxonomy): domain Bacteria; phylum Spirochaetota; class Spirochaetia; order Sphaerochaetales; family Sphaerochaetaceae; genus Ornithospirochaeta. Next base: position 2,362 of record CASGDQ010000067.1, read on the forward strand.
TTCCCCATATTCCCTATCGATGAAATGCTTGGAGATATATTCATCCACCATTTCAAACTGCTTCATGTATTTTTCTTCTCCTGTTATCTTATACGCGAGAAGATTAGCTATGACAGCTTCTGTCTGCGGCCACCAGAACTTCATATCCTGATGATATTCCGACAAGCTGAGCCCGAGAGCGTCGCGATACTGTATTATGCCCCCGCCATACTCTGAATCCCAGCCTTTTAAAAACATCCAATCAAGCATCTTCAGCCCCAGCTCCACGTAATGCCTGTTTCCGCTTTTGAGGCCTTCGTTCATTATGAACCAGGAACCTTCTATCGAATGGCCCGGATTAAGGATCCTTCCTTCAAAATGATCCTTCAGGAAGCTTCCATCAATACCGCATTCCTCAAGCACGCATTCAAGGTCATCCCTGACAAAATATTTTTCCACTTCCTCAATGAGGCTGGCAATCCGGGCATTGATCCATTGCTCCTTCTCCGGGAATACCTCGCGAAGCTCTGCTAAAACATTAATCAGTATCATCGGTCCGGCAAAAGCCCTGGTAGAGCGGGTTTCAGGCGACATTTTCGGAATCAGGATGCCAGGAGTGCTGCGGATCTTCTCCACAAACTCATAAAGAGCAAAAGCCTTGTTGCGATAAGACAAATCGCCACTTGCCTTGCTATAGGCTGCATAGCCGATGATTGCGAACGTTTCGCTGAAAAAATAACGAAGCCTTTTTATGACACACCGGCCATCGGAGGTGACACGGAAAAACATCCGTCCATCGCTGTCAAAGCATTTTTCATCAAGGAATTTTACAATAGTCCTTGCTGCCTCAAGATATTCGGGATTGGCCTCGATATCCGTATATGCCTTGCTGAATGTCCATAAAGCCCTGCCCTGGAACCATACGGATTTATCGCTCTCAAGCAAGCTTCCGTTCCTGTCCAGCGCGGTATATATGCCTCCGTTCTTCTTATCAATCCCATATTTCAGCCAAAATGGCAGTATATTTTCGGTCAACTCCTCAAAATACCTTTTTCTCAAGACTTTAAAATCTTCCATAAACCCTCCTAATTTGAAAAGCTGAGGCTTTTCCTCTCCTGCATATTTATATGGACATAGTGATCCTCATCAAACGGAACACCCTTCAAATGGCTTATCATGTATCTTACAGCAAGAGCTCCAAGCTCCCGACGGCGGTTGTTCCAGCAGCACCAATCCCCATGGTTTCCCATCCAGTCGTCCTCAAAGACCAGACCATGGACATTCTCCCCCGCAATCAAGCCGCCTTCCTTTAAAAAAGGCTCGAAATCGTTCAATAGATAAAGCCTGTCGAAAATCACGATTCCGCTTTCCCTTATATGGCTGATTATATCCTCGACAGACGACTTTTCCACTTCAAGCTCCTCAACCTTCACGGGCTTCCCTTCAAGGGCTTCGGCCAGATAAACGGATTTATCAAAATCGAATTCAGCGGACCGGCTGGCAGAGCGCACAAACGTGATCATGCCCTTTTTGATGAAAGGCATCAATTTAGAAATCGCCTCATGAACGACCGACCTATAGTCGAAGGCGACAAAATTAACAGGCAGTCCGCCGCCTATTTCACGACGTCCGACAAAAACAAGGGGAAATTTCTGTTTTACAAGAGAAGTAATATGGGCATCATCCCTTGTAACACCAATCATGATCGCTCCGGAAGCAATCCTTATGCGTGCGCTTCTGTTGTTATCCTTTGACCAGTTGTTCAAAATGATAAGGTCATACCCCTGTTTCTCCGCCTCCTCTTGTATGCCGACGAAGAAATCATAGAATTCATTCTTATATTCAACCGGGAAAAAGTTCTCATATGTGAATACCGCAATGATGTTGTTTTCCCCGGTCTTCAAATTGCGTGCCGCAACATTCGGCACATACCCAAGGCGTTTAGAACATTCCATGACAAGCTTGCGCCTATCCTCGCTGACACGGATGCTTCTTCCGACCTTGTTGTTCAAGACTGCGGACACTGTCGCCAAAGATACTCCCGCTTCCTTGGCGACATCACCCAATGTAACCCTCTTAGTCAATCACCGCACCTTCTTTCAAAAGCTGTTTTCTTAATTCTTTAGAATCAATCATAGTTGGTTTCAGATTTTTATCAACTGAAATCGACGCAGCAACGCCGGCGGCATGCCCGAGTGCAGCGCAGCATGGGCTGACGCGCAGGGATGCATGGGCTTCGAAAGTGCATGAAACATTCCTTCCAGCTGCGAGCACATTCTCCACATTGCTGTTTATCAGGCACCTGTACGGAATGGAATAATATCCTCCATCGCGGAGGAATGTGGTGTTTGTGGCAACCCCGTCTGCCGAATGTATGTCTATGGGATATCCGCAGCAGGCTATGCCATCCTCGAATTTCTTCTCTTCTATGATGTCTTTTGCCGTTATGGAATAACAGCCGACCATCCTTCCGGAGCTTCTAATGCCCACTTTCGGCCCGGAATAAAGCAAAGTCGAATCCTTGAAACCCGGAATATGCTTCTTCAGATATTCATACAGTTTCCATACCTGCCTGCGTCCTTCGATTTCAGCCTTGGTAAGATCATAGGGATTAAGAGGATCGAGATTATTGATCCTGCTCATATTCACTATGACCTCGTTCTTGTTGTTGTCCTCGAAAAACAGGACGATATCCCGATCCACATCGAGCTCTCCTGAATCAATACCCGCCTTCATTATTGCCTCGAATCCGGAACATGACAGCCTGGAAGCCTTCTTCTCATACCCCTTCTCATGATTTTTCAAGAACGGGAATACGGTTACATCCTTCTCCATGAGAGTGCGGATAAGATCGATATCCACACCAGCAAGGCGGAAATTCATAGTCATGGGCTGGTTCTTTCCATCGCTTGCTCTTCCGCTTTGCGTAGGAACATCGGCAAGGCGGCACAAGACAGCATCCCCGGTTGCATCGATAAACACCTTTGCTGAAACTTCGATCGTCCTGCCGCACGATGCAAAAACAGCCTTGCTGGCGGTTTTGCCTGAAACCTCCATATCACACAATGAGGCATGGAAAAGCAGGTCGGCCCCCGCTTCCATAACCATCAGCTCCAGCTCCCTTTTCATGCCTTCCATATCAAAAGGGGTCACAGTATAGGTATATCCGGTGCTGTCTGTAGTATGTCCTGGAGAAAGGTTCTTTTCGACAAGACGGGAAACAAGCTCTTCACCTAGCCCTTTTATAACCTGCTTGTCTCCGGCATGGAAGGTCATCATCGGCCCTGTTCCGCAGGTGGTCAATGATCCACCAAGGCAGCCCGTCTCCTCCACAAGGAGCACACGCTTCTTATGCCGTGCTGCGGCAACTGCAGCCATCGAGCCTGCAATCCCTCCGCCGACAACTAGTATATCATAAGACAAAACATCTTTTTCTTTCATAAAAAACCATCCTCATTTCATGCCAGAGTTCACCATGGCATCAGATATCTTCTCCTGGAAAATCAAATAGACTATCATCACCGGTATGACAGACAATGTCGTTGCTGCAAGCTGCAGATGCCACTGCGGAAGCCCGTAGGAATCATTAAAATTGGCCAAAGAGAGCGGCAACGTGAATTTCTCAAGACTGCTTATAAACACCAGAGGCTCCAGATACATGTTCCAAACGGAAAGGAACGCAAGTATGGCAGCCGAACTCAAGACAGGTACGGCTACAGGCAACATTATCTTGAAATATATACCCACAGGGGCAAGCCCGTCTATCCTTGCCGCCTCCTCAAGCTCCTTAGGCACTGTGACATAATACTGCCGAAGCATGAATGCAGAAAAAGCACCTTGGGAGCAGAACATGGGAATGAAGATCAAAGGCAGCAAGGAATCATTTGCTCCTATTCCACGCATCATGAAGTACATCGGGACGATCGTCACCTCGATCGGCATCATTAAAGCGGTAAGAAGCAGAATGAACAATGCAGATCTTCCGGGGAATCTGAGCCTGGCAAAGGCATAACCGGACAAGGAGGCCACAATAAGGTTGCCGACCGTTCCGCAGAGTGCGACGATGATCGTATTCAGATAATGCCTCGCAAAAGGCTGCACCTTGAAAATTTCCACATAGTTGGACCATTGCCATGATTTTGGCAATAAGGAAGGCTTGCCGAAAATCTCATTTACGTTATTCAGCGAATTCGTCACCATCCACCAGAACGGATAGACGAAGACAATGACCAAAAGGCACACAAGCAGATAATATATGATTTGATGTAAAATTCTCTTATTCTTCATAGTAACTCGCCTTTCTCCTTAAAGACCACTGCAGTATGGTCAATACAAGAACAATCATGAAAAGGACTACGGCAATCGTAGAAGCATAACCGATATTGAAGGTTTTGAAGGCCTGGTGGTAAATGTAATATACCAAAACCATAGTAGATCCTTCAGGCCCGCCATCTGTCATGAGCTTGATCGTATCGAACACCCTCATGGAGCCGATCACAGTGACAATCATGACCATGAGGATTGAAGGCATAAGCAATGGAAGCTTTATCTTCCTGAACAGGGTAAAACCTGTAGCTCCGTCTATCCGTCCAGCTTCTATGACCTCCTGGGGCAGATTCATCACCGCACCCATGAAAATCAGAACGTTCATTCCAAGATTTTTAAGCACCCTGGACACAACCACGCTGAACATCGCCCAGCCTTTCTCATGGAGCCAGTTGGGGCCGGTTACGCCGATAAGCGAAAGAAAATAATTAATTGGACCTGTATCGCCACCCTGCAATAGGTATTTGAATACTATCGCCCATGCCACTCCGGATGTGATGACAGGCAAGAACACAACGCCGCGTACAACCCGCGTCCCGCTGCTGTTGCCTGCCAGGAAAATGGCAAGGCCCAGGGATAGGACGAGGTTGAGCGGTACGACACCGAGAGAGAAAATAATAGTGTTTTTCAGTGTCATTGAAAATAGGTTGTCGCTTACGAGCATCTTATAATTATCGATGCCCGTAAAGCCCATGTTTCCAAACAAAAGACTCTTGTTTTCAAAAGAGTATATGAAAATCATTACAAGAGGAATGAGTACAAAAATTACAAGACCCAACATTTGCGGAACAATGAACAGATATCCCGTCAAAGCCTCTCCCCTGCATAACGCCGATTTAGTTTTTTTCATAGACATTCCTCTTCAAAGAAATCAATTACTTAATATATTTCGCATAAACGGCGGCAACATCATCAAGAACGGCCTGCACATCTGCATCAGGATTCCAGAGCCTATCCCATACGATCCTGGATTCAACCTCGATCTGCGGATACTGCACGTGAGAGGGAAGAACCCTTCCGGTCCTGATTGAATTTCCTACTGCGGCAGCCATCTGCTCCTCGCTTACCAGCGGAGCTGATTTGAGGAAATCCTCGGATTCCAAAACGCTCTTTCTTGCTGGCGGCCAAATTCCGGCGATTCTCTTGACACATTCCTCATTGGTCATATATGCAACAAGCTTCTTGGCCAATTCGACATTCTTTCCCTTGCTGAATGCGCCGATTCCAGCCTGTCCGATAACCGGAACATCCCCATCGGGTCCTGCAGGCATCGGAGCGATTCCCCACTCGAAACCGACTTCTGCGAGCTTGGAAACACGTGAGATCTGGCCGACAGTCATTCCAGCAGCACCATTAAAGAAATCGCTCTGGTCTCCAGGAGGCACTACAGATTTGTCGACATAAAGCATATCGTGGAAGAACTGCACAGCTTCAACAGCTTTTGGAGAATTTACAAGAATCTCCCCATCATCGGTCCATACATCAGCGCCATAGCTTCTTATGATCGGGCAGAGATTATGGAGGATTCTGACGTCATATCCGCCGCCATCAACAGTCTGATAACCCCAAACTCCGGTCTTATCCTTTATGGTCTTTGACGCCTGCCTGAACGCATCCCATGTCCATGCGCCTTCAGCAACCAGCTCCATCGGAGTCTTGAGACCGGCCTGCTTGAAGAGATCGGAATTGTAAATCACAAAGAATGGGCTGGTTGAGAATGGGATTGCATAAGTTACGCCATTGCTTTTCCAAAGCTCCATTGCCGGCTCTGAAAAATCGGAAGGATCATATTCGGCCATCGCCTCATCAAGCGGTGCAAGCAATCCGGACTGGATGAATGCTGGAGCAGAGGTCTCAAGCACCCAGAACACATCCGGTGCACCCGATCCCTGCAGCTCGAGGCTGAGCTTGGTATTGTATTCGCCGAATTCAATAGACTCGAAAGTCACGTTGATATCCACGCCTTCTTTTTCGGCAAATTCATCGACAAAGCTTCCCAAAAGAGCAAGCTGATCAGGATTGCTTGTCCAAGTAGCGATCTTGATATCAACAGCCTTATTTGCTGAAGAGGATGCAGTTTCTGTGCTTCCCCCTGCAAAAAGACCGGAAACCAAAAAAGCAACCATCAAAACGACCAATGCGGCCCTTTTACCTTTACTAGCTAAGTTTTTCATAGTTTCTCCTTTTTGATAAAACGTTTAATCTAATTAAATCACGGGTTTTACAATCTGGCAACAAAAATTTTTTCCACTTTTCAGGCAATCTCTTTTCATAAAATTGCAAATTGTTTCTAGTCTCTGTTTCTTTATTATCGGTCCGGTATTATCTTTTATGTGGGAAGGAAAAACCTTACCCGGAGGCAAAATGAAAAAAACAACCGGATCGCTGATGGCGATATTTACACTACTCTCTCTTGCAGGATGTGCAACCATACCTGACAATACAAAAGCTGTAAGCAATTTCGAACTCAACAAGTATCTAGGCAAGTGGTATGAGATTGCAAGAATGGATTTCAGATTTGAAAAGAATATGGACAACACCACGGCCGAATACTCTCTTGATAAAAATGGCAAGGTGAAAGTAGTGAACAGCGGCTATGACTATGTAAAGAATGAATATAAATCGGCAGAAGGAAAAGCGAAATTCAGAGGCCAGCCAGATATTGCCGAACTTGAGGTATCCTTCTTCGGGCCCTTCTATTCAGCCTATAATGTCATCGCGCTTGATCCTGAATATAAGTATGCTCTCGTAGCAGGAAAGAATACAGATTACCTATGGATCCTTTCCAGAACAACAAGCATTCCCGAAGAGGTAAAGCAGGAATATCTGAAACTCGCAGAGGATGCGGGATATGACGTTTCCAAGCTTGTATGGGTCAACCATGATACTAAATAACATTATTATAATTCCGAATCCGGATTATATCATGTAGATTTATTTTCTGAGGACTATATGAAAAAACCAATAACCATACTTCTCTGCATACTGCTTTTAGCAGCCCCTTCCGGTTTTGCTTCAGTACATACGGAATATAAATTGGGTTACGGGTACAAGGTAGAGGGACAATACTTCTCCCTGCCCTCTAATGAAAAGGTCGAAGTCAAGGAAAACCTGCAGACAGCATTTGCCGCATTTGATTTGTATTTTGATGACAACAAAACTTTCGGCCTCGGATTTGAATATATGAATGACTATCCGGGAGTGCTCATCGAATATGGAGGTGCGCAAGCCAAGGAAAGGGGATTTTCAAATACCATAGGCTTATCTCTGATATACAACCATGATTTCTCAAGCATGCTGGCCCTTCATTCATCCCTTGGGTTTGGAACAACTTTCCGCAACAGCTCTTCTGACATATATATTCCAAGCTATAGCGGATACACGGATTATGGTGAGATCGATTTAAAGATACTAAGCGATGCAGCCCTCTCCTTCGACATAGCCTCAACGGTATATCTGAATGCAGGGCTGAAGGCGAATTTCATGTTCATGAAATATATTACGCCTATGATAAAGGCAGGCTCGCTTACAGTGAAAAGCGATCCTGTGAAGCTTGATGGCGTATTCGGATATGAAATCATTCCTTACTTGAGCATCTCGCTCGTCCTCTAATTATATTAAGTCTCCCTTCGGGGAGATTTATTTTGCCTTTATAGAGGCCAAAACGATCTATTTAAAAAAAAATTTTCAGCCAATCAAAATTTTTCCTCATCTATAGTTTTTTCATTCTGATAATTCTTTTTTAGACCATGTTATAGGCTTGAAATATTTAATGAAAAAGCCCTGATTCAGCTGGCTTTAGGTTAACGTTAATCTATGTAATTTATTATATTATAAAAAATTGCTTTTAATTTTTTCCTTGTTAAAATCTCTATACATGTTAAAATTAATCTATGAGAACAACACTTAAGGATATCGCAGCCGCAACTGGAGTTTCAATAAATACGGTATCCAGAGCGCTGCGGGATGACAAGAACATAAGCGTTGAAACGAAGCGAAAAATCAAGCTCAAAGCCAAGGAACTGGCATACGTTCCAAATGCATTCGCTTCCTCAATGAGAGGGACAAAATCATTTACCATAGGAATAATCAGCGCCGATTCATCCAACCCTTTTTTCAGCGAGGTGATAAAGGGTGCAGAAGAGAAAGCGAGGGAACTTGGGTATCAGGTAATTCTCGGGAATACGGATGAAAATGCAGAAAAAGAGATCGGGCTTGTCAAAATGCATATATCCAGACAGACCGATGGCTTGATGATAATCCCTGTATATGACGATGATGCCGAACATATAAATCTTTATAAGACCATGAGCGTCCCATTCATATTTGCCGGAAGATCCATAAAAACACTGGAGGACCATTCGATACTCTTAAGGGAAAAGCAAAGCGAGAAAGAGGTTTTCGATAATCTTATTTCACGCGGACATCGGAACATATTATATCTCAGCGGCCCTGAATACGTATCAAATTCCTGGGACCGCCTGGAAGGTATGAAGGAATCATATGATTCTAACAAGCTCATGATAAATGAGGCGCTGATAATCAAAACCAACGGGCATATCGAGGATGGGTATGCGGCAGTCAACAGAGCTCTGAACAGAGGGCTGGAGTTCACTGCGGTGGTATGCTTTAACGACATAATGGCAATGGGCGTTTTAAAGAGCCTTGCGGAAAACGATCTGAAAGTCCCTGCAGATGTCGAGGTGTTCGGTTTCGACAATCTTTACATGTCCCAATTCATGACGCCTGCTCTTTCAACCGTGGATGTGCCAAAGCACAAGCTCGGACAAATTGCAATGCAAAGGCTTCACGAGCACATATCCCAGGAAAGAGAGTATGAGAAAATCGAGCTGCCGACACGCTTGGTCTTCAGGGAAACCACGAAAAACGAATCTTTGTAATGAACATAAAAGGAGGATTCACTATGAAGAAATTTACGGTTTTATTAGTACTGCTTCTGACAGCAGCGATGCTGTTTGCAGGAGGAAGCACAGAAAAAGCTGCATCGTCTGCTGATGCCGGAGGAAAAATCGAACTGAAATTCTGGTCGCTCTTCACCGGAGGCGACGGAGAATTCTTCGACGCCATGATCGATGCGTTCAATGCAAGCCAGGATGAAATAGTGATGACAAACGACATGGTCAAATTCGATGATTATTATACGAAGCTGACTACAGCTCTTGCGGCAAGGACAGCTCCGGATGTAGTCGTTGTCCATCAGGGCAACATGCCCAACTATGTTGCAAACGGCGCACTTCTTCCTTTGGACGACTACGTCAGCGAAGCAATCCTTGCCGATTTCCAGACCGCACCACTAGAAGCATGCAGATTCGACGGAAAGCTTTATTCATTGCCATTGGATGTGCACCCGATAGTATTCTATTACAATGTCGACATACTCAAGGAAGCTGGAGTGGATAAGGTTCCGGAAACAGCACAGGAATTCATCGATGCAGCAATCAAAATCAAGGAAAATACAAATTACATCCCATTTGCAATCGACAACACAACAGGCACCTACAAGGCCTATACGCTCACACGCCTGTTCTTCTCCTTCATGGCACAGCAGGGAGGCAGCTTCCTGAATAGCGACAACACGGCTGCTGCCTTCAATAACGAAATGGGCAAGAATGCTCTTGTGTGGCTGCAGGATCTTGTAAACAAATACAACGTCAATCCCAGCGAGCTTGACTATGATGCGGCCATGAACATGTTCAAACTTGGAGAAGTTGCATTCTATTTTAATGGCGTATGGGCTACCGGTACGTTTGAAACAGTGGAAGGACTCAATTTCAAAGCCATACCGCTTCCTGGAATCATGGGCGAACCTGCGGCATGGGCGGGGTCACATACATTTGCAATCCCGGTACAGAACCAGCAGGATCCGGCTAAGATTGAAGCGGCGATAAAATTCATCGATTGGATGACTTCGCACGGAGAGATGTGGGCAAAGGCAGGACATGTTCCCACAAGATTGAGCGTGGTAGAAAAGCAGGAATACAAGGATCTGCCATACAGATCAGGATATGCTGATGCAGCCAGGACCGCACTCGAGACGCCAAGGACGGCCGCTTGGGAGGAAATTTATGGAACCACAAGCGATCTCTTGGAGAAATATGTGGCGGAGAATACCGATCCTCAGACAGCACTTGATGAGATGGAAGCAACAGTAAACCAGATTATCGCATCCTATTGATAGAATAACAGCGGGGCTGACTGCGGTCAGCCCTTTACCGGTGGGACAAGCCCAGCGGCAAAGGGAGGTTCTCATGGCAATACCAGGTAATAAAGATTTAAGAGACGGGCTGCTGTTTTCTTTGCCGTTTTTAATCGTATTCTTCCTTTTCATGGTCTATCCGCTCATTTTCGGGTTATACATAAGCTTCTTCAAATGGAACATATTGGGAAAACCATCATTCCTAGGTTTTGAAAACTACATCGAGCTTTTCAAGGATGAGAAATTCTATACATCGCTGTGGCACACATTCCAATTCGTTATAATCACAACTCCGATACTTCTTCTGATAGGATTTCTCATGGCATTGCTGGTTACCGGCAAATCTCCGCTAAAAAAGGTGGAGGAAACAGTTTTCTTCATTCCATATATTTTTTCCATGACAGTGGTCTCAACGCTTTGGGCCTGGATCATGCAGAAGGATTTTGGAATCTTGAACCAAGTAATGCGGATACTCGGAGGCGAGCCTGTAAGCTGGCTGACAAATGCAAGCCTTGCGATGTGGTCGATTGCTGTGGCAACCTTCTGGTGGACAGCAGGGTTCAATATGGTATTGATGAGCGCAGGAATCAAACAGATATCCAAGGAGGTATTTGAAAGTGCGATCGTTGATGGAGCTTCATATCCGCAGCAGGTGTTCCACATAACAATACCATTGCTCGCTCCGACCCTCGTGCTATGCCTGATATTGCAAGTGATTGCGTCATTCAATGTATTCGGACAGGTCTATGTAATGACTGGAGGCGGTCCAGCAGGAGCGACAAGGGTGCTCGTGCAATACATATATGAGACCGGATTCAAATACTTCAAGATGGGCTATAGCGCGGCCATGAGCTACATCCTTTTTCTGATAATCCTCGCTGTCTCCGTTATTCAGTATGCGCTTTTGGGGAGAAGGAAGGACTGATATGGAAAACAACACATTCAAACGCATCAAGATAGTGAAAAAAACAGTTTTCAGGATTTTGGAAATCCTTCTGCTGCTTATATGGCTATTTCCTCTTTTCTGGATGGTCATCACAAGCCTGAAATATGAAAATGAAGTTGTGACACGGTCGTTTTCATTCCTGCCGTCAAATCCCACCGCGGCCAATTTCATAAAAGCCTTTTCATCAACCAATATCCTTTACTGGCTGCTTAATTCGGTTTATGTAAGCGCGCTTACAATGGTGCTGACAATTCTGGTGGATGCACCGATAGCCTATGCATTTGCGAAAATAAGATTTCCTGGACGAAACATCCTGTTTTGGGCTGTAATGGCAGGTATGATGGTTCCTTTCCAGGTATTAATCGTCCCCCTTTATTTGCAATTCAATTCATACGGACTTATAAACACTCTCTTATCTGCGGTCCTGCCAAGAGTTGCACTTCCTGTCGGGATATTCATACTCAAGCAGTTTTATGAAGGCATCCCGGATGCGCTGGAAGAAGCTGCATTCATAGACGGAGCCGGAAGATTCAAAATCTTTATAAGGATAATCCTTCCTCTCGGCAAGGCGGCGCTTACAACAGTGATCATCTTATCGTTCATCAATGCATGGAATGATTTTTTATGGCCGCTTATAGTCATAAACGATTCGATAAAATATACGATAACGGTTGGAATAGCAAATTTCCAGGGAACACACGGCACGGAATATTCCCTTATTATGGCAGGAGCAGTGATCGCATCCCTCCCGCAGATCGTATTCTTCCTTATTTTCAGAAGGAAAATCATAGACGGCATCGCAATGACAGGATTGAAAGGATGAAAAGAATATTTGAAATTAAGCTCGATGCCAGAATCTGGTATAACGGAGAATCGGTAGATGCATCCGCAAATGATGGTAGGCATTTCATTTTCGGCGATAAGGCGATATTGGAAATAAAAGAAGACTGCTTCATCCTGACTGCTCTCAGTGAAGGGCTGTTCAGATTGCAGATAAGCATCCAAAGCCCTTTTGAGGGCAAAGCCGATGTGATGGTTCCCTCCGTTTGGTACGAAGGGAACATAAAGGGAGAAGGCCTTTTCCCATCCGAAAGAACGGCTGCTTACTGGCATTTCGAGGAAACCAGGATGGCAATTCCCGCAATGATCGTCCTCTCTTATCCTGCAGGCTCACTTGCTGCATCGCTTTCTGCTGCAACGGAAGAACAGACACTAGCGGATGTAAGCTGGAGCCCAAATGGGATATCCTTCAGGATTCCAGCAAAAGAGGAACCATACAGCTACAGAGGCAAAAAATCTCTTGTTTATACAGAAGATGAGGTTTGGTCTTCTTTCCACTTAGATAAAAATGCAATCTTCTCCAGGCGCCTCAATATATTGGCATGTGATAAAGGAAAATATGAAACATACGTCGATTTCATAAAAAAGTTCTATTTGCAGGATACAAAAAGACCTGCCTATACATGGACAGAATATCAGGAAACAAAACTGACAAGACTTTTAAACATGGTCAGAAGGGCCCAAAACGGCGGGGCGTATCTGATCATGGGAGAAGGAAACGGAGAGGTTGACGATGTATACCATTTCACCTCAGGCTCCTTTCTCGTAAAATCCTTGGAAGCTGCAGTCAGGTTCGCACAAACACCGGAAGATGCCTTCAAAAGGAAAAACCGTCATCTGCAGAAAGCCATCTGCCGGATACGGACATTGTTTAATATCGAAAACTCGTACCTTGGAAAAGCTCTTGCAAAACTTATTGCAGATTTCTTCCTCTCCGGGGAAGAGGCTCCCGGATGCTTCCAGGATTGCATCAGCCTTGATACAGGAGAGATAGGCGGATATCTTGGCATAGGAGAACATCCCGAGTTCAAGCATCTGATAAACGCAAGATGCAACGGAGAGGCAATGTGCGCCTATCTTCACCTTTATGATATCCTCAAGGAGCCAAAATATCTTGAACTTTGCAAGCGTGTAGCATCCTTCTATCTGCAGCATCAGCTGAAGTCGGGCTCTTACGGCAGGTGGTTTTCTAAAGATGGCAAAAGCATCGATTCCAACGGCACAAACGGTGCGCACATAGGATTATTCTTAGTGAATCTTGAAAAATACATCCCATTTGATTCGAGATTGGAAGAATCGATTGACAAAGCTGCAGCATATTATGCATCGCTTGCAGATGCTGAACAGTTTTATGCCGATACCCTCGATGCGGATTCTGCGGACAAGGAGGCGGGAATAGCCATTCTTTCATTCTTGCTTTCCTATATGGAAAACAGAAATACCCGCAAGTATGCAAAAGAAGCAAAAAAAGCTGCATATTTCATCTCAACCTGGATCTGGCAGGACGAGAGCTTCCTTCCTCAGTCATCAAAGCTGAAAAAGGAAGGGTTCTCGACAAGAGGCCTCAGCGCAGTCTCGGTCGCCCATCATCATCTTGATTTTTACGGAATGCTCATTGCAAGGGATTTCTTACGGTTATATGACCTGACAAAGGATGAATTCTTCCACAGCCAAGCAGTGATATTGCTCTCCGGTTCCTTACAGCTGATAAAGAACGACGAACACCCACTGGATCGGGATGCGTCCTTCTACGGATACCAGCCGGAACAGATCAATCATACTAAATGGGATTATTTTTCATTTGAAAAAAACATGAGCGGTACATACGGTATAGACATAGCATGGGTCAATGTGCTCGGCTATGGGGCATATCTTGACATAATGAATAATTTTAAGGAGGTGCTTGATGAGGTTCAGCGTGATTTCACTTAACCTTTGGAATACGGAATATCTGGATAAAAGACTGCCTGCAATAACATCTTTTCTGGATACCTACAAGGCCGACATATTCTGCTTTCAAGAAATACGGAAAGATCTCATAGACATCTTTGATTCAAGGCTTGAAGGCTATTTCCGCATAAGCGACAGCGATCCAGGCTGGATGTGTGAAAGCAACATCTATTATAACAGAAAGATGTTTGAAGAAATCAGGCATGGACGGATAGATCTGGATATGCCGGAAACACACAGAGGTGTTTTCTGGGTGGAGCTCAAGGACAAAAAGGAAGAAAAGAGCTTTTTTGCTTCCACTGTGCATTTGACATGGCAGGGAAATGCGGATGAGATGGCAACCGGACTATCATACAGGCATCGTGAAGCCCTGGCCATTGCCGAAAAATTCCCAGCGATATACAAAAATGAAGCTGTATTCATCACTGGAGACTTCAACGACCCAGTACATCCGAGTACGATTTTGGAAAAACAGGCTGGATTCAAAGATGTATTCACCTTTCTGCATGAGCCGCATCCTGTCACGTTCCCCAATCTGGCCTTTACAGATGAATATTATTTATGCGAGGCAATTGATAAGTTCATGTATATCGGATTCAGGCCGCTCATGGCATGTTCACCTCATTATTACATGCCACAAAGCGGCCTATCCGACCACTATCCGCTCGCAGTGATGCTGGAATTATAATCGCGGTACCGGATGCTGCTCGGACCATAGCCATTTCATCCGCATCAAAAAAACTTACCAATTCTCTCCTATCCCATCATAATAGATGGCTATTTCTTTTATATCCTCTGCATTGCGATCGATTATCTCAAAACAAACAATACCAGCCCAAGCAATGCATTATGCAATTATAGACAAATAAGCCAGCATTCTTCAGATACTTTCTGCGTAATTGCACGATGCTCTTCTAAGCTGCCAAGACGGCTAGGAAATATCTTGAGCTCAGCCTGTTTGAAAGCTTTCTTGAATATGGCGCATAGCCCGGCCGCAAGCTCTTCGCCTACCGGCCTAGGAAAGGCATCATAGAGTTTTCTGCCCCAATTATGCGCAGGTGTTCATTATTATGCGAGTTAAGATAAACAAACAAAACAATCCGATACCGGCTGGTATCGGAAAGAATTTTTTAAAATTTAGATATTTCTTTTAATCACAATTGATTATAAGATGGACATCGCACCGTTGACAACAAATTTGCCCATACTATCAAAAAGAATAAACTTGTCACCCGGTACATAAACCTTCAATCTTTCTCCTACAGGGTAATCAACCGATCCGAACAAGACTGAGCTCAGCACGGTATCTTTGATCTGTAATCGGAGCGTTGTTTCCATGCCGCTTGGAAGAGAGGAAACAACAACACCCTCAAAATAATTATCTGTACCAGAACTTTCTTCTGAAGCGATAAGAAATTCAGGCCGTATACCCAAAGTAACTTTTTCCGCTTCTTTCACGCAAGGGTTTGGAGCAATAAAACCAATGCGGCCTACAGGAGAACGCAATACACAGCCTTCCGGAGACACGCTTTCAACCTCCGCATCCAGCATATTTATCGTAGGATTGCCTACAAAGTCAGCAACAAATTTGTTGCTTGGTTTCGAATATACTTCAAGCGGCGGCGCATACTGCTGCAAAAGGCCTTTATCGAGCAGGCATATTTTGGTAGCCAGCGTCATAGCTTCCAGCTGGTCATGGGTCACATATACGAATGTAGCTCCAGTTTCCCTATGCAGCCTCTTCAATTCCGTCCTCATCTCCATCCTGAGCTTTGCATCAAGATTGGAAAGGGGCTCATCCATTAAAAGGACTTTCGGATTCGTAGCTAATGTCCTGGCAATAGCCACCCTCTGCTGCTGGCCGCCGGAAATTTCTGCGGGATAGCGCTGTGCAAATTCCTCTATCTTCAACAATGCCAGCAATTCTTTTACACGTTTATCTATATCACCTTTGCTCCATTTCATATTCTCAAGTCCGAAGGCGATATTCTGATAGACCGTCATATGAGGCCAAAGCGCGTAATTTTGAAAGAGGAAGCCCACATCCCTTTTTGACGGAGATACGTCTATCTGCTTTTCAGATGAAAAAACAATATTTCCGTCTATGATTATTTCTCCGGATGTTGGCGTCTCCAGACCTGCAATCTGACGAAGAGTCGTAGTCTTGCCGCATCCCGAAGGGCCAAGCAAAGTAACAAAATCCCCATCCTCGATAACTATAGAAAGATTATCCACAGCGGTGAATGTACCGCCAAATTTCTTTGTGATATTCTTTAATTCAATTTTTGGCATGCTCAACCTCCAATGCCCTTGTCTATAGATGCTCCAGTTGCTTTATTGACAATGCCATTGATCAACAAAACAATTATGACAATCATAAGATTAATTCCATTTGAATACTGGTTCCATCCTTTCTCGTTATAATAGAAAAGCAGCGTAGTAAGAACCCTGTTGGACGGCGTCACAAGCAATACGAACAGGGAAAGCTCTCTCATGCAGCTGATAAACGGCAGAAGATACCCGGATATGAAGCTGCTTTTCTGAATCGGAATCACAAGACGGACCATCCGTTTGAACCATCCAACACCGATTATTTCCCCGGCTTCCTCTATCTGGGTTGATAGCTGCATCATTGCATTTATGCCGCTTCTTGAGGCAAACGGCATGTATTTTATCGTACCGATAAGAACAAGAAGGAAAAACGTTCCATACAAAGCAGGTATTATTCCATGTCGAACGGAAAACATCGATAAGTATATGACACTAAAAGCCATAGCAGGCATCAAATATGGGAAGAAAGCCAAATTATCTACTATTTTCGCAAGCTTGGTTCCTCTTCCGCGGACTATGCCGTATCCTGCCAAGAACCCTAAAGTTCCTGCGGTTATGGCGCATATTGCAGAGAGCTTGAGACTGTTGAGCAATGCCGACCATAGGGATGGATTCCTTAAAAGCCCAGGCTCGTTATTTGCTATACTGTTCTGCTCCGCGGTTCCAATCCAGAACTGCAGCGTCATATTGTCAAGCGAATAATCTCCAGGATGGAGTATCACGGATTCCAATGCAAAGCTTACCAGAGGGAGGACTGAAACCAAAATCAATAAGATGGCTACTATTATAGAAATGGCAGTCCTTGCCTTCTTCAAATTCACAAATGAAATATTGCTGCTTTTTCCTGTTACTGTTGTATAATTCTTCCGCGTTCCAACAAGTCTCTGATTGAAAGCAAGAATTGCCACGCTCAACAGGATCATCAGCATTGCAATGCAGTATCCCTGCCCGGGATTTATTCCGTTAAGGGTTCTGTAAAGCTGTGTCGTCAGCACCTGGTATCTTACAGGAAGGCCAAGGAAAGCGGGGACAGCAAAAGAGCTCATTGCCGAAGAAAAGACCAGGAGGAAAGTGGACAATACAGCAGGAAGCACCATCGGTATTGTAATCTTCATCACAATCCTGCGCCTGGATGTGTTGAGCATCATTGCGGCTTCTTCGAGGTTCGCATCCATATTCCTCAATATTCCGCCTATCATAATATAGGCAAAAGGAGCATAATGGAGCCCCGTGACAAGAGCTATCGGGAAAGCGCCATAAGCAAACCAATTGGGCGTCTCTATGCCTGTAAGAGCGGCAAATGTGCCAGGGACACCTCCTACAACGCTGTTCTTAAAAACATTGTACCAGGCAAGAGCCAATGTCCAAGAAGGCATTATATAGGGAAATATGAAGAGCGCCGACAATGTCTTTTTCCAGCGCATGTTAGTTCTTGTGACCAGCCATGAAAAAACCCCTCCAAAAAGAAGTGCTACAAAACATGCCCCCAGGCTGGTTACAAGAGAGTTCAGAAGCGGTTTATAAAATATCGACAAGCTGCTAGGATCAAAAAGCACCTTGACCCAATGTGAAAAGGTGAAACTTCCAACCGTTTTCTTCAATCTAAGGGATTCAGATACGTGTACAGTGATAGTATCCTTTACCATTGTCAATAACGGGAACAATGTCAAATATCCCAAAAAAATAAGCATTATCAGAAGAATCAGATTGTATGGTTTCTTTATAAATTTCTTAAATCTATAAAATGCATTTTTCAAAGGAGATACCTCTCTATTAAAATATCCCTGCCACCATGATATGGCAGGGATAATCCATTTCCAAAAACAATCAGACTATGCTTGTAATGAACTCCTCGACATCAGCGCGAGCCTCAGCGCACCACTGATAATCCTCATAAATGAGCTGTGTACCCCAGTCTGCAAGGGTAAGTGGATCTTCACTATTATCCTGGAGATAATCGACAGGAGAATAATCTCCCATAGTATTGAACGGCACCCATCCCTCTTCGGTCATTGCATATTCGATGAAGAGCTTTGCCGCATTGGGACTCTTTGCATTTGAAGTGATGAACACATAAGCGGGATACATGAATCCGCTAAACGGAACAACATTATAGGCAGGAGCCAAAGCAAGATTCTTCGCATCCGCAGTCCTCAGCTTGTTAAGAGTGAAGAGCCCTGCAAGAGTTCTGGACTGACCTTTTGCTCCTACGTTCTCAGCAATCGTCGTATCGCTCTTGCCAAGCACAGCGCCGTTTGCATAAATCATTTTTATCCATTCATAACCAGCGTTCGGAGTGGTAAGCGTTATTTCCTTGCCATAATAGTCGTAATAAGCATCCGCAAGCTTCTGCGCCCAATCTTCTCTGGTGACCATTGTAAAGAAATTCATGTTAACAGCTTCTGAGAACGGATCCTTGAACTGCAAGGCACCCTTCCATTCAGGATCGGTAAGCTGCCAAACATTTGTAATCGGCTGTTCTGTGGCATTCTCGTCATTATAGATGAAAACCTTATTGATGACTTCCCATACGAGCGGATCCTCATACTGGGCATCGATGATATGGCCTTGGACATTCTCAGGAGTATACCCAAGAACATATCCAGTCATGATAAGCTCCGGATAAACACGGCTTCCATCTTGGCAGAATACTACGTCGGCAGCGTCAAGATCAGCTAAGGCTTCTTTTGAAACCTTTTCAATCATTTCACTATCTGAAAGCTGTGTCACATCTACCTTGATACCATACTTTGCCGTAAAGGAATCGGCAATTTTAGTGGTGCGGCTGCTATGAGTATAAACAGTAAGGTTGCCTTCTGCTTTCGCAGCTGCAACAAGATCATCATGTGAAACTGGCGTTTCAACATCTATTGATGCGCTCTTTTCAGATGCTCCTCCTGCAAATACCATTGCAGAAGATATGCATAACACAATCAACAATAAAACAAAACGGTTAACAGACTTAAGCATTTTGTCCTCCTATAGCTAATACTATATTCCACCCCTTTTTCTCAGATGTCAAACAAAAAATAAAATAAATTTCAAAATTTTGCATTCAATTAAAGAAAAATATTGTTTTTTATAAAATATGGCTATAATATAAAACTGGATTCTAAAATTAATTTCATAGCGAGCCGTATATGAGAGAGCAAAAACTGACAAAATTGGATATTCTTCTCAATGAAAAATATGACAATCTCAGTAAGCAGGAAAAAAAAATTGCAGATTTCATCAGGCAAAATCAGGACTCAATACTGCACTACCCTGTTGCTGTGATTTCACAATCATGCGGCGTGAGCCAAGCTGCTGTCGTACGATTCTGCAAACATCTAGGATTCTCTGGGATGAAAGAATTCAAGATTTTTTACCAGAATGGAAAAATTGTGGAACCAGATAATGAGAAACCGGTAAGATGGGATGATGGCGATGATGCGATTTTCAAAAAAATATTCACCCAGGCTATAACCGCTCTTGAAAAATCTTTTGGATATACTGATCTGAAAACATTATCTGAAATCGCGGACATCATATGTGAAGTCAGAAACATAGATGTCTTTGGACTCGGCGGATCAGCAATTGTTGCTTCGTATCTGAAGAATGAGTTCATACGTCTTGGGAAAAGGGTGAATTCATATAATGACCAATATGTCATCGAGCAGTCCATGCAGACTTTTCAAATGAACGATCTGGTTGTCATTGTCTCCAGGTCCGGAGAAAATGAGCCTTTGCTGGAAATTGCAGAGAAAGCAAAGAAATCCGGGACAAAAGTCATTGCAATAACATGCACCCCTGACTCCAGCCTTACAAGAATTGCTGATTTAAGCGCAATAGCAATAGAAACCCAGTTCTTTGAGAACGATAGGAACTCATATTCCAGGCTTACACAGATAGCCATGATTTCATGCCTTTACATCATGAGCGCAACAAGGCTTGGGCAAAAAAACCCAGACTTCAAAAACAACTACTTTGAAAAAACAAACTACAAGAGGAATTGATAGGGAGGGTGTATATGTATACAAACATCAAAGTGATTCTTAACGATGCGGCAAAACATGGATATGCTGTCATCGCCACAAGTCCGATCAATATGGAAACAGCAAGAGGAATGGTGCGCGCCGCATCGGAGAAACACGCTCCGATAATATTCCTGCTGGGGCAGAATATGATGAGGCAGCATGCAAAAGCAGAGATCCTCATTCCAATGATAAAAACGCTTGCAAATGAATTTTCCGCAGTTCCAATCGCGACCTGCCTTGATCATGGAAATGATATGGAACGGATAATGTATGCATTCAGAAACGGCTTCTCCTCGATCATGTTTGATGGTTCTCTTTATGATCTGGAAAAGAACATATCCGAAACCAAGAAGATATCAGATCTATGCCATAGTTTCGACATGGGGATAGAAGGGGAACTTGGACATGTCGGGCTCGCCGCAAATGGAGATGAGAAAAATGAAAGCATATATACGAACCCGGAAGATGCGAAATACTTTGTGGAGCATACCGGCGTAGATTGCCTTGCAATCGCAGTGGGCACAGCCCATGGCGAGTACCCCAAAGGGCTTATACCTCATATAAACTTCCAGAGGATAGAGGAGATAAAAAATATTACAGACGGCATGCCCATAGCTCTTCATGGCGGAAGCGGAAGCGGAGACGAAAATATTTTGAAAGCGGTAAAATCTGGAATCAATAAAGTCAATATGGTGACAGATGTTTTTGTGGAATGCCGGAACTATGTGAAAAAGCAGCTTGCTGAGAATGGAGATATAAACTTCATGAACCTGATGATGGGAATGGAAGAACATGTAAAGGTCTTCATTGAACATTGGATCGACCTGACAGGAAGCGAAGGCAAAGCCGATAATTTCCATCCGATAGATAGAACAGGGCTGCTTACACCTGCATGTGCAATCGGACAAGGAGAATAACCAAAGTCAGCGCCCATCTGTTTGATGGGCGTTTATTTAAAAAATTATGCTAATGGCCGTTCTTTTGCAGCCATATCAGCATTGCTAGCTATACCAAAATACTCCTTTGTAAGGGAAACCACTTCTCCGCTTAAAAGTATTAATCCGATCAGGTTGGGAATTATCATCAAACCGTTGAACGTGTCTGCAAGATCCCATGCAAATCCCAGCGTGGTCTGAGAACCGACAAAAATAGTTATCACCCACAATACCTTTATGACAGGCTTGCACTTTGATCCGAAAAGATATTCCCCGGCACGCTCTGCATAATTGTAATAGCTTATAAGACATGAGAACCCAAAAAGGATCACACAGCCAAAGCATATTATCCCTCCGATCGATCCTGGAAGCAGCACCTCAAACGCCCTCATCGTGAGAACCGCACCATCAAGCCCGGAATTCCAAAGGCCGGAAAGAACTATTGCAAGGCTAGTTATCGTACATATGACTATGGTATCGAGGAAAACCTCCACCGGTCCCCACATGGCCTGCTCTATCGGATGCTCTACCTTTGCGGAAGAATGGACCATGGCAGCCGTTCCAAGCCCGGCTTCATTGGAATAAAGCCCGCGGGCAATTCCCGCTCTCATGCAGACAAATACTGAGCCGACAACACCACCGGTTGCAGCCTGAGGAGAAAAGGCCGATTTAAAAATCACGGCTATAGCGCTGGGAATTTCCGTGATATGGAAGATTATTATAAGAAGACCGGCAAGAATATACGCGCCTCCCATAAATGGGGAAATCAGCTCGCAGGCATACCCTATCCTCTTGATTCCACCGAATATGATTACCGCACATACCAATGCCAAGAAAGCACCAGTTGCCCAAGTCGGGATTCCTATGCGCTCGTCAACTACAGCGGCTATCGTATTGGTATCCACAATGCCAGAAATGACAAAGGCAAACGGGATTACAAGAATGGACATGAGTATTCCCATCCATTTTTGTCCCAATCCTTTTTCAAGATAGTACATTGCTCCACCGACAACAGTTCCATCTTCCCTCTTCTCCCGATACTTTATGCCGAGAGCGATTTCAGCATATTTGCTCGGCATCCCGATCAAAGCCGCCAGTATCATCCATACCAGAGCTCCGGGACCGCCCAAAACCAACGCAGTTGCAACACCGGCAATATTACCGGAGCCGACAATTGCGGAAACGGACACCATTGCAGCCTGAAAGGATGTAAGTTCACCAGGAACGTGCTCCACATCCTTTTTTTTGAATGCGGATATCACGGTACTCCTTACGAAGAAACCTGCTTTCCTGAAATGAACAAAATGCAACCGGAACGAATAGAGAAGTCCTACGAAAAGAATAAGGACTATGATGGGAACACCCCAAACGAACGAATTCACCTTGTCGTTGACCGCGACCAGAAAATCCATCATGGGCTCATCCTCCTACCCAA
>CASGDQ010000068.1 GCA_949300325.1 uncultured Spirochaetales bacterium
GCCTCGTCTGAATAGAAGTCCCGTATGGAAAAACCGGTTTTAAGCAGATCCCCGATTATGGCTGAGAGCGTGTGGGAGAATTCGAAGGTATCCTTTTTCCTTTTCATCTTCTCTATTTTCTTCTTTGATTGGGATTTCTCATCGCTGTAGGGAATCGTGTATTTTACTTCCAGCTTGTTTTCATTCTCCTCTTTCTTCTCGTCAAACAGATACAGCACCGGATTGGCAACTCCGAACAGGAAAAGCCCTCCTTTTTTCAGTTTTTTATATACTTCCCTGTAAAACTGCACCGTAGAAGGGATGAAATTGAGCGAATGCGGGCATATTGCGGCATCAAAGCTCTCATCATCCAAAAAAGAGAGATCTCTCATATCCCTGTTATGAAGCTCAGCTTCGAGGCTGTAAGCTTTCAATCCCTTTTCATCCTGAGCTATTTGGTTTTTTGAGATGTCGACAGTAACGACATTTGCCCCGAAAGCGCTTAGAAGTATCGTCTGCTGCCCTCCGGCGCCGGCAAGGTTGAGGACCCTTTTTCCTTTAAGCCCTTCAATCCAGCCGAGAGGGACGAATGCAGTAGGGGTTATCCTTATCCTTATTTTTCCTTCTTTGGCATCCTGGACATCTTCCTGTCTTGCTATTCTCGTCCAATAATTGCCCCTGTTGACCTCTTCATCCCAAGCGATGCTGTTGTATTTTGCTTCATCCATAGGATAATTATATTTGTATCCTGCCAACTTTCAAGCATTGACCAGTTTTTCCCAACGCATTAACTTGTAGCTATGGATGACAAGGAAAAGATAGGCGCAATTCTTAAAATTGTTGCAGCAGGAGCTGCAGTGATTCTGGTTTTGTGCCTTTTGGGATATTTGACCTCTAAAATATATGTATCCAGAAAACAGGATGAATTGAAAGAAGCTTTGGAACTGGTCCTTGCCGAGAGGGGGGAGAAGGGCGTATTCGAACTTGCCGGAATTCCTGTGGACAGCCTTGAATATTCAGGCGCCTCGCTTTATCCGTCCGAAAGGGGCGCGTGGACGTATAGCGATGAGGAGCTTGCAGTCATGGCGGTTTTCGAAGACTGCAGGGACAAGGTAGTCCAGATAATAAGCCAGAGCATGCTCTCTGACAGAGGGCAGGGTGCAGGGGTTGTCCTCTCTGAGGACGGATATATCCTGACAAACCGCCATGTCGTTGCGGACGGAGAGACGTTCAGCGTCAATTTTTATGATGGAACGACGGTTCCTGCCACCCTCATAGGTACGGACAGCCTTACCGATGTTGCAGTGCTGAAGGCGGATGTGGATGGCCTTGAGCCGATGTATCTTTCCTCTTCTTCTCCTGTGGTCGGACAGACCGCGTTTGCGCTTGGACATCCATATGGATATACCTGGAGCTTTTCAAAAGGCATTGTATCGGGTATTGGAAGGACGATATATCTTGACGATGGCGGTGTTGTTCCCGGAATGATACAGACCGATGCCCTCATAAACCCTGGAAACAGCGGCGGTCCGCTTGTAGACAGCAGAGGAGAGATGCTCGGTCTGGTAAGCAGCATATACTCATCAAGCGGATCGGCAGAGGGCATATCTTTCGCGCTTCCAGCTGAAATTATCAGAAGAGTTGCAGGACAGCTTATAAAGGAAGGAAAAGTCTCCAGAGGATGGATCGACGTGTTCACAGTTGAGCTCAATCCGCAGATAGTGGAGTATTCAGGTCTTCTTGTGGACCATGGGCTTCTGGTGAGCCAGGCCGTCTCCGGAGGCTTAGCAGATAAAGCCGGCATAAAAGGTGGAAAGGATAAGGCGCAGTACGGCTCATCCGTGATCTATCTCGGAGGGGATGTCATCATACGTGTCAACGGTGTGGACATATACGGATACTCTGATTATTTTTCTGCTCTCTTCGGCACTTTTGGCGGGGATGTCGTGGAGGTTGTAGTGCAAAGAGGCGATAAGCAGGTGGTCCTTGAGGTGCCGCTTGTTGAACAGACTGAAGAAAATGTAAAGTGGATACTGCGATGAGAGACGAACTTAATTTTCAGACCGGAAAAAGCAGGCCATTCAAGGTTGTGTCTCCGTTTTCCATGGCCGGGGACCAGCAGGATGCGGTTGAAAAGCTTTATTCAGGGTATTTGAACGGCGATAGGTTTCAGACATTAAAAGGTGTGACAGGAAGCGGAAAAACCTTCACAATGGCCAAGCTGATAGAAAAGATACAGAAGCCGACTTTGGTGCTGAGCCATAACAAAACGCTTTCTGCCCAGCTTTATAAGGAATTCAAGACCTTTTTCCCAGATAATGCAGTCGAGTATTTCGTATCCACTTACGATTATTATCAGCCTGAGGCGTACGTTCCCGGCAAGGATCTTTATATCGAGAAGGAAACCGATATAAACGATGAGATAGACCGCCTGCGCCTTGCCGCATCGTTTGCTCTCATGGAACGGCGGGATGTCATCGTTGTTGCAACCGTCAGCTGCATCTACGGGCTAGGAAACCCTGTGGCGCTGTCGGACATGGTGCACACATATAACACCGGCGATGTGTTCGATCATAAGAAGGAGTTCTCGCAGCTTACCAGAATGCTTTATGAAAGGAATGATTACGCGCTTGAGCGCGGCACTTTCAGAAGCAGAGGGGATGTTGTGGAAATTTATCCGGCATATCTTTCCTCTGCTTTCCGCCTCACCCTTGACTGGGATGAGATAGAAAGCATCACCTGGTTCGATCCCGTATCGGGTGAGAAGTTCGAATCGATGGAATCCGTGACGCTTTATCCGGCAAAACAGTTTGTGCTGCCCGACAGCTATATCAAAAAGGGCATCGAGAGGATAAATGCGGAAAAAGAGGAAAGGGTGGAGTATTTCAAAAGCCTTGGGAAGCTGGTGGAAGCAGAGAGGATCAAGGCTAGGGTGGAATACGATTTGGAGATGCTGCAGGAAGTAGGGCACTGCCCTGGCATCGAAAACTATTCCCGCCCGCTTTCCGGACGGGCTCCGGGAGAACGTCCTGCGGTATTGCTCGATTATTTTCCAGATGATTTCGTGACATTCATAGACGAGTCGCATGTGACGCTGCCTCAGATCGGAGCGATGTATGAAGGGGATAGGTCAAGGAAGCTGAATCTTGTAAACTATGGTTTCCGCCTTCCTTCAGCCCTTGACAACAGACCGTTGAAATATGACGAGTTCGATGCGAAGGTGGGGCAGAGGATATATGTTTCCGCCACTCCCGGAGAGAGGGAGAAGAAGGAATCATCGCAGATTGTCGAACAGCTCATCCGTCCGACCGGGCTGCTTGATCCTAAGATAGAGGTAAGAAGCACTGAAGGGCAGATGGAGGACCTTTATGGAGAGATCAGGGCTACGATTGCAAAGAAAGAGCGTGTCATCGTAACGACGCTCACCAAGAAGATGAGCGAGGATCTTACCGATTATCTTTCATCATTGGGCCTGAAGGTCCAGTACCTGCATTCCGAGGTGGATACGATCGAAAGGGTGGAGATACTCAGGGATTTGAGAAAAGGCGTGTACGATGTGCTCATAGGCATCAATCTGCTCAGAGAAGGATTGGATCTTCCTGAGGTGTCGCTATGCGCAATTCTTGATGCGGACAAGATCGGTTTCTTGAGAAGCGCCACCAGCCTCATACAGACAATAGGCCGTGTTGCCAGAAACGCCGAAGGCCGGGTGATAATGTATGCAGATAGGATATCGCCGGCCATGGCGGAGGCAATAGGCGAGACGGAGCATCGCAGAGAGGTCCAGATGGCATATAACGCGGAGCATGGCATAACTCCGAAAACCATCAAGAAGGAGATTGAGGACATAATCGAACGCGACCAGGCCGAGAGCGAAGAGATTGCCAAGGAGGATATGAAGATATTCCGTTCCAATTACAATCTTCTTGTGGACAAGGACAGGAAGAAGTATATCCGCGATCTTGAGCATCAGATGCTCGAATATGCCAAGAACCTCGAATTTGAGAAAGCTGCAATCGTCAGGGACGAAATTGCAAAGTACAAGGCAGGAAACTAGAAATCGAAGAGCACCAGATTGTATCTTGAGGCCGTTATGTTCGGCGTGGCCGTCATGCGCGTGTACTTTGTGAGGTTTTCATATGCATGCTCATAGAGTCCTGCTGCTGTCAAGGCCTTGCCATGCACCCTGTAGGAGCCTGAAAGATTCTCAAAGTCATATCCCAGATAGTCCAGCGCCCAAATCGTGAATGCTCCATAATAGTGGGCATAGTCGTGGTCGGCATGCTGATCGCTGTCCCAGCTTTCCTGATTCGGGGAAGCCGCGCTGATGGAAAAACGCTTCGGATAACCGCTGTTTCCCTTTTCAAATCCTTTAATGAAGGCATTGGCGATTATTTCAAACGGGTTTGATATCGTCTGCTTGTCCAGGCCTTCGGAGGAATCATAGCCTATGGTCCCTTCCAGGTCCCCGTCCTGAACAAATATTCCGCTGAAGCAGCAGTCGAAGATGAGCATCTGGAAACAATCAAAGCTGTCGAGAATTCCAAAAAGCGTTTCAGGAGAAAAGAATGTGTATCCAGACTTGTCATGATATGGTATCACAAGCCCATTCACATCTCCATGCCCGGAATAATAAAAGAACAGAAGGTCGTTTTCCTTTACACTCAGATTTTCTTTTATTATATCCGCAACTGCGTTTTTTATTCCTTCTTCGCTATTTTCTTTTATCGGCGTGTATGCTGTGTCTTTTCCATATTCCGCATTGCTGTAGGATCTATACCGCGTGCCACGCCGAACGGGATTGTTTCCTCCATCGTATTGTGGATATTTCCAGCCATAACTATATTCTCCATCGTTGAATTCGATGACATCCCAGCTGCAATTGCTGCTTTCTGCAAGCGCTATCAGCTGCTCCGTCATCCCATGCTGGTCGCGCAATGTGTTTTCAAGCATGTTATCCCCGATATCCGCATATGAAAATCCCATTGTGATGATATGTATGGTCCTATCTTCTTCCTGCTTCGGATAAAAAAGCTCGCAGGAAAATAAAAGAAATGCAGAAAACAGCGCTATGAAAATGAGATGCAGCTTTTTCATTTCCCACCTCCATTGAAGAAGAAGGACAGAGCCAAGCCTATGGCAAGATCCGTTTGCTTTGCATTCATCTCCACTGTAATCGGGATTGTTATCGCAGAAGATGGGGAAGGAGAGAACATGGTCAGAAGGGAAAATCCGGCAACGCCGGTTGCGGCTTTTATGCTATTGAAGTATCTTAGCGACGCATATGCTGTTCCTTTAAGCGAAAAAAGGTCATTGAACCTGTAGCGGTATGATACTCCGAGTGCAAACGATGCATATCCGTTTAGCTGCAGATTTCCGTATGTCAGGCTTTTTGTGGTGTAGCCTGCGGACATGGGAAGGCCGATGGTGCTCCGGCCGATTCTTAAAGCGAGGATATCGATGTCCGCTTTCATTTCAAGCTGCGACCTTGCCACGTCTCCTTTTGTAAAGGAGAATTTCTGCATCACGCCCAAAACGGCTCCTGGATCATATGAGGCTGCATAGATGGCCTGGCAGAATAACAAGATAAAAACAACATAGAGCGTTTTCTTCATATGCCCTCCTGCTTTTTATAATCCGGCAGGCTCATAATCTTGTCACACTTTCCCTGTTTATCAGAAGCGATACCAGCTGTCTTGTTGGCTTTACAAGACTTAGGGCAAGCACGTAGTGCCCGTTGTAATCCATGCATAGCAGATAGTGGGAACCGGTATATTCGACACTCTTTATCTCCACGTTGTTTATGACCACATATGAGGGGTTCATTTCCGGGTTTACTGCCTCATCGGATATTATCACGCTTTCCGGACGAACGAATATGCTTCCTTCCTGACCTTCGAAAAAGAGGGATGCGGGAAGCAGTGTCCCATCGCCTGTAAAGGATGCTGTAAATGCGCTGTTGGGCCTTGTATAAAGTTCTTCAGGGCTTCCTGATGCGACTATGTGGCCTTCTCTCATTATCATTATCCTGTCGGAGATGGCGAAGGCCTCCTCCCTGTCATGGGTGACATAGATCATCGTTATTCCGGTCTTGTTGTGTATGTCCCTTATGACGGTTCTAAGCCTTTTCCTAAGAGGGGCATCCAATGCCGACAGGGGTTCATCCAGCAAAAGGACCTTCGGCTCGCTAGCAAGGCTTCTTGCAAGCGCTACGCGCTGCGCTTCTCCTCCTGAGAGGGTTGTGACCTTTCTCTTCTCATAGCCGCTGAGTCCGACATATTCCAAAAGAAGCCTGGTCTGCTCTTTTATCTCCTTTGAGCTTTTATGCTTCTTATCCATTCCGTATTGGATGTTCTTCTCGACATTCATGTTATTAAAGAGGCAGTAATCTTGGAATACAAGCCCGATGCCGCGCTCCTGGATGCTCTTTTTGAAGATGTCCTCGCCATCGAGGACTATCATCCCCTCATCAGCCTCCTCCAAGCCGGTTATAAGGCCGAGCACAGTGCTCTTGCCGCTGCCTGATGGGCCGATTATGCTCAAGAATTCCCCTTCCTTCACATTAAAAGTCACATCCAATTGGAAATCATCATATTTTTTCTTGAGGTTGCTTATTTCCAGAAATTCCATCTTTCCTCCTTCCTATATTCTCCCCGGCCAAAAACACGATGAAGGCAAGGACCAGAAGCACGCTTCCGAGCGCTGCCGCCCCCTGATAGCTGTAGCTTCCAATAAGCCTGTATATCTGTATTGGAAGAGTTGTGATCCTGCCTCCTGAAAGGGTGAGGGTTGCATTGACCTCGCCAATGGAGAGTGCGAATGAAAATATGAAGGCCTTCCTTCTATAGTTTTTCAATAGGGGGCGCTCTGTATCCAAATAGGTTTTGAGCCGTCCCTTTTTCAGCGTGTAGCTTGCCTGGCTGACTCTTTCCGGTATTTCCTTTGCTCCCGGCAGCATTGTCCTGAGCGCAAAAGGCATGGATAAGACCATGTGGGTCGCCAATATCATGATATATCCTGAAAGAAGGCTATGCGTGCCGATTTTTGCGGCTACGAAATTATATCCAAGGCCGAGCATCACGCTTCCGGTTGCAAGCGGCAGTGTTGCAAGAAGAGGTATGATCCTGCTCGAGCTTTTTGCGGAATATACGGCAAGGGCTTCCGAAAGGGCTGTCGAGAGCAGGGCTGAGATAGTTGCTATGGCCAGGCTGTTTAGGATGGATGTAAGGAAATTACCCTTGTCAAATATCTTCATCCATTCATGGAGGCTGAATTCTCCGCTTTTTGTAAAGAAAGAACGGTAGAATATGGAGAGCATTGGAGGAAGAATGAACATTAG
Source organism: uncultured Spirochaetales bacterium (assembly GCA_949300325.1). Classification (GTDB taxonomy): domain Bacteria; phylum Spirochaetota; class Spirochaetia; order Sphaerochaetales; family Sphaerochaetaceae; genus Ornithospirochaeta. The sequence goes on from CASGDQ010000068.1 coordinate 7,319, forward strand.
GAGAATGAGAACGAGAAAGAATACTATCACAGCATCCTTTTTCTTCAGCTTTCTGTTCCTTGCTTCTGCTCTTTCAATCCTTTCCTTTCTCCTTCCTGTGGTGGTTATCAAAAGGATCATGCCTGTTACAAGAAAGCCGAACAGCGCCAAGGCCGCGGCTCCCTGCTGATCGAGCATGATATTCGCTTTTCTGTATATTTCGCTTTCCAATGTGGAATAGGCAGGATTCCCGCCAAGCACCATTACGATTGCAAACGAAGAGAAGCAGAAAAGGAATATGATCAAAAAGGCGTTTATGATCACGCCTTTGAGTTTTGGCAGCGTTATTTTGAAGAATGTGGCGCACCTGCTCTTTTTCAGAGTCAAGGAAGCCATTTCCTCTTTGTCTGATAGCCCCGCCCAGCCGTTTGTTATCAGATTGAATGCCACCGGCAGATTAAGGTACACGTGCGCAAGTATTATTGCAAAGAATGTATAAAGCACCTTCACAGGCGGCTCTTTAAAGCCGAACAGCATTTTCAGCACATTGTTGAGTATTCCGCTATTTCCATAGAAAATCACAAAGCCAAGCACAACGAGTATCGATGGGATTGTGAATGAAAGTGCGGAAAGCGCCAGTATGGCATTTCTTCCTTTGAAACGGAAGGATGCGAAATAATAAGAGAACGGAAGCGCCAGGACTACGGAAACCGCGGCGCTTAAAAGGCTCTCTTTCAATGTGAAGAGCAGCAGGCGGTAAGTGTATGGGGCGGCAAATACCGCTTTTATCGCTTCCGCCCCGTTTGAAAACGCTTTTGCGATTGTGAATGACAGCGGGAGTGCAAAGAGAAAGAGCAGCACCGCCAAAGATGGGATGGACAGCCCAAGATAGAATTTCTTTACACTCCGTTTGCTCATTTGGTCATCACCTCGATCCAATCGTTCATTATATCATTTAAACCAAATTCTACTACATTGGTATCAGTTTTGTAGAGTTTTTCCGGCTTAGGAGCCCATGAATAGGCATCCGGCAGCTCTGTTTCGTTGTTGACGGGGTACATCGAATTAAGGATCGCAATATCGGCTTGCCCGTCTGTGAGGATGAACTCCATGAATTCCTGCGCTTCCTTTTTGTGCTTCGAGCTCTTCATTATGCCCATCGCCTCAATGGTCTCCTGATGGCCTTGCTCGAAGATTACGGCCTGGTATCTTGTGCCTTCTCCGTTGAGCACATGATAAACAGGGCTGGTGGTGTAGCTTATTACAAGAGGAGCTTCACCTTCTGTAAAGAGTCCGTATGCAGTCGACCATCCATCGGCCATCGTGAGCATATTGTTTCTTATTTCCTGCCACCATTGCAGATAATCCTCGCCGAATACGTTGTATGTCCACATCAAAAGCCCAAGTCCTACAGAGCTGGTTCTCGGATCGATGAGTATCACCTTATCCTTGTATTCGGGGCTTGTCAGATCCTCTAGGCTTTCGGGGACCCTTATGCCGCTCTCGCTGTCGATCACAAAGGAAAATACCCCGTAATCGAACGGTATGAGCCTGTGCTCCGGATCAAAAAAGAGGCTTTCGTCGATGTTTTCCAGAAGCGGGCTTTCAAAGGGCTCGAACAAATCGGCCTCATATGCCTTATAGGCCATGTCGTCGGTGATTCCAATTACCACGTCCGCTGGACAATCGTCACCTTCCAGGATTACACGGCTGAGCATTTCGTTTGCATCCCCGGCTCCGACAAGGTTGACCTTGATTCCGGTCTTTTGCTCAAAAAGAGGGATGAGCTCCGGTCCCGGCCCCCATTCTGAATAGAAGGAATCGTACGAATAGACGGTGAGGGTTCTGCCATTATCTGAGCTTTCCTTTGCGCCTTGCGCTGTTAAGGAAAGGGCTGCTAGGACGAGAACCAGGGTAAAAGAGACAATCTTTTTCATTTTGTCCTCCTTGATATTGATTCTGTCCGGGGATGAAAATATACGCGTTGTCGCTCCCTACGCTGGTATTGTCCAGATCAGGTTGACGGGTATGATCTCAGGCTGAAAGCCACCCCTAGACATTGATTACAATAGTCTCAATGAAAAAACAGGTCAAGCCGATATTCATTGTACTTCGCACCTATTTGGCATTAATATTTATGTATGTTACCTCTTTTGAATGCGGAAAAAGTGAATGAGTGGGATAGAAAGACCCGAGAAAGCTATGGCCTTTCCTCCTCCCAGCTTGTGGATAATGCTGCAAAAAATGTTTATGACATCACATCTGAAAAAGTTGCGGGCAAAATAGTGCTTGTTCTTGTAGGCGGAGGAAATAACGGTTCTGATGCGCTCAGCTATGCATTGCTTATCAAAGATATTTGCCGCGTGATGCTTTGGTTCGCACCGGGAAAAGCTAATGATCTCAACTTATCTTTGAGGAGGAGATGTGCAGATGCCGGCATTGCAGCTGTTTCCGGCTTTGTTTCCTGCGATGTCATCATCGATGGCATTTTCGGATGTGCTTTCCATCCTCCTGTAGAAGAGCCTGTTTTATCCATGATAATGAAAGCCAATTCCTCCGATGCCTTTAAAATAAGCATGGATGTCCCTTCTGCCTATCTTTTCAAAGCCGATTTATGCATAACGTTCTCCATTTTGAAAAGGGAGCAGTATGAACTGGGAGCAAGGGAGTGCTCGGGGAAAATAATTCTTTCCAATCCCGGTTTTCCTGAAAGCGAGATAAAAAAGGTTGAAAGCGATACGATGCTCTTAGCGGACAGCGATTATTCTGTAAAGCCGTTTTCCGATGTTTCTTTCAAAAATAGAAGGGGGCATGTGGCGATCCTCGGAGGAAGCTCTTCCTATCCCGGAGCTCCTGTGCTCAGCGCAAAGGCCTCTTTTCACGCCGGAGCAGGGCTGGTGAGCATATTCACATCTTCCGGCGCATATGCCTCGGTTTCTTCTTATAGGCCCGCCATCGTAAGATGTTCCAGTTTTTCAGATGAAGGCTTTGACAGCCTTGTTCTAGGCCCTGGCTGGGGATGCGAGGGAAGCAGGGATTCATTCTTCTTGCATAAGAAAAAGGTATTGGATGCCGATGCGATCAAGCTTATAAGAAAGGGGGATGATTTTTCATCCCTTGCCGTGATAACTCCGCATGTAGGGGAATTCAGGAGGCTATGCGCTTCATTGGGCATCAGAGAGGATGCCAGAGAGGCTTCTCTGGCAATAAATGCCGTGATTGTTCTCAAGTCGCATGTCACGGAAATAGCTTTTGGAAACAGGAGTTATCTGTACGATGGGATGAATGCATCGTTGGGAGTTGCTGGAAGCGGGGATGTGCTTTCAGGGATCATCGGAGCATTCCTCGCATGCGGAGAGGATGTTTTGGAGGCTGCAGTGAATGCTGTCATACTGCATCAGAAGTGCGGACGCTCATGCCGCAGTAAATACGGATATTATGATTCTCTTGAGCTTATTAATGAGGTAGGGCTGTTACGATGATGCAGATATATCCCTTGGCGCTGGCATATCTTGTTCTTTCATCCCTTTTGTATTTATCTTCCGCTATGCCGGAGAGGCTGAAGGCTGTCTATGATTTCAGAATCTATCTCATAAAAGGCAAATACCGTTTTCAAATGTTCTTTTATTCAGGATTGGCTCTTTTCCTTTTGACCCTTTTCTTTCCTGTTTATCCAGGACCGATGTTCTTAGGGGACATGGCAGTGGCCATAGCTCTGTTCTTCTCCTCGTTTGCGCTTAAGGAGAAAGGAGCGGAAAAAGAGGAGGGGATTGCCGATCCGAAACAGAGGGAAAAAAATATTCTCAAGGGCTATGCCTTGATGGCCATAGCCATGCTGCATCTTCTTTTCCCCTCGTTCATAATCATCTAGAAAGGAGGCGCTTATGCAGGAAAGGATAACCACGGCAGGCATTTTCATCAATAACGGTATGGTTCTTGTCGCAAAACGGCCGGAAGGCGGCGTGCTTGGAGGAAAATGGGAATTTCCCGGAGGAAAGAACCGCTGGGCCGAGAGCGTGGAGGATACGCTTAAGAGGGAATGGAAAGAGGAGCTTGATGCGGATATCAGGGCAGGAAAGGAGCTGTTTTCTTTTGATTTCGTCAACAAGGATGTGCTTTATCATCTGGTATGTCTTGAGGTTTTTATCCCAGATGGCTTTATAAGGCCTGTATACCATGATTCTTTCCTGATGGCCGATAAGAAAGCCCTTGCCTCTCTTGATATGGGATCTTCCGATGATAAGATAAGGACGTTCATTCTTGAAAACAATTATCTCTGATTTTCTTTCATTGCATAGGCTATGTGATTGAAAATATCTTTTGTGAGTTTTATCATTCTCTTTAATCTTGGAGGAACAGAAATGGAAAAGAAGAATATCGACTGGTCATCGCTCAGTTTTGCTTATATGCCCACCGATTATCGTTTTGTAGCACATTACAAGGATGGCGCATGGGACGAGGGAAAGCTCGTGAAGGATGCTTCCTGCACCATGAGCGAATCTGCTGGCGTGCTTCAATATGCACAGACATGTTTTGAAGGCTTGAAGGCCTATACCACAAAGGATGGGGATATCGTGACCTTCCGTCCAGATCTCAATGCAAAGAGGCTTCAGGACAGCGCTGACCGCCTTCTGATGCCGCAGGTGCCTACGGAGATGTTCCTCCGCGCGCTTGATGAGGTTGTGAAGGCCAATGCCGCATGGGTGCCTCCCTATGGAACCGGTGCTACGCTTTACATCAGGCCGTTCTTGTTCGGCTGCGGACCTGTTATCGGAGTCGCTCCTGCCCCCGAGTATGAGTTCAGGATGTTCGTAACCCCTGTAGGTCCTTATTTCAAGGGTGGAATCAAGCCTCTCAGACTCCTTTTGAGCCAATATGACAGGGCCGCACCTCATGGAACAGGACACATCAAGGCCGGACTCAATTACGCAATGAGCCTTTATCCCGGATATGTTGCAAAGCATCAGGGCTATGCGGAGAACATGTATCTCGATGCCGCGACAAGAACACATGTCGAGGAGACCGGAGGTGCGAACTTCCTGTTTGTGACAAAGGACAACAAGATCGTCACTCCGAAAAGCGATACAATCCTTCCTTCCATCACCAGAAGATCCCTGGTTTATGTTGCAGAGCATTATCTGAACATGGAAGTGGAGGAAAGGCCGGTGAGCTATACGGAGCTCAAGGATTTCCAGGAATGCGGCCTTTGCGGAACTGCGGCTGTAATTTCTCCTGTCGGCGAGGTAGATACTCCGGATGGTAGGATCTCCTTTGCTTCAGGAATGGAAGAGATGGGACCTGTATGTGCAAAGCTCAGAGAGGTGCTTACCGGAATCCAGATGGGAGAGATCGAGGCTCCAGAGGGCTGGATAAGAAAAATCTGCTGATTTTTGCATTTCTTTTCATATATCATCCTGCAGCTATGTGCGGGATGATTTTTTTTGCGGCATGATAAAACCCCCTTTTGCAAGGGGGCATATAGACGAGCAGGGCAGGACTTACATCACCGTTCCGTCGGGTATGATGGCGTTTTTGTTGATGACGATGATTCCGTCATGAATGCTGTACATCTCATAATCCCCTTCAGGGCGGTCGATGTTGTCGATTCCGATTCTGCAGTTTGCTCCGATCCTTGCATTCTGGTCGATGATGGCCCTCTTGATGATCGTCGCTTTTCCGATTCCGATATTCGGAATGCCTCTCTTTGCATTCTCCGCCTTTTCTTCCTCAGTCTCATAGTGGCTTGCACCCATGCAATAAACACCATCGAGGGATGCGCCGGATTCAATGAAGGTTCTGACTCCGATGATGGAGTTCACTATATAAGCATTTGTAATGATGCTTCCTTCACTTGTGAGGGAGCAGGAGATGTTGCAGAAGTTGGCCTTCGTTGCAGGAAGGTGCCTTCTGTGGGTGTAGATGGGCATTTCCTCATCATAGAAGTTGAATGCCGGCTTTTCAGAAGCGAGGTTGAGGTTCGTCTCATAGAAAGCCTTGATGGTTCCGATATCTTCCCAGAATCCATCGAAGAGATAAGTTGCGACCGGGCGGGTCTTTATTATCTCAGGAATGATCTCTTTTCCGAAATCGGTCTTATCGTTGTTCAGAGCCTGCTCCATGGTTTTTGCTGTGAAGATGTATATGCCCATGCTTGCAAGATATTCGTTGGACTTGTCTACATCCTTTCCAAGCTGCTCCTTCATGAGCTTTGCAGGGACCTTGTATTCCGAGATGTCCATGTCGGGTGCCGGCTTCTCATAGAAACTCTTGATCATGCCGTTCTCGTCCGCTCCGATGATTCCGAGCCCGGTAGCCTCGGCGCGGCTGATCGGCTTGGCTGCTATTGTAAGCTCCGCACCGGTCTTGATATGGCATGCGAGCATCTCCCTGAAATCCATCCTGTAGAGCTGGTCTCCAGAAAGAATCACATAGTAATCGGGATCCTGGTCGGAAAAATGCTTCAGATTCTTTCTGACCGCGTCCGCCGTTCCCTGATACCAGCTTTCTGATGCATAGGTCTGCTCTGCAGCAAGAATCTCAACAAACCCGCCGGAAAACTGGTCGAACTGGTATGTGTTGGAGATATGGTTGTGCAGGCTCGCAGAATTGAACTGTGTCAAAACATAGATCTGCTTCATGTTGCTGTTGATGCAGTTGGAAATTGGAATATCGACCAAGCGATATTTGCCTGCGAACGGTACAGCAGGCTTGCTCCTGTCCATTGTCAATGGGTAAAGACGTGTTCCTCTTCCCCCTCCGAGAACGATGGCAACTATTTTATTGCCTTTCTTCATTTTGCCTCCTCCCTTGTGTGGCCAAAGTATTGTACAGATTTAAATATGATAAAGCTGATTTCTCCCAGGTGAAATCGGCTTTCATTCCCCTGATTCTCGCATCAAGAACGGCCTTCTTGTCTTCGTTATAGAATCTTATGGCCTTGTTCACTGTTGCGACGATCTCTTCCGGTGAAAGACGATCGAACAAAAATCCATCCCCGTTCTTTTCGTCTTCTTGAAGATCGATTATCGTATCCGCAAGCCCTCCGGTCCGGTGGGCGACAGGTATTGTTCCATAATGCAGGCTGTAAAGCTGGTTCAATCCGCAGGGCTCATACCTTGAGGGCATCAGGAAGAAATCGGATGCCGCTTCAACGACATGCGCGATCCTGTTGCTGAAAACGATCCTGACAGATATGTTCTGATACCTAGCATCTAAATCCTTCAGCTTTTCTTCAAATCTGGAATCTCCTGTGCCGATTACTATGAACTGGCATTTTCCTTCGCTGAGCATCTGCTCGAGAGCAGAAGGGCTGCCCGATAGAAGCTCGCTGAAGCCTTTTTGGTCAGCAAGCCTGCTTATCATTGAAAAAAGCGGTATTTCAGGATCCTCTGAAAGGCCGAATTCCTTCTGGATCTCCTTCTTGATTTCTGCTTTTCCAGAGAGATTTGAAGCGCTGTAGTTTACAGATAAAAATTCATCCGTTTTTGGGTTCCAATCCCTGTAGTCTATTCCATTGATTATACCGAGAAGATCGTTCTTGCGCTGCCTGAGAAGCCAGTCAAGATTGCAGCCCTGTTCCTTCTCGCAGATTTCCTTTGCATAAGTCGGGCTTACAGTGGTGACCTTGTCCGCATGCTGGATTCCGGCCTTCATCATATTGAGGCGCTTGTCGAAGGTTCCGCCTGAAAAAAGGCTGTCATCCAAGGAGAATCCTCCCAATAAGGCATCGTATCGGCTGAATTCACCCTGGTATGCAAGGTTGTGGATCGTATACACGGTCTTGATTTTCGGATTTTCCATTTTGATGAGGTACGGGACAAGGCCTGTAGCCCAATCATGGCAATGGACTATATCGAATTTCTCTTTGCTTGCTTTGATGTAGGGAAGCACTGCCTTGCTAAACAGCATGAACCTCTCCGCATTATCCTGATAGGGAGCAAAGGAAGTGTCACCATATATGCCTTTCCTGTTGGTGAAATACGGGTGGACAAGGCCTACGTATCGAACCTTTTTCACTGTTTTCACCATCGTGGAAACCTCGATGGCAGAGCCCATCATATCCACAGAAAAGCTTTCATCTTTTTTAAACCCTTTTGGGTCGATGAAAGAAAACATCGGCATTAGGACCGATACTTCGGCTCCTGCTTTTGCGAGCGCTTCGGAAAGCGCTCCTATGACATCAGCAAGCCCCCCCGATTTTGAAAAGGGGACCGTTTCTGGGGATACCATCAAAACATTCATATTCTAATTACAACCCAACTGGTGCCCGCAGTCAAGAAAAAATAGGGAAGGAAAAGTGGTTGTAACGACTTTTTTACACTTTTTTAATATGTGTATTTAAACGTTTGTCAGCAATTGAGAAAAAAATAAACAGCACCGAAGGGTGCTGCTAAAATCATTTTCTTAAAGATGAGATGTATTCGTCTGCCATATGGGCCGCCATCGCTCCATCTCCAGCGGCTGTCACAACCTGTCTGAAAGCTGTGGTCCTGACATCGCCGGCGGCGAAAAATCCCTTCACAGATGTTTCCATCTTGTCGTTTGCGACGATGAAACCATTCTTATCGAGTTCACAGAAGCTGTTGAATATCTCGCTGTTTGGAGTGATTCCGACAAAGATGAATACAGCATCGCAATTTAATATGCTTCCATCATCTAAAATGGCTTTAGAAACTTTCTTGCCGTCATCTGAGGCGATTTTAACAACCTGCCTGCTTAGAGCAAGTTTTATGTTTTTTGTAGCTAAAACCCTATCTGAGAGTATTTTTTGTCCTCTGAACTCATTGCGGCGGTGCACTATGGTTACAGTGTTTGCAAGCTTTGCAAGATAAAGCGCATCTGTAAGGGCTGTATCACCACCTCCTACCACAACGATGTCCTTACCTCTGAAAAATGGTCCGTCGCATGTTGCGCAGTAGCTGACACCCTTTCCCTGGTATTCTTCTTCGCCTTCTGCTCCAAGATGGCGGTGTGCAGCTCCAGTTGCCGCTATCACGCTCTTTGCCTCCACTTCGCCATCTTCTGTTTCAAGCAGGAAGCTTTCACCTTCTTTTTTGATGGAGGAGACCTTTGCGTATACGATTTCAACACCGAATCCTGATGCCTGATTTTCCATCTGCTCAGCCAGCTGGAAACCTTTTATGAGGCCTAAGCCTGGATAGTTTTCAATTTCATCGATCAGTAAAAGCTGTCCGCCTGGCGCAAGCTGATCAAAGCAGCTGACAGTGTATCCAGCTCTTGCTGCATAGGCTGCGGCTGAAAGTCCTGCCGGACCTGCACCGATTACTGCAATATCAATTTGTTTCATTTGCTTTTTCCCTCATCTTTTTAAGCAGCGCTTCCTCTGCATCGCTGCGCCTGATGTACATCGGTCCTGCTCCGATTTCATCCTCTCCATATTTTTCCAATTGCTCAAGCCCCAGCTTAAGCAATGCCTTGGACAGATTCCTTGGTGCAAAGCAATCGACTGAGAAATTGCAGCAGGCGCCTTCTTGCAATGCTTTCTTTACAAACTTTGCTGCATCTTTTCCGGTTACGGCGATTTCCTTTTCCCCGTTCAGCCTCTCAATGATGTCCGAGGGATTGCCATCGATTGTTTCGCACAGGACTTTACCGTCTTTTTCAATCCTGATGTAAAAGCGCTGTTTTTTTGCGTCGATGACAGCCATATCCGCAATTCCTTGATGCCTGTTGCTTTCTATCATCGCATCCAATGTAGGGACGGAGACAAGCTTTGCGCTTGAAGCGCTTCTTATGCCCTTAAGCGTTGCAAGGCCTACTCTCAATCCTGTAAAGGATCCCGGTCCTTTTGTTGCAATCAGCAGATCAAGATCCCTGAGCTCCAGCTTGGCGCGTTTGAGAAGAGATGTAATTTCTTCCAGCAGGTTTTCGGAATGGCTGAAATTCCCGTCTATGAGGCGCTCTTCAAAACTGCTATCTGTTTTCAGCCCGATTGAAAGAACCTCGGTCGAGGTGTCAAGACAGAGAATATTCATGATTTCCTCCCTCTATCCTTATCAGTCTGGATTGGTCTTCGTTTATCGTTATGTCGATATATATTGTGGACTCAGGAAGCATATCCTCTATTTTTTCCGACCATTCGATCAAAGAGACGCCGTCAGGATATAAAAAATCTTCTCCTCCCATGGATTCGAATTCATCCTCTCCGCTGAGTCTGTAAAGATCCAAATGGAAAAGCTTCATTATTCCATCATATTCCTGGACGAGAGTGAAGGTAGGAGAAACGATCGCTTCCGTGATCCCGAGCTGTCTTGCTATTCCTTTTGCAAAAACAGTTTTTCCTGCTCCTAGACTTCCACGCAGACTGATTACATCTCCTTTTTCAAGGTATCTTGCAAAATTTTTGCCGGCCTTTTCCGTATCCTCAGCCGTTTTAGACAGATATTCCATATTTCAATCCGCCATCAGCCGTTGGCATTTTCCTCATCATGATGGCAGCGCCCCTGATGTCCATGATTGCGGCAGCAGTGTCCATCTTCATGCCCGTGCTCATGGTTGTGGCAGCAGTGCCCTTCTTCATGCTCATGCTCATGGTTGTGGCAGCAGTGCCCATCTTCGTGCTCATGCTCATGGTTGTGGCAGCAGTGTCCTTCTTCGTGCTCGTGCTCATGGTTGTGGCAGCAGTGCCCATCTTCGTGCCCGTGTTCATGGTTATGGCAGCAGTGTTCATGATTGTCTTTCATATTTTCTTCTCCTTCAGTCAGATCTTCCGTTTTCTCGGTTATTTCTTCAGTGATGTTATCACCGAGTTTTTCTCCTGTTTTCTCTTCATACGCTTTTATAAGCGTTGAAAGTATAGCATCATCATTTGCAAGTTTTCTCGATTTCTCCAGATAATACCTTGCTTCATCGAACTCCCCGTCCATCAGATGAAGGTAGGCGAGGTTGCTCATTGCAGTGAGATTGTCCTCGTCCAAATCGACGGCAGTGTTCAAATATGTTTTTGCAAGCTCCCTGTTTCCTTCTTCGAGTTCGCATATCGAAAGCTCGTTATATATGTCCCCGTTGCTTTCTCCAAGTTCAAGGCATTTCAAAAGCGATTCTTTTGCTTCTTTATAGCGGGAGGCTTTTCTTAAAGCCCATGCCTTTAAGAAGTACCCGTTCCATACATCGCTGTTTTCTTTTATGAATCCATCGATTACGCTTAGCGCCTTTTCCGGCATGTCGAGCATGATGTAATCATAGGCTTCTTTAAAGGAATTATCTGCTTCAAGCCTGGCGTTCACCTGCTTGAGGAACTTTTTCATCTCTTCCTTTTTCTCGCCTTCGTCCGCAACTTTCAGATAACGCTCTGCATAATCTTTTGCCAGATCGAGATTGCCTAAAAATCCTTCGAATGAGGAGATTTCTGAAAGGATGTACTGGTTTTCGCCAAACCGCCTCAGCCCGTCTAGCAGCGTGAGCTTTGCCTTGTTCATCATCTCATCTGCCTTATCGAGGTCTTTGTTCTCTTCTTCCTCAAATACGCTCATGTAGGAATAAAGCGTTGCAAGATTGATGCATGAAGCAGGCTGGGGGAGCATATGATAGACGGCAAGAAAGAGCTCTTCGGCAAAATCGTAGTCCTTCTGCTGCTGTTTTGCTATCGCAGCCTTGTTGAGCTCCTCTGCGGTGTTCGGCTGCACTGCATTCACAAAATCCCTGTAATATGAAAAATTCTTATTGTTCTCGTCATACGCGATTATCGTCAGCATGCCTGCGATGATAGATTCCATCGTTATATCGTTGTCGCTGAGCATCTTTGCCCCTTCAGGTTTTTGTACCGGGAGCTTGATTGCAGGATCCAAGTGGAAGCTTCCGAAATCCATCTTGAGATCGGAAGGAACGTTGATAAAGGAAATAGTTTTGAGTTTTTCTTCTTTCATAGCTTTAAACAAAATATAACACCCATAAAAAATCGGCAAGCTACGTGCTCTTGAACTAAGGTTCAAGGGGGACCGCTGGTTGTGCCTTGACGTTCTGTTCCTTTAAACCATTACTGGTAGGATCAATGCTGTCATGCTATTCCACAGTCCAATAATATGGTTTGCTCCAAGAGGCTTGAGGTAGCCGATTTTCATGGGCTAATTAAATTTTACCATATAGATTATTTCTAGTAAACAGTTCCATATTAAATAAAAATGGGTTGCCATAAGACAACCCACAAGGCCTGCATCCGGTGTCGGATAAAATTCCGGATGCAAACATTTTGAAAGAAAAGAAATCAAAGATTTTCGCTTTCGAAGGTGTCAAGCTCCTCCTCAGAAGAGGCACCGTCGATGGTGTACTGCTCTGCATCTTCGAGTTCCGAAAGATCCATTGTTCCGAAGCTGTCGAGATCTCCGAGCGCTTCGAGGCTTTCAAGTGCGGATTCAATGGCTTCTTCAACCACCTGCTGATCAGCACTTACCTTGTCCAAAAGCTCCTGAAGCTCAAGGTTATGGGTTTCAACCATGCGATACCTTGATTCGAGTTCCCTATAGGAATCCCTTAGGTGTCCGATAAGTGTCATAGCTTTCTGGATGCGCATCGCATGCAGTCTGGTTTCTTCTACCTGAGTCATTTTATCCGCCTCCTTATTGTTTTTCAGTTCAAGCGAGAACCTTCTTCACTTCTGCTACGAGAGCGGCGAATGCCGTCTTGTCTTCGATGGCCATGTTGCTGATAGCTTTCCTGTTGAGTCCGATATTTGCAACTTTCAAGCCGTGCATGAACTGTGAGTAGTTAAGCCCTTCGGCCTGTACTGCTGCACTGATTCTTGCAATCCAGAGTTTCCTGAAGTCCCTCTTTCTTTCCTTTCTGCCGCGGTAAGCATACTGTCCTGCTTTTGCAACAGCATCTTTGGCTATGCGGTTGTTGGTGCTTCTGCGACCATAATAGCCCTTGGCCTGGTCGAGAATCTTCTTTCTTCTGTCTTTTCTTTTGGTTCCGTCAACTGCTCTTGGCATTTTTTCCCACTCCTATCTTAACCGTAAGGGAGCATTGATTTTGCTCTCTTGGCTTCAATGTCGCAAAGGACTCCTGCGTGTCTGAGATTCATCTTACGCTTGGAGGTCTTCTTGGTGAGAATATGGCGGAGACCCATTTTCTTGACGATTACCTTTCCGCCTGCGGTTACTTTGAACCTTTTAGCCGCGGACTTTCTTGTTTTCATCTTAGGCATTTTCTTACCTTCCTTTAGTGTCGCAGGGAACAAGAACCCCTACTGACATCATATTAACATCTCCATACGGAGTTGTTTACATTTTTTTCTTCTGGGGGGAAAGAGTCATGCTCATCATCTTTCCTTCCAAAAGCGCGCCCTTGTCAAGATTGAAGAGTACGCCGTTAGCAGTAAGCGTCTCAAGAATCCTGTCCAAAACCGCTTTTCCAAGTTCCGGGTGCGCAAGCTCCCTTCCCCTGAACCTGATCGAGACTTTTACCTTGTTGCCTTCTTCGAGGAACTCGGTGATGGCCTTGCTCTTCGTTTCCAGGTCGTGCTTTTCGATCTTGGGTTGCATTCTTATTTCCTTGATCTTCACCACAACCTGGTTCTTCTTGGCCTCACGGGTTTTCTTTTCCATTTCATAACGGTATTTCCCGAAATCCAGTATTTTGCAAACGGGAGGATTTGCGTTAGGACTGACCTCTACAAGATCCAATCCTGCTTCTTCTGCAAGCATGCATGCGCTATGCACATCCATGACTCCCTTTTGCATACCGTTCTCATCGATCACGAACACCTCGCGTGCCCTGATCTGACGGTTGATCCTCAAATCTTTTGTAGCCAAGAATACTCCTTAAAAAGGTTGTTCACCTTTGCACTCGTTCAGTTTGCTGCGTGTTTTCAACACACGAAATTGAATATTAGCATAAGTGGATTAAATTGTCAAAATATCCACCTGCTATTTTTAAAAATATCATGCACTTATGAAGAAGCATGAAAAAAGGAGGGCCGGACGACCCTCCTTGTCATATTCAGTCAAGTGCATGACCTGCAGAACCAAGAACGTCGATGTTCTTGTGCATGTACATTTCCTTGAGCGCGTCCCTGGCCGGTCCAAGATATTTTCTCGGGTCGAATTCAGCGGGCTTCTCGTCGAAGATCCTTCTGATCGTGCCGGTCATTGCAAGCCTTCCGTCGCTGTCGATGTTGATCTTGCATACAGCGGATTTTGCTGCTCTTCTGAGCTGCTCTTCAGGAATGCCTACGCTGTCCTTGAGCTTTCCACCATGCTCGTTAATCATCTTTACATATTCCTGAGGAACGCTGGATGATCCATGGAGAACAATCGGGAAGCCAGGGAGCTTCTTTTCGATTTCTGCAAGGATGTCGAATCTGAGTTCTGGTGGAACAAGGATTCCTTCTGCATTTCTTGTGCACTGCTCAGGAGTGAATTTATATGCTCCGTGGCTTGTTCCGACGCTGATGGCGAGTGAGTCGACACCTGTCTTTGCAACGAAGTCCTCGACCTCTTCCGGCTTGGTATAGTGCGATACTGCGCTGGATACCTCATCTTCGATTCCGGAAAGAACACCAAGCTCACCTTCAACAGTTACATCGAACTGATGTGCATAATCCACAACTTTTTTTGTCAGAGCGACATTCTCATCATACGGCAGATGGGAACCGTCGATCATGACGGATGAAAATCCATTGTCAATACAGCTCTTGCAGGTTTCGAAAGAGTCGCCGTGGTCAAGATGGAGAACGATAGGAATATCGCATCCCAATTCATGAGCATACTCGACAACGCCGCGTGCCATGTTGCGCAGAAGGTTGATATTTGCGTAATCTCTTGCACCCTTTGAAACCTGAAGGATTACAGGAGCCTTGGTTGCAACGCATGCCTGCACAATAGCCTGCATCTGCTCCATATTGTTGAAGTTGTATGCACCGATGGCATAACCACCCTTGACGGCCTTTGCAAACATATCCCTTGTATTCACAAGACCTAATTCTTTGTAGCTGATCATAGAAAAGCCTCCTAATACTGAATCAATCGATAATATTTTACCTTTTTATATTATCAATGGTCAACATGATTGTTGATTTTTCCTTTCCTCTAATGCATCCTTTTGGCATGAGGAAAAAGTTGGTTTATCCGATAATTTTCGTATTGATTTTTATTTTGGCCTTATCCTGCGGGTTTTATTTCACTAGACCCTTGGTCGCCTTTGTTTGCCC
>CASGDQ010000069.1 GCA_949300325.1 uncultured Spirochaetales bacterium
CGATATTCGTTGACAGCGCCTCTGCATGCATCTATACTTCTGATGGCTGGCAAAAGGTTGCAGTCTGCTGCCTCAGCTACAGATTATTTCCCTTCTTCCAACTAGCTGAGAGGAAATGTCCACAAAACGAATTACACTCCCTTTTTTATAAGCTTTTTCTGTTATAAAAAAAGGTAGGATGACCCTACCTTTTTTGATTTTATACTATTATTAAAATCAATAGTTCTTTCCAAGAAGCTCGAAATATGCCTGAGGATGAGCACATACAGGGCATACTCCAGGAGCAGCCTTTCCTACATGGATGTGTCCGCAGTTTCTGCACTTCCAGATCATTTCTCCATCTCTTGAGAATACGAGTCCTTCCTCGACATTCTTTAGGAGAGCAAGATATCTTTCCTCATGCTCCTTTTCGATCTTTGCAACACCCTTGAAGAGAGCTGCGATCTTTGTGAAACCTTCTTCCTCTGCTTCTTTTGCAAATGTTGCATACATATCGGTCCACTCGTAGTTCTCACCGGCTGCAGCGTCCTTCAGGTTCTCTGTTGTTGATGGGATCTCTCCGCCGTCATGAAGAAGCTTGAACCAGAGCTTTGCGTGCTCTTTCTCATTCTCTGCTGTTTCAAGGAAGATTGCAGCAATCTGCTCATATCCTTCCTTCTTTGCTTTGGAAGCATAGTAGGTGTACTTATTCCTTGCCTGGCTCTCGCCTGCAAACGCCGTCTGAAGATTCTTTTCAGTCTTTGATCCTTTCAGTTCCATTTTTATATCTCCTTGGCATTGCATTTAGTGCATATGCCTTCAAAAACCAGTTGGTAGGAAGACAGTTTGAAATCGTCGTCTCCCATGACATTAACCTTTGAAACAACAGAATCATCAACAGGGAGATCCACATCGAAAACCCTTCCGCATTTTGTGCATTTAGCGTGGAAATGCGGCTGTATGTTCATGTCATACCTATCGGAGCCGTTACCGATTTTGGGAATTCTTCTTATCTTACCCTTTTCTTCAAGCTCAGAGAGGTTCCTGTAGACGGTAGCCTTTGAAATATGAGGAAACGATTCATGCACTTTCTCATATACTTCCTCGGCTGTAGGATGTCCCATGAACGTCTTGAGACTGTTATAGGTCACTTCCTTCTGAAGAGTGTTTCTGGTCTGTTTCATCTTTATCCTTATTGATAATTATTACCAATATAATATTATTATCAGTAATATATGTCAATAGAATTCATCTGTCTTCTCTAATAATATAACATCAAATTTGAAAAGTGCTAAACTGATCCTTTCTCTTCGTTTGTTTCCTTTTTATCCTTATCTTTCGGAAGTATTATGTTCAAAATAACAGCCACTATCGTAGCAACGACCACAGGTGATTTCGCAAATACCATAGTAACCCAATCTGGAAATTGGCTTAAGGCCTCAGTAACCTGGCTTATTCCGACTCCAAGCGCAGCTGAGAGGCCTACTATGGACGTATTCCTGTAGTTCATCGGCTGGGAAACCACCAGCTTCATGCCTGTCATTGCTATTGAAGCGAAAACTGAAACTGTAGCTCCTCCTAATACGCACTGCGGTATCGTAGTCAGAATTGCACTGAATTTCGGAATCAAACCTGCAACTACCAAAAGAAGGGCAGTTATTGAAATGACCTTTCTGTTTACTACTTTCGTAGTTGAAATTATGCCGACATTCTGGCTATAGGTTGCTGTCGGCAGGCCCCCGAAGAGAGCTGATACGATATTTGAGGCTCCATAGGATACTATGCCTCTTTTAAGCTCGTTGCCTGTAGGCTCCCTTGATAAGCCTCCGACGGTTGTAGCAGTCATGTCTCCAATTGCCTGGATGGAATTTATGGCAAACAGTATGGAAAACGCAAATATGGCTGAAAGTTCGAACCTGATGCCGAACGGCGCTATCTTTGGAAGAGAGAATAGTGAGGAAGTGGAGATGCTTGAAAAATCAACCATTTTGAAAGGAAGGCTCAGCAGATATCCTGATGCGATTCCTATCAGTATGCTTGCAAGCTTGATTATGCCTTTGCCGAAATGGTTGCATACTGTAACGATAATAAGGGTTGCTACAGCTATGACCCAGTTCTGCCACGAACCGAAATCCGGATTCCCGCTTCCTCCAGCCATATAGGTTATCGCTGTCGGGTATAATGATAACCCTATTGTGAATACGACCGTTCCTGTAATCAATGGTGGAAACAGTTTCTGCAGCTTTTTTGCAAACATGCCTATGATCATTGCGATCAGTCCGCCGATTATCTGAGCTCCAAATATTTCTGCTATACCAAATCCGGAAACGATTGCTTGCATGCTCGACAGATATGCAAACGATACGCCCATTATCATTGGAAGCCTTGATCCTATAAATAGCTGGACGAAGGTTGAAAAGCCTGCTGTCACCAATGAGGTTTGTATGAGCAGCACGCTTTTGGCATTATCAAGCCCAGCAAGATTTGCGATTATTATAGAAGGCGTCACACATCCAACAATCATTGCAACAAGGTGCTGCATGGCCATCGGTAATGAATATTTTAGATTTGGAAATTTCCCATCAAGCTCAAATAACAGATCTTTTTCACTCATTATTATGATGGTACTACACATTCCCGTAAATTCAAGTGAAAAGAGCCATATTTATAAAAATATTTAGTATTTACTCAAAATATTGATAATGTTAATTACTATCTTGGAAATTATCCTTTAAATATTTGATGAGTTCCTCAGTTTTTTCCTTAGAAAATTGAGCACCCAACTGGCTTATGATTTCTCCAGCAAGGAAACTTGCGATCTTTGCAGATGTCTCTACATCATAACCCTTTGCAATCCCAAACAGAAAACCTGATGCATATGTATCTCCAGCTCCTGTCGTGTCTATTGGCTTGTCTGTACCGTATAATGGTATCTGATATATCTTTCCCTCATGGGACACATAAGAGCCTTTTTTCCCGTTTTTTACTACTGCAGTGCGGCAAAGCTTTCCTAGCGATTTGCAGCACTCGTAAGCATCATAGTTATCTATAAGGTTCCTTGCTTCTTCGCTGTTTGCAAAAACAACATCCACATATCCTTTTATGATATCCAGAAATGTCTGCCGGTATCTTCCGACTGCAAAAGGATCCGCAATATCGAAAGCGACCTTGAAGGAGCATTCCTTTTTCATTTCAAGAACGCTTTTTATAGCTCTTTTTTGAGGCTCAGTGTCCCACATGTATCCTGTGAAATAGAAAATATCCGCTTTTTTTACATGCTCTGTTTTTATATCGCTGCTGTCAAAAAACCTGTTTGCTCCCAAATAGGTGCACATCGTGCGTTCTCTGTCTTCTGTTACAAGAATTATGCTCGTTCCTGTGGGTTCATTTTTTTCAACCAGGCCGTTTATGACTCCAAGCTCTTCAAGTTTCTCAGCATACATCCTTCCATGCTCGTCTGATCCTATCCCGCCGGCTAAAATGGTGGGAATCCCAAGACTTTTCAATGTCACCATGGTATTGGGGCAGGAACCGCCGCAGGAGTACCTTATATCCTTGTTTCTTATATAATCAAGTATCTCGATCCTTTTCTCTTTGTCTATCAGATTCATAGTGCCTTTATGAAGGCCTAGAGCTAAGATATCCTCATCATTGATGAAGCATAGATAATCTATCAGAGGGTTTCCTATTCCGTATACAACCATATTAAAGATTATATCTTTTTTAGCGTTTAGCACAAAGCATATTCATTCATTTTTGCATAACACCATATATGGGATGAAACAGAGTTTTTCACAGGTTTTTCACGGGGTCGTGAAATGCCGTGGAAAACCATCATTGCTACTGTTTTTCCTATCTTTTGCATACAAAGGAATGTAAAATGTTAAGTTGTTATATTATATAAAAATATAATAAGACAACATGTCCAAGATTAAATGAAAGTTATATAATAAATTAATAATTTTCCTATATGTGGAAAAACCTGTTTTTTTGCAGTTTTTCACGAGTTATTCACCAAATCGTACATTTGTCTGACTTTGATGTAAATATAGGTATGCAATGGAGTTAAATTTTAATTAAATATTCTGTATAAAACACTATATATGGTGTATTAATTTTATTTTATGAAAAATTTCCCTCCATATATATCAAATAGAAAAACATATGTTTTTTTCAGGAAAGGAGTTGCATAAATTTTTAATGGCAAGCAGGTTTTTATGCTATCTGTTTTTGAAACTCTGTATGGCGCCCATCATATATATTCCAGCTGTTTCTGCTCTTAGGATGTTTGTATTCAATATGACGGGATAAAATCCGGCAGCCTCCGCACTTTGGCATTCCTCGTCTGTGAAGCCTCCTTCACTGCCTATGAAAACGCTTATTTCATCTGTGTCCGTATTTTCCAAAAGGGAAAGGATGTTCTCGCTTTTATTTCTTTTGTCTTGGTGAAGAATGATTTTCAATCCCTTTGCTTCCTCTATGGCTTTTGAAAACGGAACATTGAAAAAAAGATGGCATAGCTTTGCTCCGGATTGCTGGATAGCTTCGTTTCTGATTGTTTCAAGCCTGCTCCTTTCATGGATGTCGATTTCTTTCTGCTGGATGAGGGAGCTTTCGATGAATGTCAGCTGTGTTGCTCCTGCTTCCTGAAGCTGCCTGGTTATCTGGGCGTTCTTCTTTCCTTTGCAGATGCATTGGTATATATATATCTTTACAAAATCACCTGAATACGATGGCATATCATCAAGATAATTGCTATTGTCGAGAGAGCTTTCAAGGATCAGGGTATCGTTTTGGTCGAGCAATGCATCATAAAGGTTTTCTTTGTGATCTTTTGCTTTGAAGATAGTACCTTCTTTTATTCTCAGAACGTTTTTAATATAGTTTCTTTCCTTTTCGGAAAGAGGGTAGATGCGCCCGTCGATCTTGTTGCTGTTTAAAAGAAAAATCCTCATTTTTCTTCCTTTATGAATTCGATAGCCGCAGAAAGCACAGGATCATAATCAGGAGTGGCTACAGGTCTTTCTGAGATATCCATCGAATAGATGTATTCGTTTCTCATGAGAAGGCAGAGTATATCGTGAGGCACTCCGGTATCTGCATGCATTGCAGCGAATTTCTCTATGTTTTCAATGCTGTATTCAGGATAGTCATTCATAAAAGAGGTTATGCTGTCGGTATGCATGAAGTCCTCATATGCCTGCATTTCTTCATCCGTATACTCTTTCTCTTCTATGATTATGTCCGGTTGTATGCCCTTTTTATTTATGTTATTGCCTTTTGGAGTGTAATAGTCAGCAGAAGTGAATCTTATGAATCCCCCTGCATACGGGATCACGGATTGCATGATGCCTTTTCCAAATGTCTGGGACCCGATTACTGTTGCTCTTCCATTTTCTTTAAGCGCTGCTGTCATGATCTCGCTGGAGGATGCTGTTCCGCCGTTTACAAGTATTACAACAGGAATGTCGTTGTCTATCACAGTCTCCCTGTCTGCTTGATATGTCGTATTAGGCATTCCCGAAGTATCCTTATATTTCAGGCTGACCATGTCTCCTTCCGATAGGAACATATCCGCAATTTCGAGACAGGAATCGACAATGCCTCCTCCGTTGTTCCTGAGATCTATTATTATTGCAGTTGGATTTTCATTTTTTATTTCCAAAAGCGCTTCCTTCACACTCTTTGAGCTTGCTTCTGTGAATTCATATATTCCCAGATAGGCTATCCCGTCTTCGAGCATTCCATGGACGCAGGTGGGGATTATCACTTTCTCAGGTATCAGCTTGATTTCAAACGAACTCGTTCCCCTTAATACAGAAAGGGTCATTTCCTCTCCTTCCTTGCCCCTTAAAAGCCTGGAAGCTTCTGTTGCATCCATCGCTGATACATCGGTCCCGTTTATGGAGCTTATCAGATCGTTGGCACGCAATCCGGCTCTGTCCGCGGGTCCTCCCGGAAAAGGAGATACAATTATCAGCATGTAGGTTTCTGGATCGGAATAATCTGCAAGCGCAGGATTGACCTTGGATACATATGTGCCTATGCCGACATATTCACCCTGGACATCTTCTTCGAAAGCTTCTGCATCCTTTGCAGATATGTAGTATGAGTATTCATCCCCAAGGCTGTTTACAAGTGCCGCTATAAGCTGCTGGGACACCTCTTCGTTATCTATTTCATACAGGAAGTTCTTATCAAGATATGCATATAGATTGCTTATCGAATATAGAATTTCACTTATGCTCTTTTCCTTCATCTCAGAGCTTTGGATCATGTTTGAGGCGACGATTCCGGCGCTTATGGGATTTTCCCTGTTTCCTCCAGAAATAAGATTTGAGAGACAGACAAGAGTCAGGAGGATTGCGGAAATAAATTTTTTCATCATGTAAATAATATAACCTAAAAGGAAAAAGGTGTGCACCTCCATAAAATATCAATTTTATTGACCATGCCATCGTGTAGAATCTATACTCAATCCATGACCCTCTATATTGATTATCCTTCCTGGATAGACCCTTATGTGGTTTCGTTCTTGCCTGTCAGGTGGTATGCAGTGATGTACCTGGTTGCGTTTTTCATCACTTATCTGCTTTTCAGATATCAGGTATCGCATGATAAAGTCGTCAAAATGACCGGAGATCAGATCGAGGGGCTCTTTTTTTGCTGCATAATCGGTCTTTTTCTAGGGGCAAGGATTTTTTCCTGTATTTTTTACAGCGATACGGTTTACTACCTCACTCACCCCTGGATGATGTTTTGGCCGTTTGAGAACGGCAGATTCACAGGGCTTCCTGGAATGAGTTACCACGGAGGAGCTGTCGGCTGCTTTTTGGGAGGATGGATCTATGCGAGGAAAAATAAAAGATCCATCCTTTTGTTCACGGACATGATGTGCGCGGGAATACCTTTGGGGTATACGTTCGGTAG
Organism: uncultured Spirochaetales bacterium; assembly: GCA_949300325.1. Taxonomy (GTDB): domain Bacteria; phylum Spirochaetota; class Spirochaetia; order Sphaerochaetales; family Sphaerochaetaceae; genus Ornithospirochaeta. The sequence continues at coordinate 6,910 of CASGDQ010000069.1, forward strand.
GCTTGGCAATTTTATAAATGGAGAACTTTATGGTCGTGTGACGTCTTCTTTCATAGGAATGGTTTTCCCTCATGCAGAACGGTTTTCAACGACCCATGCATGGGTCAGGGAAATAGCGGATAAGATTGGAATGAGCTACACTTACGGGGATATGCTGAATCTTCCAAGGCATCCGGCTCAGTTATATGAGGCGCTTTTCGAGGGTGTTTTCCTTTTCCTCTTCCTTTGGTTTCTGATAAGGCCTTTGAAATATAAGAAAGGGTGGAAGGACGGTGTTGTCTTTGCCTTTTATCTCATAGGCTACGGGCTTGTGCGTTTTATAATAGAATATTTCCGTGAGCCGGATGCTTATCCCGGATATGTCATCAAATGGGGGGAAGGAAGCGGCAATATAGCTGTTTTCACATCATTTCTGAATATAAGCAGAGGGCAGGTATTCTGTTTTCTGATGATTTTAGGCGGTCTTGCACTGCTCTTGTTTCTTAAATTGAGGAGGAATGATTATGAAGGAAATAAACCAAAGAGTGGAAAACCTGAGAAAAATCCTAAAGCAAAAAGGGTTTGACGCTTATTATGTCTCCGGATCCGATCCGCATCAGAGCGAATACGTAGCTCCGCGTTGGAGGACAAGACATTTCATTTCAGGTTTTTCTGGTTCTGCCGGAACGGTTCTGGTTACAATGAATGATGCTGTTTTATGGACTGACAGCAGATATTTCATCCAGGCTGCCAATGAGATAAAGGATACCTGTTTTAAAATGCTGAGACAGGATACAGAGGATCCGGATATGATTTCTTGGATCAAGTCCAATCTTAAGAAAGATGCAAAGATAGCAGTTGAGGCTTCTGAGATTTCAATCGCTTCATTTGATGAGCTGAATTCCAAATTATATGGCAGCGCCCGTTTTGTTCCTGTGGAGGGAATTTTGGATGAAGTGTGGCCCGGCCGTCCTTCTGTCCCTGAAACTGTAATTACTCAGATGAAGCTGGAATATGCAGGAAAAACCGCAGAGGATAAGATAGCTTCAGTGAGAAAAAGCTTGGAGGAAAAGGGGTGCTTTTGGACATTTATCGCCAGCTTGGATGATATAGCCTGGCTTACGAATCTCCGTGCAGACGATATAATGTATAATCCTGTCTTCTATTCCTATATGTTCATATCTATGGACAGGGCTGTATTGTTCACATCAAAAAAGCGTTTCGCTGAGCTTGATGCATCCTCTTTGCCATTTGAGATCATGGATTATGAAGAAGCGTGCAATATGCTGCTTCTTCTTGCTGATAAGAAAGGCTATTACAATCCGGAAAGGATTGTCATGTCTTTTGAAAGCGCAGTAAAAAAGAATCCTTGCTCGACAGGATCTGATATCACGACATTGATGAAGGCGAAAAAGAATGCTTTGGAGATGGAGGGGATGAGAAGGGCGCATTTCGAGGATGCTGTAGCCTTTGTCAATTTTCTTGCCAAGCTTGATCCGATGAAAAAAACCGATGAGCTTGAGATCGAGGAAAAGCTGGAGAATGAAAGGAAGAGAAGGCCTCTTTATCTCGGCCCATCGTTTTCAACCATTGCAGGATTCAAAGAGAATGGCGCCATGTGCCATTACCGCGCATTGAAGGATAACTATAAGACGATAGAAGGAAACGGCCTTTTAGTATTGGATTCCGGCGGACAATACGAATGCGGTACCACCGATATTACAAGAACCCTTTTGTTCGGACAGGCAGAGGAGGATGAAAGAAGGGATTATACCTTGGTCCTGAAGGGTCATCTTGCTCTGGCCTTCCAAAGATTTTATAAAGGGACAAGGGGCGTTCAGCTTGATGTGCTTGCCAAACAGTTTTTATGGCAGTCAGGACAAACCTTCTATCATGGCACAGGTCATGGTGTAGGCTGCAGGCTTAATGTGCATGAAGGTCCGATGAGGATCTCTTCCGCTTTGATCGATGTCCCTCTTGAGGAAGGCATGGTGATTTCCGATGAGCCGGGCCTTTACAAGGAAGGAAGGTATGGCATAAGGATTGAGAATTTGATTGCTGTAAAAGATGATGTGGAGACGGAGTTTGGAAAATTTCTCAGTTTCGAGGTGTTGACCATGGTTCCATATGAGAAGAGGCTCATCGATACAAGATATCTGAGCGATGTGGAGATAAACGCCATCAACAGCTATCATAAATGGGTTTATGAGACACTGAAGGATCATGTTGACGAGTCTTCTGTGCCGTATCTTGAAAGTGCCACTTCACCGATAGTGAGGAAATAGAGTATATTTTAAGTAGAGTAAGGAGATAGGCAATTATGGTTGAACCACTTAAGAAAAATGGCAAGATAGTCCGCAAGGGTCCGGTTGTCCTCGTGATCATGGACGGAGTAGGCTATGGCAAATACAAAGAAGGCGATGCAGTTGCTGCTGCAATGACAAAGAATCTCGACAAGCTGCTTGCGACTTGTCCCAATACAAAGCTCAAGGCGCATGGTCTGGCTGTAGGGCTGCCGAGCGATGCCGATATGGGCAACAGCGAGGTAGGGCATAACGCAATGGGTTGCGGAAGAGTATTTGCTCAAGGCGCGAAGCTTGTGGCTAATTCCATCGATTCAGGTGCGATGTATGAAGGGGAAACCTGGAAGAGGCTTGTGAAGAACTGCTTGGATAATGGATCCACACTTCACTTCATCGGACTATTAAGCGATGGAAACGTCCATTCTCATATCGACAACCTTAAGAAGATGGTAGTTGAGGCAAAGAAAGAAGGAGTCAAGAAAGTCAGAGTTCATGCCCTTCTTGATGGAAGGGATGTAGGAGAAATGTCTGCTTTGGATTATTTCGATCCTTTTGCTGAATTCCTCGCAGATCTTTCCAAGGATGGCTCTTTCGATGCGAAGATCGCAAGCGGCGGTGGAAGAATGGTCATTACAATGGACCGTTACAACGCCAACTGGGATATGGTGAAAAACGGCTGGTATACCCATGTGCTTGGTGAGGGCAGGCAGTTTGCCTCCGCTCATGAGGCGATCGAGACTCTCAGAAAGGAGACCGGAGCTATAGATCAGGATCTTCCTGCATTCGTTATCGCAGAGAATGGAAAGCCGGTCGGAACAATAGAAGATGGGGACAGCGTAATACTTTTCAATTTCCGTGGAGACAGGGCTATCGAGATCTCCAGGGCTTTTGATGAAAAGGATTTTTCCGAGTTTGACAGAAAGAGATACCCGAAGGTTCAGTATGCAGGCATGATGGAATATGATGGAGATCTTCATATTCCTAACCAGTATCTTGTTTCTCCTCCTGCCATCGACAGGACCATGGCAGAGTATCTTTGCGCTTCATCAGTCAAGCAGTTCAGCATTTCAGAGACGCAGAAGTTCGGACATGTTACATATTTCTTCAATGGAAACAAGAGCGGCAAGTTCGACGATAAGCTTGAAGAATATGTCGAGATACCTTCTGACAAGGTTCCGTTCGAGCAGAGGCCTTGGATGAAGTGTGCAGAAATCGCAGATCGTGTCATCAGCGAAATCGAGAGTGGAAAGTGGCAGCTGATCAAGCTGAATTTCCCAAACGGCGACATGGTTGGACATACCGGAGTTTTCGAGGCTGTCGTATGTTCGATGGAGGGCATGGATCTTCAGATCGGAAGAATCAAGGATGCGGTTGCCAAGGCCGGCGGCGTGATGGTTGTCACAGCCGATCATGGAAATGCCGATGATATGTACGAGCATGACAAGACCGGTGCTGTAAAGGTCAAGAAGGATGGGGAGCCAAAGGCGAAGACCAGCCACTCTCTTAACCCTGTTCCTTGCATCATCTTCGATCCTTGCTATGCTGGCGAGTATTCCAAGGAGCTCAACACAGGTCTTGGAATTTCATCAATTCCTGCGACGCTGATGAATTTCCTTGGTTTCGATGCTCCTGCCGATTATGACAAGAGCGTCATCAATCTTGTTTGAGGAAAATCTGTTATCATCAGATCCCGCTGCGGAAACGTGGCGGGTTCTTTTTTCTGAAGAAGGGATGTCTTTAAGGAATCTTGGTGCTTATTTCAGAAGGTTTCCTTGCTGGTGATTATGAGCAAGATGAAGCCTATGATGAAAAAGAGGCATACGGTTATGATCAACAATGGATTTGTTGCCGAGAACATTCCGTAGTTTCCTATTATCAGCAGGATATAGGATATGCTTCTCTTTATGTTGTGTGCTGTTTTCTCATTAACCGCCGCTATTATGAAAGTCGCTATCGATGCAAGATTGATAAGCCCTATGGCAAAGGAAAAATAAACATCGTATATCGATCCGAAATATCTTATCTGCTCGTGGGCTGCGGATGTGTTTGGAGCCATTATCGATAAGACCAGAGAGCATATCAAGGCAATAATCACATAAGTTCCCATCTGGGTTATGTTGGAGCCCATATATAGCAGGCTTGTAAAAATGAACAGCACCGCACAGGAAAGGAAAGAAAATCTTATCAGCACGTTTATAGTTGTGGGGGCGAAGATCAGTATGCCCGTCTCATAGAAATAATCAGGAATGAAAGCTACGCACTGCAGGCTCATAAATAGAAACAGCAAGGGAAGGATGCCTCCTTCCGGAGTATGGCTTCGGTGCCTGATCTTAATCAGGAAGCTTGAAATAAGAGAGAAGAAAAGCACAATCGCTTCCGGCGCCGTCTCAAGATATAAAGAGATGTCCGAGGCCCTTCCGTTTCCGATTCCAAGAGAGAATGTATGGATTACAAGAGCCCCGAGGATGAATGTGATTATGCATTGTATCAGCAGGATTATCCTGGAAACGATTTTATCCATCAGATAAGATCCTTATATGGCGCTTCGGTATCTATATTGATATTTGCCGCTGTTATTTTGCAGGCAAAAAAGGCGATTGCCGTATCGAGCATTGCCGCAAGGCCTCCAACGAGAGGTACTATCGATATTATTGCAGCTTCAGCCCCGTATAGGTTGATATTGAGGATCTTTAGAACCAGGAATGTCCCGATAACTGTTTCCATGGATGAGAAGAATGCAAGAGAAAAGGAAACAAGGCTTGATGCGAAGGCTGTCAGCAGCGCTATGTTCATATCAATATTTCCTGTAATTGCATAAATCATGGAAAGAGTCACCGAAGTGATTATTGCCGCGCTGCCTCCGCGGGAAATTATGAAGCTGAATGTGCCTGTCCCGCTTGCAATCCTCTTCTGCACCCCTTGGTTTGTCCTTGAAATGGACAGCATGGCCGGATAGCTGAAAAGGATATCTGCGCTGGTTGCCGCCATTATCAGGGATGCCATCTGCTGATGGAGGCTTCTATATGGATTTCTTTTGAAGCCTGTCATGAATGAAAAAAGCAGGGGCAGAAGGAGAAGCAGTATGATCAGCACGGTTATGCACAGGCAGATTACAAACATTGGTGCGGCGAGAACTGTCTTTTCTTCATAGAGGCTCATGAACAGATTGCTGGAAGTGAAGAAAACCATTATGTAGCCGTATATCGCATAGAATTTGGCAACCCTGTACATGACTTCAGAAAATGAATTCATTACAGCGTATGCCGGACGTATCGTATCTGAACTCGGTTTGAGGAAACAGCCGAATATCCACATGATCAATACGAGGGCAACAATCATTTTTGATGATACTGTCATCGTATAGAACGGATTAACCGGGGAAAACGAAGACAGTGAGCTTTCTGCTAGGTATAAAGCATAGGTTCCGACGATGTCCCCGGAAGATCCTGCGCTTCCTGTTACAGGAAATGCGAAAGGAAATGCGATATACAACAGGCTTGATACCAGAGGAAGAAGCAAAGAGGTGAGAACTGTCCAAAGCAGGAGGTTCTTTGCACATTTTACTCCTATACCATCTTTTCTCATTGAGGCAATTGCGCTGGAAAAGGAAAAGACTATCATTGGTATTGTGATGAACATACCAAGATTGATCAGATATGATGAGATTGCGCCGATCACATCGGATGCACCGGCCATGTTTCCGAATAGCAAAGCCACGGCAAGTCCCATCAACAGTGCTGTGGTATAGGTGATCCAGGTTTTCATAAGAAAATTTTACTTCAGCCGTTTGATATAGTCAACAAAAGCAAAGAGGACGGCAGTCAGCCGTCCTCTAAATCCAAGGTCATGCACAATCTTTTATTCTTGTGTTTCGTTTTCTTCCAAAAGCGTTTCTACCTGGTATGCGCTCTTTAATTCCCTCTCGAAGAGATCCTTGATGAATACATCTTCCTCAAATCCTTTCTTGTGGTATTTCACAGCAAGGGAAAGTGCGGATATGAGCATCAGAAGCTGCATCTTCTCCTTGTTGTACCAGGTCTTCCCGTTGTAAGTGTTGAGTCCTGCAAAATCTTTTGCACCTTCATCCTCTAAAATGAGGGAAAGCGCCTTTACAGGATTTTCTACATCCTTTGCTTTTACAATCTGTGCCGCAGTCAAGAAGAGCGCCGCTCCATGAGCTATGAGCCTGGCCTCATCCTCGCTTATGGCAAGGCGGACAACCTCTTCCTCGAATAGGTATGGAAGAAGCATCTCATCTGCACATTCCATGGCTTCCTTGATCGTCCTTCCTGTCACAAAAGGCCTGAGACATGTAGCTTCTGCGAGCATGAGTGGCAGGATCTTTTCCATGCTTCCCCAGGTGTTGAATGCATCTCCTGATCTCTTTTTAAACAGTGTGGAGAGCATTTTGACCTCGTTAACCATCTTCTTCGGATCTATATCGTCGATAGGCCCGAGCATTGCTTTGACCACATCGTCAAAAGATGGATAAACCTCGGAAAGCTTTGTATAGATTTCCGCAATCGAAAGGAGTATCTGCCTTTCTGCCACAGGGTTTGATTCTCCTTTGGTTATCTGTTCCAGTGTCTTGAGGAAAGGCTGTCCCTTGAATGCCTCATATAGTTTGAAAAGCCCTTTCAGCCTTATGAGGGAAACTGCTACCTTCAGATTCTTGACACCTTTTGTACCATAGGTGTTCCAGAGGATTTCATAGGATCCGTCTGTATCCTCGACCTCTCTTATGTTCCAATACACTCTGGCTTCATAGCCGTCCAATGCGAAGTTTAATCCTTCTTCGAAAAGCTTGATCGATGGCATCAGATATACAAGGCCGTCGCTGAAGCATTCGAGTATGACATACCTGCGGGATCTGAAGGAAAGTCCTAGATTGTCTGCAAGCTGCGTGGTGACAGTCGTCTTTTCCTCTCCTTTCTTCTTGAGCTTCGGAACAGACTGCTTTATGTTGCCCCAGATCCTTTCATACTGGTTATTAAACAGCACAAGCGTCCTTTCATTTCCTTGTCCGTTGACGAAGGCGAAGACGCTTTCGATCACTGACCCGTTGTTATAGCAGTCATACAGGTTGAAATGCTCCACATTGCTGAAAAGATATCTTCTTCTGAAAAGCGGAAATATCTTTCTGTAATGCTCTGCAATGAGCCCTTCGTTTGGTGTCTCATTCCAATAGGCCCTCTTATATTCCATGCCGTATTTTTCATGGAAGCCTTCTATCTGGCCATGCCCGATCATCGGAAGACCCGGCAGGGTGGCAAGAAGGGTGCAGATTCCAAAATACCTTCCCCCGTCGCCGAACTGGGCGATTGCCGTCTCTTCATCCGGGTTGTTCATGAAATTCACATACCGCTTTAGGATTTCCGGTTCGAATACCAATGTATTTTTGATTCCGAGCCTGTATTTCTCGTTCTCCTGGTTTTTAAGCATGTTCATGAATGCGGAGTTGTATACACGATGCATTCCGAGAGTTCTTACGAAATAGCCTTCCATCATCCAGAATGCTTCTGCAAGCAAGAGCGTATCCGGTACCTCTGCTGCGATCCTGTCGACGACCTCCCTCCAGAATTCCTGTGGAATGCGGGCATTGAATTCGCTTTCGCTCAATGCATGTCCTGCTCGTCCTGCTATATCTCCCGCCTGTCCCGGCTTGGGGTACCAAAGCCTCTGTATATGCCTTTTTGCTAAGGTCATAGCTGCATCGAAGCGTATGATCGGGAAGTTCTTAGCAACATGGATGATTTTCTGAATGACAGCCTCACGGGTCGTCGGATTGAGATAATCAAGCTGTGCCGTGTCATTCCAAGGCATCGTTGTACCATCATTACCATGGAATATGTATCTTACCTGCCCGTTTCTCCTGTCGATGAGACGGAAGGTGACTGCGGCATCTGTCCTGTCATAATAATGATCTTCGATTTTCACCTCGAAATCCGGATTTGTCGAGAGGTCCGGCCCGTTGTATGTATACGAGGGGAACGGCGGCCAGTCCTGGCTGATGTAGTAATCCGGATGCTCATAAACCCAATTCCCATCTATGCCCGTATGGTTTGGAACCATGTCGGATGCAAGGCGTATGCCTCTTTTTTGACAGCGGATGCGCAGATTTTCAAGCGCTTCCCATCCTCCGATCTGATAGGAGATGTCATAATCCTTCAATGAATAGGCAGAGGCCTCCGCATCGGGATTCCCACAAAGGTTCTTTATAGTTTTCGAAGCTGTGCTTCTTTCCCAAAGGCCGATGAGCCAAAGGGCAGTGAACCCTCTTTCCTGAAGAAGATCGAGCTCGCGGTCCGGTATCTGGTCGAGCCTGGTTATCTCCTTTTTGTATTGCTTTGAAAGCTGATCAAGCCATACGAGGGTGCATTTTGCGATCATGACAACCCGCGGCATCCAGTTCGAATCGTCGCTGAATGCTTCATACTCGTAAGCTTCACTTGAAAAATCGGTCACCGGCATCGGTCCGGGAGGCCCGGGCATTCCCCTGTCTTTCTCCTCTTCCCTTATATAATCAAGAGACTGCTGAAGAAGGGTCAGCAGCTCGGCAGGAAGAAGGTATGCCCATTCTTTCAATATGTACCTGATCTGGTCTGTCAGGGAATTCGGATAGATGCGGGCTGGTTTCGTCAGCAGGGTGAAGATATCCTCATCTTCAAGGCTTTTTCCGTTTCTCGACTCATCTTTGATGTATGCGCTCAAAAGCGAGGCGAGAGCTGAAAATCCCTGCGGATATGTCAGGCCGTCCGGCTGCACGAACGGTTTTGATGCCGAAACCAGGGCCGGGTTGTTGATCATGACCTGGTGTACAAAGAATGATCTTGCATTCTCCTCTTCTCTAGGCTCCCCATACTTTTTCTCTTCATCGAGCAAAGGGGAAGGGAAGTGCATATTATAGAACATAAGAGATTCTTTAAGTTCTCCATTGTTCTTTATCGCCTGAAGCTTCCTGGAGAAGAAATCCGTGTGCCCGGCATTCATGCAGGAGGTAAGGACCACCTGGTAAAGAAGGTGCAGTACCGCGGTGGCATGCAGCTTCGCTGCCGATACAAAATCGGATTTGCCCTTGTTTTTTGCATCCGTATTATATCTGTAAGAAATTACAAGCGCTTCCTTGTAAAGCGCTGAAATGCCGTCATCTGTTTTAAACACAGGTTCTTTGAGTTGAAGTTCGTCCCTGACTATATCGGAAATTCGGAAATCCCGCTTGTCCATCAATACCCTCCTGGTGCTTCTATTAGTCTAGCATGAAAAACTTGCTTTTAGATAGATAAAAATAAACTCATTGGATATGTTTTAGAAGCCTTTCTGCTTCAGAAAATGCTTTTTCCATCTCGATGAGCTCATCTTTTGTGAAAGCGGTTGTCACATACAATCTGACATCGTTGTGCACAGGTCTTCCTATTCCAAGCCTGAGGCGGTGGAAATCTTTGCTTCCCAAGCGCTCTGAAATGCTTTTCAAGCCTTTGTGCCCCTGCAGCCCCCCTCCTTGCTGAAGCATTATTTTTCCTAGAGGAAGTTCCATATCATCGTGGCAGATCAGAATCTCTTCCGGTCTTAACTTGAAAAAGGAGGCAGCTTCGCTTACTGCTGTTCCTGAAAGATTCATATATGTAAGCGGCTTTAACATTTTGATTCCGTCTTTTTGCAGAAAGAAGGAATGGAATTTGCTTTGCAACACCTCGCCGGCAAACATATGCTCGAAAAGCATGAAGCCTGCATTATGACGGGTATTTTTATATTCCTGCCCCGGATTTCCGAGAAAAGCTATAAGTTTTATCACAAAAGTATTATAATGGAGCGCAAGAACAATATACAAGTTCGGAGGTTTCTTTATGGCAACAAAAGCTTCAACTGCGGCAAAAGCGAAGGTTGTAGGGGATTTTGGTCTCCGCCTTCTCGTCGGACTTCTCTTTATTTGCATCGGCATACAGGGGATTGCAACGACAAATTCGAATGATCTTTACAGGGCTATCGATAATGATACCGTCAACATCCTGTTAGGTATTGTGCTCCTCGTATGTGGTCTTTTGATTGCGGTTCCTTTGTTTATCAAGGGTATCAAGCCGGTATTCACAAAGTATTCTTTGATAATCGTTTCGGTCGTGTGGATTCTCGTAATCATCTTCTCTGATTTCGTTTATGGATTCAAGAATATCGACGGCATGGGCATTTTCGAATGGCTGGAAGCTTTCATTTACCATCTGCTTATCCTGTTTTCCATTCTCAAAGCTTCTAAGGGTGCTTTGAAAGGGGTGGTAAAATAATCCGAATAATGTCTTGATTTCAAGATTTTGGAATAAATTTGCGACGGTATGGGCTGACCATACCGTTTTTTATCTACTCTTTTCAACTTCTTTTTTAGGGCACCAAGAACAGAGAGGACATTGCGAGCACCAGGGGGATACGGGGGTGCATACAGCTTGCCCATATCTGACAAGGACTTCGTTTAAAGGGATCCAGAATCTTCTTGGCAGTATTCTTCTCAGTTCCTTTTCTGTTTCCTCGGCAGTTTTTGTATCAACTATGCCCAGGCGGTTCAGAATTTGATGCACATGGCAGTCCACGCATATGGCTTCCTTGTTGAATCCGAGATTAAGCGTCAGGGATGCCGTTTTGATTCCTACTCCAGGGAGCTTAAGAAGGCTTTCCAAATCAGAGGGGACAATCCCATCGTATTCAGCATTTATTATTCGGGCGATATTTTTTAAATCCGAGGCTTTTTTTGTATAGAATGCCACCGGCTTTATGATTTTAGCCAGCTCTTCTTCATCCATGTCCTCGAGCTCTTTGAAGCTGTGAGCCTTTTCAAAGAGCGCGTTGCTTCTCTCTAGCGTCACCTTGTCCCGTGTGCGCAGCGATAGGATGGTTGAGACAAGGACCCTGTATGGATCGCTGTTTTCTTCTGCTACGATTGAAACAGAGGGCAGCGGATGACCCGTCTGCTCAAGTTTTTGGGAAAAGGAATCAAATAATTGTTGGAAAAACTTTTCATCCATAGCCTTATCCTTTGTTGACCAAACCAACTAAAAAGCTTAGTTAGTTAATCATGATAATAATCCTCAAACAGGGCATAACACCCGAAGAAAAAAATAATGTCAGATCTGTTTTAAAGGAAAACGGTTTTATTGTAAAGGAAATCAAGGGAGAGCAGGATACCGTATTAGGCGCGGTAGGCACATCCCGCATCGATCCCAGGATGATAGAAATAATGCCTGGAGTCTCATCTGTTGTTCCGATTTCCAAACCATATAAATTGGCTTCCCGTGAACTGAAAAAGGACGATACCATAGTTTCTGTGGGCAAGGTGAAGATCGGCGGCAACCGGATTGCGGTTATTGCCGGTCCTTGTGCTGTGGAATCCTGCGATCAGATACTCCGCATAGCTGAAAAGGTCAGGGAAGCAGGGGCTGTCATCCTCCGGGGAGGAGCCTATAAGCCAAGAACCAGCCCGTATTCTTTCCAGGGACTCGGTGAAGAGGGGCTCAAGCTTTTGAGAAAGGCCGGCGATGAATTTGAAATGCCTGTTACGACCGAAGTCGTTTCCCCCCGCGATGTCGAGGTGATGAAGGGTTATATCGACATGTTCCAGATCGGTGCGAGGAACATGCAGAATTTCGAATTGTTGAAAGAGGTTGGCAAAACCGGCATGCCTGTTCTTCTCAAAAGAGGGCTTTCGGCAACGATAGAGGAATGGCTGATGGCTGCCGAATATCTCATGGCATCGGGCACAGACCAGGTGGTGCTTTGCGAAAGAGGAATAAGGACATATGAAAAGGCCACAAGGAATACTCTGGATTGTTCTGCCATTCCTGTTGTCCAAAAGCTTACGCATCTTCCTGTGATAGGAGATCCTTCCCATGCCACTGGAATAAGGGACATGGTTTCACCGATGGCCTTGGCGCTGGTTGCCGGAGGAGCCTCCGGCATCATGGTCGAAGTCCATGATCATCCCGAGCTGGCTTTGTCCGATGGCCCGCAATCTCTTTATCCCGAGCAGTTTGAGCGTTTGATGAGGGATATAGAAGCACTTGCTCCTGTTGTTGGAAAAGCGGTCGAGAAAATGCCCCGTCTGGTTCCTGCGACAATCAAAGATAAGACGGCTGAAAACGATGGGGATGCATCCCATACGATCGCTTTCCAAGGGGAAAGGGGTGCTTTCAGCGAACTTGCTGTCAGAAGGGTTTTCAGTGAGGATGAGAAGGTGCTTCCCTGCAAGGAGTTCAAAGATGTTTTCGATGCTGTTGCATCCGGAAAGGCCATTTACGGTGTGGTTCCGATTGAAAACACATTGGGAGGGACGGTGTTTGACAACTATGACCTTCTCAAGATGGAGGAAAACATCACCGTAGTTGGCGAGGTTCAGGTCAGGATCATACATAATCTGATTGTGAATCCCGGTGTTTCCTTGTCCGATATCAAGAAGGTCTATTCCCATCCACAGGGCTTGGCTCAATGCAGGGAGTTTTTGGACCGTGAGCTTCCTGATGCAGAAAGGATTCCATTCTTTGATACAGCTGGAGCCGTATCTTATCTGAAGGAGATCGGCGCGAAGGATGCTGCGGCGATCGCAGGAAGTCCTGCAGCCGTGTACAATGGAATGGAAATACTCAAGCAGGGGATAGAGACAAACGTAAGGAACTATACCAGGTTTTTTGTGATATCCCGGGAAGAGAATGCATTGATGTTCAAGAGCCGGGCCCATATAAACAGGGCGGCTGTAACCTTCAGCGTACAGGACCGTCCCGGTTCTCTTTTCCAAGTTCTCGATATCCTTCAAAAGCATGGATTGAACATGAAGAAGCTTGAGTCCCGTCCTATTCTCGGCAAGCCATGGGAGTATTCCTTCTTTGTCGAGACGGAGCTCTCGGATGAAAAGGATCTTGAGAACATCATTCCGATGCTGAAAGAGAACACCACATCCTTCCGCGTGCTCGGAACATATACGGCGGCGCATTGATGATAAGCAGAGAATACGAGAAAGTGCTCCTTTTCATGGGAGTGCTTTCTTCCGTCGGATTTCCAGATCGTCTGAGATCATGCCTTGAGGAGAAATTCGGAAGCATAGTTTTTTCCTCATCTCCGATCCCCTTTGATTTCACTTCCTATTACGATGAGGAGATGGGAGAGGGCATAGAGAGATTCTTCATCGCTTTTTCCCCTCTTATCGATCCTGACAAGCTCAGGGATGCAAAGCTTTTCACAAACGCTCTGGAGTTCGAATATGCCGAAGGGGACAGGCGCAAGGTCAATCTCGATCCGGGAACGCTCAGCGTATCGAATATCGTTCTTGCCACAACAAAAAACAGAGCTCATAGAATTGCAATCGGCAGCAACCTGTATGCGGAAGTCACTCTCATATACCACCATAAAGGCTTTGAAAGCTTTTCCTGGACCTATTCCGATTACCGCAGTCCTGAAGTGCAGGATGTGCTTCTTGAGATGCGGAAAAAATATCTCAAGCTGTTAAAGGCTGGAAAATCTGGACAATAGCTGGATTAGAAAGATTTCATCTTCATGATGAAAGCCCTTTTGATTTTTATAGCCTTAATTTTTCTTTTTTCCTGCAGCGTTTTCGTAGAGGATGAGATTATTCTGGTCCTGCCGACTGATACGCCATTGGAAACCATTACAGGAGAAAGTCCTTATTACATACTTCATTATTTCGATGGCTATAAAGTATCCTCCCTGTATGTTCCGATCGGTGCAAATGAGCTGTCTGTCAAAGTCAGGAAGGCTTGCCTTGCTGTTTTTTCCCTCCAGCCTGCGGGCTATTACAGTCCTTTCGGCGCTTATTATGAGCCGGGATCATATAAAACGGTTTTCTTTAATCAGGAGGATGGCGAATTCTGCTCCTTCCTTCTAGATACGGCCAGTTATAACGCAAGACTAGTTGCAAATCTGAGCCTTTCTTCTTTGAAAAGGATGCACGGGGATTTTTACAGGATCGACAAGGAAGTTTTCCTGAATCTTCTTGATGCAGGAACTCTGAACGGATCTTCTGCAATAAAAGCAAAAGAGCAGGATGTGGTGCTTGAAAATCTTTTATCCGGGCTATGGGAGAGCGATAAATGGTGGATAGAGGATATCTATGTTGAAAAAAGCAGCGAAGAAGTCCATCTCGGTCTTTATGAAGGGACTTATCTGTTTTTGAATATGGATAGAAACATGCTTCTCATCCTTCTGGTCATGAAGGATGAAAAGCATACAATGAAGATAGAGCAGATCCGATCCTGGTATTAGATACCGCTGTTTCCATAGTTGGAAAGGACCCTTGCCGAGGGATCGTCCACCTTGCAGCCTTCCCAAGAGGGGTTTGGCATCCAAAATCCAGGAATCATGCAATCCTGATTTGGATAGTATTTTTCGAAGATGCTTCTGTAAAGAAGGGACTCCGGAGTAAAGGGCCTCCCTTTTTCCGGATACTTGAGGCATTCCTTTTTCCAATCCTTACCCTCGTATAAATGATAAGCGTATTTCTTCAGCTCATCGACAAGGCTATGTCCGACGGCATCGCTGAAAGCCGCCTTGTCGCGCCATAGTATGCTTTGAGGAAGCCAGTTCCCATCTTCAAAAGCCTTTCTCAGCAGATATTTCCCATGTCCGGTATGGTTCATTTTCATTTTCGGGTCTATCGAAAGGACATAGGATGCAAAATCAAGATCTCCAAAGGGAACTCTTGCCTCAATGCTGTTATCTGCTATGCATCTGTCGGCACGCAGGACATCATAGGCATAAAGCTCTCGCATCCTTTTCTGGCTTTCCTTTTCGAATTCCATCTCATCCGGAGCAAAATCCGTATACTTGTATCCGAAAAGCTCGTCAGAAACCTCTCCTGTCAGCAAAACCCTCACATCCGTATTCTCATGTATGTACCGGCATAGGAGATACATTCCCATGCTGGCCCTGATTGTGGTTATATCATACGTAGCTAAATCATATATGACCTTTTCAAGGCATTTGGTCACATCATCCATTCTGATCAGCACTTCAGTATGCTCGGCACCAAGATGGTTTGCGACAAGGCGTGCATATTTTGCATCTATTGCGTCTTTTTCCATGCCTATTGAGAAAGTTCTTATTCTTCTTTTCATTTTTCTTGCAGCTATTGCGCATACAAGGGAACTATCTAGTCCTCCTGAAAGAAGAAAGGCAAGAGGTGCATCCGAATCAAGGCGCTTCTCTACGGCAGCAACCAGCTTCTTTCTTATGTTGTCTGTAACTGTCTTCTCATCGCTTCGGATGAATGCCTTGACCTCTCCTATATCTCTGTAACGATATATTTTCCCTCCCTGGTAATAGCAGCCAGGCGGGAATGGGAGAATTTTCCCATCAAGAAAGGAAAGAAGTTTCGCTTCGCTGGCAAAGGCTATTTTTCCATCCTTGTCATAACCATAAAACAGCGGTCTGATACCTATCGGGTCCCGTGCGGCTATAAGTCCTTTCTGGGGATCATATATCAAGGCCGCATATTCCGCATCAAGAATAGAAAACAGTGAAAGTCCGTATTTTTTATAAAGGGGTATGATTATTTCGCAATCGGATCCTGATGAGAATGATGCGCCTTCAGCCTCTAGTTCCTTTTTGATTTTTCTGAATCCATATATTTCGCCATTGGTGCAGCTGATAAGCCCGTCTTTCTCAAACGGCTGCATTCCATTTTCATCAAGTCCCATTATTGCAAGGCGTTGGAAGGCCATTGTTCCCGAATCTCCGAAATGGATGATTTTCTGTCCGTCCGGTCCCCTTTGAATCGTTTTTTCAAGAAGCTCCCGTATTTTTCCTTCTGTAAGCAGTTTTCCCTCATATGCAAAGATAGTGCACATCGAAATCCTCCCTCGGGAAAAAGAAAGGCGTCCTGCATTTCCGTCATAAACAGATCTGCAGGACGCCTTTGTCCCTTATTTCTAATTGGTGCCAGCATACATCAAAAATCTGCGATGAAAAAGAGGTTTTGCGATTTTTTCTTTTCCTGATTGACAGCAGTGCGGATTAAGATTATAAATTTCAACAATCAAGACAAAGACGTCTTCCATAAGGAGGGCGTCTTTTTCTTTTTGCAAGGGAGGAAAGAGATGGCGGCAAAACATATTTTTGTCACAGGTGGTGTCGTATCAGGCTTGGGCAAAGGCGTTACGGCGGCGAGTTTAGGCCGTCTTTTAAAGCAGAAGGGATTGAAGGTGGCTGCACAGAAACTGGATCCGTATATGAATATAGATCCCGGGACCATGAGCCCTTACCAGCATGGGGAGGTGTTCGTTACAGAAGATGGTGCGGAAACAGATCTCGATCTCGGCCATTATGAGCGGTTCATGGATGAGAACTTAAACCGCCTTTCCAACCTTACAAGCGGAAAGGTATATTGGAATGTCCTCCATATGGAAAGATCCGGCGGATATCTGGGAGGCACCGTACAGATAATACCGCACGTGACCGATGAGATAAAAAAAGCCGTTTATGATGTTGCTTCATTAACAGGGGCCGATGTTGTCATCACAGAAATCGGCGGAACGATAGGGGATATTGAAAGCTTGCCGTTTTTGGAGGCTGCGCGGCAGATAAGAGCTGAGCTGGGCCGTGAGGAATGCATGTTCATCCATGTCGTGCTTGTACCGTATCTTGCCTGCTCTGGAGAATACAAGACTAAACCGGCGCAGCATTCCGTGCATGAGCTGCAGGGAATGGGAATTATGCCTGATTGCATAATCGCACGATCCGAAGAAAAGCTCGATGATGCCATTCTTGATAAGCTTGCCCTCTTTTGCAACGTCGAAAGAAAGGCTGTGATATGCAATGAGAATATCAGCCCGATTTACCGCGTTCCTCTCGTTTTGCATGAGCGCGGGTTCGACGATTATGTGTCTTTCCGGCTAGGCCTTCCTTTAAATGGTCCGGATCTATCGGAATGGAAGAGCAGTGTGGATAAGATGCTGGATGCATATAGGCACGTCAAGATCGCCATATGCGGAAAATATGTCAGGCTCCGGGATGCCTATTTGTCGATTAACGAGGCTTTGCTGCATGCCGGTTATGCCAATTCCTCAGTTGTGGATCTGGTATTTGTCGATAGTGAGGAATTGCAGAAAAATGGCGCCTATTCGCTATTGTGTGATGCCGATGGGATTCTGGTTCCCGGAGGATTTGGTGAAAGGGGGATCGAAGGCATGATTGCCGCCGCAGAATATGCGAGAGAAAATGATATTCCATATTTGGGCATCTGCCTGGGCTTGCAGGTGGCAGTGATGGAGGCAGCAAGGAATATGGCTGGGATTCCTGGCGCATGTTCAAGGGAATTCTATCCCGAAAGCGATGTATGCGTTATCGATCTTATGGAAGATCAGAAGGATGTAACGCAAAAAGGAGGCACGATGAGGCTGGGCGCCTATCCTTGCAAAATCAAAAAAGGCAGCCTGCTTAGTAAAATTTACTCTGAGGATCTCGTTTATGAAAGGCATAGGCACAGATATGAGGTGTCCAATACGTTCAGGCAGCGCATAGAAGAAGCTAAGATAGTGTTTTCAGGAACAAGCCCGGATGGAAGATTGGTCGAAGCTATGGAAAATCCGGCCTGCAGTTTTTTTGTTGCGGTGCAATTCCATCCAGAATTCAAAAGCAGGCCGAACAGGGTGCATCCCTTGTTCGACCACTTCATAAAAGCAGCTCTGGAAAAAAGACAGATTTAAACGGCGGCATACAGCTGCCGGCATGCCTTGAGGGGATCCGCTTCGATTGCTATGAAATCCCCTTCCAGGCAGTCTTTCTCATCTAAGAAAAAGGTCTCTGCAAAGGAAGCGATTATGGGCCTTAGCTTTTTCTCTTTCTCGTCCTCTTCCACTTTTCTTGTGACCAGATACTTTGACAGTCCCATTGGAAGATCGGAAGTTCTGAGATAAATACAGCCTGCATACATTCCGTTACCACAGAAATATCCTGTAATAGGAGAGGCCTTGCTTTTTCCTAGGCCGAGGACAATGATGGTCCCGCCTGCAAGATATTCACCAAGAAACGAGCCGGCAACCCCGCCAATTACCATCAAACTTGTCTTATCCTCATATGCTTTCATATGTACGCCTGCTCTATATCCTGCATTGCCGAGAACGAATACCCGTCCTCCTCGCATTGCATATCCAAGAGCATCTCCGGCAGAGCCTTCGATAGCTACCAGGCCTTCGTTCATCGTATCTGCAACCGCGTCCTGCGCATTTCCTTTTACGAAAACTGATCCTCCGTCAAGATACGAGGCAAGACCGTTGCCTGGGGTTCCCTCAATCAAAAGCCTGGATTTTTTCATTCCGCAGCCCAGATATCTTTGTCCAAGGCAGTTTTTGATCGTAATATCGCCGTTTTCCTTTCTTATTTCCTCGATAAGGGTTTTTTCATTTTCTTTTGCCGCGTCCAGTATTCTCATATCATTCTCCTGCATGCTTTATTCCCAGTATTTCCAGTTCTTTTGCGTTGAGTCCTATGCCTCTCAGGGCAAGCCTGTTCCCTTTCAGGGCTTCTATGCTGTTTATTCCCATGCCGCCCATCATTTCCTTTATTTCCTTGGTCCATGCGGAAACGAGGTTGATAAGAGCATCTGCTCCTTTTTCCGGATCCAAGCGTTTTACAAGCTCGGGATCCTGTGTGGCTATTCCCCATGCGCATCTGCCGCTATGGCAGGATGCGCACACATGGCATCCAAGGGCGCAGAGTGCAGCTGTTCCGATTGAAACGGCATCAGCTCCAAGAGCAATAAGCTTTGCCACATCTGCAGAATTGCGGATGCCCCCGCTTGCGATTATGCTGACCTCGTTTCTTATCTTTTCTTCCCTGAGCCTCTGGTCAACAGCTGCGGTTGCAAGCTCGATCGGGATGCCTACATTGTCTCTTATCCGTTTCGGAGCGGCTCCCGTTCCGCCTCTGAAACCGTCGATTGCGATTATGTCTGCACCGCTTCTTGCGATTCCGGAGGCTATCGGGGCGATGTTGTGTACTGCCGCCACTTTGACGATCACAGGTTTCTTATGCCCGGTAGCTTCCTTTATGGAGGATACAAGCTGCCTGAGATCTTCGATGGAGTAGATGTCGTGGTGCGGTGCGGGGCTGATAGCATCAAGCCCTTCCGGCACCATCCGCGTCTTCGATACATCCCCGATGATCTTGCTTCCTGTAAGATGGCCGCCGATGCCTGGTTTTGCCCCTTGGCCTATCTTTATTTCCACAGCGGAACCGGAATTCAGATATGTTTCGTGAACGCCGAAACGTCCGGAAGCGACTTGTACGATCGTATTGTTTTTAAAATCATACAGATCCTCGTGCATTCCTCCTTCTCCCGTATTCCAATATGTTTTGAGCTGCTTTGAGGCAATGGCAAGCGCCTTTTGGACATTGAGGCTGACCGCCCCGTAGCTCATTGCGGCAAACATTATCGGGCTTCTCATTTCAAGATGAGGTGGAAGATTGTCGACTATTTCACCGTTTTCATCCCTAGCGATGCCTTTTGGCCTTCTGCCTAAATAGGTTACCGTTTCCATAGGCTCCCTGAGCGGATCGATCGAGGGATTTGTCACCTGGCTTGCATTCAGAAGAAGCCTGTCGAAATATACCGGTATGCGTCCTTGCCCGCTTCCCATGCTGGAAAGAAGGACGCCTCCTGTTGCCGCCTGCAAGCCGATTTCCTTTATGGCATCCATATCGAAAACCTGGTTTCTGCGGAAAGTGTTTTCATTCTCGGTTATGAAAAGCACGCCCTTGGGGCACTTCTCAACGCATCTTTGGCAGTCTGTGCAAAGGGCATGGTTGAAGATTAGGCGTTTTTCCTCCTTGCTGCAGCTTATTGCTCCAAAGGAACACTCTGTACAGCACCTTAGACATAGGATGCAGCCTTCATCCTTTCTGATCCTGAATTTTGCTGGAAGAACGAAATCAGCCATTTGCCGCCTCCTTGTTCAATCTTACGATCACCGGTTCTCCTCCTTTTGGAGCCCAAATCCGGTCTAAATCGGGTTCTATAGCCCTTATCGCAGCTTCTTCTGAACTGAAGTAGACTGTGTTTCCCTTTTCTGCGGCGACAAGGCTCCTGAGCTTGAGGCGGTCGTTGAGAGCCATCATCCCTCCTTTGAAGCCTACAAGGATGGAAAACGGGCCTGTTATGAGGAAGGAGGAATACATTTTTCTCAGGTATGCAAGCTTTTCAGCCTCTTTTTTCTCTTTCATTGCTATTGTGGACCAGAAGGGGGCCGCAATTACAAAGGCGCATTCCTCCAGGGTAAGATGCTCTTTTCTTAAAAGCAGATCGAGGATATATGTTATGACTTCGGTATCCGTCAGCAGATTGCATGAATAGCCGTACATCTCGACCGATCTGCGGTTTGCATCATAGGATGAGATTTCCCCGTTGTGGACGACGGACAGGTCTAAAAGCGCAAAGGGATGGGCTCCTCCCCACCAGCCAGGAGTGTTGGTCGGATATCTGCCATGGGCAGTCCATGCATAACCTGAATATTCTTCCAGCCGGTAGAAATCAGCAACATCCTCCGGATAACCGACTGCCTTGAAAACTCCCATATCCTTTCCACAGGAGAAAACATACGAACCTGTTATGGTATTGTTTATCCTGATCATGCATCTTGCCGTATATTCATCCTCGTCAAGACGGCTGTCCTGTATCTTATGGGGCAGGGGAAGGACGAAATAACGCCAGATGAGAGGCATGTCCGTTATTCCTTCTGTCTGCCTGACTGGGATTTTGGAAAGGTTGATTATGTCGAAATGCCTGTCCAGGAATCTTTCCGTTTCCTCCCTCGATGCTTGGTTGTCATAGAAGATGTGTACAGCGTAGTAGTTCTTATACTGCGGGTAGATGCCGTAGCCGGCAAAGCCTCCTCCCAGTCCGTTTGATCTGTTATGCATCACTTTGATGCTTTTTGCGATCCTATCCCCTGATACAGGAGATGCGTCCCTTGAAAAGATGCCGCATATCGCACAACCTGAAGGAATCCTCACTTCCCCTTCCTTTCTCATGCGTTCCTCCTTGGAAATAAAAAAAGGCGTCCAGGGAGAGATGACCTCTCCTTGAACGCCTTTGTTCTTGTCTCTGATTATTAAAAATAAGGGATTTTTGTCAAGGAGGAAAAAATTTTTCCATTTGTTTATGTTTGGTATTGACCAAAAAAAAAGTCCGGTTTTATAATCCGGGACAAGAAAACAGCAAAGGCGCTGCAGATAAGGGCTATCTGCGGCGCTTTTCTTTTTTTGGAGGTTCTCATGTCTAAGGATTTATCGGATATCAAGGCAATGCTGGAGGATTACGAAATCAAATTCATACGTCTCGCTTTCTGCGATATCTATGGACAGCAGAAGAACATAGCCATCATGGCCGACCAGCTTGAGCATGCTGTGGAATATGGGGTTTCCTTTGACGCTTCTGCAATAGGCGGCTTTATGAATGTCAATGAATCGGATCTGTTCCTTTTTCCTGATCTTGATACGTTTTCCTGCCTTCCTTGGAGGCCGTCCCAGTCCGGAGTTGCAAGATTTTACTGTTATATAAAATATCCTGACGGACGTCCGTTCGAGGGGGACGGAAGGTATCTTTTAGCAACAATGGAAAAGAAGGCAAGAGCTGAAGGCTATTCGTTTCTCGTCGGTCCTGAATGCGAGTTTTATCTTTTTGAGACGGACGAGAAGGGCTTTCCGTCACGTATTCCGTTTGACAGGGCCGGATATTTCGACATGGCTCCTTTGGACAGGGGGGAGAACGTCCGCAGGGAGATTTGCTTTGCCCTTGAGAACATGGGCATAAAGCCCGAACGCAGCCATCATGAGCATGGACCGGGACAGAATGAGATAGATTTCAGATGCTCCTCTCCTTTGAAGGCGGCAGATGATCTGATGTCTTTCAAAACAGCTGTAAAAGCGATTTCACAGGCTCATGGCCTTTTTGCCTCATTTTTTCCAAAACCGATAAAAGGGGAGAGCGGAAACGGCCTTCACATTAATCTTTCCCTGTTTGAGAGGGGGAATAATCTGTTTAAGGATTTTTCCTCTTCTCATGACAGCAAAGCATCCTCGTTCTTATCTGGAATCCTCAGAAGGGTTAAGGAGATATCTGTATTTTCCAATCCTCTTGCAAATTCGTATGAGAGGCTTGGCATGAACGAGGCTCCGTCGACTGTCAGCTGGAGCTGTCAGAACCGCTCCACTCTCATCCGGGTGCCCTCTGCAAGGGATATGGACAGCCGTATGGAGGTCAGAAATCCAGATCCTGCGGCAAACCCCTATCTTTTGATTTCCCTTCTGCTTGCCGCTGGCTTTGAGGGAATATCCGATGAGCTTAAGCTTTCCTCTCCATTTGAAGGTAATGCCTATGAGGTAAGGAAGGAAGGTGTGGAGATGCTCCCTAAATCCCTTTTGGAGGCGGCAGCCATTGCAGGGGCAAGCAATTTTGTAAGCTCGGTGCTGCCTAAAAGGATTTTGGATTCATATCTTGAAGAAAAGAGGATTGAAGCTGAAGCCTATGATAACGCAAAGGATCCGCATCAATTTGCGATGGATTCGTTTTTCGATTATGTCTGAGGTCCTTGGACGGGAGGACGGCTATGGAGAATATATTGCTGGTATGCCCTGCCTGCAGGCAACGGGAGCTTGAGAAGCTTTTTGTACCTTTTGGCACTCCTATCTTCATTGCCCATGGCGTTTGTGAGGCAAGAAAGAATTTATGCGACATGCCTTTTTCCCTTATTGTGATCGAAGCTCCGCTTGATGATGGATCTGCCAGGGAATTGGCAGTTCAGGCTTCTGCCGACCCTTCTGCTGATGTCGTTCTTCTTGCTTCTCCCGTTCAGGCCGGACATTTTGCGCAGAGCCTTGGCAAGTATGGTATATATACGGTTCCAAAGAATATCGGAGAAGAGGAGATATGGTTCCTGGTAAATGTGCTGGAGACAGCCAGAAACAGGTTTGAGGCCTTGGAAAAGAAGAATCTGAAGCTTATGAAGAGGTTGTCCGATGAGCGTATGCTGACTAAGGCTAAGTGCGTCCTTGCAAAAGAACAGGGATTGACCGAAGAAGAGGCCCATCGCCTGATTGAGAAAAAGGCGATGGATGAAAGGATAAGCCTTTTGGATGCCGCAAGATATTTTATAAACGGATTTTGAACTTATTTCATCTGGAGGGATGATCATGGAAAATGTACCAGCTATGTTCGCAAGCATGGTTTTTGATGACCATGTGATGAGGCAGATGTTGCCTAAGGGTGTCTATCTTTCGCTTAAAAAGACCATGTCTGAAGCAAGCGCTCTTGATGAGGATGTGGCAGATGTGGTCGCAGCCGCGATGAAGGATTGGGCTGTATCAAAGGGTGCGACGCATTTTACGCATTGGTTCCAGCCCATGACAGGAGTGACAGCGGAAAAGCATGACAGTTTTCTTTCGCTTGATAAGAATGGTTCCGTGATAATGGATTTTTCCGGCAAGGAGCTTATCAAGGGGGAGCCGGATGCATCCTCGTTTCCCTCGGGCGGACTCAGAGCAACGTTTGAAGCCCGCGGCTATACAGCCTGGGATCCGACCAGCTATGCGTTCATCAAAGACGATACTCTCTGCATCCCCACGGCTTTCTGTTCCTATACCGGACAGATCCTCGATAAGAAAACCCCTCTTTTGAGGAGCATGGATGCAATCAGCCGTCAGGCAGTAAGGGCGCTTGCCCTTTTTGGAAAGAATGTAAAGAGGGTGAGTGCGACGATAGGAGCGGAGCAGGAGTATTTCCTTATTGATAAGAAGGACTATGCAAAAAGGCTTGACCTGAAGCTGACAGGCAGAACAGTCATCGGAGCTCCTGCTGCAAAAGGCCAGGAGAAGGAGGATCATTACTTCGGCTCCATCCGCCCCCGGGTGAAAGCCTTCATGGCCGATCTCGATCAGGAGCTTTGGAAGCTCGGCATTCCTGCAAAGACGGAGCATAACGAGGTTGCTCCATGCCAGCATGAGATGGCTCCGATCTTCGATACGGCAAATAAGGCTACCGATGCCAACCAGCTTACTATGGAGGTTATGAAAAAGGTGGCGGACCGTCACGGCTTTGCATGTTTGTTGCACGAAAAGCCTTTCGAGGGAATCAATGGATCGGGCAAGCACAACAACTGGGCCCTTTCCAGCGATGAAGGTGAAAACCTCTTGGATCCTGGAAAAACTCC
The DNA here is from genome assembly GCA_949300325.1 of uncultured Spirochaetales bacterium. Taxonomy (GTDB): domain Bacteria; phylum Spirochaetota; class Spirochaetia; order Sphaerochaetales; family Sphaerochaetaceae; genus Ornithospirochaeta. Next base: position 31,382 of record CASGDQ010000069.1, read on the forward strand.
AGGAGAGAATGCGCAGTTCCTCCTCTTTTTGACAGCCATAATAGCTGCTGTGGACGAGTATCAGGATCTTTTAAGGATAAGTGTTGCAAGTGCAGGAAACGATCATCGCCTTGGAGCAAATGAGGCCCCTCCTGCCATCGTATCGATTTTTGTCGGCCAGGAGCTGGATGATGTGATTTCCTCAATAGTTGGGGATAAGGCCGTTGCCGCAGGAAAATCCTCGGAGCATATCGATATCGGCACAAGCGTTCTGCCAAAGCTGTCGAAGGATAACTCCGATAGGAACAGGACGAGCCCTTTTGCCTTCACAGGCAACAAATTCGAATTCCGCATGCCCGGCTCTTCCTTTAACATCGCATGCACGAATGTCATGCTGAATACCGCGGTGGCAGATTCTTTAAAGAGGTTCTGCACTGAACTTGAAGGGGCTTCCGATTTCAATAAAGCCTTGAATGCGTTGATAAAGAGGGAGCTTATCGCCCACCGCCGAATCCTTTTCAACGGCAACGGTTATAGCAGAGAATGGGAAGAGGAAGCAGAGCGTCGCGGGCTTTCGAACTATAAGAAGACGCCGGAGGCTCTTATACATTATTGCGATGATAAGAATGTCGAGCTGTTCAAAAGGCATGGCGTGTATACTAGGCAGGAAATGGAATCCAGGATGGAGATAGGATTGGAGGAATACCGCAAGGCTATACAGATCGAGGCCTCGGCAATGCTTGAGATGCTGAAAAGGCAGGTCGTGCCGTCTGCCATCGCGTTCTCGAAGGATGTTGCGCTTTCTATCGAAGCAAAGGATTCCATCGGGATATCCGCAAAAGGAGAAAGGAGCCTTTGTGCAGAGCTTTCTTCTGATATCGATTCCCTTTATGAGCGTATCCGGGTTTTGGAAAAGGATCTTTCAGAGGTTCCTTCGGGAATTTATGAATCGGCCAGATGGTGTGCAGATAGGATTCTTGCAAGCATGGATGCCTGCAGGGAAAAAGCTGACGATCTGGAAAGGATTGTGGATAAGTCATATTGGCCTGTTCCCACTTATTCCGACATCCTTTTTTATGTTTGAATCCCCTTTCTTCATTTTGGGGCCGGGAAGAGATTCCTAGTCCCTTTTTCTGTTCTTGGGTGGACGCAATGCAAGCTGCATAATATTTTTATTCTAAGAGGAAATAATGGAAATTGTACCGGCATATGGAAGGATTGAGGATTTAAGGCCGCTTTTTTCAGAGTATACGCAGACTCTTATAGAAGGGGATTCCCGTTTTTTTAAATATCTTGGAATTCAGGGATATGACGAGGAGCTCATGGATCCGGAGAAGAAATATGCCTTGCCTGACGGACGGCTTTATATTGCTTATCAGGATGGCTCGGCTGCAGGATGCATAGCCTTGAAGAGAATGGATGAAGAAAACTGCGAGCTCAAGCGTCTTTATGTACGTCCTTCTTTCCGGGGCAGGGGGATAGCCAAGGCCTTATGTTTAAAGATTTTTGCAGATGCATATGATATAGGTTATCGCTTTATTTATCTCGATACTCTTCCTTTTTTACAGGATGCTGTCAGCCTTTATAAGAATTTGGGCTTTGAAACAATAGGCCGGTATAATGACAACCCCATTGAGGATTCGATCTTCATGAGATTGAGACTTTCCGGTATCTCTCCCCTAGAAGCCTGTAGATGATAGTGCATACCGGCACTGCGAAAAGCATCCCTGCCAGTCCGAATACCGAGCCGGATATGGTGACAGCCAGAAAGACATATACGGAGGGAAGACCTAAGGTGGAGCCGACTACCTTCGGGTAGATCAGATTGCCTTCAAGCTGTTGGAGAATGATTATGAACAGCAGGAAGAAAATTCCTTGCCAAGGGGAGACGACTGCGATCATGAATGCTCCGACAATGGCGCTTATCAGGGCTCCATATATCGGAATCAGTGCGGCAACGCATGTAAGTGCGCTTATCATGGGAGCATAGGGCAGGCGGAATATGAGCATTCCGATAAAGCATATGCTTCCAAGGATCACAGCTTCCAGGCATTGTGCCGTGATGTATTTTGAGAATACCTCATTGGATAATCTTGCCCAGTGGATGACTTTTTCTCTTTTCTCCTCTTTCAATGTGATTTCCATAAGTTTTTTCAGATGGGAAAGTATCCTCTCTTTGCCTGCTGTGAAATATATTCCAAAAACAAGGGATACAAAGAATGTGATTATGGATCTGATTGTAAGAAGCATTGCAGAAAGCGTATGCGATATGATGGAGGGATACTCTTCTTTCAACCAAGAAGAGAATGTCTGCATAAGATTGATCAATGTGTCCTTAATTGATTTTGCAATCTGAAACAATACTGGATATTTTTCAAGGTGCATTTCCAATGAGTTGTGGTTTTCGATAAAATCGGCGACAGAGTAGGCCAGTATGGTTATTGCTTTGATGAATTGGGGTATGACGATTGCTATTGCAAGTATGAAAACAGCAAGGATTAAAAAGAGTCCGATTCCTATTGAAAGCGGTCTGATGGCTTTTGGATATAACTTTGTTTTTCTCAGCAGCTTTTCAACTTTTGCCGATGCCAGGTTTATGATATAGGCTATGCATATTCCTGCCGCCAGCGGGATGATCACACCCTTTTTCACCGTCTCCATGAAAGGAAGGAGGGAATGGAAATTGGATAATATGGCATAAAAAGAGATCAGGAGGATTCCCAAAAGCAGATACAATAGGAAGTTTTTCTTAGTCATAATAAAAAATTTACATAAAAAGATTTTTACAGGCAATCCGCAACGCCTGTGGCGGTGTTTGCAATTCATCTTTTTTGGTTTTGCGATATTGTGATTAGTCCATTTTAGTTTTTATAATATGGTCATGGAATCTTTGAGAGAGCTTTATAGGATAGGTTATGGACCATCCTCCAGTCATACAATGGGGCCACGCAAGGCAGCCGAGGATTTTATTTCCAGATATCCTGAAATAAAAGAGGTGAAAGCCGAGCTTTTCGGCTCCCTTGCCGCTACAGGGAAGGGGCACCTTACCGACCGGGCCATCCGAGAAGCTTTCAGCCAGAAAGGTATAGATGTCGAAATTTTCTGGTATCCCGACGTATTTAAGAGCTTTCACCCGAATTGTCTGGGCATATCCTCTGCGGATGGAAAAATTTATGAGACGTATTATTCGGTGGGAGGAGGCAAGATCGTTCGGGAAAACGGAGGAGATAGTGAAGCATCCGAGGTATATCCAAACGACAAGCTCGGCAGCATGAAGAAGCTTCTCGATTATTGTGACACCGAAGGGCTGCAGCTATGGGAAGTCGCATTGGATTTCGAAGGGCAGGGGATATTGGATTATATGAAAGAGGTCTGGGCTGTGATGCAGGATGCCATAAGCCGAGGTCTTGACAACGAAGGGGTGCTTCCCGGAGGTTTGAAGCTTGCAAGGAAGGCCTGCCTTGTGCATGAGCAGGCGCTTGCGACAAGCGGCGCTCTGGGCAATACGCTCATTGCACATTCTTATGCATTAGCAGTAAGCGAGGAGAATGCGGGGGGAGGAAAAATCGTTACAGCCCCGACCTGCGGCTCCTGCGGAGTTCTTCCTGGTGCCGTATATTATATAATGCAGGAATATAAGATTCCGGAGAAGAGGGTTTTAAGAGCTCTTTTGACCGCAGGGCTGGTTGGAAACATAGTGAAGACCAATGGATCTATAAGCGGAGCGGAGGTAGGCTGCCAGGGGGAAGTTGGAGTAGCCTGTGCCATGGCCGGTGCTGCTGTTGCCCAGCTTCTCGGAGGAACGATACATCAGGTCGAATATGCCGCTGAAATGGGGCTTGAGCACCATTTGGGCCTTACCTGTGATCCTTTGAAAGGCCTTGTACAGATACCCTGCATAGAACGTAATGGATTTGCCTGCATGAGGGCCGTCGATCATGCTTCCTATGCTCTTGTCGGGGATGGCAGGCACAAGATCAGCTTTGATGATGTCGTCGAGGTGATGATGGAGACAGGGCATGCCCTTCCTTCTCTTTATAGGGAGACCAGCATGGGCGGGCTAGCAAGAGTCTACGGAATTTAATTTTTTCAAAGACTATGAAAAAAATATCCTGATCCTCTTTTTAGAGGATTTTTCTTTTTATCATAATTAATTACATAAATTATAAGAGTAGATATATTTTCCAAATAATATTATTTTTTTGAAAAAACAAAAAATTTTTCAGAAAAAATTTGACAAATCGGATATCAGGATTGATACTGGGGTAAGTATGAAGGAGGCTTTTTCAATGAAGAAAGCATTAATCGTATTGCTCGTTATGATGATGGGTTTCTCGATGCTCTTTGCCAATGGAAGCACTGAAGCTGCAGGAACAGAAGCTGCCGGAGGCGGAAAATATAAGATCGGCATACTCGCCCCGGCTGTAACACATGGATGGTCCGCAGGCGTTGCCTACTATGCCGAGATGCGTTGTAAAGAACTTGCAGACACTGTCGAATACAAGGTTGCAACAAGCAATAACGCTGAAGAGATGACAAACCAGCTTGACGATCTCGTGCTCTGGGGTGCGGATGCAATCGTTGCTTTCCCTCAGTGGACGGGAATGGAAGTTCCAATCCAGAACGTGATCAACCAAGGTATTCCTGTTGTCAATTTCGATATTGAAATTGCGGCAGAAGGTGTTTACAGAGTCGCAGGCGACAATTATGACATGGGTGTTCAAGGTGCAAAATACATCGTTGACAAGATTGGAACAGAAGGCACAGTAGTAATTCTCGATGTTCCTACATCCGGGTCTGTTGCTGAACTCAGAAAAGCAGGTTATCTCGATACGGTTGCAGAGATTGCTCCGAATCTTAACAACATAACCTATGCAACACAATTCACCCGTGAAGCAGGGCTTGCAGACATGGCCGACATCCTTACGGCTAATCCGCATATTGATGCTGTATATTCCATGGATGATGAGACCAGTATTGGAGCTCTCCAAGCTATACAGGAAGCAGGAAGAACTGACATCCAGGTAATCACAGGCGGTGGTGGATGCCAGGAATATTTCAACCTCATGCCGCAGTATGAGAACATTTGGGTGCAGAGCGCTCTCTACAGCCCAGACATGGTGGAGGATGCTGTTGATATGGCGGTTGCAATTCTTAATGGAGAGACTGTGGAACAGGTCAAGATCATTCCTACGACAATCGTTGACCGCAGTAACTATCAGGATTTCATAGATCCTTCTTCTCCGTATTGATTTGAAGAAAGTCGCAGGGCTATGGCGCTTTCGCCATAGCCTTTAATTTTTTGTGGACGGTATTATGAATCTTGAAATGACAGGAATATCCAAATCTTTCGGCTCCAACCTTGTGCTCGATAAGGTTGACTTTTGCGTGAAGGGTGGGGAGATAACAGCTTTGCTTGGAGAAAATGGTGCGGGAAAAAGCACGCTGATGAATATCCTAGGCGGAGTTATAAACCGTGATGAAGGTGTAATAAAGCTTGATGGAAAGCCTTTTGAATTCAGCACTCCAAAGGAATCGCTGGATAATGGTATTGCCTTCATTCATCAGGAACTGAACCTGATCAACGATCTTGCAATTTATGAAAATCTGTTCATAGGAAGGGAGGCGAGGAAGAAAAACGGCTTTTTGGACCATGATTTGATGATAAAAGAGACCGAAGAGGTTTTCAGGCGCATGGACCTCAAACTTGATCCCCGCACAATGGTCAGAGACCTTGACGCTTCTTATAAACAGATTGTTGAAATATCTAGGGCGATGCTTATGAATGCACGCCTAGTCATAATGGACGAACCTACGACCAGCCTGACCGATCCGGAGATTGAAAGGGTATTTTCTTTCATGAGAAAGCTGAAGCAAGAGGGAGTTGGAATCATCTTTATCTCCCATAAGCTGAACGAGGTCATGGAAATATGTGATAACTATACCGTTCTCAGAGACGGGCATATGATATCTTCCGGAAGCATCTGCGATGTGACGACTTCCGATATTGCCCGCATGATGGTTGGCCATGATGTCATCATGGGCAAAAGGGCTGAAGAATCCTTTAATGGAAAGACTGTCCTGAGGGTTGAAGGACTGGATGATGGCAAGCATTTCTCGAACATTTCATTTGAAGTAAAAAGTGGGGAGGTCCTTGGTTTTACAGGTCTTCTCGGGGATGGTAGGAGTGAGCTTTTCCAAACTGTGTTTGGTGCTATGGGTTCTTACAGCGGCAAGATTTTCATCGACGATGCAGAAGTGAAGATGAAAAGTACTGAACAGGCGGTTTCTCTTGGTATTGGCTATGTTCCTCGCAACAGGAAGGAAAATGGGATTGTGAAGGACATGTCGATTCTTGAAAACGGTTCTCTGGTCACCCTTTCTAAAAGAAAAAGAGGTCCGTTTATCGATTTTAAGCGTGTAAAAAAAGAATTTGAACAGGAAAGGAAGGATCTGCACATAAAAATGGGATCCTCGGAAGATCTGATTACCAGCCTTTCTGGAGGAAACCAGCAGAAGGTAGTTCTGGCAAAGTGGCTCAGCCTGAATCCTAAAGTCCTGATTTTAGATAATCCGACACAAGGCGTCGATGTCGGTGCAAAGGAGGATATTTATCAAATAATCCTTTCTCTTGCGCAAAAGGGGATGGCTGTAATCGTCCTTTCGTCGGAGGCCCAGGAGATAATCCGGGTGGCTTCGAGATGCTTTGTGCTTTATCACGGAAGAATAATGGGGGAGCTGAAAGGTGATGCGATGCAAGAGCATGCCATCATGCGCCTTGCTACGGGAGTGGAAGAGTGATGGAAAAAACAGTTATGAAAAAGAAGAATTTTATTCAGTGGTTTAAGATGATGTGGACCGAGCATCCGCTTTTTTCCACTGCATGCGCACTGCTCGTTATGATCGTGCTGCAGACGCTTGCCCTTGGTTTTAGTCAGGGAAGTTTCAGTGCTTGGTTTTCAATGTGGCTTAGAAACTGGATTAATATCCTGCGAAACAATGCAACCATTGGCATCATTTCTCTCGGGATGACCTTCGTAATCATCACTGGCGGAATTGATCTTGCTGTCGGTTCAACCTTGGTTGCAATAGGTGCAATTGTAATGATTTTCATTGACGGATCTTCAACTGGATTGCTTTCTTCCATTGGAATTTCAGGAGCGCCTGCATATCTGATCGGCATTGTTGCCGGTCTTATTGCAGGGATAATCCTTGGAGAGTTTTCTGGAATTTTAATAACTGTTGGAAAGCTTCCTCCTTTTATTGCTACTCTTGGCATGATGAAGATATGCCGTTCGGTGACACAGCAGTGCATGCAGACACTCAACCCGTCGGTTCCGATGGGATTTACAAAAATAGCTAATGTAACGATAGGCAAGCAGATGTTCATGCCAATAGTCTACTGGCTGATAATTGCTTTCATAATGTATTACATTTCTAAGAACACAGCTTTTGGGCGTCATGTTTTTGCTGTTGGGTCGAATGAGAGGGCTGCAAAGCTTTCTGGCATCAATGTTCAGCGGGTTAAGAGGCTGGTGTATATGATCATGGGACTTATGGTGGCTATTTCTGCCATTCTTCAGGTCTCTAGAATAGGTGCTATGGATTATGCGAATGCCGGCAGCGGTTATGAGATGGATGCGATAGCTGCAGTTATTGTCGGTGGTACGAGCATGTCGGGAGGAAAAGGAAGTATTTCCGGTACTGTTCTAGGTGTTCTTATCATTGCAGTTATGAACAACCTCCTTAATCTCATAGGTGTACCCCCGTTCCTTAGAGAGGCATTCAAAGGAGTGATCGTTATAGGAGCAGTATTGCTTCAGAAGAAGGAAAAGGTCTGAGGAGGTGATATGTACAAAATAGGAATAATAGGATGCGGGAAGATTGCACAGGTTAGGCATATTCCTGAATATGAAGCGAGCGGCAGGGCCGAGATAGCCGCCTTTTACGACATAAATTACGAAAGAGCTTGCCAGATGGCGGAAAAGCATGGAGGTAGGGCTTATAAAGATCTTGATGAGCTTCTTTCAGCCGATCTCGATGCTGTTAGCGTCTGCACTGCAAACAATACCCATGCAGAAATTACCATAAAGGCTTTGCAGAAATCACTTTCGGTGCTTTGTGAAAAACCCATGGCAACTACGCTTGAAGATTGTATCAGGATGAATGAGGAAGCTGAAAAAGCAGGGAAGATCCTGATGATTGGCCAGAACCAGAGATTAGCTAAGGCGCATAAGAGGGCTCATGATCTGATAAGTTCTGGTTCTATAGGCAGGATTCTTTCCTTCAGAACTGTCTTTGGACATTCAGGCCCTGAAACTTGGAGCGTGGATCCTGGAAAAAACACCTGGTTTTTTGACAAGAAGCGCGCGGCTATGGGGGCAATGGCTGATTTGGGAATACATAAAACCGATCTCATCTGCTATCTTCTTGACGATGTTGTTGATGAAGTCAGAGCCGTAGTATGTACTCTTGATAAGAGGGATGGAAAAGGAGAGCTCATACCCGTTGATGATAATGCTGTATGTATCTATCGGATGAAGAAGGGTGCAATCGGAACGATGACCGCTTCATGGACATATTATGGGGCGGAGGATAATTCCACCATTATCTACGGGGAAAAAGGGATTATGAAGATTTACGCTGATAAGAATTTCTCGCTTATAGTGGAGAGGATCGATGGGAGCAGGGAGTGTTATGAGCTTGATAAGATTCAAACGAATGACAGTCAGAGCTCAAGCGGGGTTATTGATTGCTTCCTAGATTCCCTTGACAGGGGTAAGGCGGAAATATCGTCATCTTCGGTTCTTCCTGCGATGAAGGCTGTATTTGCAGCAATCGAATCAGGAAAGAGTGGAGAAAGCGTAAAGATAGACTGAAAAGGAGGATTACATATGAAGCTTGGAATAATCAGTTCTATCCTGGATGGATGGAGCTATGAGGAGATGATAGATGAAATCAGCCGCATCGGTTATGAGTGTGTCGAAGTAGCCTGCTGGCCTAAAGGGAAAGGGGAAAGACGGTATGCCGGAGTCAGCCATATCGATACGGAAGATCTAAACGAGAAAAAGGCTGCCGATATTATATCGTATGCAAAAAGTCATGGTGTGGAGATTTCCGCATTGGCTTTCTATCCCAATACGCTTGATCCTGATTTGAAAAAAAGGGAGGCGAATATTCGCCACCTTCATTCTGTTATCGATGCCTCAAGCCTGCTTGATGTTAATTTGGTCACGACTTTTATCGGAAGAGACAGCAGCAAGACAGTGGAAGAGAACCTAAAAATCGTAAAGCAGGTTTGGCCGGATATTCTTGATCATGCAGCAAAGAAGGGTGTGCGTATTGCGATTGAAAACTGTCCAATGCTTTTTGACAGCACGCAGTGGCCGGGAGGGCAGAATCTTTTCACCTCTCCTGAAAACTGGAGGAAGATTTTTGAGATCCTCCCTTATGAAAATCTCGGGATTAATTTTGATCCAAGTCATTTTATTTGGCAGCAGATGGATTACATATCTCCGATCAAAGAATTTAAAGACAAGATATTCCATGTACATTTTAAGGATATAAAGCTCGATAAGCAGGCCCTATCAAGATGCGGGGTTATGGCTTATCCTCTCGAATACATGGCGCCCAAACTTCCTGGTCTGGGGGATGTTGATTGGTCTGAATTTGTTTCCGCCCTTACTGAAAGCGGATACGACGGCTATTCGTGTGTTGAGGTTGAAGATAGAGCATTCGAAGGATCTAAAAAGAGGATAGTGGATTCACTCATCCTTTGTTATAGATATTTGCGGCAATTCGTGATTTGAGGCGTTTATGGAAAAAAGGACCATAATCGTAAATTCAAACTGTTATCATGGCTTTGATATAAAAAGATCTATAGAAGGGATAGCCAGAGCAGGGTTTCACCATATTGAGCTGACTGCAACAAAGGGTTGGACTGAGCATGTTTTTCCCAGCATGAGTTTTTCTTGTTTGCTCGATATAAGAAATTACATCCGTGGATACGGGCTTGATGTTCCATCGATGAGCGGACATTGTAATCTTATGGATGCCTCCCGTCTGAAGGATTTTAATGAGAACATAGAACTTGCCCATTTCTTTGGGGCGAAAACTATCGTTTCTAGCATAGGGGAAGCCCATCTCAAGGATAATGCGAGGGGTGGGGATGAAATGGTAGCTGAAAACATCAGATCTCTCCTTCCTGTTCTCGAAAGCTATAAAATGATGCTTGTTTTGGAGACACATGGTGATCATGGCACTGCGTCCAAACTGAAAAAGATTTCAGATCTTGTTGCATCTCCTTTTGTTAAAATCTGCTACGATACCGCAAATGCGATATTTTATGGTGATGTAAAAGGAGATGAGGATATCCTTTATGCCGGCAGCGATATAGCTTATGTGCATATAAAAGATAAGGCAGGAGGGCGGAAGGAGTGGAATTTTCCTGCCCTTGGCGATGGTTATGTGGATTTTCCGCGCCTATTATCCGCTTTGGACAAAACAGGAAGCAAGGCTCCTTTATCCATAGAAATTGAGTTTACGCAGGAAGGTGCATCCTCTGCTAAAGAGGTCGATGAAGCTGTATTGAAGAGCGGATTGTATCTTCAAAAGCTGGGGTATGAGCTATGATAAACGTTCTTTTGGTAGGACTGGGAGGGATGGGAAAGGTCCATCTGGCAAATATTGCATATATCGATAACGTGTCTGTTGTATCTGCAGTAGGATCGTGCAAGCAGGACATGGAGGTATCTGCTTTGAACGGTATTCCTTATTATGAATCGATTTCAAGTGCTCTGAAGGAACATCCTGAAATAGAAGTCGTCGATATCACCACACCGACATTCCTACACAAAACGCATGTCAAGGAAGCCCTTGATTTTGGCCGCACTGTAATATGTGAAAAGCCTCTGGCTCTTTCTTCTGCCGATGCCGAACAGCTCTTCTTGTACGCCCGTCAAAAGGGTGTTGCATTATATGTTGCGCAGGTGTTGCGGTATACCAAGGAATATAAGGTGCTGAAGAAGCTTGTGGAAGATAAGACATATGGCAAGGTGCTGGATGCAAATTTCACAAGGCTCAGCGCTGAACCCGCATGGGCTAAGGATGGATGGCTTTTTGATAAGAATAAGAGCGGTCTTGTGCCGTTTGATCTGCATATCCATGATCTGGATATGATTTTCAGTCTTTTTGGCAAGCCTGAAGATATCATATGCAGGAAAAGAAGTTCTGATGGCTCTGAATATGCGAATTATTACCATATGGAATATGTTTATCCAAATTTTTCCGTAAGGGCTGAAGCAGGATGGTTGAAAGCATCTAATCCGTTTACTGCCACATGGAGAGTTCTTTTCGACAGAGCTTTGGTTGTCTATGATGGCTCTTCTATTTACGCTTATCCTCAAAAAGAGGGCAAGGTTGTTTTCGATATCTCGTACCCTGTAGTGGTTTCAACGGGGATCAATGTCCCTCCTACAGGATGGTACTATGAAGAGCTGAAAGAAATTTTTTCAGAAATTTATGAAAAAACTTGTGCTCCGATACCGGAATCGGAGATAATGGGGGTGCTTGGGATTTTAGAGAATCTTTAGCTTGGGGGCGCTGCCATGAGGGACAGGAACCATACATATGAAAGCATTTCTAAGGCTTCCGGCATATCGATTGCCACGATAAGCCGGGTCTTTAATAAATCACCGCTCGTGAAGGATCAGACGAGGGTGAAGGTGATGAATGCGATGAAGGAACTTGGCATGGACATATCCTCGTTGGATCTGATGCCGGTACCTTCTGATAATTTGATTGTTTTCAATGTTCCTGCACTAAAAAATCCTTTTTACAGCCCGATTGCAGAATCTGCGCGCGCGGCTGCAAACAGGAAAGGTTATTCTCTTCTGATAAACGAGGATCCTATTTCCGATGATACTTTGGAATCTTTTCTTAGACTTCTGAAGAAAACACATGCTGTTGGACTTATATGCACTAATTCCATGACAAGGGAGAAGATAGAGCGTCTTAAGGATCAGATTCCAACTGTGACCTGCTGTGAGGGCGTTGTTGACAGCCCTGTTCCGTTTGTGACTATTGATGATGAAGTTGCTGCTCATAATGCCGTAAAATATATTCTTGGGCTTGGAAGGAGAAGGATCGCATTGATAAACGGACCTGGTTCGTTCAAGTATGCAAGAAGCCGTTATAAAGGTTATGTCGATGCCCTTAGGGAAGCCGGTATCACTGTGGATAAGAATCTTATAGCGGAAATAGGGGCAGATATGGATTTTGATACAGCTAAGGCTGTTGCAATGCATATGCTGAACAGCCCAGGCCGGCCTGATGCTTTTTTCTGCATTTCGGATGTTATAGCAGCTTCTGCAATTAAAGCCTCTCTTGAATTGGGCTATCGGGTTCCCGAGGATATTGTAGTCGTAGGATTTGATGATATTTTTATCAGCCAGATTATGAATCCAACGATCACTACGGTGCGTCAGCCTACCGCGCAGATAGGAGCTTTGGCTACCGAGATGGTTATCAAGCTTATAGAAAAGGACGATGTCAGCATCAATTCGATTTATCTTGGAACTGAGCTTATCATCCGGGAATCCTCATCTCTCAGGCTCTGACAAGTAGAGGAATTCCCTGAACAGGAGATTAATGTTCGTATGCCTTTCCAGGCTTCTTGTTTCCTTCCGGATCTCGTCCCATGACTGTTGGAAATTTTCCCCAAGAGGCTGCCCTTCGTTTTCTATATAGTACAGGAAGGCTTTCCAGTCCTTGTTAAAGCGTGAAGAGAAGCTGTCGGCAAGGCTTGTCTTTCTGCTGTCGTTCATGCTTTCTTCCTTCCCGTAGAGCGCATGCTCCAGATTACGGGACATGTAGTACAGCCTGTAAGGTGTCTCGTCGTTTATGCTCCTTTCCTCTGAAAGGATGTTCATGTTCTTTCTTTTCTTATGGTTTCTAGCTTTGATCGATGAGACATACGCAGTTTCGATATGGTCGGCATGGTATGCTATTTTTTGCGCCTCTGGGTTTTCCACTATCTTTTCGTTGCTTATGAAGACTCCGTCTGTGTCGGTTATCTGGAACACGGCAAGGATATCTCCCTTTTTCAGGGCATAGCGTTTCATCTCCATCCTTACGATGTCGCGGACATCGTCCATGACCGATCCTTTTTCCTTGTCATGGGTGAGTATCGGATCCCCATGAGCTATATGGAATTTTATTTCGTTGTGGTTGAAGAAGGCCTTCATGATGTAGTAGAGGGCGTTCTCATCGGTCTGCCCCTCGCATATCAGCAGTACAAGCTTCTTACTCCTCTTCATCATCCCTCCATGCCTTTCTCAAAGCCATGCCGATCTCATGGCTGTCCGTCTCCTCGTAGATGTTCTCCTTTGTGCCTCCAAGCAGGATGCTCCTGATGTAGACATCCCTGAGATTGTTCGTGTTCTTGATGTTTGTCATCCTGATGTATCTGTTGCCGGGGTTGGAGGTGCTGAAGATGACAGAGTCCTTGTCGATCATCTCCAATATCCTGAGGTTGTGGCTTGTGAAGATCATCTGGCCCTTGGCGCCCTGGCTGAATACCGATATCAGCTCCCCTAAAAGGTATTCGAAGATGCTTGCATCGAATTCATCGATCACAAGGCATACCGAGGGGTTGTTGTATACGCATAGCAGTATGTTGAGTATCGAGATTATTTTTATTATTCCCTCCGATTCGAACCTGAGCGGAATCGCTTTGCCGTTCTTGAGGGATACTATTTCTATCCTGATTCCTTTCTTGCCGCTGTCGGTGAGCTCTTCTCCTGCGGTATAAAGCCCAAGCTCAAGGTGTGGGACTATCGCAGAGAGCGCGGTGTTCATTTCCCGTATCATCCTCCTGAGCTGTTTTTCCTCGTTCATGCTGAGCACCTGGCTATGTTTCAAATCGATTATTATCTGGCCCAGTGATATTCCTCCTCCTACGGTCTTTTTCTGGAACGACAGCTTCAGCTTGTCATCCTTTCCAATTCCTGATTCCCTTGTGCTGAGCACCACGAGGGAGGTTTCTGCATAGTTCCTTATTGCGGTTATCGGCACTGCGTAGTCTTCTTTAAATTCTCCGCCAAGCTTTGAGAATACATCGTATCCTCCATCTTTACCGAATATGTAGGAGCTTCCTGTCCGCTCTGCCATGCGTGAGGCGACCATCAGATCAAGCGAGATATCCTTCGAGGTCTTTATGATCTTTTTGAATGTCGATTCCGGCTTGAAGCCGAGGCATCCTGCATCATAGCGGACCAGCACCTTCTCCCTTCCATATCCCTCTTCAATTTTTTTCCTGACGCTGAGGCTTTCTGTTCCGATTGCCCCTTTTCCGTCCTTTGTTATGATGGACAGCGTGTAGGTGTAAAGGCCAAGGCTTTCCATATTCTGATCAAGTATGCGGAGAGTAAGGCGTATAGTCGCACTTGTGCTGTCGACATTTATATGGGAGGCTGCATCCTCTCCGAGGCTGCCTCCGCTTAACAGGCTTTGAAGAATGCAGAAAGCATCGATGACCGCGGTCTTGCCGCTTCCATTCTGTCCGTAGATGCCGAGTATGTCCGCAGCATTCGTCTCTTTTTTCAACGCAGAAGGCATCTGGAAGCTGCCGTGCTTTACGTTTTTGAAATCCTCGAGTTCTATTTCCTCAACCCTGACAATCAGATTATCCATAGAAAGCCTCCTAGTATAAGTATAACTTATTTTTCATAAAGTGTTAAATTAATCATCAAAACGGGATAAAAAATTCTATTTTGCGAGTTAATTTCTATTTTTCTAGCGTATTTATATACATATTTTGAAGATTATGAAATCTTCTTTAAAAATGCTTCTGTATTCAGGCAGGAGAGGATAGCCGGCTATCACATTTTTACAAAGCATATAGTTTCAGGCTCAATCCGACAGAATAACAGATATCATCCGTCAAGCCAGATCAGCTCTGCATAGGGATATATCAAAACAAAGATTTAAAGAATGCTTAAAATGATGCACGTGCCATGAGAGAGATTAAAATGCATCTCTGAACATAGCACGTGAATGGTGGGGAAGTTACACTTTTTAAGGTGAGACACCTAAGAAGCCCGATGCTCCAGCAGGAAGATTTCCAATAATCAGAACCTTGGACGCTTCCTGCTTTAGGCGGGAGGGCTGTCACTTTACAACGATGTTGACAAGCTTATTGGGAACGACGATTTCCTTGACAATCGTCTTACCTTCGGTCCACTGCTTTGTCTTCTCGTCGTTTCTGACAGCTTTAAGCACCTCTTCTTTATCTGCGTTGTGCGGCATCATTATCCTGCTTCTGAGCTTTCCGTTGATCTGCACAACTATTTCCACCTCGTCATCGAGGCATTTCTTCTCATCCCATGAAGGCCATTTTTCCTTGGAGATGCTTGGTTCGTGTCCAAGCAGAGCCCACATCTCTTCTGCAATATGAGGAGTGTAGGGGCTCATAAGAAGCGCAAGGATTTCAAGAGTTTTCTTCGGCACAGTCTCAAGCTTGTTAAGCTCGTTGACGAACACCATCATCTGGCTGATGGCGGTATTGAAGTTGAGAGTCTCGGTATCCTGGCTGACTTTCTTTATGGTCTTGTTCATGAGCTTGTCGAGTTCTTTGTCCAGTTCTTTATCCTCGATATTCTTTTCGGTGACAATCCTCCAGACCCTGTCGAGGAAGCGGTAGACACCCATGAAGCCTGCAGTCGCCCACGGCTTGCTTTCTGTGAGCGGTCCCATGAACATCTCGTACATCCTGACCGAATCGGCGCCATAGTCGCGGATGAAATCATCCGGGTTGATGACGTTCTTGAGGCTCTTGCTCATCTTTGCAGTAACCTGGGTTACCTCTTCGCCTGTTTCGGTTTCAATGAATTTTCCAGGTGCGGTTTCGCTTACCTTATCCACAGGAACTAGAGATTTATTCTTCTTTTGGTATGCGAAACTTGTGATCATGCCCTGGTTTACAAGCCTCTGGAACGGCTCCTTTGTGCTTACAAGACCGAGGTCGTAGAGCACCTTGTGCCAGAACCTTGAATAGAGCAGGTGCAGCACGGCATGCTCGGTTCCACCGACATAGAGGTCTACCGGCATCCAGTACTTTTCCTTTTCCGGGTCTATGAACCTATCATTGTTCTTAGGATCGATATATCTGAGATAGTACCAGCAGGAGCCTGCCCACTGCGGCATCGTATTGGTCTCCCTCTTGGCATCGGCTCCGCATACAGGGCACTTTGTGTTCACCCATTCGGGGACGTTGACAAGGGGGCTCTCGCCAGTGCCTGACGGTTCGTATTTTGTGACTTCTGGAAGGGTGAGCGGAAGCTCGTCATCTGGAACGGCTACTGTTCCGCATTTGGGACAGTGTACAAGAGGGATGGGTTCTCCCCAATACCTTTGGCGGCTGAAGATCCAGTCGCGGAGCTTGTAGTTTACCGCCTTGTGCCCGCACTTATGCTCTTCCAGCCATGCGATCATCTTATTGATGGCATCTTCCTTGTTGAGCCCGTCGAGCCACTGGGAATTGACATGTATCCCGTCTTCGGTCCATGCCTGGGTCTGCACATCGACATCGCTTTTGAGAACCTCGATGATGGGAAGGCCGAACTTCTTGGCAAATTCCCAGTCCCTGTCGTCATGCGCAGGAACGGCCATGATCGCGCCGGTGCCGTAGCTTATGAGCACATAGTCTGCGATCCATATTGGAATCCTTTCTCCGTTGACCGGGTTTATAGCATAGGATCCGGAGAATACGCCGGTCTTGTCTTTTGCAAGGTCCGTTCTTTCCAGATCGCTCTTATGCTTTGTATCCTCAAGATACTTTTCGACTGCGGCTTTCTGTTCCTTTGTGGTGAGCTTGGAGACAAGAGGATGTTCTGGAGCGATGACCATGTAGGTTGCGCCGAACAGGGTATCGCAGCGTGTGGTGTATACTTCGAGGGTATCGTCGAAATTCTCAAGCTTGAAGAATACTGCAGCCCCTTCGCTCTTTCCGATCCAGTTGCGCTGCATCGTCTTTACGCTCTCAGGCCAGTCAAGGGTATCAAGATCCTCAAGCAGACGGTCTGCATAAGCCGTGATCTTCAATATCCACTGCCTTATGTTCTTTTTCTCGACCTTCGTCCCGCATCTTTCGCAATGTCCTTCCTTCACTTCCTCGTTGGCAAGCCCTGTCTTGCAGCTGGGGCACCAGTTGATCGGGGTGCTTGCCTCATAGGCCAGACCTTTTTCGAAGAGCTTCTTGAAGATCCACTGCGTCCAGTGATAGTACTCGGGATCACAGGTCGCAATCTCCCTGTCCCAATCGTATGAGAATCCGAGGCTCTTGAGCTGTCGGGTGAAGTTCTCCATGTTCTTCTTTGTGGTGGTGTACGGATGCGTGCCGGTCTTGATTGCATAGTTCTCCGCAGGGAGTCCGAAAGCATCGAAGCCCATCGGGTGAAGCACATTGTAGCCATTCATCCTGAGATATCTTGAATAGATGTCGGTCGCCGTATAGCCCTCTGGGTGTCCCACGTGGAGTCCTGCTCCGGATGGGTAAGGGAACATGTCGAGGACGTATTTTCTCTTTTCCTCCGGCACCGATTCATCTTCGATGGTCCTGAAAGTTTTGTTTTCCTCCCAGTATTTCTGCCACTTTTTTTCTATTTCGTTGAAAGGATACTTGCTCATACGGCTAATGATAATGTCTTACCCCTTTTTATTCAATAAATGCCGCATGGGGGATGTCTCATTTCTTCCTTATGGCTTTGATCTGCCGTCTTATCCTTGACGCATTGAAGCCCGAGAAAGGATAGAAGGGCAGAAGAGCATCCATCAGGAGTAGAGGAAGAGTCAGGTCTATCCTGCCTGATATGATTGCCAAGGCCGCCTCCGCTGCTATGGCGGCACATCCTGATGCTGCAAGAGGAAGACGCTTTCCGCTCATTTTCCAATTTCCTCCCTTTACATACACCCCGGCAATGGGAGGAAGGAAAAACGGCAATGCAAGAGCCGATATCAGGCAGTATAAAAGGCTTGTATCCCAGTTAAGCAGTATTGAGAATTTCCAGCCGAGCACAAGCTTCATCACTAGGCACCTGCCAAGCGAAAGGATAAGCGTGATGCAGAGGCTTTCAAGCATCGGCGCTTTTGTCCTGAAAGCGAAGATGCTTGCGGCTGCTATGGAGAAAAATGCCAGATAAAGCCAGCTTGCAATGCTTTCCTTTCCGATATCCCTGCCTTTTCCTCGGTGCCATAAAAAGTAGCCGAAATCAAAGAAATGGCTCATGCGCTTCCATACTTTTACAATTCCGATGCCGAAGGTCCTGATTTGTGAAAACAGGCCCATTATCCTCATGTCCTTGCAAAAGAGCTTGAAGGAAGAGGGGTTGTCCCCTTCGATCAGAAGCAGGATTTCATCGCATCCTTCTTTTTCAAGGTGTGAAATCATTTCTTCTTTCAGCGCTGATGCAACCCCTTTTCCCCTTGCTTCCTTTTGGGTGTATAGCCATCCTATATAGCCGATTTTCTTGCCGCCAGGGATGGTGAATACATCGGCATTGCAGCCTCCTAAGATCCTTCCATCTTCTCTTGAAACGACAGTATGCTCCTTTTTCAGAAAGAAGATGCTGTGGTACGACGGGCTGAAACAGGATGCCATCAGATCTGATGTCTCTTCAATCTCGCTATCCTTGATTAGGGAAATGTCCATGTCCATATTCTGGCTTCTTCCATAATTTATGGCAATATCGGAGAATTTGTTGCCTATCCGGTAACTTAAAGCATTTATGCAGTATATAAAAATATATAAGCGTTGTTTGCATTTATACGGTTATTTAGGGTATAGTTGATGAATATGGGCACAGCAAAATATACGGAAGCGGACGTATTGTCCCTGTCCCCGCTCGAGCACATCAGGCGGAGACCGGGGATGTATATCGGTCGTTTGGGAAACGGATCCCATATCGACGATGGCATCTACATCCTTTTGAAGGAAGTCATAGACAACTCGATAGATGAATTCGTGATGGGTTATGGCAACAAGATAATCATCACCGTTCTGGATAACAAGGTTACGGTGCGCGATTATGGAAGAGGCATACCTTTAGGGTCGGTGGTTGATTGCGTCAGCAAGATAAACACCGGCGCAAAATACACAGGTGATGCCTTCCAGTATTCGGTCGGTCTCAATGGGGTGGGAACCAAGGCCGTGAATGCCCTGAGCTCCTATTTCCTTGTCACATCCTTCCGTGATGGCAAATCCATGACCGCCTCTTTCGAGCGCGGTATTCTGAAAAGCAAGAAGGAAGCGAAGACAGAAGAGCCGAACGGCACCTATTTCGAGTTCATACCCGATAAGGAGATTTTCGGCGATTATCAGTTCAATGACGATTATATCAGAAGCAGGTTGAACAACTACGCTTATCTGAATACCGGGCTTGTGCTTTCTTTCAACCGGGAGATCATCAAAAGCCAGAACGGGCTGATGGATCTGCTGGCAAAGGAGCTCGGTGATGTAGCGCTTTATGATGTGATCCACTACAAAAGCCAAAGGCTAGAGATCGCTTTCACTCATACCTCCAGCTACGGAGAAAACTATTTTTCCTATGTCAACGGGCAGCATACCTCAGATGGAGGAACCCATCTGGCAGCTTTCAAGGAAGGCTTTTTGAAAGGCATCAACGAGTATTTCAAAAAGAACTGGGCGGCCCCCGAGATAAGGGACGGCATCGTCGGAGCCATAGCCATCAAGCTCAAGGATCCGATTTTTGAAAGCCAGACGAAGAACAAGCTCGGTAATACCGACGTCAAGAGCTGGATAGTGCCAGAGGTCAAGGAAGCGGTTGTCGATGCGCTGATGAAGAACACAAAGACGGCGCAGGCGATGCAGGCAAAGATCGTATCCAACGAACAGGTCCATAAGGAAGAGCAGACGGTCAGAAACGGCGCGAGGGAGAAGGCCAAAAAAACCAGCATCAACATCCAAAAGCTAAAGGATTGCAAATACCATCTCTCCGACCGGTCCAATGCCCATAGGGAAGAGGCCGAGAAATCGATGATTTTTTTGACCGAGGGCGATTCTGCCTCCGGAACGATCACAAAGACCAGGAAGCCCGAGTATCAGGCTGTGTTCTCCCTTCGCGGCAAGCTGTATAACGTAGAAGGACAGAAAAGAAGCATCATCTACAAGCATGACGAGCTGTACAATATCATGGCTGCTCTCGGAATCGAGGAGGATCTTGAGAATCTGAGATACGCCAAGGTCGTCATTGCAACCGATGCTGATAACGACGGATACCATATCAGGAATCTCATAATGACATACTTCCTCACTTATTTCGAGGAGCTTGTCACCCAGGGGCATCTGTATATCCTTGAGACGCCTCTTTTCAGGGTGAGAAACAAGCAGAAGGTCATCTACTGCTACAGCGAGAAGGAAAGGGACGAGGCGGTAAGCAAGATGAAGGGTGCCGAGATAACCAGGTTCAAGGGCCTTGGTGAAATAGACCCCAAGGAGTTCGGCCAGTTCATCGGCGATGATATCAAGCTCATTCCGGTCTCCATTTCCTCGATAAAGGAAACCAGGGAGGTTATGGATTTCTGCATGGGAGACAACACCCCTAAGAGAAGGGAATATATCATGGAGAATCTTATCTGATGGCGCACGCGGACGAATTATACAAGATAAATTTTTTGGAATATGCGAGCTATGTTATCAGGGAAAGGGCGATTCCTGATATCGAAGACGGGCTGAAGCCTGTGCAGCGGAGAATCCTCCATACGCTTTTCGAGATGGATGACGGGCGGTTCATGAAGGTTGCAAACGTCGTCGGTGCGACGATGAAGTACCATCCGCATGGAGATAGTTCGATATACGAGGCTTTGGTCAATCTCGCCAATTGCGATCTTTTTATAGAACGTCAAGGCAACTATGGAAACTTCCTTACAGGAGACGGCGCGGCCGCGGGAAGGTACATCGAATGCCGGCTTCTTCCGTTTGCCCGCAAGGTGCTTTATTCTCCTGAGATTACCGAATATGTGGATTCATATGATGGAAGAAACAAGGAGACCGTGGTTTTTCCTGCAAAGATTCCAGTCGTTGTGATCCAAGGAACGCAGGGCATTGCTGTCGGAATGTCCACACAGATACTTCCCCATAACCTTGTGGAGGTTTTGGAGGCGCAGAAGGCTGCCCTCAGAGGGGAGGAGTTTGAGCTTTATCCGGATTTCCCTGGCGGCGGAATATTGGATGTCTCCGATTATGCGGATGGAACCGGAAAGGTCGTGATACGAGCCAAGCTCAATGCAAGCGATCCTAAAAAGCTTGTTATCGAGGAGCTTCCTTACGGGGTTACCTCCGAGCGCATGATAGCCAGCATAGAGGAAGCCAATAAGAACGGGCAGCTCAAGATAGACAAGATAGAGGATTATACTGCGGACAAGGCCTGTATAGAGATCAAATGGCAGAGGAACACCTATTCAAAGGATATGGTCGATGTCCTTTATGCGACCACCGACTGCCAGGTGAGGATCAGCCTCAATCCGCTTGTGATAAAGGACGGGCTGCCTCATGTTGTCCCGATATCAGAGCAGATAAAGTATCATGCCGATCATCTTATCAAGGTCCTTACAGCGGAGCTGAATATCGAGAAGGGGCATCTCGAGGATAAGCTCAGGATGCGCACTCTTGAACGCATATTCATAGAGGAGCGGGTTTATAAGAAGATTGAGAACAAGACCACTCAGGAAGCTGTTGAGAAGGCGGTGATTTCCGGCATGCAGCCGTTCATGCATGAAGTGGGGGATATCCCGCTTTCGGCAGAGGATATCGACCGTCTCTTGAAGATCCCAATCCGCAGGATCTCATTGTTCGATATCGATAAGAACCGGGAGGAGATAAATGAGATCAATGCCCGCATAAGCGCTGTTGACGATCATCTTGCCCATATTGTCGATTATGCCGTTTCCTATATCGATGAATTGCTTGATATGGTCGATAAGCAAGCTCATGAAAGAAAGACTGTCGTCTCTTCCTTCGAGTCCCTTTCCGCAAAGCAGGTTGCTGTAAGGAACATGGACCTGAGGTATGACAAGGAAACCGGATATATCGGAACCAATATCAAGACGGGAGAGGTTCTTATGAAGGTGAGCCCGTTCGATAAGATCTTCTATATGAAGAACAATGGCGAATACCGGGTTACGAATGTCAGCGACAGGGAATTCATCGGAACCGACGGGCTGGCTTATTTCAATTACGGTGAGAAGGATATCATAGCGAAAGAGGTTTTCACCATAATCTATACGGAAAAGTCAAAACTGGATCAGAAGAAGATATGCTATATAAAGAGGTTCCAGATTCCGTCTTTCACCACGGGAAAGCTTTACTCCGTGCTTAAGAATCCGAATGCCAAGATCAAAAAGTTCTCCCTCTATCCGGCAGCAGTCATCTTCCTGCAGTATAAGAAGGGCAAAGGATACAAGATGCTTGAGGAGAAGATGCGTTTTGCAGATTTCCGTGTGCAGAAGAGTCCGAGCGGCGGAGGAGTGCGCCTGACAGCAAAGGAAATAGAGAAGATTGCAATCAGGCAGACAAAAGATACTTCTACCTCTGAAGAGGCATCCCCGGATCTTTTCGAGGAGGATGAGGACTGATGCTTTCTAAAAACCGCATCCTTTATGAGGATAACCACCTCATTGTAATAAACAAGCTTGTCGGCGAGCTTTGCCAAGGTGATGAAACGGGAGATAGGACGCTTCAAGATGATGTGAAGGAGTATCTCAAAGAGGCTTACAATAAACCTGGAAACGTGTTTCTCGGTTCTCCGCACCGTCTTGACAGGCCGACTTCGGGAATCGTCATCTATACCAAGACGGAAAAGGCCCTTAAGAGGATGAGCGAGGCTTTCAGGGATGAAGGAGGGGTGAAAAAGACATATTGGGCCATCGTCGACAAATGCCCCGATCCGGAGCAAGGCACGCTGAGGCATTACCTGGTCCGCAACAGCAGCCAGAATAAAAGTTATGCCTATAAGGATGAGAAGAAAGGATCGAAGCTTGCTGTTCTCGATTACCGCCTTATCGGGAAAAGCGATAGATATTATCTATTGGAAATAGATCTGCATACGGGCCGCCATCATCAGATCAGGAGCCAATTAGCTGCTATAGGTGTACATATAAAGGGAGATCTGAAGTATGGTGCCGAGCGCAGCAACCCGGATGGCGGAATATGCCTGCATGCCCGCAAGGCTGTGTTTCTGCATCCTGTGAAAAAGGAGATGCTGGAGATAACAGCCCCTGTACCGGAGGATGCTCTCTGGCAATATTTTTCCCATTGATGTGTTTTCTTTCTTTTCATATGCATTTGTAATTGTTATAATTTTTACCGGAGGTGAGAATTATGAAAATGATAATCGCAATCATAGGACAGCTTGACGAGGATAATACCGTCCACAGCCTGAACGAAGAAGGTTATTATGTTACAAAGCTCGCCACAATGGGTGGATTTTTAAGGAAAACTAATTCGACCATCCTCATAGGATGCGAGGATGAGAAGGTCAACCATGCGCTTGAAATCATAAGAAAGCAGGCGGGCAAGAGGACTGAGAACGTACCATACATGCCGCCTTCTGCAGTTGAAAGCGGCACCCACGTAACGGGTATTCCGTTTGTTTCCGTACCATCCGAGGTCGGAGGCTGTACGGTGTTCGTTGTAGATGTAGCACAGTTCAACAAGTTCTAAGATATTCTCTTGAGCAGAGCCATCATCACAGATATGATGGCTTTTTTTTTCTTTCTTTGCACTTCCTGTTTCTTCTTGCTTTGAGGAATTTTACCATTCTTTTTTATTCTTGTTGTTCTCTCCCTTTTCTTGTTGCTATACTTATGACATCAATGTCATAAGGGCGGTCCAATGCAAAAGAAGTATACGATATATGATATTGCTAAGCTTTCCGGATTTTCTCCCAAAACGGTGGCGAGGGTTGTCAATAATGAAGGGAATGTGGCAAAAGATACAGAAGAGAAAATAAAATCTGTAATTGATAGGCTTGGCTATACGCCAAACACATATGCAAAAAATCTTAAGATTAAAAAGGATAAAACTATTCTTCTCTCCATTCGCACTACCAATGGATTTCCTCTGCAATGGATGCAGATGATAATAGAACAGGTTGGAATCATCTGTTTGGAAAAAGGGATAACCGTACTTGTTGAATACTTTTACGACGAGGAAAACCTTGAGAAATCGATGATTTCAAAATCGGTGAATTATCTGGATGGAGTCATACTGTTTTATGAGGAGGAGAACGACGTCAGAATAAGTGCGCTTAGAGCGAGAAATATTCCCTTTGTAGTATTTGAAAGAGCATACGATAATTCTGTCAGATATGTCAGTAATAATAATTACCAAGTTCTTTATTCCGTGTTTGATTCTTTATGCCAAAAAGGTCTCTCTGGCGTAGAGCTGCTTTTAAGAAGCGATACTTTGGTCAACAGAGATCGTGTCAACGGGGTAGTCGATGCATTCAAATCTCATGGTCTTGATGTCTCTAATGTTAAAATAACCTATGGAATCGGCAATGCGGAAAGTGCTTATTCCCATATCCTTAAAGAGCATGAGCAAGGGGATATGAAGGAAGTTTTTTTTATTTCAGGTGATGAGCGTGCTATAGGAGTGTATAAGGCGTTTGAAGAGCTTGGCATCAAGATAGGTGAGGATGTATCCGTGATTGGCTTCGACGACATACCTTTGAGCTCTTATATCTCTCCGGGGTTATCCACAATCAGGCCTGCATATTATGATCTGGCTAAGAATCTTGTATTGATGCTTATACCCGAAGATGGAAATGATGAGGATCATATTGTGGTCCCTGCCAGTTTTATCAAACGGGATAGCCTGCAGAAAAAATTTATGTAAGATAGTAATTGGTGAACAAATCTATCAAAAAATTACGCTTGATTATTTTTTATGAAATAGTGTTTATTTCATAGAATTAAAATAAATCGAAATAGGTTGAAAAAAAATGTTGACATCGGTGTCAATTGATGTATTATGAATTATGACATCGGTGTCATAGGAGGTATGAATGAGACGCTTTTTATTAATTGCTATGGTTTTTTGCTGTGCATCCCTTCTTTTTGCAAGTGGCAGCAGCGAACAGCAGGGGGCTGTTCATCTTGAATTTGCAGTCAAGGAAACAGGTTCGACATTGGAAGCCTATGAACAAATTGTAGATAAGTTCAATGCGGAACATTCCGATATACAGGTCGAAATAGTTTCATATGGAAAAGATTATCAATCGCTTATGAAGGCGAAAATGGCGGCCAATGATCTGCCTGATCTGTTTACGACACATGGCTGGGCGGTATTCCTTTATGGAAGTTATCTTTATCCTCTTAATGAACGTGAATGGGTAAAATATCTTGCTCCTGAGATTGAAGGGACTGTGACCGATCTTTCAGGCAATATCGTTGCTCTTCCAATGGATATTGATATCACAGGAATGATTTGTAACAATACTGTCCTGAAAGCTTCTGGTGTCGATAGACAGCCGGAAACCCTTCCCGAATTCCTGGATGCTTGCGAGAAGATTAAGGCAGCAGGCTATACGCCAATACATATTGCAGGAAAGGATTCTTCTGATGTTGCGGGTCTTTTTTCAAGATTGTCCCTTTCGATACTCACTACATCTAAGAAACAGAATTATGCCCAGTCGCTATATGATGGTACTTTCGACTGGAGCAATTACGATGAGGTAGGGGAGTTTGTCCTTAATCTTGTAGAGAAAGGATACACGAACGTCGATTATCTTACTGCAGATAAATCCGGAACTTATAGGGGCTTGGCTCAGGATAAGGTAGCTTTTGCTTTCCAGTCCAATCTTACAATGGCAGAGGTGAAGAAGCTTAACCCGAATGCCGATGTCAGCATGATGAAAATTCCTGGGTATTCTGAAAATGATGAAAGCTTCCTTATAAGCGGCGAACGTGATGCTGTTGGTGCTTGGAAGGATGGAAAAAATCTTGAGCAGGCGCTTGTTTTCATCGATTATCTTGCAAAACCTGAAAATGTGAAGCTTGTCGCAGAAGCATACAATCTTCCCCCGTCAATGACAAATGTTGAAGGTTTCAACGAAGAGATTTCCAGTCTTCTCGATGTGATAACCGGCTGTTATGTGTCAAACCATTTTGACAGGGAATATCTTCCGGATGGTATGTGGAATACTTTGAAAGTTTACAGTACTTCATTGCTTTCAGGTGAATCCAGTGTGGAGGAAGGGTCTGCGATGATGAAGGCGGAGTATGACAGGCTGAAAAAATGAGGGCTTTGTTATGAACAGAAGAAAAACATTATATGTGATGTGCCTTCCTGCTGTTTTGCTGATTGTATTCTTTGTATTCATTCCGCTGGTCAATGGCGTAAAGATGTCATTGACAGATTGGAACGGTTTTTCCCAGTCCTACTCATATGTAGGGCTGGAGAATTATAAGAAGCTTTTTTCGGATTCAAAAATCATACATTCCATCAAGAATACATTTTATGTCGGCCTGGGAGACACGTTGCTGCAGAATATCTTCGGACTTTGTTATGCATTGCTGCTTAACAGGGCCTTCCGCGGTCGGAGCGCCATCAGGGCTGCCATATATCTTCCTGTCATGGTCTCTAGCCTGCTGATGGGATATATTTGGTTTTTCATTGTCCAGTATGATAATGGTGCTCTCAATGATATCCTCATGCTTTTTGGACATGAGCCGGTTGATTGGCTTGCCAGTGGGACCAGGGCTGTGAATTTTATCATGGTGATCACCTCGATGCAGTTTGTCGGCCAGTCGATGGTCATATATCTGGCAGGTCTGCAGGGCATACCGAAATCGATGTATGAGGCGCCTATGATTGATGGAGCATCACCTGTGCAGGTTTTTTTCAAAATCACTTTGCCGATGCTCAAGGCTTCCATACTCACAAATGTGACACTTAAGCTGATTGGCGGATTACAGATGTACGATCTTGTAGTATCCCTTACGAATGGCGGACCTGGATTCAGCTCGCATACGATATCGACCATGATCAATTATCTTTATTTCGATGTGCAGAATGCAGGCTATGCCTCTGCTTTGGGTGTGTGCCTGTTCCTTATAATTATGACCGCCACTTTGCTGGTCAACAGGTTCTTAAAGAAGGAAGATTGATATGCGCAAGAAGATTGTCAGACAGATTTTGAACATTTTATGTGTTCTGATTGCATTCTTTCATTTCATTCCGGTTTATATACTCGTAATGGTGTCTTTCAAACATCCGGATGATTTTTCTTCAAGATGGATACCGCCGAAGTATCTTGATTTCGGAAATTATTTAGATGTGCTTGGGGACGGCAAGATATTCCAGGCTTTTGGCAATTCGATTCTAGTTACGGTTTGTGCCGTAATTCTGGTATTGTTCTGTGGAGCGGCCTGCGCTTATCCTTTGGCAAGAATAAAAAGCCGCATAAGCTCTTTCATCGTGAATATGGTCCTGGCTGTAATGATGATCCCTTCCTTAAGCGTCATCGTTCCGTTATATACAAATATGCTTAAATTAGGGGCGATAAATACATATTGGGGGATAATATTGGTCTTGGCTGCATATAATCTTCCCATGTCTGTGTTCTTGTTTACAAACTTTATACGAACGATATCTACAGAATTGGATGAGGCTGCGGCTATGGATGGCTGTCGGGATAGCTTGATTTTCTTTAAAATCATAATGCCGCAGTTGCAGCCGGTTGTGGCATCCGTACTGATTTTGACAGGTGTGAAGATTTGGAACGACTACAAGTATGCGCTTTATTTTCTGCAAAAGAGCAAACTTGAAACGATTACATTGTACATTTCAAAATTCTTTTCCGATTTCTCTGTAAACCTGAATATGGCCGCAGCGGCCGCTGTGCTTGCCATCCTTCCAGTATGTTTGCTTTTCCTGTTCTTGCAGAAGTACTTTATTTCGGGATTGTCCGAGGGGTCAATAAAGTAATTTTATAAAGGGGTTATATATGTATGAAGAATTTATAGATAGGGTATCAAGCGCTTTCTCCTCTCAGATTTGGAATGTTCCAAAGAAATGGAATATCAGTGCACCTTTGCGGGATAAGGTTTCAAGTAATGGGGATTTTTTACCATTTTATGGATATACCTCGGTATTCAGGTTGTCAAAAGAGGATCGTAATATCTGCCGGTCCATCCAGGAGCGGTTATTTGAAAAGAGCGGGGATATGTTTGTTGTTCTCCCTTGTGAGACATTTCATGTCACTGCGCATGAATATGCCAATGTATATACCGTTTCAAAGAGTATGGATGAGATTGACGAAGAGAATAATAAGGTGATGCCTTTGATCAGGAGTTTCTTTTGCAATTTGTATGACCGTTACCGCGATACGCGCATCACGTTAAAGGCTCTCGGCCCAAGCAGCAATGGCTCCGATGTTGTCAGCATCAAGTTCATACCGGATTCAAAAGATGATTGCGCGCTTTTGGAATATATCTTTGATAAATCGGAACAGATCTGGCCTGTAGGGAAGAAGTATACACCTCATGTTTCACTTGGATATTTTAAACTCCAGGAGTTTTCACGAACTCAGATAGATTCCTTATATTCGGATATGCAATTGATTTCCAAAACAATTGATTACAAGGTGAGTTTTTCCGTTGGAGATCTCGTTTTCCAAAGGCATTTCGATATGAAAGATTTTCGAGGCTTGTTTACAGTCTCTGATATGGAACCAGGGAAATGTGTGAATTTATGAATCAAGAGCCTTTAAGGAAGGATTGGTTTGCTATGGATTATAATGAATATAAAAATTTTGTTCTTGAAAAATATGGATCCGATTCTTCAATTTTTCCAAAAGAGTGGTGCATTTCTGAAAAGCTTGTAAGAAAAGTTTCTCCAGAAGGATTGTTGAAGCCATTCTATGGTTATACATCTGTATTTAAGCTTGATGATAATGATATTGCAAAATGCCAGAGTCTGCATGACATGTTTATGGATCGAATAGGCGGGCTTGTTGTTGATCTTCCAGCAGAGACATACCACATTACTTTGCATACTTTTTGGAATCAGAATAATTCTGGATCTATTGATAATGTCGAAAAGCGAATGGCTGTTTCTCTTCCTTTGATAAAGGATGCTTTCAAAACAATAAGGAAGGATTATGCTGGCAAAAAGATACATATGACGGCATTGGGTGTCAGTTCAGATGGAAGCGATGTAATCAGCATCAAGTTTTTACCTTCTGCGGAGAAGGATTATGAATTGCTTATGTCCTTATTCCTAGAAATGGAAAAAATTTGTCCTCTGGGACAAATATATCTTCCTCATGTTTCTTTAGGATATTTCCAGGCCAGAATGTATTCAGACGAGGAGATTGCCTGTATTTTCTCATCAATAAGTAAATTCTCGAAAGGGTATGGATTCGAAATTGCTATGGATGTCGATCATCTTGTTGCCGAGTCCCATGAAAGGATGGATTGCTATCAGGAGATGAAGGGCATCTGATTTGTAGATCAGTCTAGCCGTTTTATCTTGATGATTTTTATTATTTCAATGAATAAATCCCAGCGCCTTCAAATCCGTATCGATGCCGTTTTTATAATCATCCATATTGCGGTCCACATGGATATCCGGAAGGAGGGGGCCTTTGGATGATCCAGAAAAATATTTTGTCGGATATTGGAACATGACGCCGGTTTCAGGAAGCGTTTCCAATAGGATCTCACCGTAGTGCGAGACGCTTCCTCCCGTGGGCCTTTACTAATGTGCGATAAAGAAGTAATAGAAGTGTAAAAAATTTTGCCGTTCCTATCCGGCACTTGCGCATTGTGTCGGATAGGTCGGGCGTTAGGCTTCGGGCAAGTCAATCTTGCCGACAAAGCTGTAATAAATTTCAATGTCCTGCCTGCGGGTGCCGTTCTCGTCATAGCTGCACTCATGCACGACGATTTTCTCAATCATCTCCCGCAAGAGGGTGGGGGTCAATTCCTCAAAGGCAAGGTGCTTTCGGACGATACCCATAAACTTTTCCGCGTTGACGGTGGCGGCCTGCGACTTGTTCAGTTCCTCCTGCAAAGCGGCGGCGCGGTCTTTCAGTTCCCGCTGCTCCTGCTCATAGTCGGCCGACAGTTCCATGAAACGTTCGTCGCTGATTTTGCCGTTCACATTGTCCTCATACAGCCGCTTGATTATGCGGCTCACTTCGGCAATGCGCTCCTGCGCCTGTTCAAGCTGCTTCGTGGCTGCGGCGGTCTTTCTCTTGCCGCCGATCTCGTTCTGCTGGATAAGCAGCTTCACAAAGCGGCTCTCATGCTTGGCGGCGTATTCCGTCACCTGCCGGAGATTGGAGAGGACACCGGCGGTCAACAGGTCGGTGCGGATAAAGTGCGCCGTACAGTCGCGGGTGCGCTTCTTGTAGCTGCCGCAGATGTAACAGTCCTGCTTGCGGTTCTTGTTCTGATACCGCTGCTGGTACATCACATGACCGCAGTCAGCGCAGAACA